>JBIKNF010000001.1:0-260603 GCA_044358835.1 Vampirovibrionales bacterium | reverse complement strand
CGCAATGCGTCCTTCCCCGTCCCCCCTTGAACCGCCTTTGGGGGTTTGGGGAGTCTTTGGCGGCGCAAAGACCCCCAAGCACCAGCTCAAAACGGAGCTAGCCAAAGCTAAAAAGCAAAGGTCTCCGACAGCACCAGCTATAAAGGGAGCAAGAAGACCCTTCATTCATTAAAAAATCCCCTACTCCAAACGAAATAGGGGATTTGCCCGTGGCCAGACTTGAACTGGCACGTGGTGTTAGCCACAACGGATTTTAAGTCCGCAGCGTCTACCGATTCCGCCACACGGGCTTTCGATTCTCTTAGTCTAGCGTATCAAGCGGTGCTGTCAATCTTCAAAAAATACAACGAATGCCGTATTTTCACCCCCTTCTATGCCCTCGCCCCCCCTAAATGCGCTAGACTGAAACACATTAAGAGAGAAAGAAATAAGGGAAAATCGTCCCATGCTAGCTCGTCAACACTGGAATTGGGGATTTGCGCTGGGGTTCATCGCTCTGCTGGCTTGCACGCCCATGGCGGATGCCGCCGGGCTAGCCTTGCCCACCCTTCAATTGGGCGTCGCCAAAAGCAATAGCCCTGAACAAGTGGCCCAAGGGGTTCAGCTCCTGATTTTGCTTACCGTGCTAACACTAGCGCCCAGCATTTTAGTAATGACCACCGCCTTTACCCGCATTGTGATTGTGCTTTCACTGGTGCGTCAAGCCCTAGGGACGCCCACCTTACCGCCGTCTCAGGTCATTGTGTCGCTGGCGATGATTTTAAGCTTTTTTGTAATGGCCCCCACCTTTGAACAAGTCAACAAGGTGGCGTTTGACCCCTTTATGAAGGGGCGAATCTCTGTTGAAGTGGCGTTGGAAAAGGCCAGTGAACCCATGCGAACCTTCATGTTCAAGCAAACCTCTGAAAAAGACATGGCCTTATTTACCAAGTTGGCCAAAATACCCAAGCCCAAAACCACGAAAGATGTACCGACTTATGTCTTGTTGCCGTCTTTCATTATTTCAGAACTCAAAACGGCGTTTCAGCTGGGGTTTGTGTTGTTTTTGCCCTTTATTGTGATTGACATTGTGGTGTCTTCGATTTTGGTTTCCATGGGCATGATGTTTCTGCCTCCTGCGACGATTGCCTTACCCTTTAAGCTTATTTTATTCGTGCTGGTGGACGGCTGGCACCTCATTTCACAAAGTCTCGTCATGGGGTTTAGGTAAGCATGATTAACGAAGCCTTGTTTTTAGACTTACTGAAAGAAACGTTGTGGGCAACCCTACTGATTGCTTCGCCTTTATTGATTACGGGGCTTTTAGTGGGGACTCTTGTTTCACTGGTGCAAACCGTCACGCAATTACAGGAATCCACGTTGACGTTTGTGCCGAAACTACTGGTCAGTGGTCTTGTGCTGGTGTTTATGGCCCCGTGGATGCTTCAACAAATGTTGCAACACACCCAAAAAATGTTCGCGCTCATGCTAGAACTGGCCCAAGCCACAGGAAATAGCTAGCCATGACCACAGGCGCACAAGCGTTGGGCAGTGATTTGGTGCAGTGGCTTTCCATGCCTCATTTAATTGCCACGTTTTTGGTATTTTGTCGCATTACGGGGTTGTTTATGGTGGCGCCGTTTTTTAATCATCCGGCGTTTCCGATGCAACTGCGGGTGTGGTTTGCCTTAAGTACGGCGGTGATTTTTTATTTAACCCTGACGCTGCCTCAGCAGGTGCAACAGCTTCAGTGGGTGCCGATGGATATAGCGCATTTACTGCCCTTTATTTTTAAAGAACTCGCGCTGGGCTTGATGATGGGGCTGGTGATGAAATACGTCATGGATGCCTTTCACATCGCGGGCGAAAGCCTTTCACAACAAATGGGCTTAAGCATGGCCAACGCCTTAGATCCTGCTTCTGGGGTGAATGCTCCGATTTTAGGCAATGCGTTGTCTCAATATGCCTTGGTGCTTTTTATGGTGTTGGGCATTCATCATTGGGTGTTGTTGAGTTTACATAGTAGTTTTGAACTGGTGCCGTTGCATTTAATGCCAGCGCTCGGTAAAATGGGCCTGTTTAGTGAACGAATGATTGTGGTTTCTGCGGGCATGTTTAGTACGGGGATTATGTTGGCGGCGCCTGTTCAGGCCTTGTTATTTATGGTGGAAGTGGCGTTGGGGTATATTTCAAAGTTGATGCCTCAAATGAACGTGTTTATGGTGGCAGCACCCCTAAAAATCATGCTGGGGCTGTGGGCGTTAATGGCGTTTTTACCGTCGATGCAAACGTTTATGAGCCAACATTATCAGGATCACATTAAGGTGTTACGGTTTTTGTTGCAAGGGCTTTTGTAGAACCTTCTGCCAAACGACTGTTCTTGCTGCTTCAAGAGAGGACTAAGGAGTGACGCTCTAAGCAAGCTGACTTGGGGTTAAAATCGTGGGGTTTCGGCACTAGGCAAGCCCCTTAAAAATAGGGTATACTGAAAAAGAGTGGCTTTTTTGAACAGGCCTTCACACCCCCAGTAAAACACTTAAAATCAAGCAAAAAACGGTAAAAGTGTGTGTCAAAAAAGCCTATTTCGTGTGTCGGAAATTACGCCATTTTTATACGACGGGGTTGAACGTCGACATCGTTTTTTAGAGTATTAAGAAAATCCAAAGATTTCTTCAAGACGATGGAAAAATACGCCATACTGCAAACACCACTCTTACTAGTTGTGTTACACTAGCGTGTAGATGGTGATCTGTTGAAAATAAGCCAAAGCTGGGGGAACGTCCTATGCCTGAACAATCCATACGCCTAGAACAAGCCTGCCCAGTGTTTAATGCCTTGTCTTTTCCCGTGTTTATTAGCGCTTTTGACGATTTGACGGCCCCAGTGTTTGTCAATGAGGCTTTACGACCCTTTACAGCCAGCGAAGACGCCGATTTACCCACCGAAAACGCCGTTTTGCTGGATCACCTTTTTACGCTAGACACCATAAACGGTAAAAAGCCTCGGCAATGGCACAGCCTGTTGCAAGAAAATTTGCCTCTGGCGCTGACCTGCCGTTCATTGAAAAATGAACGCTATAAAATGACGCTTGAAGCCCTCACCCTAGACGGAAAGCCCCATGTTCTAGGCATTATTAGCCCATTTCAAGAAGATGTCGCTCTTACCCAAGCCCACCATGATTTTGTCTCCATCATGTCTCACGAATTTCGCACGCCGTTGACGAGCATTCGGGGTTTTGCGGACACGATGCTTCATTACGGGGCGAAACTCGCGCCTGATCAGCAAACCCGATTCATCAAAATCATTCGAGATCAATCGGATCGCCTTTCTCGCATGGTGGAAAATATCTTGATTATTTCCAAATTGGGCCAAGAACAGAAAAAACCGCAGGCACGCCCTGTGTTGTTAAGCGATATTATTTCAAAAGTCAATGGCGCGTTGCAAGGCAAAGGCGTTGAAGTAGAAACACGCTTTATTTTTCAAGGGATTGAAACCAGTGAAAGCCTTTGGGCAGAACCTGATAGCCTAGAACAAGTGTTGCTCAATTTAATGGACAACGCCGTCAAGTATTCCCCTGCAGTTAAGACGATTACCGTTTGCGCCGAACGTTTTAAGGAAGACCCCCAACGTTTTGTCAAAATTGTGGTGGCCGATCAAGGCGACGGCATCAATGAAGCGCAGTTGGCCAAGTTATTTAGCAAGTTTTACCGCACCGCCAACCACATGACCCAACAGGTGGAAGGATCCGGTTTAGGGCTGTATATTACCAAAACCATTGTGCAACGCATGGGTGGCCAAATTGGGGTGGAAAGCGAAGTGGGCAAGGGCTCTCGCTTTTGGTTTACGGTGCCGTTGAATACCCTTGAAAGGCAAAACCAGTACCGCAAAAGTATTTTACTCAGCGGTGAAGCCCCTGAAGAAGATCCTTCTTTTTAAAGAAAAACACGTGCCCCCCACTTGCCCGAAGATTATTTGCGATAAACCCTATTTAAAAGGATTCACCTTTTGTGACCACGATTCATCACTTTCAAAAACTTCAAGAACTGCTGGTGGTAACGCCCTTTACCTTCCATGAAGTGGAAGAAACGGTTTTGCCTTCGGCACGAAGCTTTGAAGTGCTCGAAAAACAGGCCAATGACGAGGATGCCCACGCCCAATGGGGCAGTTATCATCATTACTTGCATACCTTTACCACAGGCATTCAAGGAGATGAAGTCATTGCGGTGCGTTTGGTGCATCCCGCTTCGATGGAAGCGTTACAACAGGTGTATTGTCAAACCCTGCCAGATGCCGTCTTAATTGATGCCCCTGGCTACCACTTACTAGAAGCCGTTTCTCACAGTAGCGACGACGCCTTTATTGAACGGATGAGTCCGCTGTTTCACCCAGACTTAGAAGAGGTGTTGTCTCCCTTAGAAATGACTCGGCACATTCGTCAATGGTCTGTGCATGAAGGGTTTCGCACGGTTATTTTGAATCTTAGTCATGGGGAAGTGGAAGAAGATCGTATTCAATCCTTGGTGCAAGGCGCCGATGAATTGTTGGACACCAACATGTCCAGCGAAGAGCTGTGCATTCGGGTGTTGTCCCATATTCGTCGTCACTTGGATCAATATCAATCGCCGTTGACGCGGCAGCCCAACGCGGATTTGCTTGAACGGATGTTTAACCGCCGTATTCGCCAAGGCTTGGGCGTGCAAGTTGCCCCCCCCGCTGAACAAGCCTCTTCTGCGTCCCTGACGGGGGCGTTGCCAGACGCTTCAACAGACGCGTTGCCTCACCCCAACAGCCAACAACACTGGGCGCTTGCGGTGTTTTACATTGATTCGTTGAATACCTATGGCTTGCTTTACGGGCAAGAAGCGAAAATGAAAGTGGTGCAACATTGTGCCGCGGTGCTGGCCCAAATGCTTCATGTGCCTGATTGGGTGTTTCACATTGAAGAAAATACCTTTGTGGTCCTTTCTACCCCCGAGCGTTTGGAGCGCATTTTGCCGATTGTGACCAAGCGACTGGATGCCAGCTGTGGGCATTTCTTGTCGCCTGATGATTTGGCCCGGGGCTTTTTTATTTGGAAGCAAGATTCTTTATTTACGCGCGTGCCTTCTTTGCGGGTGGGAACAGGGGTATTGTATACCAATGTCACGCCGTTTAATCATTTAACGCCCGTTATTTCCAAAGGCTTGCAGTTGGCCTTAAAAGCCTTGGCTCAAATCCCTTCGCATGAAAGCGCCACCTTAAGCGATCGTTTCTTATTTTCTACGCCTGAAGAGGCGCAGACGATGCACGTGCACGCGCCACCTGTTCCTTATGTCATTGTGGTGGAAGCGGATGCAGCGCTGGCTTTTTTACTCGAACAAACCATTAGCATGAACGGTATTGACGTGGATGTGATGCCCAGTGTGAGCGATGCGCTTGTGGCCATTCAACAGCGGATGCCCACGGCCATGGTGGTGGATCCCTACATTGAAACCGCCCGCAAAGAGTCTCATGTAGAGGATGAAAACCCTTGGCAGGGCTTACTTCGCTTAAAAGAACAGGCCCCGCACACCGTGTTTTTAGCGACGTGTAACCATGACGATGTGGAAAAGGCGTTGATTCATGGGGCGCAAGCGTTTTTGCCCAAGCCGTATAAATTACTTCCCTTGTTGTCTTGGCTAGATTACGTTTTAAAGGTAAAATTAGGGTAAGCTTAATTGCGTATAATTGAATACTTTCAGACGAGAATAGAGAAATTCTTGGAAATGGATTCCTCGCTTCGTTTTTAGCTGGTGCTGTCAGAGACCTTTGTTCGCACAAAGGTTCTCCGACACCTCTAAATGCGTTCAAGGGGGGACGGGGAAGGACGCATTGCGTTTCTCCTCCCCTTCGTCCCCCCTTGAAAATCCCCCCTGAATCCCCACCTCCTCGCCCTATCTCCGTTCCTGCCGTCCGCAAAATGTCTCGGAAGCCTCGCATTTAGTGCGTTGTCGGCAAGCCTATGAAACATTACTCGTACCCTACTAATATAAAAACTTCTGTACTTTGTGAAACAAAGCTATAAACCCTAAGAAGGACGCTCCCCATGTTTACGAATCCACATGCCCTGAACGCCCAAGCCCTCGATCTCATTATTGAAGACAGTCACGTCTTCACCCCCAACGGACTCGAACAAGTCGATGTGGGGGTGTTAGACGGTAAAATTGTCGCCATTCAAGCGTCCCTTAAAAACTGGGGGGCTACTAAACGCATCGCTGGCAAAGGCTTAACGACCCTCCCTGGCGTTATCGACAGCCAAGTGCATTTCAGAGAACCGGGCTTAGACCACAAAGAAAACCTCGAATCAGGCACACGAGGCGCCGTCGCTGGTGGGGTCACCACTATTTTTGAAATGCCTAATACCAAGCCCAGCACGACCACAACCGAAGCCATGCAATACAAGTTGGATCGTGCCAAAGCAACCGCGTGGTGCAATTACGCCTTTTACGTGGGCTCCGCGGCGGACAACATTGAACACCTGCCCATGCTTGAGCAGATGCAAGGCGTATGTGGCGTCAAGCTCTTTATGGGGGCATCTACAGGCGATTTGCTCGTGCGAGATGACGACACCATTCGTGCGGTGTTGCGCCACGGCAAACGTCGCATGGCGATTCACGCCGAAGACGATTTTCGCCTAGAAGAGCGTAAAGCGTGGCTGAACGCTCAAGGAGACTTGCACCCACGCTTGCATCCGCAGTGGAGAGATACTGAATCTGCCCTACTTGCCACCAAGCGCATTACCCGCTTGGCGCGAGAAACCAAACGGCCTATTCACGTCTTACACATTACTTCAGCCGATGAAATGCCTTATTTAGCCACGCAAAAAGATGTTTGCACGGTGGAAGTGACGCCTCAGCATTTGACGCTGAGCGATGAAGATTATGAACGCTGGGGAAGCTTGGTGCAGATGAATCCCCCCATTCGTAGCAAGGCGGATCGTGAAGGCTTGTGGTGGGGCGTGAATCGTGGCGTGGTGGATGTGATTGGCAGCGATCATGCCCCGCATACCCGTGAAGAAAAGGCCTTGCCTTATCCGCAAAGTCCCGCAGGGCTAACAGGCGTGCAAACTTTGGTACCGCTGATGTTAAACCATTATAATGAAGGACGTTTAAGCTTGGCGCGCTTGGTGGATTTGACCAGTGCGGGGGCGGCGCGTATTTTTAACATCAAAGGCAAGGGGCGCATTGCCTTAGGTTATGATGCTGATTTTACGATTGTGGATTTAAATGCCCAACACACGATTACCGATGCGTGGATAGAATCAAAGGTGGGGTGGAGCCCTTACGACAATAAAACCGTCAAGGGCTGGGTCAACTTTACCGTCATTAACGGCGTGGTGGTGATGGCCGAAGGGGCTTTACTTGAAAAATCAGCACAGCCTGTTCAATTTTGGGATACGCAAAAATCAGGTTCCTAGCCATTTGAACTTTCTCTGTGTCTTCATTTTGTAACAATATGTTTCAACTTGGTAATTCTGCACCAATCCCCTACTTTATTAAAGCAGGTTTCTGGGGAGAAACACGTTGTTTTAGAAAAGTGAAACGAGGGGAAAAAACCTATGCCTATTAACGTAACTGGAAGTACGACTTCGCCTACATCGTCCATTTATGTGGGGAATCCGAATCAGCAAAACAATTTTCAAGACTTGGCGGGACTTCAAAAGTTCGTCCAAAATTTTCAAACTACTGCGGGGGGTTGGCTTGGAGCGCCAGGCCTTACGCCAGAACAAGTAATGAAAGCCGGAGGCTTTACCGGTCTTGAAGGATTGAACATTGACTTTAAGACCAAAGACGGCTTAGCCATATGGGAAAGTCTTGCTGGATCGGATGGCTTGTTGTCGGCGCGTGAACAAGCCGCCGCCTTATTGTTGTTAGACGCAAACGGTACCAATACTGCTGACGGCAGCTTGAAAAAAGGCGAAGCCGCCGCTGGATTCAAACGTCTACTCGCCAATTCCAAGACGCAGAATGGCATCGCGCAAGCCTGGTTGCAAGGCAACCAAGTGGCTAAAAACGTTGGGCTTGATACGGTTGCGGGCTTTAACGAAAATACCAGTGAAGTGGAAACCGCCAAAAACCGTTCCAATGGCGGGTATTGGGGTTCTCTTGCTCCCACAACCCCCAGTACCCCAGCGCCTACCCCCATGCCAGGAGGCATGGATATTCAGGCGCTCGTTCAGTTGATTCTAGACTTACTTGGAAAGAAATAAACGCCGCCGTTTTCTAACGTTTAACCGGAATTCGCTTAACGTCAAACGCCCGATGTTGTTTCGGGCGTTTGACTTTTATGGTATGCTTATATAAAAGTCTGCATAAGCACGGGCAAGGCCTTGCCCCCATAAAAAGAGGAAGTTGACATGAATACGGTTGCCGTTACCCCCAAATACGAAGTGGTTTTAGGGCTAGAAGTACACGTTCAGTTGAATACGGCATCCAAATTGTTTAGCACGGCTGCTAATCGTTTTGGTTCAGAACCGAATGAAAACACCGCCGTCGTGTGTCATGCCTTACCTGGTGCGTTGCCTGTACTCAATGGCCAAGCGGTTGAATCTGCCATTCGTGTGGGATTGGGACTAGGTTGCGAGATTGCGCGTTACACCAAGTTTGACCGAAAACAGTATTTTTACCCTGATTTGCCCAAAGCGTATCAAATTTCACAATTCGACTTTCCTATTTGTGGGCCAGGGGAACTGACGCTTTCTAACGGACGAAAGGTTCGAATCTTACGCGCCCATTTAGAAGAAGACGCGGGTAAACTCGTTCATGTGGGTTCAGCTGGCTTGGATGGTTCCACCCATTCTTTGGTGGACTTTAACCGAGCAGGATCTCCCTTGGTGGAAATTGTGTCTGAACCCGATATGCGCTCAGCCCAAGAAGCCAAAGAATACATGATGCTTATTCGTAACATGGTGCGTTACTTGGGCGTGTGCGACGGTAACTTAGAAGAAGGTTCCATGCGATGCGACGCCAACGTGAGTGTGCGCCCATGGGGGCAGGCAGAATACGGCACGAAAGCGGAAATTAAAAATATGAATAGCTTTCGTTCCATTGAACGGGCGATTGAAGCCGAAGTCAAGCGTCAAATCGCGATTGTAGAACGTGGGGGTAAAGTCATTCAAGAATCTCGCCTGTGGAATGAAGCCAAAGGCGAAACCGTTTCCATGCGTTCAAAAGAAGAAGCCCACGATTACCGCTATTTTCCTGATCCTGATATTGCCCCTGTGCATATTGAAGAAAGCTGGATTGAAGCGATTCGTGCGTCTCAACCCGAACTGCCTCATGAGCGTCAAGCCCGCTTGGTGAAAGACTTTGGACTTTCTGAGTATGATGCAAGCGTGCTGACCGAATTTAAAGAATTGGGTGATTACTTCTTGAGTGCAACAGCCTTTAGTAGTGAGTATAAAATCTTGTCGAACTACTTGCAAGGCGATATTACAGGGATTCTGAAAAATGAGAAAAAAGCGATCGATGAAACCGCTTTGACGCCTGAAGCCCTCGCCGAACTCGCCAATCTTACGGCTCAAAAAGACGTGAGTTCAGCGATCGCCAAAAAGCTTTTACCCGTGATGCTCGAAAAAGGGGGATTACCTTCTGTGTTGATTGAGTCCTTGGGGCTTAAACAGCTCGACAATGCGGAGGAACTCAAAGCGATTATCGCGGGCATTGTGGCTCAAAACCCAGACAACGTGGCCGCGTACAAGAGTGGGAAAGACAAGTTGTTTGGCTTTTTTGTGGGGCAAACCATGAAAGCCACCCAAGGGCGTGCAAATCCTGAAACGGTGAATGCTCTTGTTAAAGACGCTTTGGACGCCTAAACCCCTCCTTTTAGATCCTTGCGTTTGCCTTGTTTGTGGTAAAGTTAGCATGATGTGTTGAGTTTCGTTTAATATGGTAAAGGAGATCCATTCATGGTTAATGAAGTTCGTGCCAGTCACTTGTTGGTGGATTCAGAAGAGCAAGCCCTGAACTTGCGTGAAGAAATTGTGGCGGGTAAAGCCTTTGAAGAAGTGGCCAAAGCCGTTTCCAAATGTCCTTCGGGTCGCAATGGCGGAGACCTCGGCTTTTTCGGTCGTGGACGTATGGTGCCTGAGTTTGATCAAGCCGCGTTTACTCAACCTGTGGGTGAAATTAGTGAACCGATTAAAACCCAATTCGGCTACCATTTGTTGGTCGTTACTGAAACACGCTAGGACGTTGGTTACGTTTGCCCGTTTTTTCAACCTAATCGGTTCATTTTGTAATAATCGCTTGCCTTCTAATGTGTCATGTGCTACAATTGTCCTTGTGAATACTTCAACAGCCGTCATCAGCGCGGTCGTAGAAGTATTGTAGGTTCTATTTAGGTGGAGGATTCTTTTATGAACACGGTTGGTAATACCGCTAACATGATGGCTCAAGCCAAAATGAAAGCCGCTCAAGCCCAAAAAGCTCAGCGGGAAGGACAAGTGGCGAAAGCCAAAGCCCAAAGTGAACTTCAAGCGAAAAATCAAGAAGTCAAGAATTTAGCGCCGAAGATGATGCCCGCTATGTCTCAGAACAAACTGAACATGATGGGATAGTTTGCTGGATTCAGCTATGCTTCGTTTTCACAAGTCGCCTCCTGATCATAGGGGGCGGCTTGTGTTATATAGTGTTTGATAGATATAGTTGTTTCAATAATTTCTTGTCCAGTGTCTATACTTTGTCGCTACGATAATTTTGTTCAGTCATGTAGGTCTATCTACACTCCTTCACAAAATCATCTAGGCTCCTCGTCTAGCCTACTGTTCAAAAAACTCTTGAAACAACTATAGAAGACTCTGCGAAAGTCCCATTCGGCGAATCTTCTGTGCACGAAGCGTGAGTGATTGCAAGCAATCAACAAAACAAGCCGTTTTTTCGTTATGTAGTAGGTCTACACGCCTCAAAAGCCGTTTATTTTTCCTTGAATCTTCATCCGACTTGAACTTTTGCAGAGCTTTCTATAAAACACTAAATGAGTGGACGGAGCGACCCCTAGCCCAAGGTTCTAAAAATCCACGTCAGGCCCAAATCCGCCAGTAACACGGTGACTGAAACCCACACGGCGGTTTTCATCGCGGCCAAGCCTACATCCTGCGAACCGCCTTCGGCGCTCATGCCAAACTGCACGCTAACCATACCCAGTAACACTCCAAACACGACGCCTTTTCCAATCATCTGCCATAAATCATCTGGTCGCAAATAATGGTACACCGACGTCATGAAATAACTATAGTGCATGTCCACATCTATTTTGGCTACCACCATCGCACTCACAATCGCCGTGGTGGCGGCAATCACCGAAAGTAAAGGCATCATAAACAAGCACGCCAACACCCGAGGCAACACCAAGTAACGGCTTGGCGAAACTTGCAAGACTTTCATGGCATCCACTTGGTTGCTAATGTTCATGTGAGCCAACTCACTGGCAATGGCCGTCCCGTTTCGTGCTGTTAAGGCTAAAGCGGTAAAAATAGGCGCAATTTCTCGCACGGTGGCCACCGCCACTAAAGCCCCCACATACGCATCCCCCCCTGAAGCACCAAGGTTGTGACACAATTGAAGCGACAAAACGCCTCCGCCAATCAGGGCCAAAATCATCACCATGGGAATGGATTCCACCCCCACTAAGGCGCATTGCTCAAACGTCGCCTGCCAGCGAATCCGTCCTTGAGGCACCCACTGCAGCGCTGCCACATAAATCATGATCCCCTGTCCAACTCTAAAAATCAGACGACGAGGCCATTCCATTAAAATCCGTTGGGCAAGTAAAAACATGCCTTTATTCTAGCATCAAGCGTCCTTTTCCACAATCGCTAGCACAAAAGCAGGGTTCAATGGGTTTTATGCTCTTGGAACATCTTTTTGTGGGGGTCCAGAACCACCCGCCACCACACAAACATTTAGGACACAAGACAAAGGACGACGGGACCATGGTATTTGGGGCTTTACAGCATTCACAAACGGCCAACGACTACTGGCTAAACTATAGCCCCGCCTTTAATGCGGACTTCGGCCTGAATGCGGGACAAGGCAACTTAACCAGTAACCCACAAGTCAACCAATTGTTACAACAGGCCAATGCGATCGAATCGTACGGCATTGTGCCCACCGCCATTACGATTTCAGGGGCGGATCCTCGAACGGTGCGTTCGTTTGATCGCACGTCATATTCGCATAACCCTGGGGATCTGAGTAGTACCCAGCTTTCTCCGATGGGGCAAGCCTTGTTTGGTGTCAGCAACGCACCATTGTTTTCGCCAAAACCGTTTGAACCCACGGGGTACGTCACGGCGGGGGATTTGTATGCAAGCCCTCTGTTTGGAGGGGGAGCCGCCAATAACGCCATTTCAACAGGATTTCAAAGCCAGTGGTTTGTATAAAGTAAGCGCCACACACGTTTGACAGAAGCATTCAAAGGACATTTACATGATCAGTACGCAAAGCACCACCCCAACGTATTTAGCAGGGACACCCACCGTGCCAGGTGTTCAGGGCGTTCAAAGTGTTCAGGGTGTTCAAGGGGTGCCAGCCCAACCCAACGCTTTTGGGATAAACCCTGCGGGCAATGGGGTTCAATCGTTTGCCCCACAAACGCCCCCCACGCAAGCATGGGCCACGCAAGCCTCTCCTACTAATGCTGAAGAGACTAACGCGTTTGTTGGTGCGGCTTTTAATGAGGCAAATAGATTGCTTGCGCTATCGCCGCCACAACAACCGCAACAACCGCAAGTTCAACAACCGCAAACACTGGTCCAACCCCAAGCCACGCCCACGACGGTTGCCCCCAGCGTAAGCGTCGCAGGGCTTCAAGTCCCCACTCAACCCACCGCGCCTGCCACCCCCAAGCTTCAAGCTGGGCAAAGCGATGGACAGGGCAACATCCTCGTGCAGATGCCCACAGGGTTGGCGTGGGTACCAGAAGCCCAACTATTGCAGATGTATCAACAGGCCGCCACCGCACCAGAACAGCAAGGTAAAGTGCAATTGCCCAATGGGCAGTGGGTTTCTAAAGCCACCCTTGACGCAGTTTTAGCCAAATTGCAAGCCCGTTTAACACTAAAAGAGTTACTGGCAAAAGGTACAATCACCCCAGAACAGTTTGAACAAGCTGGCGGAAATCAAGACCTGAAAGAGGTTCTGGCGGCGGGGCAAAAAAGTCAAGCAGACAAGATCTTGGCGAAACGTAAAGAAGCCCAAGAATACGCCGCCTCCACTCGAGAAAGCATCATGTCCAGCCAAAACCCTTATGCCAGCCTAGGCGGAACTGGGGGCGGTGGTGCGTATGTGGGATCCATTGGCTAGCGCATGGCTGAGCCACGGGGGCTTAAAGGTGGTTTAATAGCCCAATAACGACATAAAACAGGCCTGAAACAATCACGCAGGTGACAAGCGTAATGAGCGGGTAAAGATCAACCATCGGGGGGGGAGGCTCCTTCTGTGTAGGGGGGACTCTTTTATTATAGCAAACAATTGGCTTTTGTCACCCCACACGTGTGCCAAGGGGAGGCTTGGCCTCTTGGGGCGTGTTCCCTAAGCCTTCACACAGCGGGTCTGGTGCGTGGGGCTGGCGTCTTTTAACATCAGTGCTTCAGCACGGGCGCACAACACGGCATCCGCCTGTGGGCAACGCTCCCTAAATCGGCACCCTTCTTCAGGCAGGCTTAAAATGGAAGGAGGCGTCCCTTCAATGGAATGTAACTGCTTGACATTCGGTCGAGGAATACTCTGCAACAAGCCTATCGTATAAGGGTGCCGCGGTGAAGCGAATAAGTCTTCCACCAACGCCGTTTCCACCAAATGCCCTGCGTACATCACCGCCACTTTGTGGCACACTTCGGCCACCACGCCCATGTCATGCGTAATGAGTAAGGTGGCCATGTTGAATTCGTGGCACAGCTCTTGAATCAAGCTTAAAATATCGGCTTGTACGGTGACATCCAACGCTGTGGTGGGTTCATCCGCAATCAACAGTTTTGGCGTGCAAGCCAGTGCCATGGCAATCAACACCCGTTGACGCATACCCCCTGAAAATTCGTGAGGGTAGGCCTTGAGCCGTTGTTCGGGGTTTGAAATGCGAACGGCATCCAACAATTCACGCATGCGTTGGTGACGCTGGGCTTTGTTGAGCGGGGTGTGGGTAATGAGTATTTCTTCAAGCTGGTTGCCAATGGTGTAGACGGGATTCAACGCAGACAAGGGATCTTGCGGGATCAGCGCCATTGCGTTGCCTCGCAAGCGACGGTAACTTTCAGCGTCCAACGATTGAAGCGAAAGCCCGTTCAAGGAAATGGTCCCACTCGTCATGCGCCCAGGGCGGGGCAGTAACCCTAAAATGGCCAAACTGGTAAGGCTTTTACCGCATCCGCTTTCACCCACAAGCCCCATAATTTCCCCTGCTGCAATGCTAAAGTCGACCCCTTGCACCAATGGCACCCATCCTTGGTGTTGGGGGTGTGGAAAGGAAATGGAGAGCGATTCCACTTGTAACACGGGAACCGCAGGGGCCATAACCGACATAGACGCGTCCTTCTATTGAGCCAAAGGGCTTTACCTAAAGTTTTGAAACTGCAGGGGCTTTTCCCATTCACTGGATTTTTGTTTTAAATGGCTAATGGTGGCTTGTAAATCGTCGCGGTTTTTGCCTGCTACGCGAACTTGTTCGCCTTGAATCGACGCTTGCACCTTGAGTTTCGTGCCTTTAATTTCACTCACGATTTTTTTGGCCAGTTCCTTGTCAATGCCTGAATTGAGTTTCACCACTTGGCGCACGCGCTGCCCCAAGGCATGTTCAATGGCGTTGCTTTGCGCGTCCAACAAAAAGGGACTCAAGCCCCGTTTGACGATTTTTTCTTCCAAAATTTGTAAGACGTTTTGCAAGGTAAACTCATTGGTGGTGGTAATGGTAATGTCTTCTTTATTGAGCACCAGTTCAGTGGCGGTGTCTTTTAAATCAAAGCGCGCGTGAATGTCTCGGTTGGCTTGATCGACCGCGTTGGTGAGTTCTTGGGCGTCAAATTCGGACACCACATCAAAGGTTGCGTCTTTGGCCATGGGGGGGATCTCCTTCTACACATAAAAGCGATTTGTTTATTTTAGCACAGATTTTCGGATAGAGAAGACGCGCGAAGCTCATGCCCTATATAGAGGATATTTCGACATTTGACGTTATGTTCAACCTGTTTTGGGTGGATTTTCGATATAATACCCTTTAAACGCGCTTATATAATCTAAAGTCCAGCACAGGAACTTCCCCCATGACGCATGAAGCCCTCTTTCAGAATATGACCCTGCCCAACAGGCAACGGCATCACGATGTGGCCTTTGGAAGCGTGGTAAAAACCGTGGGCTTGATGATAGAATCCCAAGGCCCCAACGCCAAGCTCGGGGACATTTGCGAAATTGAAGAAGACGGCAGTCGGCTTCACCCGATTTTAACCGAAGTCGTGGGCTTTAAAGACGGGCATTTATTATTGATGCCGCTGGGTTCGATGCAGGCCTTGCATCCCGGTGCAAGGGTGTGGAACACGGGCGAACCCTTTAAAGTGGGCGTAGGCCCACACTTGCTGGGGCATGTGCTTGATGGTCTCGGCCAGCCCATGAATCCTGAAACCAGCTTTCCTAAAGCGTCGATTGACTATCCTGCTTCTGCCATGCCACCTAACCCCTTGTACCGTAAAGAAATCGACGATATTTTGCCCACAGGTATTAAAGCGTGGGACAGCACCTTGACCCTGGGTTACGGGCAACGAGTCGGGGTGTTTGCGGGCAGTGGTGTGGGCAAAAGCACCACGCTTGGGATGCTCGCCCGCAACGCCAAGGCGGATCTGAACGTGATTGCCTTAATTGGGGAGCGGGGCCGTGAAGTCAAAGAGTTTATTCAACATTCCCTTGGTGAAGAAGGCCTAAAACGCAGTGTACTGGTGGTGGCCACTGCTGAAGCGCCGGCTTTAGTGAAAATTAAAGCAGGGCTTGTGGCCACCGCCATTGCCGAATACTTTAGAGATGAAGGCAAGCAAGTGTTGTTGATGATGGACAGCGTGACGCGAATTGCCATGGCCTTGAGAGAAGTGGGCTTGGCTTCAGGGGAACCGCCAGCCACGCGGGGCTACCCCCCCAGTGTGTATGCCTTTATGCCCAAATTGTTAGAGCGCACCGGCATGGGCGAAAAAGGAAGCATCACCGGGATTTATACGGTGTTGGTAGAAGGCGACGACTTCAACGAACCGATCGCCGATTTAACCCGTGGCTTGTTGGATGGTCACATCGTTTTGTCTCGCCAGTTGGCACAACGCAACCACTTTCCTTCGATTGATGTGGGGGCTTCGGTGAGTCGTTTGTTTACGATCTTGGCGGGAACAGAACATCAGGCTTTGGCCAGTGAAGCTCGTCGTCTATTGGCGACGTATCAGCAAAATGAAGATCTTCTTTCGGTGGGGGCTTATGTGGCGGGTCAGAATCCGCTATTGGATCGCGCGGTGAAACTGCACGAACCGCTTATGGCGTTTTTGCGTCAAGGCATTCAAGACAACGTCCCCTTTGAAGAGACGTTGGAGCAATTAAAAGCCATTTTACAGGACTAAAGCCTCCTTAAAGGGATGATTCAAGAAAAAACAAGACAAAAAAAACGAAGGGTGCTACAATAGTTGCAATAATACTTAATCACAAGATTCATGACGCGTTCAATACAGTGCGTATCAATCTTTAAATCTTTATGTCTTTAATTTTTTTCTATAGGAGAGTGCCCCATGTCCACCAGCTACACCGATCTTTCTGAAGCCCCTTCACTTGAAGGTATTCAAAATATTGATTTGGATGATGCCCTTTTAGAGTCCGTTTACAGTAAAGAAGTCTCCGAACAATCCCTTTCTCAAACCATCTCAACCCCTCTGAATTATACTTCTATAGATGTTGAAGTCGCCCAGTCCAACCTTGTTGAAGTGGTGGCTCGTAAGCCTCAAATGTCCTCAAATCATTTGGTGGAATCCAAGCCCTTTCAAGACACAGAATACACTAATAATGTGCGTACGTTAATTACACTGGTCAACAATTTGCCTGAAGGAGTTACCAAGCAAACAGGCGCTCAAATCATTCGCTTAACCATGGAAGCCATGGGCATTGCCATGGAAGAAGTGCTTTCTGAAGCTCAGTTTGCTCAATCAGAAATGTTAGAATCCGTGCGTAGCAACATCAAAAAAATTGAAGAATACAAAACAATGATTCGTAAAATAGAATCCGATATTAAGCACTTTCAAGGCAAAGCCAATGAACTTTCTGAAATTATTGACTTGTTTATTTTGTCTGGTTCTTCAAAAGCATCTGATTCCCTATAGGCTTGTATGGGGTGGTTCACACGAGTGTCTTCAGGCACTTGTCAAGGGATTCTTATGGATTGAGATGGGAACATACTGTATCGTTTGATATTTTGCATGGAGTATAGGGTGGCATGAAACGTTTTTTGTGGTTAGCATTGTTGGCATTGGGTCTAGGCACAAAGCGTCATTGGCATATTCTATTCGCCATTGTGGCAGGGGCAAGCTTAGGACTGGCCTTAAGTGGCCCAAAGTTTCATGTATTTTACACGATTTTTGACACCATTGGCCAAGTCTTTATTCGCCTGATTGGCATGCTAGTGGTGCCTATTGTGGTGAGTTCCCTTGTGGTTGGTGTCACCAGTGTCAGTGATGGTCGTTCCTTGGGGCGATTTAGCGGTCGCGTATTAGGCTGGTTCGTCATTATGATGACCCTGTCTGCTCTCATTGCGTTAGGCTTGGGGCAGTTTTTACACCCTGGGGAAACTCTTAAAACATTGATGCAAGACCCCACTTCCGCCTTGGCAAGTTTGTCTCATCGTCCGCCTGTGGATGTCAGCCACATTAGTGCTAACGCCTATAGCCTAAAAGAACTCTTCCTCAACCTCATTCCCACCAATCCCATGGAAGCCTTGGCCAAAGCGGAAATGGTGCCGTTGGTGTTGTTTACCATTTTCTTTGCAGGGGCTTTGTCTAAAGTGGGGGAAGCGGGGCGTCCGGTCATCGCGTTTTTTGAATCCATTTTTGCCACCACCATGAAATTAACCGATTGGGTGTTTATTTTGGCTGTTCCTGGGGTATTTAGCTTAACCTATATTTCTGTGGCGAAAGCGGGGCCTCAAATTTTTCAGATTTTAGCGCCTTACACGCTTGTGGTGGTGATGGGGCTATTGATTCAAACCTTTATTTTAATCCCCTTGCTTTTAAAGACGGTCGCGAAAGTCAACTTCTTGCAGTTTTACCGCGCCATTAGTGAAGCGATCATGGTTTCTTTCGGCACCGCCTCTAGTTCTGCCACTTTGCCTGTTTCAATTGCGTGTTGCGAAAACCGTGTGGGCGTGAGTCACCAAGTCGCTAGCTTTGTGTTGCCCACAGGCGCAAGCATTAACAAAACAGGCACCACTCTTTTTGAAGTCATTGCGGTGCTATTTTTGGCTCAAGCCTTTGGGCTTGAACTCACCTGGTGGACGCAAGTTCTCATTGTCGTCTTTTCAATCTTGGCTTCCATTGCCACCCCCGGCGTGCCGAGTGCCGGCTTAATCACCATGGCCATTGTCATTAATTCCATTGGCGAAGGCTTTACTCCTTTGTTTGGTGGCATCGCCCTGCTTTGGCCGATTGATCGTATTCTAGATATGTTGCGAACCGCCATTAACGTCATTTCCAGTTGTACGGTAGCGACCTTAGTTTCCGCTCAAGAAGGGGATCTGAATTATGACATCATTAACGGTTCAGATGAGTGGGAAAACGTCATTCAAATGGAAAGCAAGTAGTTTGATCTTGGGCATATCGTCTTCCTTTGCCTCTCCATTATTCAAACGAACCTTTTAGATAAAACTTATTTTATGCCGAAACCTCTTACGATTCCCTGAAATTGTAGGAGATGGCTTATGCTGATCGGACTGATTCAATCTGCCGCCAATAACGGCTTGGTGCATTATAATGCCCTTAACAGTGTGGTTAAAAACATGGCCAACTACACCACTACAGGCTATAAAGCCGAACGATTTGATCTTTACCTAGACGGGCCTAATGCCTTAAAAGGCGCTGTACAAAACGACACTTCCGCGGGTCAAGCAGAACTCACCCAAAACGAGTTCGATCTTGCCCTAAAAAACCCCAATGCCTACTTCATGGTCACCCGTTCAGACGGTTCACAAGCCTACACCAAAGACGGACGCTTTCGACTCAATCGCGACCGCATTTTAGTGACCCAAGAAGGCGATATCGTGGGCCAAGGCCTCCAAATTCCGCAAGAGTATGACAAGTTTTTGGTGTCTCCCACTGGGGAAGTCAGCATCAAAACCAAGGAAAAGGGCTATAAAAAAGTCCTTGGGCAACTCAGCATCGCGCGTTTTAGTAACCCCGCCGGATTGCTTAAAACCAGTCGCAACCAACTCCTGCCTTCTCAAGAATCAGGCACCCCTACTTTAGAAGAAAAGCCTGAGATTATGCAAGGCGCGCTTGAACGTTCTAATGTGGATCTATACGACGAAGTCCATAATTCCATGCGCATTAACGCTGGAGTCATTACCAACATGCGACTGGTGAAGCTCATGGATGAACTGCTCAGTCAAGCCATTCGAATCAGGCAGTAAGCGAATACGTGTTTAAAAGGAAGTTCCCATGTTATTTTCAGGCATAAATTTAGACGGCGCCGTGGCCCCTTTAAGTCAAAACCTTAGTAACCTAATTACCATGCAAAAGGCGTCGGCCGAAAATATCGCCAACGTCAATACCCCTGGTTACAAACCCAAACACTACAAGTTTGAAACCTTTTTAGGGGCAGAGCATAGCGTCATGGAAACATCGCTTTCAAGCCGTATGGGCACGAGCCAACTGCCCGATATGTTGAGCACCGAAGGCGACGGCACGGTGAATTTACAAAATGAATTGATGGATATGCAAAAAAACCTCATGTATTTTAACATGGTGTCTAAACGCCTTAGTACGGTGATTAACAATATCAAGACGGCCTCTAACGTGGGTCGCTAGTGCTTTGTTTGTTGGCCATTTTTCCTTTTGTTTACTTACGTTCACCTTTTTAGACGAGGGAGAATAATACCAATAAACGATTAAATAGCGTCTGGCGTCTTCGTTGTCGCTCAGGTTCTCGATGTGCTTATGTACGTTTATGTACACTTCACCCATCTGCGAGTCTAGGCTCCTAGAATCCACCTATACGCTATTCAGTCGTTTAAATGGTATAAGTTCGTTTGAATGGCCTCATAAAATCGAAAAACCACAGCGAACAACAGCGATTAAGTTAAAAGTTTCCTTAAAAAAAGGCATTCTCGTTTAAAAAAAGCTATAATAGGGAAGTGCAAAACAATCCCCCTTTTGATGAGGAGTTCCGTCATGTTTGACGTCAATCGATACGATCCTGAAGCCCAACGTCTCTTACAAGTCAGTCACGACATTGCGGTACAGTTTCGCCATAGTGAATTAGATGTCGAGCACCTACTTTTGGCATTGCTGGAACATGGGCAAGGCATGAAGGCTCACCAAAGTCTGTTCAATTGCTTGGGGGGGCAGTCCCCAGCCGTGATTACGGAGCTGGCCAAAAATCTGGCCAGTCGCCCACGACTCAATCAACCTGTGCAAGCCAATTTGTATGTGTCTGCCCGCATGGGCGTTATTCAAACGGTGGCTTGGAACTTGGCAACTCAAGTAGGGAAACCCCTAATTTCCCCTGAACATCTTTTACTGGCGTTGCTTGATGAAGGGGGCGTGGCGTCTGAATTGTTACGACGTTTGGGTGTCACGGCCAGTGCGCTGGTGGAAGGGTTTCATCAATCCGGCCCTGACTCGTTGAACAATGAAGAAAGTGCCTTGCATCGCTTTGGGCATAATCTTACAGAAAAAGCCCGTTCTGGCAAGTTAGACCCTGTCATCGGTCGGCAAGACGAAATTCGTCGTGTCATTCAAGTGTTAAGTCGTCGTACCAAAAATAATCCCGTGCTTATTGGAGAACCCGGTGTTGGGAAAACCGCTATTGTTGAAGGCTTGGCCCAGCGCATCATTAAAGGAGACGTGCCAGAAGGCTTAAAAGACAAGCAAGTCTTTGCGTTGGATATGGGCATGCTTTTGGCGGGTTCAAAGTATCGCGGCGAATTTGAAGAGCGCTTGAAAGATGTATTAAAAGAAGTGGAAGCTTCTGCGGGGCAGATTATTTTATTCATCGACGAATTACACACCGTCGTTGGGGCAGGCGGGGGCGGCGAAGGTGGTGCCATGGATGCCAGCAACTTGCTCAAACCCAAGTTGGCCCGTGGGGAACTGCGCTGTATTGGCGCCACCACTATTAACGAATACCGTAAATACATTGAAAAAGACGCGGCTTTAGAGCGTCGCTTTCAGCCTGTCCACGTTCACGAACCCAGTGAGGAAGACACCATTAGTATTTTACGTGGGTTAAAGGAAAAGTACGAGTTGCATCACGGCGTGCGGATTAAAGACGCGGCTTTGGTGGCGGCGGTGACTCTTTCAAAACGCTATATTCAAGACCGCTTCTTGCCAGACAAAGCCATTGACTTGATGGATGAAGCCGCCAGTCGCTTACGTACGGATATTGACAGCCTGCCTGAAGAGCTTGATGTCGTCAGTCGTCAACTGCGCCAGCTGGAAATTGAACAAGAAGCCTTAAAAAAAGAAGAAGACGTGGCGTCTAAAAAACGTTTGAATGATTTGCAAGACACCCTCGTGTCTCTTAGAAAAGAACAAGACACCTTGCAAGCACAATGGGCCAGTGAAAAAGCCCACATTCAACAAGTCAAAGAAATTAAAGAAGCCATTAACGCGTGTAAACGTCAAATTGAAGAAGCCGAGCAACAGGCGGATTTAAGCAAAGCCGCTGAACTCAAGTACGGCACGTTGCCTGAGCTTGAAAAGCAACTCAACACCTTAAATGCCACCACACAAGAAAATGCGACTAAAAACACCTTGCTTAAAGAACAAATTGACGCAGAAGACATTGCTGAAGTGGTTTCCAAGTGGACGGGAGTCCCCTTGACGCGTTTAGTGGCCGAAGAAGCCGAAACCTTGCTGAACTTTGAAGAGTACATTGCCAAACAAGTCATTGGGCAAGATCCCGCCATTGCCGTATTGTCTGACGCGATACGTCGTGCAAGGGCCGGATTAAAAGACCCGCAGAAGCCCATGGGAAGCTTTTTACTGCTTGGCCCCACAGGGGTAGGTAAAACCGAAGTGGCCAAAGCCATTGCCACGTTCTTATTTCATGACGATTCAGCCCTGATTCGCTTAGACATGAGCGAATACGCTGAAAAACATACGGTCAGCCGTATGTTGGGGTCTCCTCCTGGGTATATTGGCCATGATGAAGGGGGGCAACTCACTGAAGCGGTGCGACGCAAGCCGTATAGCGTTTTGTTGTTGGATGAAGTAGAAAAAGCGCACCCTGACGTGTTTAACACCTTGCTCCAATTGCTCGATGATGGCCGATTAACTGATGCCAAGGGGCGAACGGTGAGTTTTTCTAATTGTTTGATTTTAATGACGAGTAACTTAGGGGCTGGGGCCTTGATTGAGGCGCGTTTGGCTAACGCCAGTGGTAGCCCCGTCTTGGGTGAAGAGGTGAAAGAAGCCGTCATGCGAGACGTGCGTCAATTCTTCAAACCTGAGTTTTTGAACCGTTTGGATGACACCATTATTTTTGAACCCCTTAGCATGCAGACGTTGCAAGCCATTGTGTTGAAAGAAGTGGCCAAAATACAAGTGCGCTTAAGCAGTCAACACCTTTCACTGGCCTTAAGTGAAGCGGCCATTGAATGGTTGGCGCGTCGTGGGTATGACCCTGTTTACGGGGCTCGGCCTCTTCAGCGAGTCTTACGTCAGTATGTGGAAAATCCGCTGGCTCAGGCCATTTTAAAGCAAACCCTCGAACCCGAAACCGTCCTGCATATGGACGTCAATGCGGATGAATCAGCCTTGTTGATTCAAGAACCCGCCCACGTTTAGTACGTTCCTCGGGTTTTTAAAAAACACACGATCTTTTCAGGCTCTATTTTAGGGGCTTAGTGGGGTATGAATAAGTCCAAACAGAAAGCGACCTTAAACTTATGCTATACTAAACAAAAGTCAGAGAAAAGGAAACTTCTTCAATGCGGTGGCGATGGTTACAAATGGCGGATCCCATTCACGGCTTACTCCAGTTTGACCGCAAGGATCCTGTGCATCGTATTTTGCTTGAAACCATGAATAGTTTGGCGTTTCAACGCTTGCGCCGCGTCAAGCAAATGGGCATGGCGGAATTTGTCTTCCCTGGTGCGGTGCACACACGCTTTAGCCATAGCTTGGGGGCCACCTTCTTAATGTCTCAAGCCATGACGCATTTTAAGAATGATCGTTCTTCTCGGGAAATTTTGAAATCCACTTTTTTAGACACAGGCATTACGCTGGAAACGCTTTTAATGACGGGGATTCTCGTCCATGATATTGGGCATCCGCCGTTGTCACACACCTTAGAAGACGTCTTGGGGCTTCATGAAGCGGGCCTCACGCACGATCATTACTGGCTGCCGCGTATTCTAAAAGAAGATGAGCAACTTCAATCGATATGGAAAACCTTTGGGGTGGAAAACATTGCAGAAGCCTTAAACACCTTTATGGTGGGCAATGACACAGAAACACGGCATTACTTGGCCGGCTTAATTGCCAGTCAGTTGGACATGGACAGGCTGGATTATTTATTGAGAGACAGCCATTTTATGGGGACTCGTTACGGTGAAATTGAATGTGACCGCCTGATTAGTTGCTTGGAAATTCAAAATAAGCTTGACGGCAAGCCTGTGATTACGCTGTTAGAAGATGGGTTGCCCGCCCTTGAACATTACTTATTCGGGCGCCACCAAGCCTATAAAATGGCCTTGCATTCTATTGACAAAGCCAGTGAAGCCCTACTTGGCTTTACCTTGCAACGTTTTATGTGGGCCATTCGAAACGGCATTCCTACAGGCAACCCTGCCAAAGAGTTGTTTCAATTAGGCGACAACGGCCATGCCCTCCATGTGCAAAACTACCTTAGAATGGATGACCATTACTTGTGGAATGCGATTCAAGATTGGAGCCTAGAGAGTCAAGATCCCTTCTTAAAAGAACTGGCCAGTCGCTTGATGCGTCACAACTTACCCAAGTTTATTGACTTAATGGAACTGCGTTACTACCCCAGTGTAGATGAGCAAGACGAACTACAAGCCGAACTAGAAAAACATTACGCTGAACGAGGCATCCCCTTTGAATTCGGCTTTTCAGAAACGTGGGTGGAGCCTAAGCCCCTGTATCGTCAAGACAAAGAACCCCTATGGCTTGAAACACGGGATCGTGGTATTGTAGAATTGCCCGTTCTTTCCCCATTGGCTCAGCAGTTTGAAGCCAAGCACATGGCCAAGCATCTGTGGTTTGTGTGGGATCATGAGGCCCGTAAGTTCTTGGCGGATCGATTGAATAAGTTGACGCCTCAAAAAATGGATGAGTTTCGCTAGTGTCTATGTTTGAACAAGAAAGTGAAAAGACCCTTCCAAATCCTCCCCAAAGGGCCCCCGTGCTGGGCTACTCCATTCGTTTGGGAAGCCTCGAAGATTTAGTCCACCAGGCTTTTCATGCCCCCGCTCAAAAAGGAGGGGTTCATGTGGTGACGCTAAACCCTGAAATGATCATGAAAGGGGAACAGTCCTCCGCCTTTGGTGAGATTCTTAAATCTGCTGACTTCCCCTTGCCCGATGGAGCAGGTGTGATTTGGGCCTTAAAGCGTCAAGGTCTCCGCCAAGCCCGTATTCCCGGGATCGAATTCGCTACGGCTTTATTGGCCACCTTAAATCAAACCCACTGCCCACGAGGGGTCGCCTTACTGGGTGCCAAACCTGAAGTTATGGGCGTGTTACCTCAAGCGCTTTTGGCGCGTTTCCCGAATTTGTCGTTGGCTTTTGCGCGAGATGGCTTTTTTAGCCCAGAAGACGCGTTCCCTATCGTGCAAGAAATGGTCTCGACGCATCCAAGGGTTGTGCTAGTCGCGTTAGGGGTACCGCGTCAAGAAGAGTGGATTAAGGCCTTTCGCACTCATTTTGCAGACGACACCATTTTTGTGGGCGTGGGCGGAAGTTTTGACGTATGGGCGGGACACATTCAACGAGCCCCTCAGCTCATGCAAGCCTTAAACTTGGAATGGTTATGGCGATTTACCCTTGAACCGTGGCGCATTCAACGTTCCCTGCAGCCCTTGTTGCACTACGTCTGGAAGGTTTTAACCACTTAGGGATTACACAATACTGCGGTACTGCAAGGCTTCCGCGAGGTGAGGCACTTGGATCGCTTCACTTTCGGCTAAATCCGCAATGGTACGAGCCAGCCGTAACATACGATCATACCCCCGCGCCGACAAATTCAAACGTTCAATCGCCTTTCGCATCAACGCTTGGCAGGGATCATCCAACACACAGAAGGCTTTGACTTGAGCCGGTCCCATTTCCGCATTCGATTTCAAATGCGACACGCCTAGTTCTTGAAACCGCTTCACCTGCAAGTGTCTGGCTTGGGTGACACGAGCTTTAACCATCGCACTGCTTTCTACAGGCACGGTATTTTCGTTAGAATTAAACAACAATTCTTCCGTACTCAAGCGACGCACCGTCAACTGCACATCAATGCGATCCAACAAAGGCCCTGAAAGCCTCGCACGGTAACGCTCCACATGGGCAGGGCTACAGGTGCATCGATTGCCTTCATCGCCGTGGTAGCCGCAAGGGCAAGGATTCATCGCCCCAATGAGCATAAAACGAGCGGGAAAGGTATAGGCTTGTTTGGCGCGGCTAATGGTGATTTCCGCATTTTCAAGAGGCTGACGTAAGACTTCTAATACAGGACGAGGAAATTCGACCAGCTCATCCAAGAACAAGACGCCGCGGTGGGCTAGGGTGATTTCACCTGAACGTGGGTTGCTACCGCCTCCGCAAAGCCCTGCCATCGATGCCGAATGGTGCGGACTACGAAAGGGACGTTGTACAATCACCCCCCCTTCTTCAGGCAATAAGCCTGAAACACTGTAAATACGACTCACTTCTAGGATTTCATCCATATCCATCGGGGGTAAAATCCCCAATAAGGCTTTCGCCAACAACGACTTCCCACTCCCTGGTGGCCCCGACATCAAGAGATTATGCCCGCCTGCGACAGCCACTTCTAAGGCTCGTTTGGCCTGCACTTGGCCTTTAACATCGGCAAAATCAACAGGCGTTAAGGCCTCTGCTTGGTCTTGGCTCATTTGAGCAATTAATTCCGCATGATTTACACACTTTAAAAAGGCGTTGGGTGATTCGAGCCACGTGGGTAAATCTTGCAAATGAGGCAAGGCGTAAATCTCAATATCTTCTACTAAAGCCGCTTCTTTGGCATTTTCAGGACTCAACACCACCCCTCGCAAACCCAATTCTTTGGCCAGTAATGCCACCGCTAACGCCCCTTGGGCAGGACGAATACGTCCTTCAAGCGACAGTTCCCCAAAGAACAAGACTTCGTTAATCAAGGGGGTAGAAATAAGCTCGGCACTGGCCACTAAAATCCCTACAGCAAGGGGCAGATCAAAGCCTGTGCCTTCTTTTCGCACAGACGCTGGAGCGAGATTGACGGTAACGCGTTTATTAGGGAACTGAAAGCCACTGTTGCGAATTGAAGCACGCAAGCGGTCTCGGCTTTCGTTGACCATGGTGTCTGGCAAACCCACGATGCGGCATTCCGCTAAGCCGCCGCCTAAGTCAAATTCAGCCGTCACCCGTTGGGCGTCAATTCCACAAATGGCGGCACTTTGCACATGTACAATCATGGCACGACTTCCTTTAATTCGCCGTTGAAAGGGCCTCTTTTTCAGCCAACAGTTTAGCTAAAAAACGACGCTGTTGTTGAACAATTTCGTAAGCCAATACCGCGGTTGCTGTAGAAACATTTAAGGAATCGACTTTGCCGAACATGGGAATCGTCACCCTGAAGTCGCAACGTTTGGCAATGTTGGCACGCACACCCTTGTCTTCACTGCCCACGATCAACACAATCGGCACATCATATTTGACGGCGTCATAGGCTTGAACGTCAGACGAATCTTCAACAGCTTCGCACAAGGTGCCAACCGTCCAATAGCCGGCACCTTTCAAGGTATCTAACGCTTGCGACAAATTGGTGACTTGAGCAATCGGGATGTGTTGATCCGCCCCAACGGCGGTTTTAGACGCCAAAGGGGAAAGCCCTCCTGTTCGGTGCTTGGGTAAAATCACGCCACAGGCGCCTACGGCATCTGCCACCCGCAAGATAGCCCCGATATTACGACCGTCAGTGACTTCATCCAAGGCGATCATCAGTTGGGTCGAAGAGCTTTTGGCCTGTTTAATCAGCTCATCCAATTCCAATAACGGTTGGGCCGTCACCATAGCGGCTACCCCTTGGGCCGAACTCGGGTTAAAGGCCTCATCATCATCGCCAAAAGTTTCCGCATGGTAACGCACGATGTTGTCTATTTTTTGGCGAGGGACCTTGTTCCAGCGAATCCCGTTTTCTTGACATAAGGTGATAATGGTTTCTAAACGCTTGTCAATCCCAGCGTGTTCGGCCACATATAATTTTTGCACCCGTTTGGGATTTTCTTGCAACAATTCTAAAACGGCATGGCGTCCGTACAAGTAATGGGCCCCTTCAATATCGGAAAAATCAGGGAGGCTTTTTTCTAGGGTTTCACGGCTTTCTTTTTCAGGACGCTTGCTTGGACGTGCCTTGTCTGTTGCAGAAAAATCGCTGTAGCGGGGCCGTTCTACAGGGTTTTTATTTACCCCCCCCACACGAGGGGTTAGGGCAGGTTTGGGCTTACTGCTTGATGCTGAAGCACCCGCAGGGCGAGCAGTTGAGCTAGACGGCGTGCGGTTTTTCGCCTGCGGTTTTGCATAAGATTTAGCGTTTGAAGAAGAACGAGAACTCGGACGCTTATTCATGGAGGAACCTTTGTTTTAGGAGGAATTACAGTAACATAATAAAACAAGGTGAAAATGCGGAAACTAAGTGTATCATCTACTCGTTTGTGCTTGTCATGAACTTGTCAAAGAATAGTGTAATGCAAAAGAAAGCCCATCGCAAGGGGCGCTGTGTTCAATAAATGGCTTCCCACTTGGGGGAATCTTTAAACACCCGAAGGGCGATAATGGTTTGGGTATCCGTCAAGTAAAAATAGTGACGCGTCAGGGCAGGCACCACGATCCAGTCGCCTTTTTGGACGACCAATTCAAAGGCATCACCTTCTTGAGGAACAAAGCCGAAGATGCCTGCTCCGTGAAGAATGATTCTTACTTCATCGTCTTCATGGTGATGTTCAGGGCGAAAAGCTTTTAAAATGCCGTCTAGGTTAGGGGTTTGGGGGGTTAATCCGACAATGTCTTCATACTGGTACCCAAAACGACGCTTCAGCTGAGCTAAAGGTGTTTTTACCGCTTCTAACGCTACGGCTTGTACATTAGGCGATGCCAAAATCGTCTCGCCTTCAACGTCCGCCAAGTCTTCTAACGACCACGCCCCAATATGGATGCCTGCGCGTGAACAGGCGTCTTGAATTAAGGCCTCCTCAGAACTAAGAAACGCTCCGTGTGAATTAAGCAGTTGAATCATAGGGCGACTTGTTCTTTCCTCGCCTAAGTTTTTGACGCTTAGGGTGTATTAGGTATTACATTTGCTCAGGGGCAGTAACACCGAGTAAATCTAAGGCTTGAGCCAGCGTCATACGCAAGACATCCACCAACAATAAACGAGCCAACGCCTGTTGTGGGTCTTCACACAAGACCCGACACACGGCATACAGCGAATGAAAATCACTGGATAAATCCAGCGCATAACGCGCAATTAAGTGCGGGGCATTCACACGCCCCGCGTCTTCCACCCGTTCCGTAAAAGACACCAACAGCAAGATGGTTTCTCGCACCTTGCTAAACGCGTGGCTCTGGCTTTGCAAAGGCTTAAGCAATAGCGTCTCCCATGTTTCTGCGGTGATGCTTTGCTTAAAGGCGTCATAGTCTTTTTTATTAAAGCGTGCTGGTGACTCTTCGCCGGTTTCTAAGTCCACGATGTTGTTAAACGCATTTCGTAAAATGCCACAAGCTCTGGCATGGGCGTACTGCGTGTAAAACACGGGGTTTTCATCACTGGCGGAAGTGGCTAAATCAACGTCAAACTCAATGGTGCTGTCCGCAGAACGAGACACCAGCCAAAAGCGCGCCGCATCCACTCCGACTTCTTCAATCACATCTTCCAAGGTCAACATGGTTTTACGTTTGCCCATTCGGGTTTTTGCACCTTCTACAACCAAGTTCACCAACTGACCTAAAATAATCACCAAACGCTTGGAATCATGCCCTAAGGCTTGCATGGCTGCAGTAATGCGAGACACATACCCGTGATGATCAGCACCCCAAATGTTGACAATAGACGTAAACTGTTCTGGACGATTGAATTTATCGTCGTGATACGCCACATCGGCCGTTAGGTAGGTATAAGAACCATCGCTCTTTACCAGTACACGATCTTTATCATCCCCAACATCAGTGGATTTAATCCACAACGCACCGCCTTCTTCAAACGTCACGCCTTTACTTTTCAAGCGTTCTAACGTTTTTTCAACCATGCCAGATTGATGCAAATGACTTTCCAACTGCCAAATATCAAATGATGTTTTAAAGCGTTTTAGTAAGTCTTGCTGAAGCGTTAACATCTCATTTCGGCTCATATTCCGCAGTTCAAAAAGCAATTCTTGTGAAGGCAATTCTTCTAAGCGCTTGGCCCCCACTTGATTAAATAAGTAGCGAATGGCTTGGGTGTTGTGGTCTCCTTCCAAATATTCTAAAGCCAAATTCCTGACATATTCACCAGGGTAGTATAAAAACTTTTCACCTTCTACAGGAGTGGGAAATGGGGCAAGTTGTAAGGCTTCTAAGGCTCTAAACCAAACGCTATTGGCCATATTCGTCATTTGTTGACCGTAATCATTCACGAAAAATTCGCTCACCACGCTTGCCCCATTATGCTGCCAAATACGGCGCAAGCTGTCTCCCAAGGCGGCCCAGCGTCCATGCCCCAAATGCAAAGGCCCTGTTGGGTTTGCGGAAACAAACTCTAAAAGCAAACGTTCCCCTTGCATACTGTTATTTTGACCCGCCTTTTGAAGCCCTTTTAAGGTAGGCAAAAGAGCTTCCAGTAAAGACGCTTGCGTTGCCTTGAAATTAATAAACCCTCCAATGGCGGTAGCCTTAAAGTTACCAAGGTGAAGATGAGGCAGAAGTGTTGTGGCAATCACCGCAGGAGCGAGCTTCGTGTAACGTGCCAAAAAAGAGATGTTCACCGCATAATCGCCATGCTCTCGATGCTTCGGCTGTTCCATTTTTAAGCCTTGTGTAATAATGTCCTGCCACTGGGTTTCACTTAAAGATTCGCAAGCAGCGAAAAGGGTTTTTAAGGGTAATAGTTGTTCAATTAAACAATGATGTAAGGCAGATTTCATTAGAATGGCGTTCCCTCATGACTTAAACGTATTCTTATTAAAGCACAAAGATGCCATTTTAGGTGACAACCCCAACGTCTAGAAAAATAGAGGATTCAAACACCCTAGATCAGGACGGTTTAAAGCAGGGGGGGCGTCCCAAAAGTTCTGCCATTGAAGTGCTGAAAGCCTTTTCACCACAGGTTGGACTTGAAAAGAATAGGGCTTTATAAAATACGCCAAGGCCATTGCTGTATTGGCTTGAATCCCTGTTTCAAAACCTTCGATCGGGAATAACATCCAAGACGCCAAGGCTTCTAATCCACATTGACACGACGTGTCATACTCTTGTATCACCGATTCAGGCAATACCACACGCACTAGGGGTAAGCCCGTTAAGGGCTCTCGTTCTATAGGCAAGTGCTGTTTTATAAAGTCGTTTTGTTTTAGCTGAATACTTTCAATACAGGCTTCGACTTGCTTGGCATGCTGAATCAAGTGTGCTTCTACACGGGGGTTGAAAATGGCGTCGTTCGCCTTAACCGAACGAATGTCCCCTTCGGTTAAGGCCAGTAACGCCTTTAAAAAATAAACAGAAGGCAGTGTCATGGCTTGCGCGTAAAATAATTCAGTCGTCGGGGCTTGGCCTGTTTTATGTTCACGTATAATCCAGCGTCCAAACACTTGATGATACCTCACCAATTGCACCACAATAAAAATATCAAGCATAGAAAAGCCCCACCGTCCCATATGGCGCTTGATTTCAGCCGACACTTTTAATGGATGTAAGGGGTCTGGAGAAAGTTCAAGCCGTTGAAAAGCATACCCGCCTTGTTTGCTTAAATCATGAAAAAAAGCGGCAAGTGTCGTAAGTCGTTGCCAGTGACAAGAAAGCCCTCTAAAGGCATGGGTTTGACGTGTTTTGGTGATGACTTTAGCCGTATGGACGTCCAAGGTGAAATCATGGCTTTGGTGTTGCGTATTGGCGGAGCCTCGCATGCGTTTCCATTCAGGCACAAACAATTCAAGTAGGCCCGTTTCACTGGCCTGTAAAAAATGAGCTTCATCGCATGTTTCAAGGGCTTTAAAAAACGTGATGGTTTCAATCGCTTGGGGTGTTTCTATCCTCTGCCATAATGACATCATTTGTTTTGCTTCCCTCATCTTTCCCTTATAGTGTATCATAAGGTGACTCCCTCCATGAAATCAAACATAAAGGATTTTTTATGACGGCTCCTGCTTCAGACCCTTTCCCTCAAAAACAAGACAATCCCTTATGGACGCTAGTGTATGGCCTATTTTTCTTTGCCACCTTTGAAGCGCTTTACTTCTTTCAGCATCAGCTATTGGTGAAGCTTTCTCAAGTCGTTCCTTCTGCGGAGTTGCTGGCCAAATACATGCTAAGCTACTATGGGGTGGAACATCCCTTTGCCTTTATCCTAGTGGGCATTAAATTACTTTCTGCCATTAGTTTAACGCTTATTTTTATGGCTACCTATAAAAGCATCGTCCACTACTGGAAGTCCCAACGTCAAGCATTGTCTCCAGAACAAGTGAAATGGCAAATTGAAGATTTGAAAACCCAAATTGCTTTACTCCGTGACGAAAATCAACAACTCAAAGCTTACACCGACACCTTAAAAGCCAGTCTTGAAAAAATGAGCTAGGAATCTTGAGGAGGCAATAACGGCTTTAAAGGCTTTATTGACGTGTTTTGGTTTACATTAAATTTGCCAGAAAAAGGGTTGGCTTTACTTAGAGTTAAACTTGTTTTGGCAAGTGGTTGAGCCGGTGCTTGTTTTTCAACCACGCCGGCTTCTAGGCCTTCAGAAGCGTGAAGCATCGACTGTTCCGCTAACACAGACGCTTGCGTATAGCCTTCCTTAAACATATCTTCAAAGGTGTAGATGGGGATCTGCTGGTTTTTACCCCGCACTTTAATACTACCTAAGCTACTTAATTCAGAACCCACGTGAATGTTTTGGCAATGCTTTAGGGTGTTTTCTGAAAAAATAAGACATGTATGAAACACTTTGGTTTGATCTTGCAAGCGAGCCGCTGTATTGACAGTGTCTCCAATAGCCGTGTATTCCAACTTGTTTTTAGGACCCACAAAGCCCACAAACGCATACCCACTATTGACCGCCACCCCGATACTAAAGTCAATGTTTCGTTCTTGCTTCCACTTAAGCGCCAAAGATTCACTGGCGGCGATCATTTTACGCCCTGCTCGCAGGGCCATGTCCGCATGTTGGGTGGATTCTAAAGGCGCCCCAAACATAATTAAGGCCCCGTCCCCCATGAACTTGTCTACTGTTCCGCGGTATTCATTGGCAATTTCTTCAATCTGGGTGTACCACGTGTTTAAAATTTCGGTTACTTCTTTAGGCGGTAAGTTTTCAGAAAGATTGGTAAAGTTACGAATATCCACAAACATGCTACTAATATCAATCCGTTTGCCCCCCGCCGCCAAACGTGTTTTTTTGGTTTTGATTTCACGCAAAACCGATTTTGACACCAATTGAGCCATATTTAATTCCAAGTTCCGCAGATTTTTTTCTTCCACAATGCGCCAATAGTATTCCGCCACAATAAAAGAAATTACCGCCACCGCAGGAGGCGTTACAAAAGGAAAAATGAGATTAAAGGCACGAGGTATAAAACAGGCCAGTAACGTATACACAGAAATGCTCGTTAAAGTTAAAATAATCGGGAAAACCGGTTTGCGAATGACTAAACGAGGCAAAAAACTCATGCTAAATAACACCGCCATGGCGACCCAAGTATGCCAAATCGGCGCTTTGTGCAAGGTCTTGCCTTGTTGAATGTTGTCCATCGCAGTGGCCACCACATCCGCTTCAAGGTGCCGTTCATGCAACACCGTTCGTTGTGTCAACGCCCCTATAGAAGTTAGATTCGTGAGCACCACGGTGCTTCCTTTAAGCTTAGATCTCAAGGCAGGGTCATACTGCTGGTACAAGGTCATCATATCCGTAACAGGCCGTGTTGAAAAAACATCGCCGTAAAAATAGCCACTGTTTTTTGACCACCGTAGCATTAGGCGTCCGTGATCATCCGCCTTGATTTGAAGCTCTTTTGCTTTAGTTAGGCGATTAGGCAGTACCTTTACGAGCTTGCCTTCATGTAAAAGGGTTTTTTGTTGAGATTCAAACCATGAAGCTGTATTAGAATGGCTTTGTGCATTAAAGCGTTGCATTAAACCTGAAATCGCCATGCTCGGCAGGGGAGACGGTGCCTGCTTGGCTAGAGTAAACTCGGTATAATCCTGCGGGGCATAGATAAGCGGAAAATAAAGGCTGTCTAAGGACTTTGTGTTGAGGTCTTCGTTGCGTAACTCACCCTGGCCATAAATCCCAATTCGTTCGTCGCCTATATAGCGATCGCCTTCAAGTAGTTTTGAAACAGGAAAGCCTTGGGTGATTTTTAGCTGGCCTGTTTCCCAACTTTGCCATTTGGTGTTATAGGTATGCCCTGGTGCCAAAACCAGTACCACATTCGCTATTTTTAACGCTTGTAAATCTTTGAGCAGACGTTTATAAAACGCATCGTTTAAAGTGCTGGTGTGAAAACGTTTCTTTAAAAACTCGGTCGATTTATCGTCCAAACCCAGAATCAGGGTTTCTTCATTCAAGGAAGATTCTGTTTTTTGTTGCCATTTCATATATTGCCGTAAGGCTTCATATTCAGCCGAAGGTAACGAACACAGCAGTATGATCATCAAGGTCAACAACACACCGCCTAAAAAAAGCTGTGATTTTAGGGTGATTAACCATGTTTTAAGGGAATCATTCAGCTGCACAATAAATACCTAAGTCGTAAAGGAGAACACGTTCCTTATTTATCGAGACTTTGTTGAATTCCTAAAGCCCTTTCCTTCTAATAATGGAAACACTGCACCATTTTTCCGATTATTAGATACAATACAAGGAAAGACGATTGTCACTCCCGTCCCCCATTCTATTTGAGATTTTATGCTAGACACGTACCTTGTGGCCAATATCAAAGACGTTGGACTGATCCGTTGGGAATATACGGGTCTTCCGTTACACGTGTACATTGCCCCCTTTCACTGGTACCAAAAAGAAAAGCAAGATAAAGCCAAGCATTATGAACACATGATTTGGCAGGGCTTTGAATTGTGGTCTCGACTTTCAGGGGGTGTGGTGACGTTTCATCGGGTGGGCACCTTGCAGGATTCTCAAATCAACGTCGTTTGGCGACGGGTAGACCGAAAAAGCCTAGGGCATTGCGAATATACTTGGGATCCTAAAGGACGCATCTATTCCGCTGAAATTTCCATTGGCTTAAGCGACGGTCGCGTTCATCATTATTATGACAATCCCGAAGAAGTCAAACGCACCATTTTACATGAAATTGGGCATGCCTTGGGCTTAGGCCACAGCAACCATATTCGAGACATCATGTACCCCACGCACCAAATCGGCGTCAATCAAATTTCTATGCGAGATGTAGAGACCTTGCGCTGGCTGTACAAACTCCCAACAGGTTTTGACTACTTAAGCGAAGCCCAGCGATTGGGGTTGCCCATGGAATCTCGCATTGATGAAGTGGTAGAAGCCCTTTACTTGCGTCCGTCGTATTCAGCGACTTCGCTTAGTGGGCAAGCCAATGGCTTTAGCAACGTTTTAGAACACGCCCAAACGGTGGCGAAAGGCTTAGATATTCAAGCTCAACAAGACGTATTGACTCAAAAAGGGCGTTATTTAATGGCCACTAGCTTGATTCAAGTGGAACCGCTTCAACTCCCAGAACCTTCTGCGATGAGGGCGTCAGAAAAACCAAAAAAACAAGCCCCCTTGTGGATCCCACCCCAAACGCATCCCTAAAAACAACCCAAACATAAAAAAAACCTGTAGCGAAATAAATCTACTACAGGGGGACATAGGCATATCATAGGGAGGAGAAAATAGAGAGAGGGAAATTTGGTTAAGCAGGGGGGTGAGCCGTGCGGCGGGAGAAGGTTGAAGCTTCATTGTTTCAAGGCGCTGACTCAAAGGAGCAATCGAACCATGTGCGTAAATGAGAGGGAGCGTTCTGTATAACGTGCCAAAACCGTTTGAGGTGGGGGGAGGCTTGCCCAACATAAAATGGCGAGGGTGGCACGAAATCGAACACAGAAGCAAGGAGCATTCGGCGGGGGACATTTTTTGAACAGAGGGATTAAGAAGATGGGGCGAGTGGTTTGTGTGACTCGCGTCTTACATCTTAATAAAGGCTTACAAGGAGTCGAAATTGCGTGATTGTAACGCTTTGTAAACGTCTGTTTTTTAAACGATTAAAAAAGCCTTATTTTTCACGCGGGACTATATTATAGTCGTGGAAGTCCCTTCAGCTAACCTGAATTAAGGAAGGCATTACAGCTTAAAGCGGTTTCGTCGAAAAACACACGTACCCTTGCTCTACAATCACAAAGGTGTTTTCGCATGGATTCACGGTGTCACAAGTTAAGCAGAAGCCTCCTTTCATGCGGGGTTTTACTCAGCTTACTTACCATGCTTGCCTCAAGTTGGGCCGCGATCCCGTACAAACCCACTCCCCATGCGCCAGCTGACCTACAATTTAAACCCTATAACTCCCCTGCGGGCTTTATAGAACAGGACTTGTGGTGGATTGAAGAAGAGTACTTGCGTCGCACGCATCCGCTCATTGCCCCCGATTTTTCAGGGTACGTGTATGGGGAAGTCTTGTTTTTGCCTGATGTTCGCCAAACTTTTAGCACCTTGTATTGGGTGCCTTTGCCTAAAGGGCCGTTTGTACGTTCTTCCATGGATTTAACGCCCCCTACGGTTCAACACAGCAAAGACCCCCGAACCTATTTAAGTTATTTTGATGAACAAGCCATGTTGCAAAGACGTTCAGCCCTATTGAAGGTGAATCAAGGCGAACCTAAAAACTTTTCTTTTGAAACACTCACCCCCGTGGATTGGTCGAGCAATAGCCAACGGCTGTTATTTAAGCGTCGTGCAGGATTGCTCTATACGGGCTTAAGAGCCAGTGATGTATTGGTCTGGGACGCTAAAAAAGGCAGTATTTCACTTTATCAAGAACTCACCCGTGCCTTGGCCTACCACTTTATTACCCTAGGCAAAGGGCAAAGCATGAACCCTCGAATCGCTAACATGGCGTGGGACGTTGAACCCTTGGGCTGGAAAGAAGGATCCAACGATGTCTTTTACTGGCGTGCCTGGGCGTACACAAATTACCCTGAAAAAACTCGCTACCCCTTAGGCTTGTGGAGCTATCATGTGGGTCTGGAAGAAAGCCGATTGTTGGATGTGGATGAGTTCCGTATTCCTTCAGATGTAGCGCAAAACGGGTTTGTGCCTGTTTTGAATACCCCTCATGACCCAAGCACTTCCCCACAGAATTACCAAACGACACCAACAGGAAGCCACACCCCTAAAACGAAGCGTCCCAAACAGCGACAAATCTTTTTTTAGTGCTATAATTTTAAAGCCATCTTTAAGCAAGCCTTATTCAATCTAAAGAGATTTACTGTTCATGGTCGTCCCTGCTCTTCCGTCGCTTACTCCCAAGTACGATCCCCAAGACGCTTCCCTCAAGCAAAGGGGTGCTAAACTCTACAACGCCCCTGCCCGTAAGGTTCAAGCGATCCCCACCCATTACATGAAGCGTCAAAGCAGGCTTAAACGCTTGTTTGGTCGTTTAACTTTGATTAACGTGATGCTGATTTTTGCTTTTTTAGTGATGTTAGGCACCGTGTATGCGTGGAAGGTGGCGCTTAGTTCTCGTTTAGACGCGCAAACCCAAGCCGCTAAACTGTTATATGAAGAAAATATGAGCCTAGAAGTAGAATTAAACCAATTGCGTTCTTTTCAAAACATCCAAACGCAAATGGCCAAAGTGCCTCATTTAGTGGCCGCCAAAGAAAAGTACCAAGTGCCATCCACCCCAAACGATTGGGATCAGCCCATTTTACTTGGCCAAGAACGCTTGACCCGCCACCCGGTCTATAAGCCCTTTTCAGGCTTTTAAACGCTTTTTTCGCTTTTCCCTTCCCCGAACAGAAGAAGAAATCGTTATACAGTTTTTCAGTCTACAAGCCCTTGAGGCGGTCTGCAGGGGAAACAATGGAAGTGACCCGCAAACCGAAGTTGTCTTCAATAACGACGACTTCTCCACGAGCAATTAACTTGCCATTGGCGTATAAATCCACCGCTTCCCCCGCCACGCGATCCAGTTCCACAACAGAACCTCTGGTGAGTTCAAGGATGTTTTTAATACTTAAATGCGTACGTCCTAGTTCCACATGCAAGTTCAGGTTAATATCCATCAACAAGCTCATATTTTCTTGTTGATCCCCATAGACGCAAGGCGTGTTGGGATCAAATCCCTCGTACTGAATGGGTTGCACCTGAGCCCCCGCCTGCGGAGCTTTAGGGGGAGAAGCCCCGGGTCTTGTGCCGGTGTATGTGTCTGCCAAAATGCCATTTTGTTGAGAGCTAGGCGCCCCAGTACCATAAGAGCCAGAGGACGCATACCCTGCTTGTGCAGCGTTGGATTGCCCAAGCGTCTGCTCTTCAGCAATGGCTCCCACTGACGCGTAAGCCGTTCTTTGAGCATTAATGCCTGGATTCGCGTCACTCACGCCTGTGGGGGAAGCGCTTGTGGTGGCGACATCTTTAGTAGGGGTAACGACGTTGCTTTGAGGCGGAGCCATTAAACCCACTAGGCTTTCGGCAAACGATTCGCTCAACAAGGCCACAAAATCAATGGTTTCATTTAATCCGGCGTGGTCATTCAATAGCCAAGTCCCTTGAATCGAATAAAAGGGGTCTGTTTGAAAGGGGGTGGTATAACTCAGTAGGTTTTCATTGTCTTGAATATGGGCTTCCGTGTGCGTCATGGCCAAAGGGGTTTTGAGTTGTGGGTTCACCCCTTGAACGGCCCCACTAATCATTTGATTAAGGGCTTCCCCTAAAGCAGACACTTGCATATCACTTAAAGAATCATCGGTGGGTACGCCGGCACCCCCTAACATTAAATCTGCCAACACAAGCCCTTGCTTACTTTTTAAAAATAGAACGATGGATTCTTTGGTACTGGCCTTTAGTTGACTGAGTCCAATAATAGGCGCGTCGTTTTCAAAACGTTCAGGTAAATCAGACCATTGGGCATTTAAAAGGCATTTAAAAGAGTGTAGCTCTAAGTCTACGCTCATCATTCTGCCCATGCCTGTGGCGCCCTTGTCAAAAAAAGTGTTCAGAAGTTGAGTTAAATCAGACGTTTGGTTAGAATCAAGTGCCATCATCATGAAGCGGAGTCCTTCTAAGTTCTAAAAGCAATACTAAAAAAGTGTTGAAAAAATAGGGGGGGAGGGAGTTTCATACCCGTCGTTAAAAAATGCTGGGGTGTAAGTCATCTTCTAAAGCGTCACCACTAGAAGCATCTAAGGCAAAGCCTTTCAAGGCCTGTGGTTCAGGTACTTTTTCTTGAATGCACACGGCCATGTTTTGACGTAGCACCCCAGGTTGACAAAAAAACTTGGGTTTATGGTTAATACACATTAATAAATCATTTCCTGCGAGCCGATCCAAGCGAATGACATCGCCCTGTTTGAGTTCAAGCACTTTAGCGACATTCATGCGGGTACCCCCCACCAAGACGGCCAAAGGCACTTGGGCGTAATACATTTTTTCAAGTAATTCGTCTTCAAAGGTAGGGATTTCTTCATTTTCTTCGGTGTCTTTGGTCGTAAATAAGTGCGACGAACTCAATGAATTAATATATTTTTCAAGCATTGGGTAAGGGTAGCAAAGACTAATTAAGCCTGAATCTTGATTGCCCACCGTCACTTCAAGCGTTACGGCTGCAATGATTTCTCCCGGTGGGGTAATTTGAATCAGGTGGTAACTTTCTTCTAAGGCTTTTAGGGCATATTTTACTGGGGCAATGCCCTTCCAGCTTTCATTAAGATTTTTTAACATTTTCATGAAAGTACGTTGCATCATATTGGCTTCAATGTCACTTAACTCTCGAGGCTTCCCGCGTCCACCGCCGGCGCCTCCCAACATACGATCAATCACACACATGGTAATTTCATGGCTAACGCCTAGCAACATTTGACCTAAAAAAGGTGGCCCTTCCACAATGCCCACTGAAATGGGACGCGGCATGGAACGTACCAATTCGTTGTAAGTCAGTTGATCCACTGAAACCACATCAATTTCAACGTTTGTTCTTAAAAAGGACGTCAACAAAAGCCCTGTATTACGCGCAAACGATTCATGAATCGTTTCTAAGGCACGCAACTGATCTTTAGAAAATTTGTCAGGGCGCTTAAAATTATAAACCTTATAATTTTTTTCTTTTTCCGCATTAACCATTTCCAAAATACTAGGGTGGCGCCCTTCATTCCCACCAGCAGATTGGGGGGCTTCTTGAAGAATCACCGCACCCGCTTCTGCACTAGTCGCTGCTGCGGCATTAGAAGCAGACCCTGTGGAAATAGTGGAAAGTAAACTGTCAATTTCTTCTTGCGAAAGCACCATCATCATGTAAGGCATTGTCCTTATTTAAATGCGTTTTTTAAGTCATCGTCCAAAAATTGAAAGGCTGAGGATCTTCATGCTTAGCGTTGAATAATAAAGTCTTGCAAGTTAATGCGTTGCACCGTGTACCCATGATTGCTCAACACCGCATTCATTTCACCGACCAATTCATCCTTAAAATCTTCTTGCCCTTCAAGGGTGGCGATTTGTTGGGCATTACGCTTCATTAAAGCGGTATTCACAATATCTCTCAAAGTCGGCACATAAGGGTCCATCTTCTTGACAAAGGCTTCATTACAAGCGCTCATCGCGTCTTTGGCTTCGCCTCCGCCTTCACCGCCATGTTCACCGCCTTCGGCTTTGGCTTCAGTTTTGCCGGCTTCTTCTATTGGGGCGTTACAATCTTCGGCTTCAGGCACCGCAATGGCTAAACTCATTTTTGCTTTAAGGAATTGCGTACTTTTACTGGCTTGGCTGGTTTTAAGACTCACAATAAACTCTTCCATCGGTAGATTCAATCCAAGACTCGGCACTTTAGGGGCTTCTGGTTTCTTCCCTTCTTCGCCTTCTTCGCCTTCAGGCTTTTCACCTTCTTCGCCTTCTTCACCGGTTGAAGCAGGCAGGGCCTTTTGAATCATGGGAGCAAGTAAAGTCGGGCCTAAAAAATATAAGGTCGCGGCAGGACCCACAACACTGGTAATTAAAATCACAACGGCTAAAATAATCGTTTGAAACATGGTAAGTCCTTTAGAAAGTAGAGGTGGGGAATCTTTTTTACTGGCTGCCTTGGGAACGCTTTCTTCAGAAGAACCCGACTCTTCAGTTTTGGCAAGCGGTTTGGAAGATTTAGGCTTAATAGGCTTGGCCATCATCATCACGGGGATCCTTTAGTTTAGAGGCGATTCTCTCTCGGCATATAGATTAAAATCAGGGTAACTTCAGCTTAACCCATTTACAGGAACGACAGTATTAAGAACGGTGATATTTCCACCAAGCGGTTTAGGCTTTCCAAATACTCAAAAGGGTGGCAAGCGCCCACAAGGTAAAGGTAAACGCCGTCCACTGGTGAAGGCTCTTATTGGCGTAGGCGGGGGAGTAGTCCTGAGCGATGACTAAACTTTTGTAATTAGATGCGTGAGGACGCTTGCTATTGTAGGGCATTGGGGGGTATTGTAAGTGATGGGGTTGAAACATGTGAGGGGGATTCTTTCTGGATTTAGCTTTCTTGACTTAGTAAGGGGTCAACTCGTGCGGGTGAAGCAAAGGCCCCTGAGCCTCTTCATACGTGGGTAAATACGCTTCTAAGTTGCGTCGCAACGCTTGGGGATGCACCTGCTTCCACACGCCTTGCAAGCCTTCTTGAATCATGTTTCGTAGTTGTTGGTCGTCTTGATTATGTCGTTCAAACTGCTCGAGTAAAGGCATCCAGATCGCACGGGTACTGGCCCACGCGTAAAGGCTCATCAAAAGAGATGCCCCCGCCAGATCAGGCGTCAAAACGCCTTTTAAGGCAAGCAGTACCGCCAACACATTGACGAAACAAGCCACAGGTAAGAACTGTTGCACGCTTGTAAATACCGTGTTTAACAGCAAGGTTTCTTCTGCGTGAAAGGCCTTTTCTTGAAGTTGGCAAAATTGACGCAAGTCGCCTTCGGTTTTAGCATCTAGCAGGTAGTTCATGCACTTTTTTAAATAGGCGTGGCTATAATTCAAACGAGGCAAATGCTTTTCAAGGGCCACCATGCCATTTTTACGAGCAAACGTGGCGGTATATTCCAATTCATCAATCGCTTCTAATAGCCGTTGGCTAGAAGGGGTGGTTTCATCGTAGGCGGCTAAGCTTTGCCATACGGATTCTCCTTCTAAAGCGGTCTTGGGGCTACAAAACGTCCATAAAGGCAAGGCCACAAGCACAGTTGCTAAAACCGCACTTTCTACAACAGTTAGGCCAAAAGCAAACGGAACCACCGCCACCGTCAAAGCAATCAGAAGTAGGGTGGGTAAGACGACGTCTTGACGACGTCTGAGCACAAAGGCAAATGGAATCATGTACAAGGTCTCTCTCTCTGTGTGTGGTTAATCAAATCAAACCAGTCTCGGCTTTTAGTATGACGCGTGAAGAGGGGGGGCTTCATCCGGCAAGAGGACTAAACCTGTGGATGGACAACGTTCAATGTAACGCAATGTAACAAGTCCGCACTTATTCACCCGCAAAAATCTTTATTAAAATGTTAAGTATTTCTTAACCCTTCAATCAACCCCAAAGAACCTAGCAGGTTCAATTGATCAGCATTAGGTATAAGGTATTTTCGACATATAAATTATTGAAAGAGAGTTGAATTATGATTAATTTAGGTTTCCCTCAACCACTGTATTCCGCTTCAAGGCCCAATGTGGCTGGTTTTGCTTACAACACTTCTTCATCTTCCTACCCTCTGCCATCAAAACCATACGGCTTGGCCTCTTCTGCCAGCAATTTTCCGTCGTCGTTTCCACCTGTTGGTTCTTGGGGTAACGTCTACACTAAACCTACCCCTCCTATTCGTCAACCAGAAGGGGTCAATGCTCTAATTGCTAACAAAGATTTTAACACGTTGACCACCGCCTTGGGTTCAGCGGGTTTAGTCGAAACCTTAAAAGCACTTGAAGTCAAAACCCCCATCACGGTGCTGGCCCCCACAAATGAGGCATTTGCGAAATTAGATGGCGCGTTGCTCCAATCACTTCTTAAGCCAGAAAATAAAGCGTTCTTACAGCAGGTATTACAATACCATGTCAGTGGCATGAAGTTTCCTTTGGCTCAACAGTCGGGCAAAATTGGGTTTGATTCTTTGTTGAGTAATAATCAAGATGATGCCGTGATTTCAAATGTAAACGGAAAAATTTCTATAAAAAATGGCGCCCAAAACATTAAGGGTTCTAAGCCCGTTGTGGCTTCAAACCGTAGCACCATTATTCCTGTTGATCAAGTACTTATTCCACCTGAGTTTGATGTAAATGCCTTAAATGCAGACAAAAAGAGTGCCGTTTCATTTTTAAGTACCAATAAAAACTTAGGGACCTTATTTGCAGCGGTTAAGGCAGCGGATTTGGGCGGAGCGGTTGCGGATCTTGAAAACGCGAAGAAACCTGTAACCATTTTAGCCCCGAGTGAAGCGGCTTTTAAGAAGTTGGATCCTAAATTGTTGGAAGCTTTACTTAAACCTGAAAACAAAAGTGCTTTACAACAAATTCTTCAATATCACGTGAGTGCGACTAAACTGAAAAACGGCGCTTTTGACTCCCTTTTAGAAACGGATCAAACCCAACTGGCCAGAGCCCAAAATGGTCAAACGGTTGTCGTCAATGGGCGTCAAGTTATCAAGGCATCAAACCCTGTAGAAACAGCCAATGGATCAAAAATCATCACGATTGATGAGGTATTGATTCCTCCTGGTTTGGATGTGGCGAGCTTGTTAAGCGCTCCTACTGTGTATGGGCTTCCACTGCTCATGTAAAAGAACGGATCTCTTTTGCGCAGGAAAAAATAACAACGTTACAGAACAGTACTTCTTAAGCAGATCAGGAGTACTGTTTTGGCTTTTTAAAAAAAATTGATCCCGAAGACCTAAAAGGCTTGCCTCCTGTTCTTAAGCAGTTAAAAAAGTACTGTATTCGAGCGAAAAAGAAGGACTTTTCAAGAAAGACTAGTCTAAAACCACGATTCTTTGCTACAATAAAGCGTATAGTCCGTTTTTGTGATGAGAGAAGAGAGTCACCTACATGCCCCCGTTTTCACGTTATATTCGTTTCTTTGTGGCATTTTGTGCCGTTTCTTTGATGCTTAACGTCCCCGCCTTTGCCGCCACCCCTCAAGGGCTCTACGAAGAAGTGTGGCTCATTGTCAACAACCGCTATGTGGATGAAACCAAAAACAATCAGGATTGGCGCATTTGGCGCCATCGCTACGATGAGCAACTCAAGACCCAAGAAGATGCCTATATCGCCATTGAAACGATGACTGCCAGTCTGGGGGATCGCTACACACGCTTTTTACAACCCGAAGAATTCAGCGAAGAAACCCGTAACATTCAAGCCAAGTTGTTTGGCATTGGCATTCAAATTGGGGTCAAAGACGATAGAATCGTGGTCATTGCTCCGATGGAAGGCACCCCCGCCGAAAAAGCGGGCCTTAAATCAGGCGATGAAATCATTAGTATTGACGGCAAACCCACTAAAGGCCTTTCCATTAAAGACGGCGCCAAACTCATTCGGGGCGACAAAGGCACCTATGTCAAAATTGGCGTGCTACGTAACAATCAAGAACTTTCTTTTACCGTTATGCGAGATGAAATTGCCTTAAAATCGGTGAGCCTCACCCCGCCGTTTGAAGTAAACGTTCCCCCTGAAGTGGGTTACGTTAAACTGTCCACCTTTATGAGCAAAACCGCTTCTGCTGAACTAAAAGACGTCTTGCTTAAATACGCCGACAAACAAGCCCTCATTCTTGATTTGCGTTCGAACCCCGGTGGGTTATTGACCAATGCTATTTTTATTGCCGATTTCTTTCTAAAAGGCGGGGGCATTGTTTCGACTGTAGATCGCAATGGCTATAAAGTCATTACCCGTGCTACAGCGGATCAACTCAGCGCACAGCCTTTGGTCGTTTTAATTGACGAAGGTTCCGCCAGTGCCAGTGAAATTTTAGCTGGTGCACTTAAAGATCATCAACGTGCTATTTTAGTCGGCAAAAAAAGCTTTGGCAAAGGATTGGTTCAAGAAATCAACCCTTTAAGCGATGGAGCAGGCTTCAACGTCACCAGCCAACGGTACTTAACCCCTAATGACACGGACATTCACAAAAAAGGCATCACCCCAGACTATGAAGTCAGCTTCAAGAAAGAAGATGCCCAAGCCAAGTGGGATCCCCAGCTGGCCAAGGCTCTTGAAGTCATTCAGCAGGAGTTTCACATTAGTTTAACGAACGTGCCTGTAAAGCCTGTGCAAGCCGTTGAAAATGCTTTACAAGCCAAGCCTTCTGTGGTGAAAAGTGAAGTCCCTGCAAGCCCAGCGACTTCAAAAGGGGCGGTTGTTCCTTCAGCGAAGCAAGCCCACCCTCCAGCCAGCAAAGATCTTGTCAAATAGCCTCACCACAGGCCTTACTAGAAAGTGACCCGCATTTAAAAAAGGAAGTAAACACCCATGGCAAAAATACTCGTTGTAGATGACAATCCCGCCATCGTTGAATTGGTTAAAATCAACCTTGAAATGCAGGCACACGAAGTGTTGACAGCCCCTGACGGTTTGCAAGGCTTTGCCATTGCTCAACAAGACTTACCGCATCTCATTGTGTTGGATTTAATGATGCCGAATGTGGATGGCTACACCGTCTGCCAGCGTTTACGTAAGCATCCTGATTTGAAAGACACGCCTGTTTTGATGCTCACCGCCTTGGGTGATATGGATGACAAGCTCAAAGGCTTTGATTCTGGTGCGGATGATTACTTGGTCAAACCCTTTGAAATCCCCGAATTGTTGGTTCGTGTAAGGGCTTTGTTGCGTCGCACGAAAGCAGCGATGCCTTCCAGTGCCGCTCAAGAACTTTTATCCGTCGGGCATTTCACCTTGATTGCAGACAGCCTAGAAGTCAAGGTGCAAGACACCATTGTAAAGCTTACGCCTACTGAATATGAGATTTTAAATGCCTTGATTCAAAATCATGGGCAAACGATTGCCCTAGGTAAGCTGTTGCAAGAAGTATGGGGTTATAACCCTGATGATGATGTGGAAACCTTGCGGGTTCACATTCGCCACTTGCGAGTTAAGCTTGAAAAAATCTCGCCTGATTTAAAATATATTGAAACCATATACGGCGGCGGCTACCGTTTGTGGCCCGAAGGCAAAGCGTCTTAGGGGGAACCCGTTTGGGGATTTAAAATAGGGGTTGCTTTCAACGTATGGATTGTGTTTGCTGAAGTTAGTACGAAGAGGTTTTACAGGGCTGTCGAACATGATGCGTTAGATAAATCTCGCTAGAAAAAGCGCTAAACCTATTGAAAAGCCTTGCTAAATCAGATTTTATAGTGTACACTAAGGGGTGTAATCATACACGTAGTCTTTGAGAATCCCCCACATGCCTGACGCTTCTCCTACCCCGCCTCAACAGACGCCTGTCGCGTCTGGGCCCCACAAAGTGCATAGCCCTGGTCCTTCTCCGCCCAAATCCCCCGAAGCCCCTGTGCAAAAAGGAGGGCGATCAGCGGTTTCACCCACTGAACAAAAACGCCAAGCCGATTCAAAAATAGACACGCCTCAAGCGTCTTTGCCTCAAGCCATACCCACACTGCCTCCTAGGCAAGGGGCGTCTTTCTTGGAATCGGTGCGTGAAAGTCAGCAAAACTTTCGTTCCGATTCTCGCATTAAGCAATATGAAAAACCCTTGCTCACCGTGGATGTCAACGTGTTCACCATTTGCGACGGCAAATTGAAGATCCTACTGGTGCAACGTAAGGCCGAACCGTATCACAATATGTGGTCGATACCAGGGGGGTTTATGAACATCGGGGAAACGCTCGATGAAGCCGCCAACCGTCGCTTGTTTGACCGAACAGGGGTGAAGGAAATCTACCTAGAACAGCTGTCTACCTTTGGCGAACCGCGTCGCGATCCACGATCTCGAGTCATTACGGTCGCCTATATTGCGCTTGTGGCCTCGCATCGCTTGCAGTTGGACGTTCACGCCAATGAAGAAACCCGCTGGTTTGAGGTGGGCAACTTGCCGCCGTTGGCGTTTGACCACCGCATTATTGTGGATGTTGCCATTAACCGCCTGCGTGAACGCTTAGATATTTCAGGCTTGGCGTTTCAATTATTAAGTGAAAAGTTTACGTTGACGGAACTTCAACGGATTTACGAAACCATTTTGGGCAAAAAGCTTGATAAACGTAACTTCCGCAAGAAAATTTTGACCCTCGACACCGTGCAAGAGCTGGAAGGCGAAACGAAGATGGAAGGGTTTCATCGCCCAGCTCAACTCTATGCCGTTAAAAATCTCGCCTAACGCTTGTGTAACACTTGAAATGGGAAAGTCTGCATGAATGGCATGTTTCTGTTAAGGTAGAAACATTCCTTTACTCAACAGTCTAAAAAAAGGCGTGGATGCATGGCAAAAACAGATTTTCAAAAACAACAAGAAAAAGGCTTTACGCTGGATTATTACGACCCTTCTAAACTGCCTGTTTTAGCGGTGGTGGGGCGTCCCAATGTGGGTAAATCCACCTTAATTAACCGTCTGCTGGGCGGACGAAAAACCATTGTAGACGATCAACCAGGGGTCACCCGCGATCGTTCCTACCACCCTGTCGAATGGTGTGGCACCTCTTTTTTACTGATGGACACAGGCGGTGTTCATATCGATGCCAACGATCCTTTCCACACCTACATTAACAGTCAAGTCAAACTCGCCATTGAAGAAGCGGATGTGCTGATCTTCCTTACAGACGCCCAAACAGGCATTACGGATGATGACCTGCGTCTGGCCAAATGGATCCGTCAATCTGGCAAGCCGTGCATCGTGGCCGTCAATAAAATTGATCGTATTGAACAAAACGCGCTGACCTTTGATTTTTACCAGTTGGGGCTGGGAGAACCCCTCGGTATTTCGGCGATTCAAGGGTCAACTACGGTTGGGGATTTATTAGATGACTGTGTTCAGCGATTTCCCCTACACAAGGGGCAGTACTTGATGGAAAGCACTGAGCAACCTTTGCGACTCGCCTTAATCGGACGCCCCAACGTGGGTAAAAGTAGCTTATTGAACGCCATTGTCGGGCATAACCGTACCATTGTTAGCGATATTTCAGGCACGACACGAGATGCCATTGACATTCCCTTTGACTTTCACGGTAAGCCCTTTATTTTGGTGGATACCGCCGGTATTCGTCGTAAAACCAAAGTCGATTATGGCGTCGAACTCTTTAGTGTGGATCGATCCGTTGACACCATTCGCCAAGCCGATGTGGGGGTTTTGTTGCTCGATGCTGAAGAAGGCATCACCGAACAGGACAAACGCATCATGCAAAAAGTGGTCGAAGCGGGTAAGGGCTTGGTGATTGCCATTAACAAGTGGGATTTAGTGCCTGAAAAAACCCCGAGTTCCACGCAAAAATACAAGAAAATGATTTTGGCAGATGTCCCCAGTATCGCCTTTGCCCCGATGGTCTTTATTTCCGCCACCGAACAGCAACGGGTGCATAAAGTGTTAGAGCTGGCGCAAGAATGCTTCACTAACGCTCAGCGACGCATCAGCACAGGCACCTTGAACCAAGTCTTGCAAGACGCGATGCGTCAGAACTTGCCCCCGACGGTGAAAAACAAAAAATTGCGAGTGCTTTACGCGACGCAAGTGTCGACGTGCCCCCCCACCTTTGTTTTGTTTTGTAACGATCCTTCTTTGATGAAGGAAACGTACAAGCGATACATCGAACGCAAGTTGCGTGAAGCCATTGAGCTAACAGGCACCCCGATCCGTATTTTCTTACGGGAGCGTAGCGAAAAACGAACACGTGGCTAAGGTTTAGGCATGAAATAATCTTGAGTTGTTTTTAGGCTAGGGAATGTTACTTTCCACCCCTACAATGAGGTGATTCATGGGCATGATGCTCCCTCCCAATTTACCAGGCTGGGTCGCCACCGTGGCGAGCTTTCAAGACGTAGGCTTTTTCAGCAAAGCCCTCCTAGATGCCGCGGCCTTTGACGTCCCCTATGCCTTAAATGCCAAAAATGATCAAGAACGCCGTGAACGAATCGTGCAAGGCAGTTTGATTATGGCCTTTGCATATGGCTTTTCACCGATTCATTCCACACTAATTGCGCGTTTGTGTCGTCAAAGCCTTCAAGGCGTCCAGCGCGAAGAACGTCAAGCCCTGTTTCGGCTCCCCTACCACGAATTAGAAACCCCCGAAGTCTTTTGCGAAGCTCTCAAAAATACACTGCCTCATTTAAACTTAAACAAAGACGCCCTGTCGCTTTTGCGGAAACAGATCTTTCATGCCAAAACGTCTCACCTTATTGTGGATTTGGCCATGGAAGGCTTACTGTTGACGAGCGTGCCTTTTATCGCCAAACTGTCGACGAAGTTCCTCACAGGAGACAGCCACTTTATAGGCGAACGCAATTTAGCCAAACAAGAAGATTTAAACGCCCTGTACCAAAAAGAAAAGGCTGAGCACCCCAAGCAAAACGAAACGCTCCACACCCTAGCTACCCTTGCACTAGGGGCGGGGATTCCTGCCGGCGTAGGGCTGGGGATTCGGCAGGCGCTTGCCCACCCAACAGGCGTAAAGAGCACGTTTGCCCCCCTAATGAAGTGGCTTAAAAAGGTGGCGCCTCATTTTGAATACCAGTACCTTGACCTTAAACACCCAAGCGGGTTAAAACAGCTTTTAAAAGAAGTGCCTCTTTTACCTGTAGCGGCCTTAGTGCCTGTGTTTATTGCCTTTGACTTAGGCTCGATTATGTCGAGTCGAAGTAAGCGTGAGTTCAAGGAAACGGCCGTACAAAAGCCGTTCTTATTTAGTTGTTTCTTTTTTGTGGCACCTGCTATTTTTAGGCTCTTCAATCATGGGGCCACTTCTATTCAACAACGTTTACAGCAACTGGTTCAAAAAGGGGCAACACAAGCGGAACTAAACCGCGTGGGGCGCTATTCCGCGATAAGCTTTATAGGGGCTTACCTGATGAATATATTGGTGACCATCGGCGTGGTGAATTGGACGAATCACATGACGCGAAAAGGGATTCAAGACGAAGTGAACGCCCTGCATGCGACGCAACAGAGCCCCCCGCTTCGCCCCACGCAGGGGTGGGCCAAACAGCCTCGCCACGCCCGCACGGCAGGGGGGGACTTCATTGAAGTTCAGGCCGAGGGATGATATTTCCCTCTGAATCACGAAATTCCAGCCGTGATATTGCGCTGGTGGAAACTAAATTTGCGTGTAGCGCATCTTCAATCGATTCTAACGCCACTGAAGCTCTTTCAGATGGTTTAATAACACGGCCTTTTACCCTTAGAACTTCTACTTCGGGCTGGGGTTCAAGAGTAGCGTCAAAGGCGAGTGAAATGTTACCCAATTTACTCTCAGAACGAGAGTTCATTTCCATGGTTACTTGTTCTGGACGGCAAATAAAAAGGGGCTTTCTAATTTTTACAAGAGGGTCTTGGAAGTTTGGGAACTCACGTGCAAATTGAACAAAGCTAAACGCAGCGGATGTTGGGTCTTCTATATTCTGTTCAAACTCAATTTTTTTAATCTATATACAGAGCTTTTCCATAATTGATCAAGCCAGAACAAAAGCATACCTAAATTAGCGGGGGTGTTTTTTAACTGATTGTATTGATATTTGCTAAAACCTGAAAATTTTTCTAGGGTATCCAAGCTTCTTATAGCAGAGACCAGTTCTAATTGAACTCCCTCAGGAATCCATATTGTAGCATTCATCCCTTGGCGGGCGGTGTCAACGGCTCGCGTGCGGGGGGGGGGGGTAGACGAGGAGAACGGTTGAGGAGAACGCGCCATCAATTTCATGAGACAGACCTTTATGGTTGAGAGGGAAAGACAACTACCACTTTTAAAGTAGCTAGCTTTTAAATTAGCAAAAACACACCGAAGCGTCAAGCCAAAAACGTCACGTGTTTTTCTCAAACCCCTTGTGGTCTGTTCAGCCTTTTTCTGTTACACTAGGCCTAGTGTTTAGTACATCGTTTTTAATCGCCGTTTTTGACGTGATACATGGGGGTGCCTGATGAAACCATTGAACAAACGTTTCTTTTCACAACTCTTGGTTTTGGGAATGCTGGCTTTAATGAGCCTACCCTTTCTTGGCGGATGCAACAACCGCTCCAATACCCACAAACCCCTTAGTGCAGGACTCGTCAAGTGGGTGGGCAGTGAAGCCACGGCTCAAAAACTGCTGGATTTTCGCCTGCCGAGTGAACCCATGGGACTCGCCCTCTACAAACACAACCCCGACAGCTACGCCACAGAACTCAAAATCCCCTTTCCCTTGGGGAATGAACTCGCCTTATTTGGTTTCACCACTAAAGGCGATGTGGCAACGTCTGGCAATGCCGTGCCTTGGTTATGGATGCCCAACCTGACGCCAGAATTTTTCACCTTGCAGAACGTCCATGGATTCACTGAATTAGATTGGCAGAGCCTTCAAGCCAGTGCCACCCAAGGGCAAAAACGCATACTCGAATTGCCTGAACTCTTTAAGCTCAGTCGTCAAGGACTTTTTAATACCAAGTCTCCGTCTCCTTTTTATAGCATTCCCGGCTTAAATGAAACGCTCGTCTGTTCCCCCAAGTGGGGCACCTTCTTGTTCCCCAGCACCGAACATGGCACGATTTTACCGTATCTCAACGAATTGCTCAAGGTGAATCAAGGCGGTTGGAACACGAGCAAAACTAGCTGGAAACTGTCCGAGCATCTCTTGCCAGTTTTAAAAGACACCTTCACCGAGTTCCCTAATACCGATGCCACGGCGGAAAGCTTCACTTTTTTAAACTTGAGTGGGATTGCCAACCCTAAGCTCAAAGGGATTATGACGCTAAAACCCACGTGGATCGTGAAAAGCACGTCGCCTCAAACGAAGCTTGCCAACGGGAACCTGCAAGAATCATCAGGGCTCTTGATTCAGTTGCCTCAGCGAAGTGATACCAATACCCCGCCGTTGGATTTAAACACGCTGGAATACTTGCTTAAAGGCAGTGAACGGCCTTTGATGAGCGCATCTCCTTCCCTAAGCTATGTCAGCGTCCAACATGTGGACAGGCTCCTAAAAAAAGGGTTCATTGAACGTTTGCCTGAAGAAAAACAGAATCAGATCAAGATGTTGAATCCGATTTTATCGCTCTTTCACTTGAATGTGGAAAAAGATTTGCTGGGGTTGCTTTCCAAGCGGACTTTGCTTGTGGTTAATGAACAAGGGCATCGGGCAGTGGTGCTTGAACCCACGCCAGACAAACAAAAGACCCTTAACGCCTTGGTGAAACATCTGGGCCAAGGGGGCAGTTTAAATGAAGTCGTCCTTAAAAGCAAGGCCTCTTCTAATAAACAGGTGTTGGATGTCCTACCATGGAAAGATCAGGCCACTTTGCTAAAAGTCAACGACGCCTTGGCCCTTTCCCCTTTCTTAAAACCTTTACGGGTGTATCGTTCTTCGCAGGGGATTTTTCTTTCAGGGAAAGAATTTTTTGAACACAGCTCGCCTCAACAGTTGGACGCCTACTTACACTTTGACCCAAAAGCCCAACACGTTGCGCCGTGGCTGTCGTTTCAATACCCGAATCTCATCGCCAGTGTCGCGGTATTGATTCCCCCTGCCTTGCGTGAAAAAACCCCCGCACTCGCTCGCGTCTATGAACAAATACACGCCTCAGGCATTCGTTCTTTTGAAGGGGGGGTGAACCTTTCAAACCGCACGCAATACGCCCTTTCTGGTCAATTTGTCGTAACGCATCACCCCAAAAGCGCGCAAAAGGGGCTTGCTCACTTCTTGCCGAAGGAAGAAGTCGCCTTCTACAGTGATTCCATTGGCTTGTGGGCCACGGCCTTGGCCAAAGAAGACGCCCTGTTTAACACCATGCACGTGGCGAAAAAATAGCATGGTTGCCGTCAAATGTTGTGGGCTTACACGCCTTCAAGATGCCCAACTTTGTATGGATGCAGGCGCCGATTACCTGGGCGTGATTCGCGTGGAAGGCACGCCTCGTTTTCAGTCGCTTGATTTTTTGAAGCAAGTCTTTGACTTGTGTGCCAAAATGGAAGACACCGAAGTCGTGGCGGTTTATCAAGATGCCCCCCTTGATTTCATTGTGCAAGATGTTCATCAAACGCAGGTGTCGACGGTTCAATTGCACGGCAGCGAGTCGCCTCAATACATTCGAGAGTTACAGCAGGCGTTGAAGTCCCCCGTGTCTGTGTGGAAGGTCTTTGATCTGTTCACGCCGACCAGTCGAAAAATGCTAGAAGCCTATGCGCAAGAGATTACAGGCGTCTTATGGGATGCCCCCAAATCCTTTAAAGGGAACATTGATTGGCAAGCCCTTGCCCCACAACTCACCGATGCCATTGAAGTAGCGGATACCCTAGGTTTCACAACGTGCTTAGCAGGCAAATTGACCGCCGAAAATCTCCCTGAACTGATGACCCGTTTTTGGGTGGATGCGGTAGATGCTGCCAGTGGGATTGAAAATTCGGAGACTGGCTTTAAGGATGCGGCTAAGGTAAAGGCATTTCTCGATGTGGTTCGTAATAGACGTTTACATCCGCCGCATTAGGGATTGTGACGTCGTTTTTTGTGACGCCCACACATAGTCAATGGCTGCCTGCAAACTCCGTGGATTCGCCACGCCTTGCCCCGCAATGTCACTGGCCATGCCGTGACTCACGCTGGTGCGTAAAAACGGCAAACCGATCGTCACATTCACCGCATCAAACCCCGCAAGCAACTTCATCGGAATCAGCCCCTGATCGTGATACGGACTCACCACCGCGTCAAAGCCTTTGGCGCGGTGGGCGTCAAAGCCTCTAAAAAAGGCATCGGCAGGCTGGGGCAGGCTCATGCTGACGTGGGGAAAGGTTTCATGCACCCACGCCTGTAACGGCAACAGTACCTCCGCTTCTTCAACCCCGCCAATTTCCCCCGCATGCGGATTCACCCCCAGCAGGGCGAGGCGAAACGTCTCTTTGGCGAGCGTGGCTTCAAGGGTATGAATTAAGGCTTCTACAGATGCTTTGGCTTGATTGAGGTCTAAACAAGTCGACACCGCCTGTAACGGCACATGACGGGTCAATAAAAGCAAACGAAAGTTTTGAAACGCAAAGAACATATCGGCTTGCCACGGGGCTTCTGCACGAGCGGCTTCCCGATTCGCCAGCATTTCAAGGGCTTCGGTATGCCCTGAATACGGCACGCCAGCCTTCCACCAATTCGCCTTTGAAATGGGGTTGGTCACCACCCCAAGGACTTTCCCCGACAAGGCATCTAAAACCGCTGCTTCCACCGCCAAGTAAGACGCCTTGCCACTCGATTCCGCCGGCGTGTGTACCCAAGAAATCAAGGTGGGATGCTCTTTGCTAAGGCGTTCAAGCGAAGGCAAGCCCAACGCGTCGGCTTGCGTATTGGCCCCCTCCACATCGCCATAAAAACGAAGCTGGTAAGGGGCATTAGCTTCTTGCCCCCACGCCTGAGCCACTTTTAAGGAAAGTTCAGCCCCCACCCCGCTTAAGTCGCCTAAGGTCACGGCAATGACGGCGAGGGGGGGGTAATGAGGGGCTGTGGCAAGAAACATGGCAACACTTCCTTAAGAAAGAGACTTCTTAAAAAGTATAGCGCAAAAAAATTAAGAAGAATGCTTCACATGCTCTTCTAAAAATATCTTTAAATGGGTATTGCTTTTTTTGAGCTTATGTAAATGCCACGGCATTTCACAAATGGCCACCACATATAAAAAAGCAAACCACCCCACCCCTGTGGCCATGGCTATTGGCTCTTCACTTAAAAACAGGGCAGGGGCCACCACAGGGTAAAACACGCAAAACGGACTCATCAACCCGTTCATCACATCACTATTGGCGTAATAGCGATGCACCCCCAACCAGCCCAAACACAGCACCAACCACAAGTAAGTCAGGCGATTTTTGCCGTAATTTTTGTACATCAAGCGAATGGTGAGCTGTTGGCGTTTGCTCAAGCTTTCATCTCGTAAGAGTTCACGCAAATTCCGACGGTTCAACCCCATGGCAAGCCTCCTGTTTACTCGTCTTGCCCCCTGTCAACGACGACCCTTCGAGCAAGGGCAAGCTGTGGGACTTTTTTTAGGGTTTCGACAATGTTAAGGTTTTCCTAAAAAGGGGAAACAAATCGTTACAAAAAGCAATTGCTTTTTCTGTCGCGTTTTTATACAATTAGGAAGTCCGCTTCGCCTAACTTCCATTGTACTCCTGAAGAACGCTTTATCTCTGAAAGGAACGTCCCTCTATGCAACTACCTGGTCTTCAAGCTTTAGGGCTTACGCCTCCATCGTTTCAGTTTGCTGGATTGAATGGAAACAACTCTATCCAAACGCCTGGTCTCTCACCTCAGGGTCCTCAAGCCCTAGGCGGGCCTTCAGCCTTTGGAACACCGACCCCAGCCAGTGTGTCTCCCACGGCTTTAGGGGAGAATGCTAATTTTCCAAGGTTTAACCCTACTAGTGCGTTTAGTACGATTGGAGCGTCTCCACTAGTGCCTTCACATAGTCCATTTCAAAGAGGGCTTAGTGCTCAGGCAGGACTGCCGGGTGGAAAATTTAATTGCATCGGCTAATTGCAAGCCTGGTGACTCAATAACAGATTTACCAAAACCCTTCTGCGACAGAGGGGTTTTTAGTAGGTCACGGTGATTTGAAAACGACGCGGTTCACGTGGCTTGAGCTGCTTGGCCACTTGCTGATGCGGATTTTTCGCGACCGCATGGCTCCACAACAGCGCAAGATCTAAAAACACGTTCCAACGGCGCACGTATTCTAAATCTAGTTCCGCCACGGCTTGAAGCGATGCTTGAGGGTAAAAGCGCGTCAACACTTGTGCCAAGCCAAAGACCCCCGGTAAGACTTGAAAGCGTTCCGCATAGCGAGCGGGTAACGCGTTGAGCTCGCCTTCTTTCAGCAACGTGGGCCCCACTAAAGACACCGTGCCTTCATAGAGATTCAACAACTTCGGCAAATGCCCCAACCCCACAGCATGACTGGCTCGCACCAAGAAGGGGGCTGAATCTAGGGCATCAAAAATCGCAAAACGACGCATACCAAAGCGTTGTTGAAATTGCCCTACGTACTCGTCATGCGCCCATATCGGCTGTTGTGCGGCCGTTTTCTTAGAAAGAAAAGCCATCCAGGCAAACAATGGCGCCGTTAAGGCCAAGCCCACCATGGAAAAGATAATATCACTCACCCGTTTGACCAACGCCTGTTCAGGGTGGCGCTCTTGGGGCGTCCACAGGTCTACGACTTCTTCAACCAGCCCTAGGCTCACCACGTGTGGTGGGCCCTGCACCACGGGGGCTTCCACGGCCATGGCCTCAAAAATAGGAGAGGCTTCACCAGAACTGGTCTCGATTTCTTCCTGTTCTCGCGTTTGAAGCTCTTTAGCAAGGGGGGCCGTTGGGCGAGGGGTGAGTGGACGGGTAAAGTACGCCAGTTCTTCATCCAAGCGAGACGGTCTCTGATACGCAGGCGATGAAGTAACCCCTACGGCAGAAGGCTGTTCTGTCAAATGATTTACGGCAGTTTTAGGGGCTTGTTTGTATAATAAATCCGCTTCCCCCAAAGACGCATGCGCTTGAAAAGGGGTGAGGAGATCGTCGAGTGAGGCGATATTCGTCATGGTCGTGAAGATTCCTTCATGCAGGCTGAACCGTTCAACTTTTTTGTATTATGAAAGGCGGTCTTCTTAAATCACATCCGCCATTTGAAGGATGCCCTGCATTTTTGGCAAAATGTCCCATAAGTGGATGAAATAACCGCCTCAACGTTCCTGTAGAAGCGGGTTTTATGGTTTACTTTGAAAGACCTTCAAAAAGTCCCACAAAACGACCCAAAGGAGTTTCCCCATGAGCGATTACGTGTTCAAACTTAAAAAAGGCGATTTAGAACTAGAACTTCAGAGTGATGACCCACAATTTATTGAAGCCCAGCTGGAAAATTGGCGTGAAGCCCTGCTCACTTCGTCTCAAAACAACGTCAACGCCTCCCCCGCTTTTCACTAAGGCGACTTGCGTGCGTTGGCTTTAAACGAAAAGGAACCCTTGCCTTGAAAGATGCCCCTAAAACGCCTTCTAAACAGAAGGCTGCTCCCGCTAAAACCACTTTAAAAAAGACGTCCCCCTCCCCCCGCAAACGGACGGCACAAGTTAAAACGGCCCAAGGGCTTGAAACTCTTTCCAATAGGCCACCTTCCCCCCCTTGTTCGGTAGCAATGCCGCCCCTTCCTTACCATTTAAAATGGCATGAAGCGGGCATCGAATTTGAACTCCATTCTTCGGATGCCCACTTTATGGGCCAGCAAGCGTGGAAGGTGCAACAAGCCTTGGCAGGCTTGCTTCCCTTGCGGCAACGCCCTTATACGCCAGCTCGTTCAGCGTCTAACGCTTCAGATTCGGGCGTTTGCGTTTCGGCTCCTGCGGTTTTGGATCCTGCGGTGCAGGTGGATCTAGGGGAGTTTGATTTGGCGTCATGCAAGGCGTGGGTGGATGCTTCCACCGCCAAGCACCACAGGCAAGAAGAAGTCGCTCAGCAATTGTTCCCGACTCTCCCTACGCAAAATAGGCCCATGGCCTCCCCCGCACCGCCCTCCGTCCCTCCTCTTCCTTCGGCGGTAGAACAGCTCATTCAGCAGACCCAGCAAGCCTTTCAACCCCAGCGCCCTCTCCCCGCTTATGACCCCGCGCCCCCTGTTGAAGAAGCGCCCATCTCGCCGATTTTTTCAACCCTGCTACAAGATTTACAAGCGCCTCCCCGCCCGTTAAGTGAATCCACAAAGGCGGAAAACCCTGATTTTACAAGATTTTTAAGCCATTCTCGCTTTAACGACATCACCGAAGTGCTGTTGCTTGCGGGCGAGTATTTGAGAACCTACTTGCATCAGCCCACCTTTGGGTTGTCTCCCCTGAAACACTTGGTGGAATCCGCCGAAGCAGGGCATCTTAACCATGCGGTGCTTGAACGTGCCTTGGCCCAACGATACATTGAAGTGGTGCCTGATTTAACCGGCAACGCCACGACCATGGAATATCGCTTGACCCAAGTGGGGCGCACCTACGTTCAACAGTTAAAAGGCTAGAGTTTACCCCCCCTTTTTACTATATAACGATGTAAAAAAACGCCCTAATTTCGTGTGTCGAAAAGTCTGTTTTTTGGCCACGAAAGTCCGATTTTTGGCCATGAAAGTCGTTTTTCTGTCCATGAAAGTCTGTTTTTTGGCCACGAAAGTCGTTTTTCTGGCCACGAAAGTCTGTTTTTTGGCCACGCCAGACTGGTTTTTTGCTCAATTTTCAAGGAATTTGCTGGGGGGTGAAGGCCTGTTGAAAAAAGTCACTCTTTTTCAGTATACCCTATTTTTAACCCCTTTGCCCAGTGGCTAAACTACACGATTTTTGGCTTTTCTCGTTCTCTTTTATAGCTGGTCGTTGTCAGAGACCTTTGCTCCGCCAAAGGTCTCCAACACCTCTAAAGGCGGCTTAAGGGAGGGAGGGTCTTGGTCGCCCCCCTCCCTTAAGAATCCCACCCCTCTCGCTCTATCGTTGTTCCTGCCGTGCGCAAAATGTCTCGGAAGCCTCGCATTTAGTGCGCCGTCGGCAAGATCTTCGAAACCAACTTGTTCCTTAGTTCAATACGAGAAAATTAAAACTCGTGGTTCGGGACGGGAGGGAGGGGCAAAAACCTACTTTTTACTATCAATTAGGCTAATGATACCCCCTCTTACTTAGTTGAGAAAGTTTACCCACTCAGGGTACTTTAATTTTAATTCTTTTAATTCATTGATTTGTCGTTCGAGCTTAGCCTGTAGGCCTTTTTTTACATAATGGAACCGACACTTTTCAATTACTTTTGGGAGGGCGTTAATTGAATGGTGTAAAGATACCATATGATGCTGTTCTGCTTTAGTCAATCCATTGCCATTACGCTGGATCTCAGTGGCTTTTAATTGTGTAGTCTGGGAAAGGGGCAAGCGACTATTTTTCGCTATACTATAGTTAGTGGGGGGGGTTAGTTGCATCATCATTTGTTACCGTTTCCTTATATATTCTATAATTTAGTCTACTAGGTCAGCATCATTCATACTGACAGTTACATAAAGCCCCGTCAAGCCAAACCTGTACCAGCCTTTCCCACAATCGTTACACTCCGTTACCTGCCTCAGTACCCGTCGGCAAGCTTTCTGTCCGCGTCTAAAATAAATCGCTTGCTTTACTGTTTTGTTGGTATAATGAAAAGGTCTATTGTCGTGTCTGAAGCCCCCTTTAAGTCTAATATAGAGGGCTTACCCTGAAAAAAGGAACGTCCCCCATGGAAAATAAGTCAGAAACCCTTAAACGCATTCGTACGCATTATGAAGCCGCCCGTCAAAAAATTGCCCAAGCCAAGCAACAACTCGGGCGTCCAAACCTCACCACGGCTGAAAAAATTCTCATCGCCCATGTGGACGACATCCAAGCGCTTGGTGCCATTGAACGCGGGGTTTCAATGTTGGCCTTGCGCCCCGCGCGGGTGGCCATGCAAGATGCCACGGCGCAAATGGCGATTTTACAATTTATGCAAGCCGGTCGTGACACCGTGGCCGTGCCTTCCACCGTTCATTGCGATCACTTAATTCGATCCAAAGTTGGGGCGGATTTGGACATGGTGCAAGCCAACGAAGAAAACAAGGAAGTCTACGCCTTTTTAGAATCGGCGGCCAAAAAATACGGCATGGGCTTTTGGGGACCCGGTAGCGGGATTATTCACCAAGTGGTGCTTGAAAAGCACGCCTACCCCGGTGGCATGATGCTCGGTACCGACAGCCATACCCCCAATGCAGGCGGTTTGGGCATGGTGGCCATTGGCGTAGGCGGAGCAGATGCCGCCGATGTAATGGCTGGCTTAACGTGGGACGTTCGGGCCCCTAAAATGGTGGGCGTCCACTTAAAAGGCCGGCTCACGGGTTGGACGTCGCCCAAAGACATTATTCTAAAAGTGCTGGAAATTTTAACGACCAAAGGCGGCACCAATAAAATTATTGAATACTTTGGTGAAGGCGCCACCGCCATGAGCTGTACCGGTAAAGGCACCATTACCAATATGGGCGCTGAACTGGGGGCCACCACTTCTTTATTTGCGTATGATGAAAGCATGGCACGGTATTTGCGCGCCACCGAACGGGCTGAAATTGCCGATTTGGCCAACGAATTCGCCGAAGACTTGCGTGGCGATGCAGACGTTTACGCCAATCCGTCTCAATACTTTGATGAAGTCATTGAAATTGATTTAAATGCCTTAGAACCTTATTTGGTGGGGCCTCATAGTCCTGATCGGGCACGGCCTATTTCTCAGTTTCCCGCTGAAGTCACCCAAAACGCATGGCCTGAAGTGTTCAGTGCAACCTTGATCGGCTCTTGCACCAACTCTAGCTACGAAGATTTAGAGCGTGCTGCGGTGATTGCTCGTGCAGCGATTAAGCGTGGTATTAAATTGAAGGCGCCTTTGTTTATTACCCCCGGTTCTATTCAAGTGTATGAAACGATTAAAGCCACCGGAATTTTGGCCGTTTTTGAAGCCTTAGGCGCGGTGGTATTGGCCAACGCCTGTGGCCCTTGCATCGGCAATTGGGACAGAACCAGCATGCCTGCTGGCCAAAACGCCATTATTACCTCCTTCAACCGTAATTTCCCCAAGCGTAATGACGGCAATGCCGACACCCTTTCTTTTATCGGCAGTCCTGATTTGGTCATGGCGTATGCGTTGGCAGGTTCCACCCATTTCAACCCCGTTACCGATGCACTTGAAGGCGAAAAGCTCCCTGTCCCCACCGCGTTGGATATTCCTGAACAAGGCTTTACCATTAGCTGGCAAGGGTATACGGCTCCTCTTGAAAAGCGGGATCACCTCAGTGTGGTGGTGGATCCGCAGAGTCATCGTTTAGAAATTTTGAAGCCCTTTAAGGCGTTTGACACTCAAAAAGACTTTACCGATGTGCCTGTTTTGGTTAAAACCCAAGGTCAAACGACGACCGATCACATTTCCCCTGCCGGTCGTTACTGGTTGCCGTTGCGTGGGCATTTAACAGGTATTAGCCACAATATGTTACTCACCGCGGTGGATGCATCTACGGGTAAGCCTGCAGAACCTGTGAACATGGTGATTAACGGCAGTGAACGTCCTGTTTCCGCCTGGGCGTTGAAGGCCAAAGCCCTGAAAGAGCAAAACGGTTCGATCATCGTGGGGGATGAAAACTACGGTGAAGGTTCTAGTCGTGAACATGCGGCCATGTCGCCTCGGTTGTTTGGCGTAAAAGCAGTCATTGCAAGGAGTTTCGCCCGAATCCATGAAACGAACTTGAAAAAGCAAGGCGTTTTGGCGTTGACCTTTAAAAACAAAGCCGACTATGATTTAATCGACATTGACGACTTAATCAGCCTAGACGGTCAAGCCACTTTGGCGCCTCATTCGGAGCTTACCGCCACGGTTAAAAAAGCCAACGGCACAAGCGTTCAACTCCCCTTGGTGCATAGTTATGCGCAAGAACAAGTGGCATGGTTTAAGGCAGGTTCTGCGATGAACGCCGCGAATCAAAAAACGCAAGTGACGGTATAACCTATTTTTTCAGCCCTTTGCCCAGTGGCTAAACCCCAAAAATAGTGGGGTTTAGCCCCAAGCGCTTTATTCTTCTAAGTAATAACGCACAGTGGTCACGACTTTCCCCTTGCGCAGGGTCAGCAACGTCTTAATCAACAACGCACTTTGATTGTGCAACACATTATGCCAAAACTTCTTGGTCACAAATTCGGGAATAATAATGGTGACCAAATTATGTTCATAACGCTTTTCCACCTCATCAATATAGTCCAACAACGGCCCGGTAATGGAACGAAACGGTGAAGGTAAAATCGTTAGTGGCACGCCACAACCCCACGCCTGCCATTGATCCTTGAGATTATTCGTGCCAAATTCATTTAAGGACACATGCACCGCTTCTACATGAGCCGACAAGGTGCGCGCGTATTCTAAAGCAGGAATGGTGCCACGATGCAGACTAGACACCAACACCAACACCGTATGTTCAATCGGGCGAGGCTCATAGCAGCCATCTTTAATCGGTAAGGCCAATTGCCGAGCCACACTTAAGTAATGTTGCTTAATCGATGTGAAGCCCCAGACAATTAAGGGGATCCCCACACACACGATCCACGCACCGTCGATGAATTTTTCAACGGTCAGAATAATCGTGGCAGCAAGCGTCACCACCGCTCCAAATGCGTTGACAAAGAGACTTTTTCCCCAGTGTTTCTGCCTTTTTTTAAGGTGATGCACACACATCCCCGCCTGCGCCAAGGTAAAGGACAAAAACACGCCCACCGCGTACATAGGGATTAAGCCGTGCGTGTCTGCCTTGTAAATGACGACCAACAAGGCGGAAATAAGCCCGAGAAACAGAATGCCATTGGTAAACACGAGGCGATCGCCCATGTTCATAAATTGACGCGGTAAGTAGCCGTCATTGGCCAGTAACGAACCCAAGCGAGGAAACCCCGCAAAGCTTGTATTGGCGGCAAACACCAGAATAATGGCGGTAAAAATCTGTAACGTGTTGTACAACAGGCTGGCATCGCCAAACACGGCCCGCCCCACTTGAGAGACTGTCGTTTCATGATCCGTAGGCAGTAAGCCAAACATAAAGGCCAGCGACGTTAGACCTAAGAAAATGATGGCCAAAATAACGCCCATTAACACCAGCGTTTTATTGGCATTGTCTGCCGCGGGTTCTTTAAAGGCTTTAACGCCGTTTGAAATGGCTTCAATCCCTGTAAGAGCCGAACAACCGTGACTAAAGGCTTTAATCAGAATCAAGAGAAGGCTCGTATTCCATAAAGACGCCCACACAGTGGGGGTAACGCCCAGCGCATGATTCAGGCCGTGAGAAAAATCCAGGGGGATTTGCCCTGTAAAAGCGAGGTACGTACCTTGGCCAATTAACGTGAGCATCACCCCAATAAAAATATAGGCCGGCACACTAAAGACAAGGCCAGTATCCCGCACGCCCCGCAGGTTAATTAGCGTAATAAGCCCTAAAAAGGCAAGGGCGGTGGGGACTTTTGAGCTAAGGGGGATCCAATGCGCTGAAGTGAGGGCATCTACCGCGGCAGATGTTGAAACCGCTGCAGTCAGGACGTAATCCACCAACAACGCCGCCCCCGCCACATGGCTTGCGGTGAGCCCCAAGTGTTCACGCGCCACTTGGTAGGAGCCTCCACCGTTGTCATACACTTTAATCACTTGACGGTAGGACACAATAATAATGGCCAAAATCAAGGTAATAAAAAGCGCCACAGGAATCGACAAAAAGCTCACCAGTAACGGATAGGTACGCAACATTTCCACGTTTAAGGACATCAAAATTTCTTGGGTCCCATAGGCCGTTGAAGACAAGGCATCGCTTGCGAAGATAGACAAGGCAATGGGAATGACCATGCGTTCATGTTTTTCTCGAGCCGACGCGAGCGGTTCACCAATCATCAATCGTTTGAAGTCAGACCACAACATAGCAAGGAATCCTGTACAGCAAAACAAAAAGACTTTATAAAAAAAGGCGTCTTTTCTAATGAACTCATGTTACCATTAAATTTGTAAAAGTGAATCGTTTGAAAGGGGACTCCCCATGTCTTTTCAAGAACCTCGTGCAGGCAGTGTGGTCGTAGCGCAAACGCCGTGGTTGGCTCGGATGACTGACAAAGCCCGCCTAGAAGCGGAAGGCACCATTGGGCACTTTGATTTAAAGTACCCTTGCCCGATGGATCAACAATGCCTCAAGCGCTTGGGTTTAGACGCCCAGACCTTTCAGGCGCTGGCGGTGCAACACCGTAGTGATGAAACCCTTATTCCCGCGTTGCAAGAAGCAGGCGCGACCTTAGGGCACTAGGAAATTAGGATATCAGGGTATTAGGGTAAGCCTTTGGGTTGAAAAATCGTGGCATTGAAGGACGCGTTTAAGGGCGCGTCCTTCAATGTGTCATCTACATTTGACCTTAAATCCCCTTGAGTCAACTTGGCCCCTTCAATGACACGTTGCAGGGAAATTTTTAGCAAGGTAGAATAAGACAATTTGGAAAGGCATCTTTGTTTCTCTAAATTACGATTACTCTATAGGCCTAAAAGGATGCCCCTATGCCCAAACGAATCGACCTCAAACGTATTTTAATCATTGGGGCAGGGCCTATTGTAATTGGCCAAGCCTGCGAATTTGATTATTCTGGTACACAAGCCTGCCGTGCCTTAATGGAAGAAGGCTATGAAGTCATTTTAGTGAACTCAAACCCCGCCACCATTATGACGGATCCTCACCTGGCGAGTAAAACCTACATTGAACCCCTAACGCCCGCCGTTTTAGAAACCATTATAGAACAAGAACGCCCCGATGCCCTACTGCCCACCATGGGGGGGCAGACGGCCCTGAATCTTGCGTACGACTTACATCACAACGGCGTCTTGGAAAAATATCAGGTGGAACTCATTGGCGCAAATTTCAATGCCATTGATGTGGCAGAAGATCGTGAACGCTTTAAACAACTTATGACGCAAATCGGGCTAAACTCCTTTAAAAGCCATACCGTCACCAGCCTTGGCGAAGCACACACGGCCGCCAAAGACTTGGGATTCCCCATGATTGTGCGTCCTGCCTTTACCCTAGGCGGCAGCGGGGGAAGCGTGGTGTATACCCCCCAAGAGTTTGAAGCCAAAGTCGAATATGGCTTGCATTTGTCTCCCATTAACCAAGTCTTGTTGGAAGAATCCGCCTTGGGCTGGAAAGAATACGAGTTTGAAGTCATGCGAGACAAAGCAGACAATGTGGTGATTGTGTGTTCGGTGGAAAATGTAGACCCGATGGGGGTGCATACGGGTGATAGCATTACAGTGGCGCCTGCACAGACCTTAACAGACAAAGAATATCAGCACTTACGAAATGCGTCCATGCAAATTATTCGAGCCGTGGGGGTTGAAGCGGGGGGGTGTAACATTCAGTTTGCGATTCACCCAAGCACAGGCCGTGTGGTGATTATTGAAATGAACCCGCGGGTTTCGCGCAGTTCGGCCTTGGTTTCAAAAGCCACGGGTGTACCGATTGCCAAAATATCCGCACGCCTTGCGGTGGGCTATTCCTTAGATGAAATCCGCAATGATATTACCCAATCCACCCCCGCAAGCTTTGAACCCGCGATTGATTATGTCGTCACCAAAATCCCTCGCTTTAGTTTTGACAAGTTCCCTGAAGGGGGCAACCAACTTTCCCCGCAAATGAAAAGCGTGGGCGAAGTCATGGCCATGGGCCGGACGTTTAAAGAATCTTTTAAAAAAGCGTTGCGATCCCTTGAAATCAAGCCCTTGCATTTTAATTTAAGTCAAGGCGATTTAAGTCAAGGCTTTGTGTCGAAACACGAACTTGAAAAACAGCTTAAAACCGCCACCGCGGATCGCGTGTACTGGCTTTTACAGGCGTTTCGTCAAGGCGTGCCGATGAACAACATCCAGGCGTGGACGAAAATTGATCCGTGGTTTTTAGCAAACATCGAAGAACTTTTACAAGATGAATTGGCCATGACCTCCCATGCTTCTGTGGAAGAAATCCCCCCCAGCGAGTTGCGTCGCTATAAGCAAGATGGCCTAAGTGATGAAGCACTGGCTCAACACTTTGGGCAACCTGAACATCACATTCGCCACAGCCGAGAAGCCAAAGGCATTTTCGCCATTTATAAATCAGTCGACACCTGCGCCGGTGAGTTTGAAGCCCAAACCCCGTATTTTTATTCCACCTATGACGCTGGAGAAAACGAAGCGCCTCAAGGGCTTCAGCTGGATCCTGACAATAAACGGGTGGTTATTTTAGGGGGCGGCCCAAATCGCATTGGCCAAGGCATTGAGTTTGATTACTGCTGTGTGCATGCCGCCATGGCGTTGCGAACGTTGGGCTATGAACCGATTATGGTTAATTCAAACCCTGAAACCGTTTCAACGGATTATGATATGTCTGATCGACTGTATTTTGAACCGCTCACCGCAGAAGACGTGCATAATGTGTTGCGTCAAGAACAGCCCATGGGCGTGATTGCTCAACTAGGAGGACAAACCCCCTTAAAGCTCGCGCGTGCGTTAAAGGAAGACCCTTACTTTAAACCGCTTGGCACCAGTGTTGAAGCCATTGATGAAGCGGAAGATCGTGAAAAGTTTCGTGCCATCTTAAACGACTTAAACCTTAAAGCCCCAGAAAGTGGCATTGCGCGTAACGAAGCCGAAGCCGTTGCGGTGGCTCGGCAAATAGGTTACCCCTTGATGATTCGCCCCAGTTACGTGTTAGGGGGAAGAGCCATGCGCATTGTGTACACCGAAGCCCGCCTGCTTCAGTACTTGGAAGAGATTTTAGCCGTAGAGCCTGATTCACCCGTGTTGATTGACCGCTTTTTAGAAAATGCACGAGAGTTAGATGTCGATGCGCTTTCAGATGGTCAAGACTGCTATGTGGCCGCTATTTTAGAACATATTGAACAAGCGGGCATCCATAGCGGAGACAGTGCCTGCGTGTGGCCTACTCAGCACATTAGTGCAGAAATGAAAGCACACATTGAAGCCGCCACCGCTGATTTAGCTAAGGCCTTAAAGGTGAAGGGGCTTTTGAACATTCAGTTTGCGCTACAGAATAATGAATTGTACATTATAGAAGTGAACCCGCGTGCCAGCCGAACCGTGCCGTTTGTGGCCAAATGTACGGGGGTGCCCGTGATTCAAATGGCGGTGCGTGTGATGCTTGGTGAAAGGCTTGCCGATGTTCTGGCGGATTCATTGCCGGCGTCTTTACCCACGCACATTGCGGTAAAAGCACCCGTTTTTCCGTTTATTAAGTTTCGTGAAAGTGACCCCATGCTAGGCCCAGAAATGCGATCTACAGGTGAAGTGATGGGGGTGGATGATAACTTTGCGCTGGCGTATGCCAAAGCCTTACAAGGGGCTGGTATTCAGTTGCCGTTGAGCGGGAAAATCTTCTTAAGCGTGAATAATCATGACAAACCCTATGCCATTGATGTCGCACGACGTTTTCAATCCATTGGCTTTCAGTTGATTTCCACCCAAGGCACCGCTCAATTTTTAAGTGAACAAGGCATCGCGTGTGTGCCCATACAAAAACGACACGAGGGTTCCCCCAATGCACAGACGCTCATTGAATCGGGCGATATTCAACTCGTTATTAACACGCCTTCAGGCGATGAAGGCTTGTTAGATGATAGCTACATTCGTAAATCAGCCGTCATTCACAACACGCCGATGACCACGACGCTGACTGGTGCCATGGCCATGGCTGAAGCCATTGAAGCCCTTAAAACACAGTCTTACAAGGTGCGTTCCTTGCAAACGTTGTTTGCTTAATGGAAACAATCTTTGTATAATGAGTCATAGGAGGTATTGGCAATTGAAAAAGGAAACCGTATGTTTAAATGTTTATCTGTCACCCTAGGGTTCTTCGCGGTTATTGCGTTGGCTTTTGTGATTATGCCTAGTTATGCTCAGCAAAAATTGCCCGTCCCCTATCCAGATGCATCGTTATGCGACACGATTTTATTAGAGTTTTACTGGCAACAGTGTAATGCTTGCCGTAAAATAGCGCCCTTTGTGGATCAAACGGAAAGCGCTTTAAAATCCAAAGGATTAACAGTTAAACGCATCAACATTTATGAAGGTAATAATATGGAACTGGCCAAAGCTTTTCAAGTCAATGCGGTACCCGCTTTTTTCTTATATGGGGGCAATAAAAAAACGATTGAAGCACTCCCGCTAGGACGGGTGTCTTCCGCCAATTTACAAAGCACCGTAGATGCCGCCATTTCCAAATACAGAGCTTCTAAAAAATGTGGCTAGCTGGGTTGATTTATTCAGTCCCTCTTAAATCATATGTATTAATTGTAAAAAATGTAAACCCTTTCTCTAAAGTTTTTTAGGAATGGGACGATACCTTTCCAAAGTATTGTTATCTAATGCGGAGGTAATGGGTCTATGTTTTCAAACAACGTTTTGTGTCGTCACAAAAAAACAGGGTTTACTTTAATAGAATTGGTGGTGTCTCTCAGTGTCGTTGGCGTAGTGATTTTGCCTCTTTTATTGACTTCTACGACGATTATTTCCAGAGGCTTAGTGGATTCAGCTTCACAGAGCAAATCTAACTTTCAATTAAGCGAAATGTTTAACCAAGTGGGCGTGGTCTTTGATTCTAGTTCAAACATGGTTCGCCCAGACAACTTCATGACGTGGGATCCCAGTCGAGAGTTTCAAATCACGTATTACAATGCCAATCGTGGCCTGACGGAAAAAGTGGGTTACCGGCTCGTTAATGTGGGGGGAACTACCGTGGGGGGGGGGGCCGCTGCAGTGACCACGGGAGGGAGATGGTTTCTTCAAAAATTATTAGACAACGGCATCGCTACAGGTAATGAAGTGTCTTCGCCTTATGGGACGCTAGCATCGGATCAAGTGGAGATTCTCCCGCCAGCAGGGCAAGCTCGTCCTCAATTTAACTACTGCAACAGCAACGGCACGTGTTCGAACGATCGGAATGAACTCACCACTGATTTTTTGTCGAGGCTCACTTCTATTACCCTTGAAATGCAAGGGGTTCAAATCACAGCACCGGGCATCAACCAAAATGAAGGGCGTATACTAACCGGCAATAGACGCTTTATGCTGGGAACAAAATACACGTCTCAAGGCTCAGGAGATTTCAACACCGCTTCTTCTGTGAGTGTGACGTCTTTAACGGATTTTTATGGCGTGGGCAATCAAGATCAAATCAATGCACTTTCAGCGTCTTTAAATAAAAAAAACAATACCAGTTTGGTCCTTCCTACGGCGTCACAAATGGCAAGCGTTGCTCTTGCCGCACCACAAACCGTACTGACTGGGGGGACTATTTTACGTGTGGTGACGGATCAAATCAGAGGCAACTATGCCTTTGTGGCTCAAAGAGCGGGGGCGATTAACCTGTATTTTTACAATGCGGTTAAAAATGAACTCACTTTGGTGACTTCCAATGTGCGTCCTTCAGGCAGACCCAATACCAATTTCGCCACTGAGGACTACCCCTTAGTGATTGACGAGTTTACGGGAAAAGTCTTTTGGACTTCTAGCGTTAAGGGCGCGGCCACCAACCCTTATAATAAAGCGGATGCTGGAATCGGCCTCGATAAAATGCACCTCTTGGGGTGGGATCCCTACCAGCCCACTTTGGGCGTCTTTTTGGTGGATTCTAGAGACATCAATTTAAATGCGATGGCTTATACCCTAATCCCCGATCATCAAAACGGCACGCTATGGGCCTTGCAAGACAACGGGGAGACTGGCACAACTGGTAGCACGCAAATTGTGGGTATTAATACCAACACCATGGCAACCGTTTTCAATCAAGCCCTCAACACCATTACTGGGGCGGATACTTTTGATTACCTCAATAGTTGGGGCATCACCCATGGGGAAGGGGCTAGTGTGTCGGGCGATCTGTTCTTAGCGGCCTTGAATACTAATAACAATCGAATGGGGATGGTGTACTTAAAAGCCAATCGAGACGGTACAAATGTTTCGATCACTTCAAGAGGCTTGACCACTAGCGAAATAAATACCCCCCCAGCAACGTCTATAACCCCAGACGATTTAACAGACAGTGGAATCCTACAGGAAGTTTTGACGACAAGCCCATTTAGCCCTAATCGTCTTGTCGTAAATAATACTTTAAGAACGGCGGGGTTTTTGTCAAGACGAAGTGTGAGTGAGGGTGTTTATGCACGTCCTTTATTTATTACAAATCCCGCAAGAACCGCTTTGGACAGGGTTGTTCCACTAGCGGGAAGTAGTATAATACCCGCGATTGATCCACCCTTTAATCCAAGAGATTCTCATCAACCTCGGCAAATGAGACAGTGGTTCCCCCACAATTTCTATACAGGAATATCCAATTCCTTTACGCCCTGGTGGGGGAATAGTCAAGGGGCATTATGGGTCAATTCATTGAATAATGATGATCCCTACTTTGGAAGCTTTACTTCTGTACTAAATGCTGGTGTAGTTGAGAGATCTAGTTCAACCATGACGATGAATGTGACGGCTGGGGCGTTCCCCAACTTTACGTTTGGGGGTCTGATTTCACGAATTTTATTTGGTACTACGTATAGAGTGGTTTACCCCACAACGGGGCATTGTTTTCATGATATGGGGATTAACGGTTCTCAAGTAATGACCACCAATGAAACGGTGCGGGCCTACAGTGCCGTTTATGCCGGGACTTCAACGGATTTTCAACCTACTGCGGGGGACAATGATTGTAAAAAACAACGTAATTTTCCTTGGCAGTCTGGTGAACCCGGCATCAGAAAAGGGGTCATGATTCAACGAAACACGCGGACAGGTGTAACGGATCCTTATCAAAACATTCAATATTTCTTTAGAGATATGAATGGGCAAGATCCTTGGATGATGCCTGTACAGGATAAAGACAAAGTCGTCTTTACCTATTGGGACGGTACGAACTATCGCTTGGGCGTTTTTACGGGCGGAACAACTTCTTTTACAGCGGGGCTAGATTCCGCACGCCCTAGCGTTCCGGCTACTTTTATGCAAGCCGCTAAAGAAAAAGATATTATCGCCATTAACGCTAATCGCATGGAACTGATGGTGACGAATGCGGCTGGAAACGTGGTACTGTGGAAGTTTGGTGGTGGGCTGCAGAATAATGCGGTGGCTCGAAACGGGAACTTCTCAACCCGACAAGCCGAATCCTTACGGCATCTTCGACTAGAAAACCTGGGCCTTGAGTTTGTGCAAGACGCCGTTAGCATTGCCGAAGACAACAGTAGCGCTTACGTATTGCTTAGAGCTTCTACTCGAAACGGGGTCACCAAACCCACTCGATTGGTTCGCTTTAAATGTGATGCTCGTCTCAAGGAAGGGTCAAGAAATAATTCTTCCTTCTGCTATCGCATGAGTGAATTGACTTTGCCTAGTAGCTTTCCCGGCATTACACCAGCAGTACTTACCAGTTCCAGTACTCGATTCGATATGACGGTGAATCAATCCCCCGATGCCAAAGAAGCCTTTATTTCAGTGAATAATCGTGTGTATCGTGTTGACGATCGAAATATGGTAGGGGCAACTACGGCAACCAATTGGTACGCAGGCGATTTCTCTTACAACGCAGCCTTGGCACATTCCAGTAAAACAGGTACACTCTATGTGCTTCGTTTCGAGACTGCCAGTGGTATACCATTTTATTCTTCGGGTAATGGAAGTTTTCCAAGTATCAAGGTTAAAGCGGGTATTGGCAGAATGGGTATGCTCGTGGCTGCTATTAGACCAAATACGACCAACACGGCTCGTGTTGAGGTAGAAAACATCTTACTCCCCATGGAAGATTGGGCGGTGGACAACGCCTTTAATCACACGGCCCATTGGTATGGAGGACGTGACTGTGGTTTACGCATTGACGATCAACGAGGCTTATTGCATGTGATTTGTCAAATCAACAATATGGCTGGGAATACACGCAACTTTGTGTACACCTACCAAAAGCCGGCCAGTTACCGGCTCTAGGCTGAAGCGATTGAATCGGGATGCCGTCTTGCGGTATCCCGATTTTAGATATGGGGTATAATGCTTCTATAGAAGGAAATACCCCCATGTCCTATGCCCGTTGCTTTCAAGCCCTCGCCGACTACTTAGAACACTTGCGTGAAGAACGCCAGTATTCCAAGCATACGCTAGAAGCCTACGAAAGAGACATCCAAGAATTTTTAAACATTTTGAGTGAAAGCGATTTGTACACGCTTGCGCAAACGCCTTTGTTCCATGAAGAAGACGCCCCCTTGGCTCTAAGTTTCATGAAACGTAAACACGTGAACGTTTACTTGTCTCACTTGCGGAAACAGGGTCGTAAAAGCCGCACCATGATGCGTAAAACCTCCAGTGTGCGAGGCTTCTTCTTATGGCTTATGACCAAAGGCCAGCTTGAAGTCAACATTTTTGAATGGCTCGAACTACCCAAGCAGATCCACACACTGCCCACCGTCTTAAAAGCATCCGACATTCAAAAACTCTACGCCCAAATCCACGATTCGGATGAATGCTTGGCCTTAGAACTGCTGTATGCCTGTGGTTTACGCGTAAGTGAATTGATTAGTTTACAATGGAAACAGGTCGAACGCCGAGCAGGCTTTTTAAGGTGTATGGGCAAAGGCCATAAGGAACGCTTGGTTCCTCTGGCTCCCGCTAGTTTAGAAATACTAGAGCGCGCCTTGATGATCAAGTCCGCAGAAGCCACGCAAGGGTACGTCTTGTGGAATGCGCATCCGCCAAATGGGAAAGCGCGTCCGTATTTAAGGAAAGAGATTTATAATTGGACGCAACAATGGGGGGCGTTAATTGGCAAGGCGTTTTCTCCGCACACGTTTCGGCATAGTTTTGCCACGCATTTGCTGGAAAACGGAGCAGATTTACGCGTGGTGCAAGAACTCTTGGGCCATGCGGATATTTCAACCACACAGATTTACACGCACGTGTCTCGTCAACATATTCGCCAAGCGCATCACAACTTATTTAACCCCGCGGCACCGTAGGTTTTGCTTCCTTGCGTTGGCTTAAGCGAATCCCGCTTAAAAGCTTCTTCCAACGAATGCCTTCAGGGTTATTGGCATGGTAAGGTTCAACCCCCACTCTATTAACAAAGAAGGGAATCATACTAAGCGCGACAACAGCGGGGGTGATTAAGAAATTCCCCAGCATAAGTGGGTTAATTAAATGAATCCCCGTTTCTTTCAATAAGTGGGTCACGGGCGAATGTTTTAAACGCACTTTTACATAGTCTGCCCAATTTTTAACGCTGGTTTTTTTCAGGCTTTCAACCAAGGTATCTGCCGATTTTTGGAGTTCGGCCATTTCTTGACGAGACTCACTGTTGTGCTGATAATAAAGTCCTAATTCTTTGCGGTGTTCATGCCCTTGCGTATGCCAGCCATACAATAAATCTTTTTTCACACGGGCATAGTTATTCAGTTCAAGTGCTTGACTGCCTTCTTCAGTGGCATAATTACGTCCCCTATTTTTGGGGCGATCGAGGACCTTGTCCCAATAGCCCCAACTATGGCGAACCACTTCAAAAAGTCCCCCCAAAATCCCCGCGGCCGCGACTTTAGACCCCAGCGTCAGTACTTTAACAAACACCGCGGTATGGAAGCCATTGGCGGCGGCGTCTCGTTTATTGGTGAGTTCTTGGCGGACTTTATTATACTCACTTTGTGGGTCTTCCACCTTGTCAATATGGCTAAAGTGCTTGTCGATAAAATCCGGTTCATAGCCTGCATAGTCTTCTTTAATGGAACGTTTAATGTTTTGCAACTTACTGCGTGCATTAGAAACAATTAAAAACGCTACTGCAGGCCCAAAAAACAGCCCCCCAATCAAGGCGGAAAGCCCCGTGCCGTAAGCCACTTTCGCCATACGTTTTAAAGGTAGGTTTATCATATCATGCCCATCATGCGTGAGACGTTCAAAGGATTTAAAGCCAAAAATCTTTAGAAAATTATTAGAAACGCCCTTAAATAGGGAATTCGGGTTTCGGGTTTGATCCTTACGAATCATCGTCATGGCGAAAGACAAGGGCAAGCCGATCAATGCCCCGATTTTCGCCCCTTCTTTTAAACCAATCAAGCTGGCATGCGCCGGTTCAAATTTAGGATTGTCTAGCAAAGCATCGGTTTGCACCAATACGTTTAAGCGCTTGGCTTCTTCAGGGGTAAAGCTTGTTGCTTGACTGGGGGCGTAGTCGGCTTCTGTAGGCGGGGTGTTCGCTGTGGTGGGAAGGCTTGAGCCGTCATCTGTAAGAGGCGCTTGACTGAAGGCGGGGGAGTTGAACGTCGGTTTCACGGCAGAAAAAGCAGGCTTTGCTGAAGCCACCTGTGCATTTTTTAACGAGGCGACAGCGTGTAACGACGCCACCCCTTTGGGCGATGCAGAAAAATCAGAAACGGCAGTGTTCCAAAAACCAGACGACATTGAAATATGCTTTCAAGAAATATTAAGGGAGAGTGCTTATCAAAATCATTCCGAACATGGACTTATTATACACAATCACACGTAATTTGTAATCCTTTTAGCATAAAACCGAAAAAGGAACTTTAAATGCGCCACACGCCTAATGAATATACACTTCTAAACTATAATAACCCAAATGCGTTTCGCCAGAATACAATTCATAAAAAATATCAATAAACCCGCCCTCTTCATTGAAGTGATAGTCTAAACGACGGGTACGGTTGCGACAGGTAAAGCAAGCGCCATCCACAAAAAATTGATTGGCATACCATTCGCCTTGCTTAAAGGTTTGTCTCGTGTGCGCTTCCCCAATAATCACCCAAGACATCACACCATCATGTAACTTGAGCGTGTTGGTTTGGCGTTTGCCGTTGAGTTCTGAATCAAACGCAATAATGTAGGTGTCTTTGTCGACCTGAAACAAGGAGCCTTGGGCCTCTTGTTCATCAATAATGGGGTCTTCATAATTGACGGAATGGGTGTATGAAAGTTCTAAACTCACGCGGCGACGCAAATTAGGCACGGTGCCACGTTCAAAAGGCTGACTCATCATGAAGACGCTTCCTTATTCAATCTCTTTTCATCGTTAAATTCTTAATTCGTGGGGGAGTGCCATCGTGGTGGCGATATAGTTAAAATAACATAGCCCAGTGCGGCTATGCTAAAAAATTCAGAATCTTCCACCACTTCTATGAACTTTGAAAAAAGCCGGCTTTAAAACGAGCGCTAATCTGATGAGGCCGCGTGATGGCAGATCCTATCACCACCCCATAAGCCCCTAACGCACAGGCGTGACGAACCTCTTCCACGCTCCACACACGTCCTTCTAGGTACACCGCAACTGTCGGGAACGTCTTAATCAAGGCCGTTAAAAAGTCGAAATTCGGACCAGTCATGGCCACGTCTTGTGTTTCAAGGGTGTAGCCATTTAAGGTACTGCTTAAAACATCGACTCCGGCTTCAAGCGCAAAATGAGCGGAGGTAATGGAATCGACATCCCCCATGATGTTTACTTGCGGGAAGGCTTGTTTCAGCGAAGTCACAATTTCGTTTAGGGATTGTTCGCGCTGGCGTGGGGTGGCATCTAGGGCAATGACGTCTGCGCCGGCTTCTGCAAGGGAAAGGGCGTCTTTGAGGTGTCGAGTAATATAGACTTCTGCTTGGGGGGCTTGAGGCAGGGGGTAAGGCTTATGCAGGCCAATAATCGGCACTTGCGGATGCCGTTGCTTGAGCATACGAATGAGATCCACATTCGCCAAGCGCAGTCCTTCGGCCCCACCGGCTAAAACGCTTTCACACAAAGCCAGCATAATCGGGGTCGGCGCTAAAGGCTCGTGATCTTCTGCTTGAACAGACACCACAAAACGAGGTAGGGGGGAGGGAGTCAAACGCATACAGGTTTCCTTTGATGTGCAGGGGAAAGGGACAAAGCAAAAAGACTTTTTAAGAGCTTTCTATAGTACAATTATAGAATATAATCATAGAACACCCCTTCAAAAAGGGCAAAAGGAATCGGCCTCTATGATGAGTTTGCAACATGTTCAAAGCACCGTAGAAGAAGCCACACAAACGATTCAAACCACGTCTGAAGCGGTGAATCAGTCGGTGCAAGGCACTTTTTTAGACACCCTAGAATGGTTTGGCAACCCCTTAAGTGCGTGGCTATTTTCGCTCGCCTTAGGGCTTTTGGTGTTTTGGGGCCTTCGCCTGTTGTGTTTGGTGATGACGCGTTCCCTCACACAACTCAGTGCCGCACACACGCCCTTGGGCTTTAGTTTTCTGAAAAAGTTTATGTTAAAAGCACTGGCCTATGTCAGCCCTGTGGTGCTGTTTATTTTAGCCCTTTACGTGGCCGAAATCCCTCTTCAGTTTAATAAACCGGTGGACGCCTTTTTTGAACCGTTCCCCGTGTATGCCTTGCTCCTGCAAATCGCGTTGTGGATTAAACCACTCACAAAAGTCACCCTAAGTCACTATGTAGACGCCCAAAACGACGAAAAACAGCGCCTTTCGCTTCAAACCCTACTGGGTCCGGTGACGTTCTTGGTCGTTTTAGTCGGCTGGAGCCTCGTGCTACTGGTGGGTTTAGATTTTAAGGGGGTCAACATCACGGCGTTGGTCACGTCTTTAGGGGTGGGGGGGCTGGCCTTGGGGCTGGCGCTACAAAACGTGTTGGGCGATTTAATCGCGTCACTTTCCATCGCGCTAGACAAACCCTTTGTGATGGGCGACTTTATCGTCACGCAAGACTTCAAAGGCACTGTCACCCATATTGGCCTGCGTTCAACCCGCTTAGAAGGCTTGGACGGCGAAGGGTTGGTCATTCCCAATAGCGACCTTTCCAAAAGTCGTATTCGCAACTTCACGCGCATGCAACGTCGTCGTGTGGAACATCGCTTTTATGTGGCACACGGCACCCCGTTAGATGCCGTAAAGGCTATTCCTGACTGGGTAAGTGAAGGGTTTGGCCCCATAAAACAAGCGACGTTGGAACGTGTGCATTTGGCGGAATGTACGGACTGGGCCTTGGTGTTTGAAGTGGTGTATGTGGTGGAAGAGGCGGATTATACGGTGTTTCGCAATGTGCAACAAGCGTATTTGCAGGGGCTGTTGAGCCTTTTGACTGAAAAGCACGTTTCCCTTGCGACGATGCCCTACCCCTTAGTCCCCACCAAGCCTTGACCCGTGCGTTTTTACAAAAGGCGCCGAAGGGCTTATGCTGGTTGATTTAGGTCCCTTCTCCTTCAATCCGTGCTGGGTCAAAAAAGTGGTTTTTCAGCACTAGGCCAAGGCAAAAAACCGGTCATGCTGAAACAGCGTAGCGGTTTAAACCTTGAAGCCCATTTTTTTAATCGGACGCCTATTGGAAGTGGAGATCGTCTATTGAAACGTCCACAGCTCTTTTAATACCATTTAAACGACTGAATAGCGTATAGGTGGATTCTAGGAGCCTAGACTCGCAGATGGGTGAAGTGTACATAAACGTACATAAGCACATCGAGAATCGTAGCGACAACGAAGACGCCAGACGCTATTTAATCGTTTAATTGGTATAAGAGACGTTTACAAAGCGCTTCACTAGAGCTTTGACGAGAAAGACGCTGGGCTTCTCGGCTCATGGCCTGCCTTTCAAGAGGGGACTTTAACCAATCCTGAACCTTTTCAATCAAGGCGTCGATATTTTCGACACAGGCCCCGGCGCCCTGAGCAAACAACCATTCGGCGGTTCCCTTTTCTTGAGGCATTAAGCGTTCTTGTCGATCAATCCATAAGGGTACCCCATGGTGAAGGGATTCAAACACGGTGGCGGCCCCCGGTTTGGTAACAATCACATCCGCCAGTGCATACAACACCCGCATGTCTTCTTCAGAAGACACTAAAAGTAAGGAAACGTGTGGGTGTTGATTCACTAAAGCCTTCATACGTTTTTGAAGCGGTTCATTGGTACCTGCTTGAAAAATGAGATTGATTTGACGCGCTTCTGGAGTGGCTAAAAAGGCCTTAAACAGGCGTTCAATCGTTCCGCCCCCTGCCCAACCGGCATTAAAAAAAACGCTCAAGCAAGCCGCACGTTCCCCCCACACCGCACGACGAATCGCGTGCTTTTGTGAAAGCGTCCATGTTTTGGCATGAGGGAAATCAGGCAAGCCCAACTCGCTGATTTTAGAAGCGTTGACCCCATAGTCGTAAAGCTGTTGACTCGCGCCTCTGGTGGCGGTGAAATAATGAGTCACATTAGAGCGTACCCAATCTTTCCAAAATCCATAGCAGGGGTCACTCACCACCGCAAATAAAGACAAGGGACGTGTGGCGTGCTTGGCATGAATGCGTTGTAGAATACCGCCGAAATACTGCATCATCGGATGCACCGAAATCAAGAGATCTGGCTGATGCTTGTCATACAATCGCTGGGCATAGGGGGTCATGGGTTCTAGGAACAGGGGCTGGTGCGACAGTTGCACGAAATTGATGAAATGGTAGTAAAGAAACATCCACGGCTGGGCGTAACGTAAAAACCAGTTGTACAACCCCGCCAACGCTTGGTTGACGACATTGGATTGTTCAAGCACATTTTCAATATGCACCACAAACTCACAAGAAGGGTCTCCATGCGTTTTTAACGCATCCCTTAAGGCTTCGGCCACACGCTTATGCCCCCACCCTGTTAAAGAAGATAAAATCAGAACGCGCCGTTTTTTTAAAGCCAGAGCGACAACCGGTTGCGGGCTTAGCGCAGAACATTCTATTTGAATAGACGTTTGAGGCGGAGGATTCAAGAGCAAATTCATAAGAAACGTGTGGCGTCCTCTTAAAATGGGAGTTGTTATTCCCTATTATATCCTGTGAGCGTTAAAGTTCAAGTGCTATAGTCTTGTAAAGTCTTACCCGTACAGTGTCTATAAAAAAGAAGGCAGGACTCAAACGGCTTCAAGCATGGAAGCCAAATACGCGGCCAGTGTCCCTTGCCCACGTGCTTCTTCTTGAATCACTTGAATAATACGGCTTCCTGTAATCATGCCGTCAAAGCCAACAGCCTTCATTTGAAGGATGTGTTCAGGGGTTGAAATACCAAAGCCCACGCACAAGGGCAAATCACTGTGTTGAGCAAGGGTGCCAATCAGTTCTTGTAGACGACTGTCATAACGTTCTTCAGTCCCCGTAATCCCTAGGCGAGAGACCACATATAAAAAAGCCCCTGCATATTGCACAAAAGACTGAAAGCGATCCGCACTGGTGAGGGGGGACACAATAAAAATCAGTTCAATGCCCGAAGCATCGGCAGAGGCTTTGACTTCTTCCGCTTCTTCAGGGGGCAAATCGGCAATGAGGCAGGCGTCGGCACCGGCGGTTTTGAGTTGTTGAAAAAACGCCTCCGCCCCTTCAGACAAAACCGTGTTGTAATAAACCAATACCCCAATGGGGATTTCTGAGTCTAAGGAACGGGCGTAGGCGATGCTTTCAAACGCATGAGGTAATTTATAGCCATGGGCCAAGGCTTCTGTCACAGCAGCTTGAATCACGGGGCCATCGGCGACAGGGTCACTAAAGGGGAACCCCAACTCTAAGGCCGCAGGTTTGGCGTCAATAAGCGTTTTAAGAATGCCTTTGGTGGCTTCAACGCTTGGGAACCCCAAGAGCGTAAAGGGAATGAACGCTTTTTTCCCTTGGGCCTTGAGTTCCGCAAATCGTTTGGCAAATCGCAACATGTTGAGTTCCCTGACTTTTATTATAAAACACTTGAATACGCTTGCGTGAGTGATTTTAGGGCTGTGGCAATGGCATCCCCCATTTCAGAAGTGCCTACAACGGCATCCCCCACTTGGGCAATATCTTTCGTGCGTAAGCCTTGGGCAAGCACTTGTTCGATGGCAACATCCACTAAATTTGCCAGTTCAGGCGCCTGCCATGAAACCGCCACCAGCTCTTTGACGGACAAAATCGTGGCAATGGGATTGGCGATATTCTGCCCCGCAATGGTGGGGGCTGAACCATGGCTGGGTTCATACAACGCGTAAGCCCCTGTGCCAAAACTGGCTGAACTTAACATGCCTAAAGAACCCGTCAACATGGACGCTTCATCTGATAAAATGTCTCCAAACGTATTTTCAGTGAGGATGACATCAAACTGGCGGGGGTTTAAAATCAGTTGCATGGCGGCGTTGTCCACATACATATGAGACACCGTCACCTCAGGAAAATCGCTTGCCATGGTGTCTACCACCTCTCTCCATAAGCGAGAGGTGGCCAGTACGTTGGCTTTGTCCACAGAACAGAGTTGCTTGCGACGTTGTTGTGCCAGTTCAAAGGCGGTTTTGGCAATGCGTTCGATTTCCGCACGGGTGTAGGTCAAGGTATCCACGGCGTCGTCTTGGTTCTGCACTTTGGGTTGGCCGAAATACAGGCCTCCAGTTAGTTCACGCACCACCAGAAGATCAACCCCACTCAGGACTTCAGACTTTAAGGGCGACGCTTGCAATAAAGCGTCGTAGGCTTTAACGGGGCGTGTATTGGCATAAAGATTCAACGCCTTACGAATGCCCAACAAGCCTTGTTCAGGCCGTAAGTGAGCAGGTAAGGTGTCGTACTTAAAATCACCCACGGCGCCTAGTAACACCACTTGGCACGCTTTTGCCAACTGCACCGTTTCTTCGGGCAAGGGTGTGCCTGTGGCGTCATAAGCCACCCCACCAATGAGGGCGTCATGGGTTTCAAGGCTCACGTCAAGTGCTTCGGCCAAAACATGTAACACTTTTAAGCCTTCTGCCACGACTTCAGGGCCAATGCCATCTCCTGCCAAGACGGCTACTTTTTTCACGTTGTTCATCATCAAAGCCCTTTCCAACTCTGTTTCATACATTTTTTAATGAAGCGTTTCTTGTGGAAACGCTTGTTCTATTAAATCATAAACCGCTTTTAGCATCGATTCCACCGACACCTTCAAGCAATCAGAACTTTCGCAATTGCTTTGACGGGTTTGCCATAAGCACGGGCGACACGCCAACTCTGTGCGAAACACGGTTTGAATCAGTCCTTGAGCGTCTGTTGGGGGGGGGACAAGGAGCTTAGGGTCTGTAGGGCCAAAAAAGGCCAGTGTCGGTCGATTGAGTGCAATAGCCAGGTGCATGGGTGCGGAATCTACCGCACAAATCACATCCATACACGTCATTAACCCGGCTAAATCTGAAAAGGATTTTGTTTGCCCAAAGAGATTTTTAAAGGTGCCTAGGGATTCGGGTAAAATGGCGAGAATATCTGCGATAATCGCTTCATCGTCTTTGGCGCCGACCAAGTAAACCGCGTGATTGCGTGAGAGTTGCAGAATAAAATCCGCCCAAGAAGAAGCGGACCACCCCTTGTAAATGCCTTTGGCTTGAGACATTGCACTAACACCAGGGTGAATTAAAATGTGTTTTTTATGGGAAGGCAAGCGATCTAACTTTAGGGCTTGCATCGATTCAAGGGTTTTGGAATCGGGGGTTTTGGCGTGGGGGTAGGCCGGCGTTTTGCCAAAGGCATACGCTGAACCAAATAACGGCTTTAAAAAGCGTCGTGCCAATTCAAGGTGCATGACACTGGCGTAAGCCGACGCTTTAACTGGGGTGACCTGGTTCAACAAAGCGTTGGCCCATACCTTACTTTCATACCCTACTCGATACGGTACCCCTGAAAGCGCCAAAGCCAGCGCAATAAAGGGGTTCCTCCCCGTAGAAATCACAGCGTCATAATGACGCAGGCTCAAATCTCCCACCAAGTATTTGAAAAATTGAAATTTCGAAAGGCTCCCCACTGGCATGGAAAGCACCACATCTACCCCTTCTAGTACGGTGCCCACACTCGCACTGCGTTCTTCTGTATAAAGGGTGAGGTGAACATGAGGCAACCACTGGCGTATTTCACGGATCACGGGGCTAAATAACAATACATCCCCCAAGCCGCCATAGCATATTAGGGCAATGCGATGCAGATCTTTCAAGCGAAAGGAGTGTGAGGGCATGAAAAAAGATAAAAGTGAGCTAATCATTCGTTTATTTTAGCACGAGCGTTTAAAAATTAAAGTCACAAAACGGATGCTTTTTTAGCGCGAACAAAAATACATTTTTCTGTTTTTGTACTTTTGTGTATGTTAAAATCCCTTTTGTAAGATTGAAAGAAGCCTTTTTCTCTATGCTTGAAAAATTCAAACCCACTTCAACGTATACAAACCTCAGTCAAGTGGTGACCCAAAGAATGGTGATTCAAACGCGTCAATCGCTTGAAGAACAAAAGCGTGCCAAATCCGCGTCTCGCAAATCGCCACTGGCGACCTTTGACATCCACACCACTTCTGGGACGATTGCCGCGGTTGTGGCCATGCTGGTGGGGGCGAGTTTAAAAATCAATGAACGCCATAAGTTTATTCGCGGCCTAGAAGAAGCCTTGCGCAAAGAAGCTCAACAGCCGACCCACACACCGTTTATTCCTTATGCGCAACAACATTTGAAAGATGCCACTTCCCTGCTTGGGCGGCTTGCTCATGGGTACAACGTTTTAGCGGCGGGCATTGTTCCCGGAATGGGGGTGGGGGTGATTGTCAATGGGTTGGATGCCTTATGGGGAGAATATCGGGGAGAACGTGAAAAGAAGTCCCAAGGTAAAAAAATGTAACGACTGTTGTAGAAGTTTTCTTGAATCGACGATATAATAATTAAGTCCCCCCTCCCTGTTTCGATTGAGGAAGTTACGGCATGCCTTCAAACCCAGGATTTTCTGAACATTCTTTTGGCTTTGCACTAGGTATTTTTTTGATGGGGTTTTGCGTTTTGGCGTATACGCAACTTTATAAGCCGTTGCAAGGGTATTCTGCCAATAAAAAGCTCGCCCCCGCTGTTGTGGCTTTGGACAAACAACTTAAGATCCCTGTCGTTGAAGTCGTCAAACCCACTCAACACGCTTTTTCTCCAACAGCCGTCAAGGCAATCCCCTATCATGGCGCGCCCACCGGTTTGGGGCGGCCTCGCATTAACGTGCAACGCAAAATGGCGGAACTGGCTTATAAGGCTCATGAAGAAAAATTGCATACGCCTTACAACTTAGGTTCCTATGGCTGTGCGGCCGCTATTTGGGAATATGTGACCAAGCCCGCTTTAAGGCAGGCCTATCCGCAAGCGGGGGGCAAAATTTACCCCGCCTTAACGCATACCCAAAGTTTCTTAGATTTTTATAAAAAGCAAAAGTTGGGCAAATTAACGGTCGTCCCTGCCTTGGAATTAACCCCTGAAAGAACCCCCCCAGGCACAGTTTTAATTGGCATTAAAAAAGGCACGGGGGATCACCACATGCTAGTGGCGGTTGATGTTGATTGGGGGGTGGTGAAAAATCCTGCCACAGGCGCAAGCGTTCGCGTGGCCAAAGACGGTTTGGCCGACGCGTATGCGGGCAACACAGGGTTGCCTCAATTTGGCAAACCCCACTTTCGTATTCAAGAATTTGCAGAACAGTTGGGCTTTTTAAATCAGCACCATGGGGCGATTAACAGCGATTCAGAAAACAATTACTACGATCGCTTTTATGTGATGACCTTTGCCCCTTAACTCACCCGCTACCCCAAACGAACGACCTGCCCTTTCGGGGCTTCTAAGGCGGCTTGCTGAAGGGCCAACAATTCATGGATGCCTTTTTCGGCGGCGTCTAAAAACGCGTCCATAACCTTCCGACTAAAGGGAGCTTCTTCACTGCTGGCTTGCACTTCTAAAAGTTGCCCTTGCCCGTTCATCACAATGTTGGCATCCACTTCAGCGGTGGAATCTTCCTGATAGTCTAAATCTAAAACCACTTTCCCGCGAATTAAGCCGACTGAAACGGCGGCGATTGGGGAAATGTGAGGCAAAGGCCACACTTTTAAGCGAGGGTTTGCTTTCATTTCTAAGTCTTGAATATGGTACAGGGCATCCATTAAAGCGATGTAAGCACCTGTAATGGCGGCGACTCGGGTGCCTCCATCCGCTTGAAGCACGTCAGCGTCAATGTGAATGGTGCGCTGGCCTAGGTTGGGCAAATCAACCGCCGTGCGTAAGGTGCGTCCAATTAAGCGCTGAATTTCCATGGTACGACCCGACACTTTATAGCGATCTCGACTGGCGCGTGTGTTGGTTGAACCCGGTAAAAGACTATATTCCGCCGTTAGCCAGCCGTGGGTGCCTTGACCGTAAATGTGCTTTGGCACTCGATCTTCAAGGGTGGCGGTACACAGCACTTTGGTTTTTCCGTAACTGATGAGGACAGAACCTGGGGCGTTTTCGGTAAAGCCTCGCACAATTTCGATGGGGCGCAAACTCAAGGCATCCCGATCATCTGTACGTTGAAGCATATAAGGAGAAGTCGTCATAAGGTGTTCCCTTCACTAATAAGATACCCTTAGTAAACCTTAAAAGTAAGGCCTCGACAAGTCATCTATCGAACACGATAGAGCAATCCCTAACGAATTAGCCATTCCAAGGACGCTGAGGGTGTCCTTCATACAAGGCTTTGGGGCGAATCAATCGATTGTTTGCCAGTTGTTCCACCACATGAGCCGTCCACCCGGCGGAACGACCAATGGCGAAAATCGGGGTGTAGACTTCTGTGGGAATGTTCATCATGTAATACAAGTAAGCAATGGGGTAGTCCACATTAGGGAAAAGTCCCTTTTTCTCACTCATTAAGGCCTCTAAACGATCCGCAATGGCAGGCCAAGGGGAGTTGGCCCCTTTGACGGCGACAAATTCGGCACGCATTTCACGCAATAACCGCGCCCGAGGATCCCCATTCTTATACGCACGATGCCCAAAGCCCATGATTTTACGTTTTTCAGCTAAGGCTTTTTCAAGCCACGCATCGACATTTTCAGGACTGCCAATTTCTAAGAACGTCAACATGGCTTGTTCGTTTGCCCCACCATGCAAAGGGCCTTTTAAGGTACCGATAGCGGCCACCACACCGGAATGAATATCACTCAAGGTGGAGGTGGTGACTCTAGCACTAAAGGTCGACGCATTAAAGCTATGTTCTGCATAAATAACTAAAGTGGCATTAAACACTTGGCTGGTTAAGGCATCTGGTTTTTGACCTTGCAACATATATAACGTATGTTCTGCGTGCGAGAGTTCAGCCCCTAACACCTGAGGCAAGGGAGTGCCCGCCTTGGCGTGTGAAAAGGCGGCAGTTAATGCTGGCATTTTAGCAATAATACGAATGGCTTTACGCACATTACTTTCGTTTGTATGCACGTTTTTTTCAGGGTCATAGAGCGCTTCAAGGGCCAAGCCCGCCTTAAGGGCATCCATGGGGTGAGCATCTTTGGGGAAGCTGGCAATCATGCTGGCCACTTCAGGACGAATCGCCCGTTCACTGACCAAGGTTTGCGTAAAAAGATCCAGTTCATGGGGCGTGGGTAATTCGCCATATAAAAGGAGGTAAGCGGTTTGTTCAAAGCTCGCATGTTGCATTAAATCTTGAATATCGTAGCCTCTGTACAGCAAGGTTTGCGTTTCAGGGTTAATGGTACAGATTTTTGTGGTGCCTGCAATGACACCTTCAAGACCAGGGGAATAAGCGACGGTTGCGGCGTTCATAGAACGGTTCCTTTTCATTAAATTGAATCAATACAATTGGCTTTAGCGGGGGTTTGACAGTTTTTAAAACAATGCACTATGTTTACTAGTATACCGTGAAAAAATAAAAAGTCATCTTACAAAAAGACAAGAAAAAAGGACAAGCAATAAAGAGCACGCTAAAAGAAGCATAGGCTTCCCTTAAGCAAGTAAAAAAATTTGACCGCCTCCATAAATAGGCTTTTCGTTGTGATACCCAATAAACATGGGCTGTTCAAGCGGTTTATTTTCACCCATGTAACGGGACTTGCCTAGCGCGGAAGGTTCACTGGAAAGTAGAAACGGATTGCTTTTGCCTATGCCTGAAAACTCTCCCATAACAGGCGTGGGGAAATTCGGCATGTTCGGCCGAGTCACCGGCGGAGCGCTTGAAGCTTCAACGGGCATGACATTCGCGCCCGCTTGACCCTGTTGTGCCTGAAAGCGTTGGTTAATGGAAGATTGTTTAAATAACGTGTTTTGAATACTGTCGAGCAGTCCCATGAAAAAACCTCCCCTTAGAAGTTGAACCCTTTTAGTATGACACCTTTGCGGCATAAATGCATCCCTTTTTATGCGGGACTTCGTTTGAATACATTATAGACACCCTCGCTTGTGTTTTATCTTTTTTATTTTTGTGAGATAGTTTGACTTGTTCGTCCCCCAAATAAATCAAGGAACCTGTATGATGAAACTATTTGTAGACACCGCTGATCTAAACGAAATTCGTGAAGCCGCCAGTTTAGGCGTTGTTTCAGGCGTCACCACCAACCCCACCTTGCTGGCCAAAACAGGCAACGGCAACGTTAAAGCCACTCTTTTAGAAATTTGTCAAATTTTCCCTAACGCCCCCGTGAGCATGGAAGTCTTGAGCGATGATGCCGAAGGTATGATCCAAGAAGGTTTAGAGTTTGCCACGTGGGCGCCGAACATTTATGTGAAGATTCCCTTTGGCCTTGAAGGCATGAAAGCGGTTTCAGCCCTTACGGCAAAAGGCATTAAAACAAACGTGACTTTAGTCTTTTCCCCTGCGCAAGCCTTGCTCGCAGCCCGTGCGGGAGCCTCCTTTATTTCCACCTTTGTGGGACGTTTAGACGATATTGGCCACGACGGCCTGAGCGCCACCGCAGAAATCGTCGAGCTGTTGGGCAATTATGACTTTGATTCTGAAGTCTTGGCAGCGAGCATTCGTCACCCCTTGCATGTGGTGCAAGCCGCCCAAGCGGGATGCGATATTGCCACCATCCCGATGAAAGTCATCAAACAATTGTACCAGCACCCTTTGACAGAAGCGGGCATTGCGTCGTTTAAAAAAGACTGGGAAGCCTTTAGTGCTACGGCTGTTTAAAACACGCCACACGTGGCCCAAGCCAATAAACGCCTCTACTTGTGTAGGCGAGTTTTTATGATACAGTTTTTTTATGGTAAGGTACCCTCTATACTCCCCTTGCGATAAAGGATTCGTCTATGCCTCTGTCTTCTGAAGATTCATCATGGTCCCCTCATTCTTGGCAAGCCAAGCAACGGCATCAAATGCCCAGCTACGCCAATGCTACAGAACTCCAGAACGTGCAGGAACGTTTAAAATCTCTGCCCCCACTGGTCTTTGCAGGGGAAGCACGAGACCTTAAAAAACAACTGGCGAAAGTTGCTCGTGGGGAAGCCTTCTTATTACAAGGTGGTGATTGTGCCGAAACCTTCAAAGATTTTTCCGCTGTTCAAATCCGTGATACCTTCCGCATCCTTCTTCAAATGGCGGTCGTATTGACTTACTCGGGGCGTTTACCAGTCGTCAAGGTCGGGCGTATGGCCGGGCAATTCGCCAAGCCCCGTTCTAGTGATATAGAAACCCGGAACGGGGTAACACTGCCTAGCTTCCGTGGCGATCTCATCAACGGCATCGATTTTGACGACGCCAGCCGTCAGCCCGATGCTCAACGTATGATTCAAGGCTATCATCAATCCGCCGCAACACTTAACTTGCTTCGTGCCTTTGCCCAAGGCGGTTACGCCGATTTACATGAAGTGCATCGCTGGACGCTTGATTTTATTAAGGACGATCCCCTTTACGATCGTTACAACGAACTCGCCGACCGCATTTCCGATTGCTTGGCTTTCATGGAAGCCTGTGGGATGAATCCGCAAAACGCCCCCATGTTGCGAGAAACCGATTTTTATGTCTCTCATGAAGCTTTACTGTTGCCTTATGAAGAAAGCTTGACTCGGGTGGACAGCACCACTGGTGACTGGTACTGCTGTAGTGGGCATATGTTGTGGATTGGCTACCGCACCGCGCAACTCGATGGCGCCCATCTCGAGTTTTTAAGAGGCGTTCAAAACCCCTTAGGCCTTAAAGTTGGTGTGGGTACGGAAATTGATCCGCTTCTAAAAATATGTGATGTCTTGAATCCAGAGAATGAGGCCGGTCGTTTAACCTTAATCAGTCGCATGGGGGCCGGTCAAGTAGAAAGTCACTTACCCAAACTGGTACAAGCCCTTAAACAAGAAGGGCGTGAAGTGGTGTGGACGTGCGACCCGATGCACGGCAATACACATACCTCTCAAAGTGGGTTTAAAACCCGGGGCTTTGACTCGATTTTGTCTGAAGTGAAAGACTTTTTTGCGGTGCATCAGGCCTTAGGTACTCATGCAGGAGGAGTGCATTTTGAACTCACAGGGCAAGACGTCACCGAATGCATCGGGGGCTTGGTCAATGTGCTTGATGAAGACTTGGGTAACCGTTATGAAACGGCTTGTGATCCTCGACTCAACGCGCATCAGTCCTTGGAATTGGCGTTTTTAATCTCTCATTTATTGAGATAGACCTTAATTATTCAGGCAACTGTAATTTAGGTTTAATCGAAACAGCTTGCTTGGCTGAAGGGTGTTCTGTGTTGGGTGTTTTAAGAATGGTGTCAGAGGCGGTTTGTTTAACCCGAAGGCGTGAAGGGTTCATCCGCGGTTCTGGCGTGACTTTCGGAGACAACCCCTGTTTCGCTGGGATGTTGGATAATGGAAGACGGACGTTGGGTTTGACCTGTGGGGCTAGGTTTAAGTAGTGAATGGCATCCAACGCCACTTCTCTAAAAATTGGGGCGGCCACGGTTGAGCCCCAACTTTCCGCCATTTTAGGACTGTCCACCACGACCATCATCAAAATTTCTGGCGATTCAGCAGGAAAATAGCCAATAAAGCTGGTCACAAGACCTCCGCCTGAATAGCCTCCACCACGTGCTTTTTTAGCCGTACCGGTTTTACCCGCCACATTGATAAAATCCAAATACGCGGGGTGGGTTTTGTTATGCTCTAAAGCCGTTGTCAGTAAATAAGTCATGGCTTGCGCCGTTTGTGGCCGAAACACCCGATGCGCCTTTTGAGCAGGGATTTTGGTGGCTAAATCTTTGGCGTAGCGCTGGGCGTCTTTTAGATTTTCCGCGCGGACGCCTTTAAATAAACGAGGCGGTACCCACACCCCTCCATTGGCAATGGCATTGACCGCCATGGTCATTTGTAAAGGCGTTGCCATAATCCCGTAACCATAGCCCAAAGAAGCCTGCTGAGATTCGCTCCACTGACGGTAATCGCTCACCACGCCCTTAGATTCTCCCGTCATAGCGATGCGGGTGGGCTTTCCAAACCCTAAGTTTTTTAAGCGTTTATAATACGTGGCAGGGTCCATCATCAAGGCTATTTTGGCACTCGCAATGTTGGAAGAATGCTGTAATAAGTAAACCAAATCGATATTGCCGGGGTAGGGCGACTTATGGTAATCATAATTTTGAATGGGCCAGCCCCCTACTTTCATCCGGCCCGTGTCTAAAATACGACTTTTGGGGTGAATCACGCCTTCATCCAAGCCGTTTGCAACAGTTAAAATTTTAATCGTCGAACCCGGTTCGTACACATCAGTAATGGCCCAATTTTTCAGTTCTTCGTAGGTCGCTTTTGGGTACTGTTCAGGGTTGAAATCAGGAAAAGCGGCCAAGGCTAAAATTTCTCCCGTCTTGGGTTTCAACATAATCAAAGCCGCACGTTGCGCTTTAGAGCGAATCATGCCCGCCTTTAATTCCCGTTCTGCCACAAACTGTAAACGACTGTCAATCGTCAATTGAACATCTTGAGCATCCGCCACTTGCACAAAATGCTTCAATGAATGTGCGTCATGCACCAAGGGGCGTCCTCTTCCGTCTACCCAAAGAGGTTGCTTGCGTTTTTGCATGAACCAGTCACTACTCAAATCATCTAGTTTTGAATGTACCCCTGTTGAAATTTCCGCGGCATCATTCACATAACCCAACACATGAGACGCCAAGCGCCCTTGGGGGTAGCGGCGTAAAGGCTTTTGAAAGGGATCTAGCCCCCCAATGCGTTCTTTGGCTAAACGCACTTGCCCTGTTTTTTTGTTTATAAGAGGTTGCCCTGTTTTTTCGTCCAACAAAGGGACTTGGACACGTTGCGCCCGAATGGCTTCAATCGTTTTTTTTTCCAGATTTGACGCAAGTAAAATAGTCGTATACGGCAAACTTAACTTGCGGAGTATTTCGCCTTGGGGTAGTTTGAGAGATTTAGCCAGTAAACGAGCCACTTGTGCTAAGGGTTGTTTTTTATACTCTTTGGGATGCATGTAAAGGTCGTACACAAGGGTGTCTTGCGCGAGGACAAGGCCGTTTCGATCGACAATGCGTCCACGATAGACTTGGGAAAGTTGAGTTCGGTGCTGGCTACGATCCATTTTTTGTCTCAGTTGTGGGCCTTCAATCACCTTGAGCTTAAAAATCTGCCCCGCCATTAAAAGAAATAGCACAAACAACCCTAGTAAGAGAAGGGAAAGGCGGGTAGAATGCATAAAACCCTTGGGGAGAGGGGCATACTTAAACACGCGTTCGCCCCGATTTACTCCCTCTGGGGCATCATAAGGACGGCGTGATTTGGAACGTCTTGGCGAGGTGGATCGGGGCTTGTTCACAAAAAATCCTAAAGGCTACAGGGAACTCCCCCTTATTGTAGAGTAAGCCTTCTAAAAAGAAAAGGCTTTTGCCCTTCTTCTTATCATCAAGACTTTCAAACGTCGGATTTCACCCTATACCTTCGTCTAATACGAATCAAACGGTATAATACGCCTGAAAAACGTCTGAACTCCTAGGTGATTAACCCTCTATTGGGCGCTAAAACAGTCTCTACTTTTTCTTTTTCTTGTGGTTTTGGGCCGAACGCTTCTTCGGCTTAAGTCCACTTTGCTTGTTTAGGGCATGACGCTTGCGCTTAATGAGTTCATCCAAATTAGCGGAAGTCCCCGTGGCCTGTTCCGTGGATTCATCGTCGTCTTCGTCTTGCTCAGAAGGCTCTTCTGTAAAAACATCCTCCACAGGTAGGGACTTGTCGGCAGGAGCCACTTCGGCCACAACGCTTTCAGCCACTTCCACCAACTGGTTTAACAAACCTTGTTCGCCTTCAAAATCAAAGGGCAACGGCACTTCAGGAATCCCCAACTGTTCTAGGGCAGACGTATTTAAGGCATTTTGAACGTCGTTATTCATCACTTTTTCTGCGGGAGTCATGCGAGAGACATCCAACAAAAAGCGATGCGACGCCGTTTTCTTGGTTTCCGAATCTTCCGCATGACGCAAGGCTTCTACGAAAGGCAATACCACATCTTGAATCAAGTCAGACGCCTCAGGGCCTGCTTTCCCTACAACAGGAGCCTCTTCTTCACGTTGCTGAAGTTGTTCGGCGAGCTTGGCGAGCAAAACGGGTTTGGCGGCTGTGTCTACCGCCTTTAAAACGTCTTGCGTTTTTTGGGCGATATTTTCTGAAACAGGGGGCGTTAAAATCACAGGGGCCGTTTCTACGGAAGGTGTTCCCGCCTTGCCTTCTAAAGCAATGGTATCGTCTTCGACGTCTTCACTTTCAGGTTCAAGATCTGATGAGTCATCGGCGTCTAAGTCGGCGTCCTCGTCCCCGTCAAAGACGTCTTCTCCTATGGCGCCTGCTTCACGACGCGCCAGCCGTTCGGCACGTTCAAGGTCTCGTTGCAAGAAGCTGTTGAGCAAGGTCATAAAGTTGGTGTTTTTGGCGTTGAAACGCATGAGGGCTTGATGCACCGCACGTGGAGGGAAGCCCAAGGGCAGCGTTTTTGAAAACAAGGCATTCAAGGTTGAAAGGCTTTCTTCGCTCAACAATTCGGCATAATCTGGTTCAATGGAAGCACGATCGTCATAGCCTTTAAGGTACAAGGCATCTCCAGGTTGAAGGGGGGGCTTTTCATCTCGTCTTGAACGTCGTTCACCGCGTTTGGCCTCAGGCTTGCTGTCGGTTTTGGCGTCTGCTTTTGCCTCTAGCTTCGTTTCTTCGATGATTTCTTCTTTAGGCGCATTTCGATGATGACGCGAATCTTGACGATCCCCACGGCCTGTTTTTTCAGGGGGGGCGTCGTCTTTTTTAGAACCGTGTGGGTACTTGTCTTCTTTGTTACGGTTAGAGGGACGATCTTTGTCGTTACGCTCAGCGCCTTTAGAACCCCCTTTGGCATTACTACTTCGGGGAATGCGACGGCCTGTGAGGCGATAATCAGGCACATCCGCCGTGGTGCTGACCCAGTTAAAGTCAATGTTTCCGTCGGTGGCTTTGGCCACTTCTTCGGCGAAAATCTCGCTCAAGGCTTGACCTTGACGATGACGCGTCATTTCCACCAAGCCCAAATCGGTGAGTTGCCCCACTTGAGGTTTGGCTTTGTCTGGGGCGAGTTCATTTTCAAAGGCTTGTAAAATCGAAAGTTGATCCGCACGGCTTTCCATATCAATAAAATCGCACACAATCATGCCCCCAATGTTACGCAAACGCAACTGACGGGCAATTTCTCGGCAAGATTCAAGGTTCGTAATGCGGATGGTTTCCGCTTGAGACGACAGACTCGTAAAGCGGCCACTGTTGACGTCCACAACCGCCAAGGCTTCAGTGGGTTGAACATACAGGTAACCGCCACTGGGCAAGGGGACTTTGGTTTGAAGGGCTTGGCGAATTTCCCGTTCAACGCCTTTAGCCACCATAATGGACTGTTGCCCCGTGTATTGTTGCACACTAAGGGTTTTGTCTAAGTTCCAGTTTTGAAGCAGTTGTTGCGCACGCTGCGCCCCAAAGGCGGTGTCAATCACCAGTTCATCTACGTGTTCGGTTACCAGTTCGCGTACCACACGATAGATTAAATCTTGATCTCGATACAATAACGTGGGCGGATCACCGCCGTCTGCCATGGTGACGACATTTTGCCAGCGTTCAAGCAAGACTTCAAAATCTTCCAAAATATCACTTTCCGTTTGCCCAGCTGCTTCAGTCCGTACAATCACCCCAATACCACTGGTTTTGACTAAGCTACAAATGGCCTTTAGACGAGAGCGTTCTTGTTGCGTTTCAATTTTACGACTGACACTGACCCCACGACTGCCCGGCATTAACACCAAAAAACGACCCGGTAAAGAAATGTTTGTCGTAACCCGAGGCCCCTTATGCCCTGTGGGTTCTTTAATGACTTGTACAATCAAGCGTTGACGGGGCTTTAGACGTGTTTTAAGTTCTCCACGACCTTGCACATCACTGCTGTGCAAGAAGCCCATTTTGTCTCCACCGACGTTGACAAAACCTGCGTCGATACTGGGTAAGATGTTTTCCACTTGAGCCAAGTAGACGTCTCCCAAGAGCATTTCGCCTCGGTTGATGATGAACTCAATGGCTTTGTCGCCTTCCATAAGGGCCGCGATATTGTCACGTTCAGAGATAATAATTTTACGACGAGGGGCAGCTTTGGTAGCGGTGCCTCCTTGATTTGGGTTACTCATAGGATAAAATCTTTCTAATACTAGGACGTTACGGTCATGGCGTCTGCCAGCCTCGTCCACTTATAATACTAATAATGTTATTCTTTATATATATAGCCCAACGAAGGAACCGACGTTCCAAACATGAAAGATATAGATATTTAGGCGATGTTTCCATACACAAAATTAAAACGGGAACGAAAAGCGTCAAACGTGTCGTTTCGCTTATGGCGTAAACCATGGACGAAACCCCCTTAACGTGGTTTTATTCTTTTCCCTTCTGCACGCCTTGCGTTTTTACAAGGGTGACACAATCACAATTTCAAGCCTTACAACTTAGGCGGACAACATCACAAGCCAAAACTTTAGGGTGAAGGAAGCCGAAGCATCCGTTCACAAAAATTAACGTAGCGAAGCAAAAGATCCATAGTAAAAGCTTGCGGCTATAAATAAGGCAAGGAAATCGTCTGCGTGTTCTTCATTGGAACAAGTCACGGTTTCGCTTTTACGAGTCATACAAATGACCCAGTCTTAAGCGTTCGGGGGTGTTTTAGCAAGACATTAGGGTAACGTCTTCTTGAGATGATGTCAAAGAACCAAGTGCTAAGGATTGACGGGTGACTTGCCAAGGCAATTCAGGTGCAAGATAATCTAAAACCCAGTCAGGCTTAACCCATAAGGTACCCCCCGTAATAAGCGGGTTAGCACGTTCCACTTGAAAATCTAGGCGTATCGAAGAAGCTTGCGTTTGGATTTGAATCTGCTGGACATAAGGCTTTATGTCGAGGGTGTACGCACCACGCTTCTTGCTGATTGCTTCGACCATCCAATGCGGTTCATGGATTAAGGTTTTTAGCTGTTCTCTTATCATACCTTCTGTTGTACCATTTGCGCAAGGGGTAATTGCAAAATAGTGCATCGATTGAAGCATTTTTTCAATACTACTGGCGTGTGCAGACATGGCTTCAACGTGCGTGACTTGGGCATCTTCAGGCATATGGGGGTTAATTTTTTCCAAAATACCGTCTAAAGAAATCGTTTCATATAAAGAAACATCCACAATATCAGCGAGGGCTTCCACAAAAAGAGGCAACGCTGGGCCAAAAGAAATCATCGAACGAGGGTTATAGCCCTTGGTATACGCCACAGGCAACTTGCTGAGGCGGATGGCTCGTTGGATGAGACGCATCCAGTCCAAATGCCCGATGTACTTGAGGCTTCCTTTTTTTTGCCAGGTGAAACGCAAGGTCTGCACAGGGTCGGGGGTCAGCCTCTGTATAGCGGAGTCAAATTTTTCTTCGACAGGAAACTCTTGCGTATGTTCTGGGGGAACCAACTCCAAAAGCTCGACGCTTTCACCTATTAGTGAATCTTCTTGGGGGAGTTCTTCATCTGATTCAGGCAGGGCTTTTGTAAACGTAGGCCAAATCCCAAATTCGGTACAGACCCCACACAAGGAGCATTCGTCGAAGCACGGCGTCGTTGATGCCGCAATCTTCGAGCGTTCCCACTCGTTCCGCAACCACGATTTTTCAAGCCCCATGTGAATCACATCCCACGGCAAGACATCATCAGGATGCGTCAAACGCTCACGCGTATACGCTTCTTCATCCATGCCCAAGGCTTGCATGGCGTCAAACCACTTGGCAAAGGGCTTGGTTTCGTCCCACGCATCCAAATACGCTCCGTTGCGATAGGCGAGTTCAATGACATCCGCCAGCGTTTCGTCGCCTTTGGAAATCACGGCTTCCAGTTTTGAAAGCGTCGGGGTGGTGAAACTGGCTTTGACGCCTCGCATGCGTTTGAATTGTTGACGCAAGTAATCGATCTTTTCGTTCAGCGTTTCCACCGAATCTTGGGCGTGCCACTGAAACGGCGTATGCGGTTTCGGCACAAAGTTAGATAAAGTCACGTTCAGTTCCAACGGTTTGCGACGCTTTTGGGGTTCGCTTTTGGCGATTTCCACACAAGCCCGTTGCATTTGGTACAACAAGCGAATAATGCCGTCTAAATCGCTTTGCGTTTCCGTCGGCAAGCCTATCATAAAGTAGAGCTTCACCTTGTTCCAGCCTGCGGTATAAGCCGTGGTGACGGCTTTGATAATTTCGTCATCGCTGAGGTTTTTATTGACGACATCTCGCAGGCGGATCGTGCCCGCTTCAGGGGCAAAGGTCAGCGTGCTTTTTCGCACGGATTGCACGGCTTCCGCCACTTCCAAACTAAAGCGATCGGCTCGCTGGCTAGACAAGGACAACGACGCCTTTTCTTCCTTGACGGCTTGGGAAACATCCTGCACCAAGTGCTTGAACTGCGAATAATCGGCGATGCTCAACGACAACAAGGAACATTCTTCATAGCCCGTTTCCGCCAACTGCTTGAGCATGGTTTCCTTGATTTTGGTCACATCATTTTCTCGAGCAGGCAGGTTGATAAAGGCAGGGTGACAAAAACGACACATGCGGTCGCATCCACGACGGGCTTCAACGGTAACACGATCATGCACGGCTTCCACCGCTGGAATCAGGGGAGCAATATCGATGTTTTGCTGAGAAATATCCACGACTCGCTTATAGGCGTATTCGTTGTAATTCGGCACAAAAACGCCACTAATTTTGGCCAAAGCCTGCAACTTTTCTTCTCGGCTCCAGCCTTTTTCACGCCCTTCAGCGAGCATGTCTAACACTTCAATGAGCAGTTCTTCGCCGTCACCGACCATGAAGCCATCGAAAAACGGCACCAGTGGCATGGGGTTCGAAGAGCCGGGCCCCCCGCCGAGGATTAACGGCAGGTCGTCTCGCCCGATGCGGTCGTGGCTCCGCAAGGGGATTTGGCAAGCGTCGAGTTCACCGAGTATCGTGGTGTAGTTGAGTTCGTATTGCAGGGAAATCGCCATAAGGTCAAAATCTTTGACAGGGCGTTTGCTTTCCACCGCAAACAGCGGGATGTTAAACTCCGTGAGCTTTTGCCAAAAGTCTTTGGCAGGGGCGTAGACCCGATCGCACAAATAATCAGGGTGATTGTTCACCACGCTATAGAGCAGTTTAATCGCATAGCTAGACGAGCCAATTTCGTAAAGATCAGGAAAGGTCAAGGCGAGGGTGGCTTTGGCGGAGTCAAAGTCTTTGCGAAACGCCCCTTGTTCAAGGCCGAGGTATCGACCGGGTTTAAAGACGTGGGGGAGTATTTGGGTTTCAAGCAGGGTCATATCCAATGGGGGCATGGCAGGGGGTTTCCGTTTTCTTTGGGGGGGCAGTGGCTTTGCTACCTCTCCTTTAAGGGGAGGGCAGGAGTGAGATAAAACATCCAAACCCCTTGACAAAGCGCACGACATTTGCCACAATATAAAAAGAGGGCGGAGTCCCCCTAAGGTCGATACCCTTAAAGAACTCCACGCTATCTTGTTAAATGCTTATAGCGAGTAGCTTTAGCACTAACAAGAGAATGATAACAAGAATCAGTGCTTCTGTTATATTCATTTTAGCTCACCTCCTTTCTGTTACAGAATGGGGGTCTTGCTATATTAGCAACCCTTTTTATTTAGGGTTTTGATTAGACTAACATAAAGCCTTAAATGATTCAAGAACAATGACAAAGCTCACGACATTTGACACGCGCTTGAAAATGCTTCTGTCTTTCATGCAAAACGTAAAAATAGACGCCCTAGCTTACAACAAAGATGCCCCAAACACAAAACCCCCTCCGTGGGGAGGGGGGTGAGGGTTGTTATGGATTTGATTAGGTTTACGCTAATATAAATCGTTCGTTTTACGGCCGGGGGTATAGATTGTTGTAACTTTGGCTATGGTCTCGGCGGGTGGTTGATTGGTTAAAAATTTCCATGCACTTTTGGTGTACGTTTTCACTTCGCCTTTTTTGGGGTTATAAATTTGAGTGGTTTTTCCAAAGAGGTTGCTCGTGGAATAAACAAAACGATCCGTGTTATCGTTACATTGAATCGCTTTTTGACCAAACTGTTCACCTGAATTAGCCCTTTGAAAATTCCAGGAGTCATAAGGATCTTGTGCTTTACAGCCTTTAATTTCGGCACCATTACGCAGTTTCACAGATGCTGGTTTAGGTGCTGCTTTAGGAGCAGGTCCGCCACCATAAGGCTGTACGTTAGGGGCTTTGTTAGTAGTAGATCCGCCACCATAAAGATTTAGGGGATTTGATTTTACCATTTTTCATGACCTTTCTTCATCGGTTTAATTGGGTGTGTTTTACATAGTGTGTAAGTCGTTTGGGTTTGTTTTGACCTACATCAGTATAAAAACAATCATTCCGCACGTTGATGCGCGCTTCGTTACACTTTGTTACGTTCCCCAGCCCTCCCCCTCATTTTAGGGGGGGTAACGCCAGCCACCCTGTCTCTTCTCCCTCCACTCGCACGCCTCGCCTATGGCGGGCTACGTTAGGATGAGGGAACACCAGCTCAAAATGGGGGTGTTGCTCTATCAGCAACCCTTTCAAGGTTTTGGTTAGGCTAGCATAAAGGCTTAAGTGATTCAACCACGCCCTGCGCGAGGGGGGGCACCCGCGTGTGAAGAGCGGGCGCCACTACACCGCTTCTAAACGACGCAACACTTCGCTGTACACGCTGTTGAGATCGCCACAATCCAAGCGAAACACGTCTTTATCCAAAATCGCGCCTGTTTCAGCGTCTCGTAAGCGGAAGTTGTCGGGGCTGAGCTCATCGCCGATACAGAGCATGCCTTGCGCATCAAGCCCCACTTCTAGTTTGAAATCCGCACAGGTAATGCCCCGTTGTGAAAATAAATCCACCAACGCCGTGTTGACGGCCAAAGCCAAGGCTTTTAAATCCTCAACGCGGTAGGGAACAGGCACGTAATCCAGCACCACAAGCGCATCATCTGGTAAAGGTGGGTCGCCCAACGCGTCGTCTTTCAGGCAAAACTCCACCAAGGGCACCTTAAACACGCGCCCTGCTTCGACAAAGGGAAAGCGCTTACAAAAACCGCCATACGCCACATTTCGCACAATAATTTCCACTGGAATCATCAGAAGCGGGGCATAAATTAGGGTTTCTGGGCAAGGGGTACTGCTTAAAAAACACGTGCGAAGGCCTTGCGTGTGCAAGTAACGAAACAAGCACGCCGAAATGCGAGCGTTGAGCTCCCCTTTGCCTTCAACAAAGGCTTTTTTAACGCCGTTAAAGGCCGTGGCATCCGATTTGAAGCGAACCAGTAGGGTGCCATCTGCTTGGGGGGTGAGTATTTTTGTCTTGCCTTCTTGGGGGTGAATCATCGTCATGGCGAACCTTCTTTAGGTTATACAATTCAATACTAGTGTAGCATAAAGCGCTCATGTTTGTGACACCCATTACACGATTAGGGGTTCGTCTGCTTAATGTAACTTGTAACGCCCCCTTCAGTTTTTAAACAAAGTGGCCGAAACAGGTATGGTCGTTTCTTTGTGTGCGGACTGGGTCAATAGAAGTCACGCCTCGCGTAAAAGGGTCACTGAAGATGCTTCAACATATTTACAAAACCTCAAAAAGGCTTGTGCTGGCAGGGTATTCCTTAGTCGAAGTGAGTTTTGTGTTAATGATGGTCGGTGTGGTGTTGCTCCCTGTGCTTTTGAACCAGAAGGCTCAAAATGAAGTGTATACTAACGCCATCGTGCCTATAGAAACGGCCAATTTAACTAGTGCCGAACTGATGGATCTCTTGACAACAGATCTGGATAAAAAAAGCGCTTTTGTTAAAGAAATCACCGAACAGATGGTCGAATTGGCAAACGGTGCTAAAATTGTCGACAAAAACATGAGCGCTCGCGCAGAGTTGTTTACGGAACCTTACCAAGACAACACCGCCACTTTTTTTGAAGATATAGACCCCAGTGCGAACGTGAAGTATAAATACATACTCCCCACCGCGCCCGGTGGAACCCTAAGTACGAGCCAAAAAACCTTCTTTTTAACGACAGCCGACGGTAAATACGTGCCGTTGTTTACGTATTATTGGGAGTTTCGAGATCAATCATCCAATACCGATGATGACAAGCAAAATACCAGTACAGGGACTTACCTCGTTCGGGGGGAATTAAAGGTTTTTGAAATAGCCACTCCCACGGCTGAAGACGACAAAACGACTCCCGTAACCCAAGCCCCCCCTTGGACGCGGAGCCTTACTTCAACCTTTAATGTGCGCAATAACCCCTTGGTAGACGAAATTAAGAGCAAAACCCCCCGCGTGTTGCTTAACTTTACCTTTGACATGAGCCGAGGGGCCTGCTATTCTCCCGCTACGTCCCAGTATTCAAGACGCCTGACGCATGGCGCTACTACTTGGACGATACTCGATCTGATCTCGTATGATTCGGGCAAGGGCTTGTTGTGCGCCCCTTATTTTCAACCGTCTACATACAGTCCTCCTAGTGCGCTTGATTCAACCCCATGGGCGGATGGAGAGGTGCGAGATGCTAGCAGTGTGTGGAGACCCGATTGGTATGATATTTATTATAATAGCCCTTCACAGTTATTTTGGACAAATGGGCTACCTTCACTAAAGCAAACATCGGAGTCACTACCAGGGACTGCCATGGGGTTTGCGACTTGGCGGACTGGATTTGTCTTCCACGCGGCGCAAGAAGGACTTGTTAGTGGGGAGACCTATTCGTCCATGCCTTCTTCAGGGGACTACTTCATTCACTATCCTAAACTCAACAATAACACACCGCGAAACTTCCCCGATGGCGACTTCGATGCAGTGGCGTTGAATTATATTCGTTGTAAAAACTATAATACAATTGATAAAGCAAGTTTCGGTGCTAAATGGCAGGCTTCTGTAAACTTATGGGCGTCTCATTTTTATGGGCCGAATGGGACGAATCCGTCTTTGCCGTACACCCAAGAATTGTGTGCAAATTTTAATAGCGTATGGGAGACTCCCGCGAATAATATTTTAGGAAAGTATTTAGGTTTGGTTGCCCCCTTACCCTTAGCCCTAGTGGAGGGTAAGCAAGCAGCGTTTTCTCGTTTTTGGGTGAGGCAAAACGCGGGGGATTTTGGTGGGAATGAATTTGTGACGGTGGAAGCCGCTCGCATGGCCATTAGTTCTCTAATGGGTCCTATTGGGGATCCGACTTATGACTTCTACGCGCATAGTGATGATCATGAGATGGAACCTGTGTGGAGTGGTGAGGACAACGCCGATGAAGAACAACGCTGGATTTCAGGGGTGGAGTTTCAACGTTCTGCCGCGTTAATCACCCTGTTTAAACTCTTGCAACACCCCACGCTCAGTCAAGCCTATGACGTGTCCCTGTTGCTGAATGACCCGAGCGAAGATACAGCTGCAAGTGGTCTTACGACCTACACACGATACCCCACGGATCCGATCATCAAGGGAACCTTAAGCGACCCCACTCAATCGAACTTTAAAGACGTGATGAAGCACTTGTATGGCATGAACCGTCTGCTGGGTGATGTGTCCTCTCCTCCTTTTGGGACTCCATTTACCAACCCTGGAAATGAGGATTACCGTCACTTGGCCAATAAAGGAACGTTCGACGTCAAGGAAGCGATCAGGGACTTTCGGACGATGGTGGCTAACACAGGCACACGTTATGATCACTTTGTCAACGTCATCTACTTCCCCAGTGATATGTCGGGCGATGCCACTAGAGCAATTCCTGCTTGGGGCTCTAAAACCAGTATGGGGATTCTTAGTGGTCCGTGGACAAGCTCGTTAGAAAATGATTTAAAACTGATGATCCCCATTAACATTATGGACGTAGTTGCTCCACTCGGTGACCCCTTAAAGGGTAAAATTACCTACGTGCTCGTTGTGCATAAGGATACCTATGAGCTATTCAAAGACCGAGTGAAATGGCTGGCAAAGGAAATGGGAAAAAAGGATGTGAAGGTCATCTACAAAGAAGTCACGGGAATTTACGATCAAAACGACGTTGACAAAGACTATGAAACTTTTGTCGACGACACACTCCTAGAAAAGCTCAAACACGACAAAGGAACCGTGACCCCAGGTTCAGTATTCAACAAGATGGGTAAAGAGCAATACTCCTACTAAAGTTCGCTCAACACCGCTTGCGCTTGATTGATGAAGGCATTCAGTACCGCGGGGTACAGGGCATGTTCTTCGGCTTGCACCCGCAAGGCCAAGCGCTCTACCGTATCTTCCGCCAACACGGGTACAGTGCGCTGCCCCAACACGGGCCCAGAATCAATGTCATCGCTCACCACGTGAACCGTACAGCCCGTATAATGTTCGCCATTGGCCAGCACACTGGCGTGTACTTTGGCGCCATACATACTTTTGCCCCCATACGCCGGCAGTAAGCTGGGGTGAATGTTGGTAATACGGCCTTCATACGCCGTGGTGAGCACGGGGGTTAAAATTTTTAAATAGCCTGCCAGTGCAATGTAGTCAATGTGTAGGGCATGCAGTTCAGTGAGTAAAACTTGGTCATAATCTTCAGGGCTATTGAAAGTTTTGGGATCTAGCGTAAAGGTGGGAATCGAATGATGACGCGCATACGCCAACCCCGGCGCATCCGCCTTGTTAGAAACCACCAGCGCCAGTTCCACATTGGTGAGTGTACCATCTAAAATCGCATGATGAATGGCTTGCATGTTGCTGCCTGTGCCAGAAATAAACACCGCCAGCTTATTTAAGGGAGAGGGCAGTAAACAAGCAAAACTCATGGAAGCATCCTTTTGGTTGAGGGGTTGTAAGAGGGAAACACCGCAGGGGAGCGAAGCGTCCAAGCGGGTGCATTTAACACGTTTTCAGGCTTAAGTCGAAGCGTTGAGCTGGGGCTTTAACATCGATTCTTCCGCCAGAAGCTCGTCTTGTTCTAAAAGCGCCCCAAACGCTTGGTGCCACTTCTTGGCCAAGTGCTTGATTTGATTGGCGGGCAAAGGCTTTAGCAACGCCAGCGCTAAGCGTAAATGGGGCAAGGCATCATACCAACGATTCATACGCCGTTCACAAGCAGGCAATTGCTTAAAGGCGTCTTGCGCTTGCGTGAGAGAAATATCCAACTGCTTGCAGACGTCTCTTAACAACCGAGCGCTCAACACCTGTTGCATGCCTTTTGGGCATAGGTAAAGTAAATGCAAGGCCATTTTTAGGTTGCTGTAATTGTCGTACCATCGCGTGCTACGAATGGGACTGAATTCGCTATTTTTCAGCGGGGTTTGAATCGGCGAATTCGTCAAAACCGGTTGAGGGCGAGATGTCATGGGCCATCATGTCCTTTTTTTCAATTTGAAGCATATTTTACACTATAAATGTAGTTTAAGTATAGCTTATTTTTTGCTTGTGGTAAAGTAAAAAGAAGAAATGTAACGCCATAGAAAGAATGCCATGAACGCGTCTCAACTGATTGTTGCTTTAGATGTTCGAGGAAGGCAAGACGCCTTAACTCTGGTGGAACGCCTTAAGCCGGTGGGGCTTAAACACGTTAAGGTGGGTATGTCGTTGTTCTATGAAGAAGGCATTGACCTGATTGAAACCCTCAAAGCGCAGGGGCTCGATGTATTTGTGGATTTAAAGCTTCATGACATTCCCCACACCGTGGCGCGCACGGTGGATGTGCTCATTCAAGGGGGGGCTACTTTTTTAAATGTGCATTGCTTGGGTGGGCTTGAAATGATGCAACGCGCCAGCGAACAAGCCCAAAAAAGTCGTGATGCCCTTGGTATACCTGCTGTTCACGTTATCGGCGTCACCATTCTAACGAGCCATCAACCACAGGCCTTTGGGGTGGATCTTCAAACGCAAGCGCCCATTAAACAGTGGGTGCTTCACTTGGCCAAACAAGCCAAACAGGCGGGGCTCTGTGGCGTGGTGTGCTCCCCTGAAGAAGCGTCTTTACTCAAAGACGCCTTAGGCGAAGACTTCCTCAAAGTCACACCGGGGATTCGTCCGAACGGCTACGGCAAGGTCGACGATCAAGCCCGTATTCTCACCCCCCAAGCCGCCTTAACCCAAGGGGCGACTCACTTGGTAGTGGGTCGCCCTATTTACGAGTCGCCAGAACCCGAGGTGGTTTTTCAGTCCATCTTAGCGTCGATGCGAGACGCCTCTTCATGTCTTGGAACAAATCAACGCAACAAGTGATGCGGATTCGTTTTGGGATTCAGTGCTTGGAGATTTTCAAGGGTGACATAAAGCACGTTTAACGCCTGTTGATGCTTTTTAATTAAGGCCACAAGCACCCCTTCTTGTTCATGCCAGTAGCCAATCATTTGACGCAACTGTTCTTGATTCGGCAAGGCTTGCGAGGTGTAATGGGCCGGAAAGTACTGCCTAACATCACTAGAATCCGGTAAGGCTTGCACAGCAAATTCTTGGGTGTACACGGTGCGAGCGTCCTGCAAGGTGGCTTGCATGTAGCCCAGCCAGGCTTGCCAAGTGTGTTGGGCTTCGGGGGTTTGGCCCGCTTCTAAAGTAGCGTAAAGAGTGCTTAAGTGTTCTAAGGCCTTTTGTTGAACAGGCACACTGGCTTTTAACGCCTCAAGCGTGACGTTCAATTCAAGCCGTTTGGCTTGAGCATCTTCTCGCACGCGTTCGTGCAACGGGTGCTTGGCGGTGTTTGTGGTGATAAAGTCCATTTCATTCAGGGATTGAATACGAACGGCTTCATTTAAAGACGTGCTGGTGAGTTTGAATTGCTTGACGGTAGAGATCGTCAACGCATCAGGAGCATTTTGAATCATGGTGAGTTTACCTTTTTATTGGCATCTTGTTAAGAGGTAGTCGATTGTAAAGAGATGCGTACAGTGTGAATATCGTCTCAACACAAGTACTCCTTGAAAGCTTGAAACATTTCGTAACATTTCAACAATCATGCTCTCAAGATGTTCGGGCAAGGTAGGCCATTTCTTGAAAGTCAAACGGGGAGAATTAGCCTTCTATAGAAAGCTCTGCGAAAGTTCAAGTCGGATGAAGATTCAAGGAAAAATAAACGGCTTTTGAGGCGTGTAGACCTACTACATAACGAAAAAACGGCTTGTTTTGACACAGAAGATTCGCCGAATGGGACTTTTGCAGAGTTTTCTATAGTGTTTGAAAGACTACAGTTCTTAGGTTCTTTGGTAATCGTCTTGCAGGCGAATAATATCATCTTCTCCGAAGTATTCGCCCAGCTGAACTTCAATAAACTCAACAGGTGCTTCAAAAGGGTTGCTTATTCGATGCACCTGCCCACACGGAATATGAATATAAGCCCCCTGACTCACCGTACGTTCTTCTTGGCCGACTGTTACAACCCCTTGGCCTTTTGTCACCAGCCAATGTTCTTCGCGCTTATGGTGCTTTTGTAAACTCAAGCGTTGCTTGGGTTCCACCACAATGCGTTTGAGTTTATAGTGGGGTTCGTCCTGCAACACATAAAAGGCGCCCCACGGTCTTTGTTCTTCGTACAAATGGGGCAATGAAGTAGACAATATAGACAGCGCCTCTTAGCTCTATGAACGTTTAAATGGACGTCTCATCAATACGGTGCAAGCTTGATTAATACACTGCTTACATGGCTTTATTGTAGTAAAAAGAAATCAAAAGTCAAAACCTTATTTCAAAACACCCTGTTTGAAACCCATCTGTGTTTGTGAGACACTCAACAGGTATTTATACCCCCTCAAACAATGGAGTTTGCGCTCATGCCTAAAGTGTTGGTGACGGATCAAATTAACGAAAAAGCGGTTGAAATCCTGCAAAGTGCTTGTGAAGTGAGCTTTATTCCTAAACTGAGTCAGGAAGAACTGCTCGAACAGATTCACGCCTATGACGGCATTATGATTCGAAGCGCTTCAACCCTAAGCCCCGAAGTCATGGCCAATGCCCCCCACCTCCAAATTATTGGCAGAGCGGGTGTTGGGGTGGACAATGTGGATCTCGCTGAAGCCAACCGCCGAGGCATCGTGGTCGTCAATTCCCCTGAAGGCAACACGGTGGCCGCAGCAGAGCATACCACAGGCCTGATGTTTGCTCTAGCCCGCCATATTTCTCAAGGCGATGCAAGCCTCAAAGCAGGGCGTTGGGAACGTAAGGCATTGACAGGCGTTGAACTTTTCAATAAAACACTTGGACTAATTGGGTTTGGGAAAATTGGTTCACGAGTCGCCAAAGTCGCCAAAGCGGTGGGCATGAAGGTCATTGTCTACGATCCTTATATTTCTAAAGACGTGCCTGAAGCCATGGGGGCCAAGCACACCACGGATTTAAACGATATTTGGTTGCACGCGGATTTTATTACCGTTCATGTGCCTAAAACCAAGGATACCCTGAACCTACTGAATGCCCGTACCTTCAAGCAGTGTAAGGAAGGCGTTCGAATTATTAACTGCGCACGAGGGGGCATCATCAACGAAGCCGATTTGGCGCAAGCGTTGCGAAGCGGTCAAGTCGCAGGCGCTGGGCTGGATGTTTACAACGAAGAACCCCTTAACCCCAGTAGCCCTTTGCTTGCTGAAGACCTTAAAAGTCGCGTGGTGTTAACGCCTCACTTGGGGGCTTCTACCGAAGAAGCGCAAATCAACGTGGCCCTAGATGTCGCTGAGCAATTACGGGATTTTTTCACCACAGGGGCCTTGAGTTCTGTGGTGAACTCGCCCTTGTTGCGTTCTGAAGTCATGGATCCCATTCGCCCCTTCTTGCCCTTGGGTGAAGCCATGGGCCGGATCGCCCGCCAGCTTTGCAAAGGGGGCATTAAACAAATTGAACTCATCGCTAAAGGGACTTTAGCCGAAGAAAATATCGCTCCGTTAAACCTAGCGGTTTTAAAAGGGGTATTTAGTGTTAATCGTGAAGGCGTCAACTACATTAACGCCAGTTCAATTGCCAAAGAACTGGGCATTGTGGTGCAAGAAAGTAAATCCACCGCCAAAGGAAGCTTGCCCAATCTACTTAAACTCATCGTCACCACCGATTCAGGCAAGACGCTGACCCTTTCAGGCACCTTGATGGCCACCGATGTGTTGCGCATTGTGGATATTGAAGGCTTTAAAACGTCTTTAAAGCCAACCGCCTATATGCTCATGGTGCCTCATCAAGACAAACCCGGCATGATTGCCAAAATCGGGACGATTTTAGGCGATGCCAACATCAACATTTCTGCCTTGCAAGTGGGCAAAAGTGAAAAAAGTGATTCGGGCGATAAAAGCATTATGCTCTTTAACTTAGACAGCCCCGTTGAAGCCGACGTCATTCAAGCGCTCACGCAAGTCGATGGATGCTATGAAGCGACCGCCTTAAGTCTTTAAGCCTGTATTCATCTTGAAAAAAGAATTTTCAAGGGGTCGTAATAAAAAATTAAGAGGTCTTAAGACTTTCTTATAATCCCGCTGAAGGGGTTGCACTAAAGGCAAAAGGTGTGTTTTAGTGAACGGGTACCTTTTAAAGCCCACCCAAGCTACGTAAGGTTTCAGTGTCGCTAAATGGTGCAACGTTAATGTTAGATAGATAAAAAGGATTGATCCTGATGTTGAAAAAACTTGTTCCCTTCTTAATGATTCTTGCTGTAGCAAGCAATGGCCTCGTGGCCTTTGCGGGAGACGCCTCCACACATCCAACAAGATGCGGCGGGTATGCTGCGGTGACCCCTGCGAAATTAGATATTGTGGGTACTGCTGTTCAAAACCCCAATTTTTCAACCTTGGTTGCGGCGTTAAAAGCAGCAGGTTTGGTCGAAACTTTAAAAGGTAGTGGCCCTTTTACCGTGTTTGCACCGACCAATGAAGCGTTTGCTAAATTGCCCGCTGGAACCGTTGAACACTTACTGAAGCCTGAAAATAAAGCTCAACTTCAAGAAGTGTTGACTTACCATGTGTTGGCCGGAAACGTCCGTGCTAAAGACATTCAACAGGGTGAAACGGATGTTAAAACCCTTCAAGGCCAAACCCTTGAAGTGAAAAAAAACGTCTTGGGTAACGTCACCATTAACGATGCCACAGTCATCATTCCTGATGTTGTCACTTCCAACGGAACCATTCACGCCATTGACACCGTGTTAATTCCCTAGGCCGATTGGCCCTTCGTGGATTCGCAACAATCGCCTCCTTAAATAAGGAGGCGATTGTTTGCTATAGAAGACTCTGCAAAAGTCCTTTTGCTTTGTTCCTTCTCCCTCTGGGAGAAGGCTAGGATGAGGGAAACACCAGCGTTGATTGGGCATCCCGAATCCCTCACCCCAACCCTCTCCCTAAGGGAGAGGGAGTAAAACGCCCTTTTGCAGAGCCTTCTATAGAAGTCACTATCTCAATAAGCCCAAGGCTTCTTCAAGCAACGCCTTGTTTTGCTGAATCATTTTGGTGCTAATACTCATTAAGTTCTTGGCTTGCTGAAGGTTGTCGACTTGATCTTTTAAAGAAACATTTGAAAGCTCTACAAGTCCACTACGGATTTCACCCGTGCCTTCAATGGGTTCGCCACTCATTTCAGAAGGGAGAAACTCTAACATACCCACTTGGCTTAAGCCTGAAGGGTTGGGGAAGTTGCTTAAGGCGATTTTGTATAAAGGCACCGTTTCTTTGCCTTCTTTAGCGACACCGACGACGGTGCCGTCACTGCGGATTTTGTACTCGTCGTACTTACCAAAAAACTTGCCATTGGTGGGGTCTACCCACATGACGATTTCGGTGGTGGGGATATGCCCCGTCCCGCCACGGGCTTGATTCGGGTTTAAGGCCACATCCACTTGGCCGTTGGTGGAATCCATGGTGTTGAGGGGCTTTCCGCTTTCATCTAGCAAAAAGCCTTGTACCGTATTGCCGGCTTCATTCACCAGCACCCCTTCGCCGTTAAACTTAAAATCCCCTGTTCGGGTGTAGCGTAACTCGCCTTCTTTGTTGCGCACGCTAAACCATCCATTGCCTTCAATCATGAGGTTGGTGGGGCCTTTACCAGGGTGAGATTTACCTTGATCATTGCGAAAGCTTCCTTCATCGGCTTGTACGCCATAAATAAAATCGGCAAAACGCACATTTTTTTGACGATAGCCGGGGGTATAGATGTTGCCTAAATTGGCTGAAGTGGCTTCCATCCAGGCACGCGCGGCACGGTTATTGTTGACGGCCATAATGTAAGGATCAAACATCGGGGTTGTTCCCTTTCGAGTTTTAGTGATTGCGGGTTGAATGGCAATACGGCTTGTTGCACTACTTCTTTCATCGGAAGCTCCTGCCCAATCGTCCACCGCCCTCCACTACTTGGAGGCTTTTTTGGATGTGGCCTGTTGTTTCGGTTTTTTGGGCGTTTCGTGTTCTGGACGTGCTTCAATGGCTTCAATCAGGGGCGGATCCTTCACGACGGCGGATGCCCCTTCCACGTGGAGGGTTTTCACCGGCAACTTACGGGCGTGCAAAGACGCTTGCAAGGCGTTGAGTTGTTGTTGCACCTGCTTAATTTTTTCAGTAGAAGCGTCGTTGATTAAAAAGGTTGCGCTCACGCCGTCTGGCTTAAGACTAAGAACCACACTGGTGTCCGCATCTACATCCACCCGAAAGGGCTTGCCTTTCTTATGGGCTTCTTCCATTTGAATCTGCAAAAACTTTAAAAACGCCATGCGTTCTGTGGGTGTAGGGGCCTTGCCAGAACCTGTTTCACTTAAAGATTCTGGTGCAAAAGGGTTTGAAAAGGAGTTGAAAAGCGGATGCCCTGCTTCAAGGCCGTTTGATTTTTGTGTCCCTTTTTTGCCCTGTGGATCCACGGTGGGCGCCCATTGTTGAATCCATTGCTGGAACCATTGTTGAAGCCAAGGGTGTTGATCCATCCGTAAAGAATTCAGAGAAGTAGAAACGTTTAACGTCTTGACTTCAGGGCTTTCCACCGCTTGGGTCGGGTGAAGTTCTTGAAGGGATTGAACGGCTTTGAGCGTATTTTCAAACGTCGTTTTAGGCCTTAAAACGGGGGCGGTTTGCACGCAAGCGCCTTCTTGGTAAGAGGGCTTAGGCGTCTTAGACGCTTTGGCTTTAGGGGTGACGCCTATTTTTGAATCGCTCGTTTGACGGGGGTCCGTCTGTTCAGAGGCTTGATTAAGCGCGTCGCCTTGAGCGTCCATTGCGAGTTGCCAAGGGTCAAACGTTTCTAAAAACGCATTGAGGTTTTCAAGCATCAGCAGGCTCATAAAAGACGCCCCCCCCTGTTGATGGGCGTGTAAAGACGCCTTGCCTTGGGGGAGGTAAGAAAGCATAGCTAAATTGGCGAAGTTAAAGTTCACAAGACGTGCCCCTTACCCTAGTCACATATAGTTGTTTCAATAATTTCTTGTCCAGTTTCTATACTTTGTCGCTACGATAATTTTGTTCAGTCATGTAGGTCTATCTACACTTCTTCACAAAATCATCTAGGCTCCTCGTCTAGCCTACTGTTCAAAAAACTCTTGAAACAACTATAACACGAACGAATCTGGCGGTTATATAGTGTCTATGCCTTAAAAGGCTCCATCCCCTTCGCCCGATTCTTCCGCCTCTTGAGCGGACTCCACCATTTGCCTGAAATAACGTTGGCTGGCCACTTCATCCAACAGTTTCATTTCCGCTTGATTTTCTTCTTCAAGCCACTCTTCTTTGGCCCGTTCACGATGCTTTTCAAGGGCTTCAAGTTCTTGTCGACAAATCGCCAGCTTGGCTTCTTCTTCTGCTAAAATGCGCTGCACGTCTTCAAGTTCTGTTTTAATCTCCACAATCTGTTGCGCATAGCGAATGAGTAGCTTGTCGATGTTGTCTAACATCATGGGGTTGGCGGTTTTTCGTTGCTGCCGAACATCTTCACGTTCAGCCACTTTGGCATCTAGCCGTACTTGCACTTTGCGCACCGCATTTTGCGCGTCATTGACGACTTGTTCTTGTTCTTTTTTCTTGCGTTCACGCAGGTTATAAATGTTTTGTAAGCGGTATCTGAAAGGCATCTGAAAGTTCTTTCACCAGTTCAAGTAGTAAGTCGGCTTTGCCCATATTACCTGATTTAAGCACCCAATAACGAAAATCGGAGGGTTCTTCATCCGCCTGCCATAGCGAACAAGTGGCACTTAAGGCTCGCACCCATTGAAGTTGAGAGACTTGGGCGCGGGCCAAAACCACTTGAGCGGTGCTTCCCCCGCATAGAATCGTCACCGTATGTCGCTTCTTTAAAAAGGCTCCCACGTGTTGTTCAAGGTGTGAACGCCAATTCAACGCCTTTGGCCAGCTGGCCGTATTGAGTACCGCTATTTCAGGGAACTGGGCATGAAGCAAGTCTAACTGCTCCCACGTGGTGGGGTTCATACTCCCGCTGATGAGTTGAAGGCTAAAGCGCGGTTCGTTTTGTTCGTAAAGCTGGGGATGAATCGCTGGGGGCAAGGCATGGAACGCGTTCAGGGGCGCCTTGTTTTGCTGAATCAAGCCGTGTTCGTGCAAGGCTTGTAAAAAGCCAGCAGAACCCATACATAAGGGCTTTTCTTTTAAAGAAGCCACTTGTTGAGCCAGTTGTTTTAAGTCGGTGGGGGTGGCGACATCAGGCACGACGATCCAAGGGGTGGGGTCGTTTTGCGAGGCACTCGCTTCAATTTTGGTGAGTTGAATGTTGGGGCCTGTTTTTAGTTGAATGCGTCGATTCAAGGCCTGCGCTTGCTGTTGCAGTAAAACGCGAATGTTGGATTCGCTGAGGGGGTGTTCTGGATCGTCTTTGAGCGAGGTTTCTTGTAAGGGTAGGCCATGCAAGTAGGCGATCCCGTTGTGAAGGGTGCGTCCTTCTTGAGGAAAGGCGGGGCAGAGTAAGACGAAGGGAACATCTAAGGCATCCATGCCCGCCAACGCCATGGCCACGGCATCGCTTCGCCAGGTGGAATCCACTTTAAAATAGGGGAGTGCTTCGTTGTGAAGGAGTCCTTCTAATGCTTTTTTCGTAACATCATAGGTGGCTTGCGGTGTTTGACTCGCACGAGTCCCGAGATTCACACTGTAAGCCACAGCCGCGTGAGTAGAGGCCGGAACATTCAAACATAAGCAAACCGCCCGCCCTTGCACACCTAGAACGGTCGCACATTCGGCGGCACCTGTGAGGTCATCGGCTAAAATCCATGTGCTTGGGGTTGTTTCATCCACTCTATTGGGCCTCTGTGTAAACGCTTCAGCACGGCCAACGCGTTACAGGTGATGATTTGTGACTAGCACCACGCTTAAAAGGGCACAACGGCATCATTGTTGTAAGAAGTGCCACCGCCTTGTTGACGGTAGGCTTCATTGTCTCGTTTAGAACCGACGAAATTAATGGCAGACGCTCGAATGGAAGGGTTTTCTCGGGGATTGCCCGTTTGATCCGTCCATACATCCACTTCTATACTGCCTTGCACGGAAACCATCATCCCTTTTTTAAGGTATTCACCTGAAAATTCAGCCAACTTGCCCCAGGCTTCAATGTTAAACCAATCGGTGGTTTTGTTTTCTCTTGAACCACCGGGTCTGTCCACCGCAAGGCTAAAACGACTTTTACAGGTGCCTGCTTCAAAGTAACGCAGTTCAGGGTCTTGTCCTAGGCGTCCTACAATCACGGTGTTGTTAATCATGGCAAAATCCTTCTTAATTAAATGTGTAGCGTTCACTTATTACACCACAATTCAGTCTAAAAAAAAAGCCCTTGTAACAAAGCCCTTCTTTTTTGTAATGTATGAAATGGGAGGACGCGTTTTTTATTGTTGCAAGTTTAAATAGGGGGCTTGAGTGGCCGTGACCCCTGCAATCGTAGAAACCCCTGTGGGGCGGGGCGTGAATCGTGCCAAATCATCGAACGTGAAGTGGGCCGAATACGAACTGGGGTCATTGGCTTTAAAAACACCATCTGGGTCAATCAGCACCAGCAAAGTGGTATGCCCATTCACTTCAGTGGCATTGCCCGCCGAAGGGGCAAAGTAGCCATTGGCCCCGACGAGATCCCCCGCTACAAAGTTTCGAACCGCTACGATCCCCCCACTATTAAGTCGGTAGCAAGCAAAGTCATCCCCACACGTAAGCGCTGTAGTGGGGGTAAATCCATTGATGTTCACAGGAGGATCAGTCACTGCATTAATCACCTCAGTGGCATCCAACTGGTTCATGATTTGGGTAATGTGCGTGTCTCTGTTAATCCACCCGCCTTCAGAAACAAATTGGGTATTGGCTTGTTGAATTTGGTAAACACTGGCTTGCACCACTTTGTTCGCCCCTGTGGCGCGCATGTCTTCCATCGCACGAATCACCACACCGATTAACAAACTCAAAAAAGCGATGACGGTTAAACTCACCAGTATTTCTACAAGGGTTAAGGCGGCATGGCGTTGTGTGAAAAAACGTTGTGGCATGAAGGCGAGATCCTCGTAAAAAATGATGAAAAGATACGTTCAACCTTGTATCGAACATTCAAGCCTATTTCTTCAATGAACTCAAAAATTGTTACATATCGTATTTTAAAGAGTTTTCCGTATAGAAAGCTCCTAGAATAGCCTCATCGCCTGTTTTATCTGTCGAACCCTACAACGCGATAACTAGGGCGATGATGGGGCGTAAGTCCCAAGCGTCTAACTGCTTCACGATGTTTCGCCGTGGCATAGCCCATATTGCTTGCCCAGCCGTAATCCGAAAAATCGTCCGCCACCGAACGCACCCACCCGTCCCGATGCTCTTTGGCCACAATGGATGCCATGGCGATTAAGGCACTTTGAGCATCCCCCTTTACGATCGGGCTTTGCTGATTCCACTCAATCGTGGGAATGCGGTCTCGCCCGTCCATTAAATAATGACAGTGGAGCATTTCCTCTTCTTTTAGGTGAGAAAAAAGTTCGTCAATCGCCCGTTGCACGGCACGCATTGAAGCCCCTATGATATTATGCTCAGCGATTTCTTCAGGCGTGGCTTGCCCAATACCCACATAACAGCAATTTAAAATAGAAGGCAACAAGGCTTCACGTTGTTTCGCCGTGAGTTTTTTGGAATCATTGATGCCGATTAACGATTGAAGGGCTTCTGCGTGTTTAGGCGAATCGCTGGACTTCCAACAAACAGCCGATGCCACCACATTGCCAATAAGGCTACCTCGCCCGACTTCATCGCACCCAATCAATACGGCATTTGACGCCAATTCCTGACGTAAATTTTCGTCAAAGGCGAGCATCCGCTTTAAGCGGGCTTCGGTGGATTCCTTTGTGTTAAGAGAGCTTTCCTTAGTGAGCAGGCGGGACTTCAAAGCAGAGTCCTCCCAATTGCCCTTGCCTTACATCCACAATCAAACGATGGGCGGCGCGTTGCACATCAGCCAAACCCCCTTTTTGAAGAAGGTTGCTTAAGGTGGCGATACGTTCAAGGCTCCAAGCGTTTTGGGCGTCTTCCGCAGAAGGGGCGCCGTATTTTTGACGAAGTAAATGCGGATAATGCTCGTCAAAGTAACCCAAGCAAAATCGAGCAATTTCTTCATCATCAAAGCTTTTTTCACCCAAGCTAGACACCACCGCAAGCCAATGCGCCACGTCTTGACGGTCCAACTTGGGCGGTAAAATACCAGGGCTATCCAGCAGTTCCACCTGCGGATGCACCCTAACCCACTGCGTTTGCCGTGTGACCCCTGCCTTATGCCCTGTATGCACCTTTTTCTTGCCGATTAACCCGTTAATCAAGCTGGATTTACCCACATTCGGCATGCCCATCATCATGGTGCGAATAGGACGCGGTTTTAAGCCTTTGGCGACCCAACGGGCTTGAGCGACCGCACCTTCGGCTAAAATGGCGTGGATGATCGCCTTTTTGGCGTGAGCATCTCGTTGAGCATCCACACTTAAAACATGTTCGCCCAAGTCTTTAAAGTAATCCATCCACGCATCTAGCAGGCTAGGGTCAGCGAGGTCTCGCTTGTTGAGTACGGTAACCAAAGGCTTTTGGCGATCTACCACACGCTGGCGAATATCAGGGTGGCGACTCATCAATGGCATACGAGCATCTAGGACTTCCACGACGACATCCACCGTTTGCAGATGCTGGTTGAATTCTCTGTCCCATTTGGCCATGTGACCGGGGTACCAATGGAGTTGAAACTCTTGTTCTTGGGGGAGATTGTTGATCATCGTGTTTCTTTTTTCTTTTGTGAGTGAGTCCCTAGTTTAACATAAACAGGAAACCGCCTTGCAATACTAGGGTTTTCAAAATCCAAAAACGTGGGGTTTAAGCACTAGGCAAGCAGGCAAAAAGCCGTCATACTGAAAAAGAGTAGCTCCTTGAAAAACGCATAAAAAAGATCCGAAGCTCTTGACTTTCGTGGCTAAAAATCAGATTTTCGTGGCCAGAAATCGGACTTTTGTGGCCAAAAATCAGACTTTCGTGGTCAGAAAACAGACTTTCATGGCCAAAAAACAGACTTTCGTGGTCAGAAAACGGACTTTTGTGGCCAAAAATCGGACTTTCATGGGTCAAAAAGTCGACTTTTGTGGGTCGAAAAAGCAGGCCACTAAGCAGTTTATTCGGCGAAATACGTATTCCAAATATCATCGGCGGCTTGAGCGGTTTCAGACTTTTGCATAATGAGTTCCACCGCTTGAGCCGTCAACGCCTCAATCGAAGCGAAGGCATCCAAACGATGCACACGGGTCGGTTCTCGTTGAGCCAAGGCTAAAAACCCTTGACGCACTTTTTCCTGAAACGCCGTGCCTTCTAGCTCTAGACGGTCTTGATTGCCACGAGCCTTCACACGTTTGGCGAGTTTTTTCACATCGCCGTCAAATAATAGCGTCAAATGCGGATGTAAATCCCCGCAAGCAAAGCGATTCAACTGCAAAATGAGATCCGCTTCAATGCCACGCGCCGCCCCTTGATACGCAATCGAAGAGTCCACAAAGCGGTCACACAAGACAATCGCCCCACGATCCAACGCAGGCGTCAAGACTTCTTCCACATGCTGGGCGCGATCCGCCATGTACAGCAACAGTTCACTCATCGAAGCCATTGGGGCATCGCCGTCGGCTTGTGGGCTTAAGAGCAACGTTCGAATGGCTTGCCCGATTTTAGTGCCTCCGGGGTTGCGGGTTTGCAGGATTTCTTTTCCTGGGTAGTGCAGGCGTAAGGCATCGGCAACGGCTTGCCATTGTGTGCTTTTCCCGCACCCATCGACGCCTTCAAAGGTGACGAATAGCCCATTGCTCATTTGATTTGTCCTCCACTGCTCTCACATTTTTAAAATGTAGCATAAGCAAAAGAAAACGTCCAATAGCTAAGGTTCATCCACGCCGCCCGCATGCCACGGATGACAGTTGCCAAGGCGTTTTACCGTCATCCACACGCCTTTTAATACGCCGTGACGCTCCAACGCAAGCAAAGCGTATTGTGAACAGGTCGGCGTAAAACGACAAGCATGAGGCAAAAAGGGGCTAATTCCCCACTGATACAACTTAATCAACCCTTGCAAGCCCTTACGAAGCATTGCTCACCTGCTCGATTTCTTGAGTGTGGTGTGGACTCCATTCGGCTAAACGCTTAAACTGCTTGGGTGTAAACGCATGACGCATCCGTTCTAGGACATCTGCTTCCGCTACCTTCACCGCATCAGGACGAAACACCACCGCAAGCGAAGCCACGCTCTTCCAGTCATAGCGGTCGTCTTGCCAAAGGCGTTGACGCATCCATTCCCGCACGATGCGTTTGAGTCGGTTGCGTTTGACGGCTCGTTTATGCACTTTTTTAGAGGTCACAAAACCGATGCGTGGTCGGTACTGAGGATCGTTAAGGGCTTTAAGGCGTGCGGTTTCATGCCAGTGGGGCAGTGCCATAATCACAAAGAAGGGACAGGCGTAATAACGCATCCCTTCTTTTAAGGTTTTATGGAAGAACCAAGACGCTTGTAAACGAAATCGTTTGGGGAACATCGTTACCGCCTTTTGAATACTAAGATTCTAATCGTGATTTTCTTCACTTAAAAACTTGCCGACAGCGCACTAAATGCGAGGCTTCCGAGACATTTTGCGGACGGCAGGAGCGAAGATAGGGCGAGGAGGTGGGGATTCAGGGGGGATTTTTAAGGGGGGACGAAGGGGAGGAGAAACGCAATGCGTCCTTCCCCGTCCCCCCTTAAACGCATTTAGAGGTGTCGGAGAACCTTTGTGCGAGCAAAGGTCTCTGACGTCACCAGCTCTAAAAGAGAGCTAGAAATCCACTTGTTGGATTCACCCAATGATTGCAAGGAAGCATCATTATTTAAATAGAAACGAGCTTATGACGCCCCTTAGCACGACGGCGGTTGAGGACGTTGCGTCCACCAACGGTGGCTTTACGGGCGAAGAACCCTGAACGACGGGCTTTTTTAAGTTTTGTTCCACCAAGTGTACGTTGCATGTGTGCGGTCTCCACTAAAAATAAATGTTGTAAATGTTGTTTTGTTTGACTTTTTAGGGGTTCTTTAGCAAGAGACCTTTAAAAAAATACTTTTAAGAAAGGTCATGAGTTTGTCCGCATAAAAACCCTATGTTCACTACTATACGCTTAACATAATGAAAATTCAAGCCATTTTTCTTGTAATGTAACAATCTTTCTCGCAAAGCGATACATCCTTGGTTTCACTCTACTTCTCTATTAGAATACTAATACCATTTCACCGAGTGAATTGGTGTATCGTGTTCGATTCTCGAATACGATAGAACCCTCTGTAATAGTTCAAGTCGGTTGAAGACTCAAGGAAAAAACGGCTTGTGTTGACACAGAAGGTTCGCCGAATGGGACTTGTGCAAAAGGTTCCTTCAGGCATCCGCGAGTGATTTATTAGGGAAAGGTCAGGTATTGATGAGTGTGAGTCCCCCCACTTGGAAAAAGCGATCCACTGGGGCCAAACAAGGCCACCCACCCCGTTCAACAGGTCAAGGCCTGTCGCTTCAAGGAAGCTTTCAAGAGGCCTTAAACCAGCTTCGCACCGAAGTGAGTCCTTTGGCGGAAGCACCGCTTAACGAAAACACCCCACACCCACGTGAACGGCCCCCCGCCCCACCAGCGGGTTCCGCGGGGTTAGAGACCCCTAGCCCCTATGCCGATTTATGGCAAGGCGTGCAACAGCTCCTTTCTGAATCGATGTCTCCGCCCAGTTTTCAAACATGGATTCGCCCCCTGCGCATAGAAGAAGTGCGGTTTCAGCCCGATCAAACCGTTAGAGTCAAACTGGTGGCTACGTCGGATTTTACGCGAGGCTATGTGAAGAATCATTATCATGGCCTCATCCAAAAAGCTTTTCAAGCCTTGCTTAATGTCCAAGCCGTCACCCTAGCGTGGGAATTGGCGGACGTTCCTGAAGAAGCCTTGCCCACCACGACGGTGCAAGCCCGAGCCAATGAAACGGCGGAGCGCTTGCTTGAACAAGAAAGCAAGCTCAAAAGCGCCGAAAAATCTCAACCTTGGACGCCGCGAACCCTCGCCAGTGGCTTGCAACCTCGCTACACTTTTGAACAGTTTGTGGTGGGGCCCTTTAATCACTTTGCGCACGCGGCGGCCTTAGCCATTGCGGAACAACCGGGTATTGCGTACAATCCGTTTTTTATTCACGGTTCAGTGGGCTTGGGCAAAACGCACTTAATTCAAGCCATTGGGCATTATGCCTTGCGTCATCATCCGAATTTAACGGTGCGCTACGTCACCACCGAAACCTTTACCAACGATTTAATTCAATCCATTGCCACCAAACGAATGAATGAGTTTAGAGACCGTTACCGTAAAATCGATCTGTTGATTGTGGATGACATTCAGTTTTTAGAAGGCAAAGAAAAGACCCAAGAAGAAATTTTCCACACGTTTAATGCCTTGCATGGCCTTTCAAAACAAGTCATTTTAAGTAGCGATCGCCCGCCCAAAGCATTGGCACGACTTGAAGAGCGTTTGGTCAGTCGCTTTGAATGGGGCTTGATTGTCGACATTCAACTACCGGATTTAGAGGCCCGTAAGGCGATTTTGCGCAAAAAAGCCGAACGTGAAGGCATGACGCTTCGTTTTCACTTAGACGATGAAGTCATGACCTATTTGGCCGAACAATCCCCCCACAACATTCGAGAACTCGAAGGGCATTTTAATAAGCTTGCGGCGGTTTGCTTGTTAGAAGACAAGCCGTTTAACATGACTACCGTTGAAGCGGTTTTTGGCCAGCCCCAACACCGTAACCGCTTGGATGAACACATGATTTTAGAGTTGGTGCATCAACTTTCAGGGGTTTCCGTCAAAGAACTTAAGGGGCCGCATCGGGCCAAAGAAGTGGCGCACGCTCGGCAGTTGGCCATTTACGCCTGCCGTGAATGGCTGGATTTAAGCTTCCCCAAAATTGGCAAAATTTTTGGCCGGCAACATAGCACTATTTTATACAGCTATGAAAAGCTCAAAGAACAACTTTCGCACAACAGTGTGCTTAAAAAAGAAGTCGAACTCTTGATGCAGAAGTGTCAAAACCAGTGTTACTAGATGAAATCCCCAAGCGATTCACCCCTCAGTGGATGCAAATTCTGAACCTCACCCCCGATTCCTTCAGTGACGGCGGGCGAATTCTCACCCCTGAAGCCTTCTTTCATCACGCCCAAGCCGCCCTAAAGGCTGGGGCCACGTACGTGGATATTGGTGCGGAATCCAGTCGCCCCAACGCGGTAGAAATTTCAGCCAGTGTGGAGCGAGAGCGTCTACAGCCTTATGTAGAAGCCCTTCACGACTTGCGTAAGGCCTTTGCGCACGCGCGCGTGAGCATTGACACCGTCAAGCCTTCTGTGGCGCAATGGGCCTTAGACGTGGGCTTTGCTGATGCGGTTAATGATGTGAGTGGAGGCACCTATAACGAAGCTGGGCAGGCAACTTCAATGTTTGACGTGGTGGCAGAACGGGCGTGCCCCTATATTCTGATGCATCGGCGTGGGACGCCCCACACCATGGATGCTTTGGCGATTTATGACGACGTGGTGAGAGAAGTGACGCAAGCGCTACAACGACAAGTGGAACAGGCCTATGCTGTTGGGGTTCAGCCGTTTCAACTCATGGTGGATGTGGGGGTTGGCTTTGCCAAAACCCCCGCACAGAACTTGGACTTAATCCGCGCGTTGCCTGCGATTAAGCAAGCGCTGGGGGGGCTACCGATGGTATTGGGGGTGTCTCGTAAGCGGGTGTGTTCAGCCGGCGGGGTGTTAGACGTTCACCAGCGAGAAGCCACAACCGCCGTGTTGCATCAGTGGGTGGGGCGTGAGCATCCGCGGGGGACGGTGGAGATCTTTCGGGTGCATGACGTGCTTCAACAGAAGACGGCGTGGGACTTGTGGCAGGACTTGTCGTCCTGGGCCAGTGGGTGAGGGGTTTTGTTCCTTCTTCCTGTGGTCGCACGCCTCGCCTATGGCGGGCTACGCTAGGGGGTGGAAAACACCAGCTAAAAAGGGAATGAACAATCCAAAATTCGTGCACTTTAGCCACTAGGCAACGGGCTGAAAAATAGGGTATACTGAAAAAGAGTGGCTTTTTTGAAGAAGCCTTCGCACCCTCAAAAATTCCTTGAAAATCGAGTAAAAAACAGACTTTCGTGGCCAGAAATCGGACTTTTGTGGCCAGAAAATAGACTTTCGTGGCCAGAAATCGGACTTTCGTGGGTCGAAAAACCGACTTTTGTGGCCAGAAAACCGACTTTCGTGGCCAAAAAACGGACTTTCGTGTGTCAAAAATCGACTTTCCGACACACGAAATTAGGCCATTTTTACAGCTTATAACATCTTATAACCTGCGATGCGTAAAAGCCTTCTTTGGGGGGTCGCCCACATAATCCTTCACCAACTGATGATGCCCCGCCAGTTCAAACTTATAGGTTACCAAGCCTTCTAGCCCCACAGGGCCTCGGGCGTGGGTGCGGGCGGTGGAAATACCAATTTCGGCGCCAAACCCGTAGCGAAAGCCGTCCGCAAAGCGAGTGGATGCGTTGACAAAGACGCTGGCGCTGTCTACGGCCTTTAAAAAACGGGCTTGCACCTCAGCATCTTCCGCCAAAATGGCATCCGTATGGTGGCTGGAATACTGGTTAATATGGGAAATCGCGGATTCTAGGCCTGAAACGCGCTTCACCGCAAGCGTTAAATTGCCGTATTCCGTGGTCCAATCGCTTAAGGTGGCGGGGTGCGCTTGGGGCAAAAACGCCAATGACGCGTCACACGCATGAAGGGTAATGCCTTCTTCGGCGCATCGAACGCCCAAGAGGGGTAAGAACTCCGCGGCAACGATCTCGTCCACCAACAGGGTTTCTAGGGCATTACAGGCCGAAGGGTATTGAATTTTAGAATCGATGACCACTTCCAGAGCCTTGGCCAAATCCGCCGACGCATGGACGTACTGGTGACAGACACCGTCTGCATGCCCCAACACCGGGATTCGCGTGGCTTGCATGATGCTTTGCACCAGCTGGTTTGAACCGCGGGGAATCAGGAGATCCACATACTGAGGGTAGTTCAACATGGCTTGTACGTCTTGACGACTTTCAAGCAAGCTGGCCCAACCGTGGGGCAGAAACTCAAGTTCAGCGGTTAAGGGGTGAATCACGGCATCCATAAAGGCTTGGTTGGAATGCTTGGCTTCTTTTCCGCCTTTAAAGACCACCGCATTGCCACTTTTTAAAATCAGCGACAAAATTTGGGGCATCACATCAGGGCGACTTTCAAAAATAATGCCAATCAACCCAAGCGGAACCGCACGTTTGCTCAAAATCAAGCCGTCATCTAGTTCCGTTTTCGCCAGCACCTGACCGGCTGGGTCTGCCAAGTTCACCAGTTGGCGGATGCCTTGTACGACTTGGCTTAGCTTGCCTGAATCAAGCTTGAGCCGTTGGTACAAAGCCGGTTCAAGGGCGTCTTTATTTTCAGCCAAATCTTGTGCATTGGCCGCAAGCAACGCACTTTGATTCGCTTCAATTAAACTTGCCAAGCGTTCTAGGGCGATATTTTTTTCTGAAGTGGAAAGGCAAGCCATGGTTAAAAAGGCCTTTTTCCCGCCTTCAAGCGTCTGTTCTATATTCGCGTTCATGGGTCATTTGCCTTATAAAATGGGGGTGATGATTATTTAGTTTAGCATAATCTGGCCAAATACGTTACAATAAAAACAGAATGCCCACCACTGCGCATAGAAAGAATCCCCCCCTTGCACGTTCATTTACCCGCTTCTTCATCGCCTTCTGAAGCACCGCAGGATTGTGCCTCGCATCATCACGGCCCGTGTGAACGGGGCCAAGTGCATGGATTTGTCTTGAGTTCGTGGTCTCAAATCCGCATTTTAGGCATCGTGTTTGTGCTGAATCTCGGCTATGCGGGGGTGGAATTTTTTGGGTCACAACAGACGCATAGCTGGGCCTTAATGAGTGATGCGGTTCACATGCTGGCCGATGCGTCTGGCTTATTGCTGGCTTTTTTAGCCGCGATGTTGAGCCTGTATGTGCAAAAAAATCACGACTACCGAAAGGCCTGGTGGATTGAACGGCTGGCCGCAGGCTGTAATGCCCTTGTCTTAGTAGGGATGAGCGTTTTTTTATGGCAAGAAGGGGTGCACCGGCTTCAGCATCCCCCTGTGATTATAGGGGATTTTTTGCTGTGGATTGCCTTGGGTGGCTTTGTGGTCAATGCCCTTTCGGTGTACTTGTTGCATCAAGACAGCCACCATCATGTCAACATTCGAGGGGCGTATGTGCATGTAATAAGTGATACAATGGGTTCCATTGCAGCGATTATTTCTGCCCTGTGCGTGTTGTTTTTTCATTGGCTTTGGATGGATGCGCTGATGTCTTTACTGGTGGCGGGGCTGGTGACGTGGGTTTCAATTGGCTTTGTCAAAAGCCTGTGGCAGAGTCTTCAAGAAGCCCCTAGCGAAAAGGCCTTTGAACATCCCTTACTTCATGCAGAAGAACAGCCCCATGAAACGCCTTAGAAGCTGGCAAATACTCTATTTGGGGATGCTTGGCTTGAGCCTTTTTACCGCGATGAGCATGCTTGCTTTGGCAGAAAAGGCGCCGTATTATGATGTTTACTTGACGTTTCGGCGCATTTGCCGAGGATGTTGCATGCAAGCGCTTTCCGCAACGCACGTCCGCTTAGTGAATCAAGCGGGGGAAGAAGAGATTGTGCTGGTGCGTGATATTTTGGGGGTGGATGCGCATCCCGTTCAACGCAAAGTCTTGGAACATTTTACCAAGCACCTGAACCCCATTAGCATGCATTACTTACTGCCTGATGCCCATTTTGGGGTGGAAAACGACTTTTACGGGCATTACGGTAAGCCCCCGTTTATTTGGGACAAAGAATAATAAAGGGTTTTATGTTGATAAAGTGATATTTCTTTTGGCTTTTTTGCTTCGTTTATAGCTGGTGCTGTCAGAGACCTTTGGACGCACAAAGGTTCTCCGACACCTCTAAATGCGTTCAAGGGGGGACGGGGAAGGACGCATTGCGTTTCTCCTCCCCTTCGTCCCCCCTTGAAAATCCCCCCTTCATGTCGAAGCTAAAGCTTCTCTTGGGAAAGAAAACCGTTGGTTTCCTCTCCCAACCTCTCCATCCTAAAGGGGTAGATTCACTTCGTGAATGAGAAAGTTCTTGTCCCCACCTCCTCGCCCTATCTCCGTTCCTGCCGTCCGCAAAATGTCTCGGAAGCCTCGCATTTAGTGCGTTGTCGGCAAGTTGTCTGTCCGTCATTGCGAGCGTAGCGTGGCAATCTCCCTAGACCTTGCGTCTTGGTTTTTAAATCGTTGCACAAGCCGACGTACAAGCACAAAGACCCCCAAGCGCCAGCTCAAAACGGAGCGAGAAATCCCAAAAAAGAGCCTATTTTAAGGCTTCGGCTCCGCCCACAATTTCCATAATTTCTTGGGTAATGGCGGCTTGACGCGCTTTGTTGTACACAAGCGTTAAGCGATGAATGAGGCTTTTGGCGTTGTCTGTGGCGTTGGCCATGGCCGTCATACGAGAAGCCAACTCACTGGCCATGGATTCCAGTAACGCACTATACAACTGGCGTTTGACGTACATGGGAATAATTTCTTCAACCAAGGCCACAGGGGACGGTTCAAACTCTAGTTCAGAAGTCAAGGCAGAAGCCGTCACTTCTGTGTTTTCGACGTTTTTTTCTAGCGCTTCGACATTTAAAGGCAGAACGGCCTTGTGCATCGGTTCATAAGAAACCATGTTATTAAACTGGGTGTAGAGCATTTCAATGCGATCCACGCGGTTTTGAGTGAAGGCTTGAATTAAGGTATGCCCCGCTTTTTCAGCGTGAATGTATTCTACGGGCAACGCGATATTGTGCTTGTGGGCCAAGACTTCTAAATGGGCAAATTGTTTGGCCACATAACGAATGGATTTATTGCCCACCAAGTACAACCGGACGTTAATGTGTTGGGCGTGATACTGCGTTAAAATCTGGTTTAATTTCTTTAAAATCGCACTGTTATAAGAACCACAGAGCCCACGATCAGCCGCCACCACGAACAATCCCACGCGTTTAACTGTTCGGGGCGTTAAGGCGTTGTAAAAAGGCGATTCTTTTAGCGCATCGGCATGGCTTGTAAGTTCAGGCAAAATCCGCAACAACATCGATTCCAACAAGGCCGTAAAGGGGCGCGATTGCTTCAAGCTATTTTCGGCTTTTCGTACCTTGGCCGCCGCCACCATACGCATGGCCTGAGTAATTTTCTGCGTATTTTTGATGCTTTTAATGCGGGTACGAATGTCTTTTAAATTGGCCATAAGAAAGGGATCCCTTATTAACGTAAATGGGGCAAACCACGTTTTGCTTGAACAAGACTTCAGCGCGGTTTAAAGGAACAGGCGTCGAGAAAGACGACTTATTCAGCCGAAAATTGACTGTCACGCAAGTCACGCATTAAGTTGAGTAATTGCGTTTTTTTGGCGTCTTCTACTTTGTTGCCGGTGTTAATCAATTCATACAAATCGCTGTGCAAGCTCTTAAACGCGGTGAGCCACGCTTTGACAAAAGGCAAAACTTGCTCGAGTTCAAGTGAATCTAACACGCCTTTGTTGGCACCCAAAAGTAAGCTGTACATTTCAGCCACGGAATACGGGGCATATTGCGGTTGCTTGAGCAGTTCAACCAAGCGCTGGCCCCGTTTGAGTTGGGCTTGTGTGGCGGGATCCAGATCACTAGCGAATTGAGAAAACGCTTCAAGTTCACGGTATTGAGCCAGCGTTAAACGCAATTGACCCGCTTCTGATTTAATGGCCTTGGTTTGTGCCGCACCGCCCACACGAGACACAGAAATACCTGCGTTTACGGCAGGACGAATGCCAGCGTTGAATAAATCGGATTCCAAGAAAATTTGACCATCCGTAATGGAAATGACGTTGGTGGGAATGTAGGCAGAGACGTCACCCGCTTGGGTTTCAATAATAGGCAAGGCGGTGATACTACCAGCACCCAGCTCATCGTTCAACTTAGCAGCACGCTCCAATAAGCGAGAGTGCAGATAGAAGACATCACCTGGGTAGGCTTCACGACCGGGAGGACGACGCAAGAGCAACGAAAGCGTGCGGTAAGCCACCGCGTGCTTAGACAAATCGTCATACACCACTAAAACGTGCTTGCCCTTATTCATGAAGTATTCGCCTAAGGCCACCGCCGCATAAGGGGCCAAAAACTGAATAGAGGGGGAATCTGTGGCAGAAGCGGCAACGACAATGGAGTTTTCCATGGCGCCGTGTTCGTCAAGCGTTTTGACGATTTGAGCCACGGTTGAGTTTTTCTGGCCAATGGCGCAGTAGATGGAAATGACGTCACTGCTTTTTTGGTTAATAATGGTGTCGAGCGCAATGGCGGTTTTGCCGGTTTGTCTGTCCCCAATAATCAGCTCACGTTGGCCGCGTCCAATGGGGATCATGGCATCAATGGCGGTAATCCCCGTTTGCAACGGTTCATGTACGGATTTCCGTTCAATGATTCCGGGGGCTTTGCGTTCTAGGGGGAAGGTTTCAAAGGTTTCAATATCGCCTTTGCCGTCTAAGGGCACACCCAAGGGATTGACCACGCGCCCAATCATGGCATCGCCCACAGGGATTGAAGCGATTTGCCCCGTACCACGCACACGCAGACCTTCACGGATATTCAATGGGCTGTCCAAAATAACGACACCCACCGTTTCTTCTTCAAGGTTAAGTACCATGCCTTTGGTGTTGTGGCCGTCTTCAAAAACGACCAATTCGCCTGCCATGGCGTTGTCTAATCCACTAAGGCGAGCAATACCGTCGCCCACTTCTAAAACAGTCCCCACTTGTTCAGTGTTGACATGAATATCTAACGCTTCGATGCGCTGGCGGAGTAGGGCAGAAAGTTCTTCCGTGCTATGAATGGTCATTGTACTTCCTTTTTCAATTAAATAATGGGGAGGATAAACAGAGAATTTAGAGGCCAAGGGCCTTATACTTGAGACAGGGCTTCTTCAAAGCGCGCGAGTTGACGTTTTAGGGTAGCGTCAAAACGCAGGCCCTTGTATTCCACATACAGGCCCCCTAACAGATCGACATCGACATGGTAATTGACGACCACCTGAGACAGTTGAAAGATTTTTTTAAGACGCCCTTCAAGCGTTTGACGCAGCTCAGTGCTTAAGTCTATGGCAGAACTTACCTGAACATGCCCAATTGACTGAGAGGCTTCATACAGGGGTAAAAACGCCGGATACAAGGCCGGGATACCTGCACAATGTTCTTGTTTGAACATGAGTCTTAAGGTCTTGGCGACCCAAGCATCGGCTTGAAGCACAAAAGGAGACAACGCTTCTTCAAGGGCTTCGCCTGCAATGGCTTCGTGTTGCAAGAACAGCTTAATCGCTTCGGGCGTTTGGTGAAATAAGGAGTCGAGCTGAGCCAAGGAATGATGCACCTCAGGCAGCACGCCGTGTTCTGTGGCGATATCAAAAAGGGCTTTGGCATAGCCTTTGGCTTGATTTAAGGCTTCTTTGGAAACGGTGTCGTGGCTCATGCGTGGGGAGCTCCTTTCGCGAAGGGTGCAACGGGAAGGCCTTGAACAGGAGCGCTTGGTGTGTAAATGGCTTCAATATCGTCTAAAGCATGGTGAATTAAGCGAAGATGCGTGGCTTCATCCACCGAATCTTTCAGGCGCTCAACGGAACGGGCGTCCAAAGAACTGACAAAGCGTTGAACCATATCTCGTTCAAGATGGCTAGACTGTAAGCGTTTTTGCGCGTGTTGGCGTTCTGTAGATTTGCGGATTTTGGCTTGAGTGTCTTGAATCAGCTTACGGCTATAGTCTTCTGCGCGTTCTTCGGCTTGATGCAAGCGTTTTTGGCGATCTTTTTCAACCAAGCTTAAACGCTTGAGCACCGCTTCTTTTTTTTCAATCACATTTTCCGAAAGACGCTCCGCACTTTCAAGATCAATGACGGTTTCTTTAATTTTAGCATCCAAACCTTCCCCGATGTTGATATTTTTCCATTTCATGAAAAAGACCACCAGCCCCACCAAAACGAGGACATTAAACAGGTTGGTTTCACCCAAGTAATGCCAAATACTCAGCCAGTCTAAGGCGGTGTTACTGGCTTGATGATGAACCAAGGGAACAGAGAATAACATACCGAGCGTTCCTTGTGTGGAATAGGGCCTTCTTCAAGAAGGACTCTTTCAGTTAACGTAATAATTTTTCTGTAATGCGTTGAACCAAGGCTTCTTTTTCAGCGCTTAACGCGTTTTGACGGGCTTGTAAGGCTTGCGTTTCATGCTGAATATGAGCTTCTAACGTCAAGGCCAATTCTGCCTTATGGGCCACTAGCTTTTTCGCGGATTCCGCTTGGGCTTTTAGCACTCGGGCTTGGTAAGCGTCTTGAATCAAGCGCTGGGTTTTCAACTCTTCGGTTTTGAGCTGGGCTTGTTGTTCAAGCACAAAAGCGGTGTCCGTGTCCGTTTGATGGTTTTTCTGCAACACGGCTTCTGCTCGCGCGGCCTTGATGGCGGCAATCGGTTCAAAAAATAGGATTCGCATGACTTGTGAAAAGCCTAAGAACACCACCAGAATAATAGGTAGCGTCAAATTAAATTGAAATAGACTTTCAGACATGAGCAAACACCTTTATCTAAACCATCCGCATTTAAAACAAGTTTCTAGCCACGCACGAGGCTTTGCGTTGTGCGTGGCTAGAGTACATTTCTTACAAGAACAAGGTAATAAAGCCAAGCAAGGCCATCAATTCAATCAAACCGGCTGCGGCAAAAAACACGCCTTGCAAGGGGCCACGAACTTCGGGCTGACGCGCTGTGGCGTTGAAAAAGGCAGCGGCGGCAAGACCAATACCGATTCCAGGGCCGATTGTAGCAATGGCCATGGCCAAAGGCCCGCCAATGGTGTATGTTGTTGCTGCTTCCATGTGTTAAACTCCTTATATTTACAGATGAAACGAGGGACATTTTTACAAAAAACTAGGCCACCGCCAAAGAAGACGCTTGGGCTTCTGCATGCGAGGCATGGGAAGCTTCATGGCCATCTTCATGGTGATCATGATCTTCAGACAATAAACTAATATAGATATTCGTGAGCATGGCAAAGATGTACGCTTGAACCACCGCGACAAATAATTCAATGCCCATAACCGCAATAGGCAACAAGTAATGAGACGCGCTATGAGCGACACCCGTTAAAATTTCACCCACAAAAATGTTGCAAAACAGTCGAATCATTAAAGAACCGGGCCGAGTCAAGTCTTCAGCGATGTTCAACAAAATAAAGGGCCAAAAGAAGGTGGCATACGTGATCTTCACCGGCAACGACTGCCCTGCCATTAAATCAGGCAAGGGGGACAAATAATGCTTGAAATACTTGAGACCTTTAGCCTTTAAGCCAAAGAAAAAGTACATCACCACAGTACCCAAAGCCAACCCTGCGGGGACGTTGATGTCTCCTGTAGGCGCCATGAGCTCTCCATGAGGCAATTCAAAAATCTTCAAAGGGAATTGACCCAACAAGTTACAGGTCAAGACAAAGAAGAAGACACTGCCTACATAATACAAGAAGGCATCTCCTCGCTTACCAGCTGAAGAAAAGGTAATGCTACGGCAAAAATCATAAAGCATTTCCGCAAAAATCTGAAGACGACCCGGGCGAATTGACAGCGAAGCGGTAAGTAATTTCGTTAGGCTCAACAAAATCACCAAGGCAACGCCAACCATAATTAAGGTATTCACATGAACAGGCATACCGAATAAGGGCGCTTCCCAAAAATGTGATTGCATGTTGCAGGTGTTCTCCTAAAACTAATCGCAGGAAGGCGCTACAGATGATTTGTAAGCCCCATACCCAATCTTTACTAAGTTATAACTAAAAAACAATACCATGACAAGTACTTTTTGTTGAGGGAATATAATTAAGGCCAAGGCAAAGCTGGCCAAAAAAATGAAGGCAAAGGGAATGTACAGGCATAATCGCCAAAAGGCGGTTTTTACAGACTGTTCACAAATCTGCATAACGCCATACAGCACGCAGGAATAGAGGGCTAAAAAGCCTACACAAATAAAGGCCACACGGCCAAAGGAAAGCGTGTTAAGTGGGCTGAGCCACGAAAATGAGGCGTTTATTTCGATGAGTCCATTCCTTTAACAATATAAATGAGGGAAAATACATGGGCAATTAAAATCACCGCCAAAAACACCCACGAAGGGGGGTTAAAATGAAAGAGGTAGGCCGCCAGTTTAAGCATAAAAAAGGCCGAAGCGGGGTATCCCATTAAGACGGACGCATATTCAAGCCCTTTGCTTGCCATGTGGGTTTCCTTCACCGGTTGAGGTCACGCCAATACTATAGCATACATACTTTTTTGCTGATATAGAAAACTCTGCAAAAGTCCTTTTGCTTTGTTCCTCCTCCCTTAGGTCGCACGCCTCGCCTATGGTGGGCTACGCTAGGAGGAGGGAACACCAGTTATGGACGGGCATCCCGAATCCCTCACCCCAACCCTCTCCCTAAGGGAGAGGGAGTAAAACGCCCTTTCGCAGAGCCTTCTATAGCACTTTGAAATATCGCGTTGGGTTTTGTAACATAACCTGACTAGGGGGTTAAAAACGTCTAAAAATACGCTATACTAAAGAAGAATTGATGTGTTGGATGCTCTAATCCTCGCCTCTTTTTCTGGCAAGAAGCGCTTTGCCTTGCGCTTGCCACCTCACACAAAGCGTGCTATGGTGAACTTGCCCAAAGTATAAAGTGAATATAGTCATGGCCAAAGTCGTCAAACGTCGTAAATCTCACAAGCCCAAATGGCTTGAAACCTTGGGCGTATTGTGGATGCGTACCCCCATTGGGGGATTGTTACACATGGGGGTGGTTAAACTCAGCCCGATCCATCGGCAGTTGCAAGCCCTTGAAGTTCAAAACATTATGGCCTACTACAATGAATGGAACCGTCCACGGCGTTGGCCCATTTTTCGTTTTTATGCGTGGTTGTGGAGCTACTTTATTTCAGGGTTTCGCTTGTGGGGCTTAAGCGCTTCTGCTCGGCAAGATTATTACGCCTTAAACCGTCAAAGTCCTTACGCGTCTAAAGTCATTCCGTTGATTTCAGATTTGCTTCATGAAACCGACAAGCTGATTCGACCCACCGTTCGTACAGAAGGCTACGCGTCTGTGCAGTCAGATGAAGAGGAGCTGGGGTTTGCTCAGGAGCGGTTGCCGATTTTGGTGGTGCCGGGCTTAAACACCCCCCCCTATTTCTTTCGGGAAATGGTGGAACATTTCAAGGTGCAGGGGTACCCCATTTATGTGGCGGAAATGCCTAAAAATGGGCTGGCTTCCGTCGGGGAAGCGGCCGTTGCCGTCCATGAACAGATTGACGCGTTGTGTCATCACTATCAGGTGGATCGCATCCATGTGGTGGGGCATTGCTTAGGGGGCTTAGTGGCGAAGTACTTGATTGACACCATGTGGACGTTGACCCCAAAATCGCCAATTAAGACCTTAGTGACCTTGGGAACAGGCTTTTTAGGCGCCACAGGGGTGCAACGATTGAAAGAATACTGGGTGCCTCGTAATTTAGACAAACCCATTCCCGAAGTCTTTGACCAACTCACCAAAGCCCAACAAGCGCTCGTTCAACACGGGGCGGATGTCGTGTACCATTCTATTGTAACGGTGTGGGATTTTATGGTGCCCTTTCAAAATGCGCTGTTGCAAACGGTGCCTGTTGCGGCGCCGTTGTTGGTTCCAGTAGGAGGAGGGGCAAGGAATCTCGCTCCATTAGGGCCTAAAGTGTATAATCACTTATTAGAAGACTGGAAACTCGATCACCTCACGCTGGCACTCAACCGAAAAGCCCTGCAAAAAATCCAAGAATGTTTGGAACCTGAACCGCCCGCCTAAAGATGCGCTAATACCCTTTCTACTGGCAAGGCTTTCATACAGGCATCCGTTTCTAAGGGGCAGGTTTTTTTATGGCATGGCATGCAAGGTAAGTCTATATGTAGATTCACCGCTTGCTCACTAGCACCTCCCGTTCGTAACGGGTGCGTTGGCCCAAGGAGTGAAATCACCCTACCTTGGGGATGTACCCCTTCACGCAAGAGCCAATCCATGATATGTAAGGGAGCAGAATCAGACCCCACCAAGACGTCTATTTTTTGAAGGACGTGCATCAATTGCACTAAACTGGTGTGACCTTCTAAGTGAATCAAACGGGCTTGGGCTTGCGCAGAAAGACCTTGGGTGAGTTGTTGCCATTGTTCCACTTCGCTTGGGCTACCTAGGCATACCCCCCACGCGTCTGGATGTTTATAAAACGCCCCTTCAATCAAGCCTTGCCAGTGAGCAAAATTCCAGTGTTTAGAAGGCCACATGGTAAAGGGGGCAAAGCCCATTAAACGCTTGGCTTGGGCGTGGGCTTCTTCTAGCGCGAGAAACAAGGGGGTTTTCGGCAAGGGATCGCTCCAATCTAAGGCGGGCAAAGCAGGCAGTGCTTCTAACGACTGTGGAAGGTTGTTTTCCCACGGCGCGAGAAGCGATTGAAATTCTTGGGTGGCGTGTTGCGTGGGCTGAAAAAAACCGCCTAAGCGTGCAGGTGTTTTCGTATAAAAAAGACGCGCTTGTTCACGTGCATTGGCAAAGCCTACCCGATGCGGAATCCCCGCTAAATAAGGCAACACGGCACTCTTGTTAAGCCCCTGAACATCAATGGCCACTTCATACTGTTGGGCACGAATTTCTTTGAGCAGGCGATGCACTTTAGCCTCCCCCCGCCTCAGCGTGTTCAGGTGAAATAGTTCCCACACCCAGGACTGGCTCCAGGCTTTATTGGGCAAGGCATGCACGGCATTAAGCCAAGGCAGGACAGGCTTGAGCAAACTGGCCCCTGCTTCACCCACGGCCCAGCCAATAAACGCGTTTGGGAATCGCTGACGCAAACGTTTTAAGGTGTCAACACTTTGCACAATATCACCATTGGCACTCAATCGAACGAGCAAAATGCGTTTGGGTTCGCTGGGGAACATGGAGGCTATTCCTATGGGGGTTATGTTAGAAAAGACGCGGTTTTATCGTGTGGCGCGTCTTAAGTACAAGTTTTCATTCCAACTGACATCCACCCGATCGATCATTTGATGGGGAGAAGCTTCATTCAAGTCGTGGATCTTCTTCAACGCCGGCTTCAAACGGGCCAATCGCTTAAAGATGCCCGCATCCAAGAGGCCTGCCACCACCACCACCGAATGCCCCTCTAAGGTAACATCCAATTGCAGGTGTTGTCGATTGGAAAGCGTGAGGCTTTCCACGTCCACGCCCTTGATTTGACGCACCCCTTCAATGATGCGATCCAAGTGTTCTAGTCGTTGTTGACGTTCTTGTGGACTGAGCCTTCGATAGGCTTGGGTGTCCATAAACATAAAGGTGTATCGTTGCGCCAATGCTTGTTTGGGTAATTGATAGTGTGCTTGAGCAAAATGTAGACTTTTATAAGAATCCAACACAAAGGCATAAGGTGCAGGCACCATGCCTTGCCCATTCGTATGGCCTTTCGTCTGTTCGTTAGCTTGCCGATGCCACGCCAGTACTCCCGCCTTTTCCCACGGATTGTAGACCAAGCCCCACGGACGATGTTCACTGACCCGAATCACCACATGGGGCCGTGGCCATAGCAGGCGACGCACTTGAATACGCGCCACTAAAGGATCGCTACTGGCCAAGGTTTTGGCGACTTGGGCAGGATTGAGGGCCAATATATGGGTGCCCCACTCGTTTTTCAGGGCCTGTTTCAATCGAGACGCTTGCATCATGCGGTGGCCTTCTACGTCCACCTGCTGGGGGCTTAAGCGCCAATACGGTTGGTTTAGCCAAACAAATACCCCGTAAAACAGCCCTATAAACACCAAGAACCGAAGCACTTCTTGGAGCCGTGCTTGCCACAAACGCTTGATTTTTTCTCTTCGACGTAAGCGAGCCAGCGCTTGGGGGGAAAGCGCTTTTACAGGCTCCGAAACCGAGGGAGCTTCCCCAACAGAGCCTTCCGCGAAAGCAGACACCCCTTCAGGGGCGTCTTCCGGCTGGGGGGAAGTATCTGTGTTGGGGGTTTCGGTGTCTTGTGGGGTATCTTCTAACATGGGTAGGGGGTGAACTCTTGCATTAAAGGGGTTGAGCGCAACGGGCAACAAGGCATTTGGCGATTTGTTCAGGGGTTTGAACAGCACTGTGTAATACATGATTAACTAGGGCGTCATAAGGCATGCCCATGGCGTGGCACTGGGCGGGCAAATCACTTAAATCCGTCATGCCAGGAATGCTATTGACTTCTAAAATGTAAAAATCCCCCAATTCTGTGGTCACAAAATCGGTACGACTAACCCCGTGACAACCCAGTGTTTGATGCACCGCCAGGGCTTCATCTTGAATGGCTTGGGTGATTTCGGGAGACAGTTCGGCGGGTAAAATAAACTCAGTGAGGCCTTGGGTGTACTTGGCTTTGGTGTCGTACCAGCCTGTTTTGGGGCGTAATTCTAAAATCGGGGTGACTGTTGGTATGCCGTCGATGTTGATTACACCCACCGTTAAATCTTTGCCTTTGGCAAAGCGTTCCACCATAATTCTTCCGCCGTGTTCGGCTGCTAAATCAAGGGCCTCCACAAGTTCATCGGCATGTTCCACTTTGCTCATGCCTACGCTTGAACCCGTCTGCAAGGGTTTTACCATCATCGGCAAGCCAATATCTTTGAGCAAGCGTTCAATAAAATGAAAATCGGCCCCTTCTTCAGGGTTCCAATAAAAGGTGTTGGAAGCCAAAACGGGATGCCCTTGCGCTTTTAAAACACGCTTGGTGAGGTCTTTGTCCATAGTGATGGCACTGGCTTGAAGGCGGTTGCCCGTATAAGGAATGCCTAAAATTTCAAGCAAGCCTTGAATGGCCCCGTCTTCGCCTTGTTCGCCATGAACGGCCAAAAAGGCCACCTGCACCTCTAAATCCAACAATACTTGAGCCACGTACTGGTTGACTTCAATCAATTTAACATGGGTGTAGCCCAATCGTAGCAGGGCTTCGTAACAATTTTTGCCCGAACGTAAGGACACCTCACGTTCAGAAGAGGCCCCGCCACAAAGCACGGCAATGCGAGCGGAAGGGTGAATCTGTCGTAAACCGTTGGGGGCTTGGCTTGTCCAGCCTTCAAAGGGATTAACTTGAGGCAGGGGCATGGTGAGGGTCTCCTTCTTTAAGGGCGTGCCATAAGGCATTTTCTTCTGGGGTGGCTTGGCCAATAAAACGATTTTCGGGGTAAATGCGCAGGCCGTAAGCGTCCCACACGGCGACTTGCATTTGGCGCATGAGGGTGAGTACATCGGTGGAAGTCGCGTGATTCGTATTGACAATAAAATTCGCGTGTAAGGCACTGACTTCGGCTCCGCCCACTTTCCAAGTGCCTTTGGCGCCCAAGTCTTCGAGTAATTTACCGACACTTAAAACGTGCCCCCCCCCTTGAGGAGGCGTCGTGGGATTGCGAAAGACACTGCCCCCGTTGGGTTCAATCGGGTGGTGGGCTTTTCTAAAGGCGAGGTTTCGTTCCATTAGCGCCTTGCTTGCTCCGGCATCGCCGGCTGCAAAACGACATTCGGTGGCCAAAATGACTTGCCGTTGAGGGTTGAGCGCACTATAGCGATAGTGAAAGTCTAAGTCGACGGCGGCTACCCAATGGGCTTGGGCGTCTTGAAAATCAAACACAAGCACCCGTTCAACAATTTGGGCGGTGTCTTGCCCCATGGCCCCCGCATTCATGACGGCGGCCCCTCCCATCGTGCCGGGAATGCCAATCATGTATTCACTCCATTGAAAGCCCGCTTCCACCACGGTATGAGCTACTTTGGCCAAATGAACGCCCGCCTCAATCAAAAAACGACCGCCCCCTAGGTCGTGCATCCCCGAAAGCTTACGCGTAATAAGCGTATGCCCCGCAATACCCGCACTAGCAATGAGTGTGTTGCTTCCCCAGCCCAGCACGTTTAAAGTCGTTTCCCTCGCCTTAATCAAGGGGGCTAAAAACGTCAAAAGCGCGATGGCTTCCTCCTTCGTGGTGGGAAACCACGCCAGATCCATCTTCCCCCCAATACGATACGTGGAATACGGGGCAGACGATTTTTCGTATTCAGGCGTCAGACTTAAAGACGCATAAGCAGGATTCGATGGCGTATTTAACATCCGTTTGTCCCTCGAACGTCATGAAAAGGGGCCGTTCTAAACAAGTGGGTAATCGTCCCTGCCCCCATGGAAAGCACCACATCTTGCGCGTGAACGGTTTCAGCCAAGGTGGCTTGTAAGGTCGCCACATCAGGGGCGTAAGCGATTGTTTGCTGAGGGAACTTGGCTTTTAAGGCGTCGACAAAATGGGGGCTGTCAATGCCTGTAATAGGCGCTTCAAAGGCGTGAAAGGTGTCTAAAATATAGACGACATCTGCTTCTTTAAAGGCGTCCAGAAAGCCGTCCCACAAGGCTTGAAGGCGGGTGTATCGGTGGGGTTGAAAACAGGCAATAAGCTTGCCTGTTAGTCCAAGGCGTTGCATGTATTGACGACTGGCTTGTAAGGTGACGTTTACTTCGGTGGGGTGGTGGGCGTAATCATCGATCCATCGCGCGTTTTTATAGTGCCCAACTAGTTCAAAGCGTCTGCCCATGCCTGTAAAGGCCTCAAGTCCTTTCGCGACATCCCCCATCGCAATTCCCAGCTGAAGCGCCACCACCGCCACCATAGACGCATTCCAGACGTTGTGATGCCCAGGAATCGAGAGGCGAAGTGGTTCGTTTGTAGGGCTTTCGATAGGTTCCCACGTTTCCGCCGTTTTGACGCTTAAAGAAAAGCCTTCCGCTTGTGTTTGAATCAAGTAGCGTGTGCCTATTTCTTTAAAGTCATCCGCACGATTTTTGTCATCAAAAATCCAAAAACGATGAACGTCTTCAGGCAAGGCATGAATGATTTTTAGGGTATTTTCACACTGGCCGTTTAAAATAATCGACGGGGTGGGAGCCATGTGGCGTTCGCTAAAACGCGTTAGTTGGCTAAAAAAACGTTCAAAGGTGTTGAGCAAGTGCGTTAGGCCGTCGGTGTAGTGATCTGCATGATCCAATTCCAAGTTGGCTAAAATGGTAAAGGTAGGGGCATAGCGTAAAATAGTGCCGTCGCTTTCATCTAATTCCGCCACACAGGTGGTGGCTCCTTCTGTTAAACGAAGGTTTTGCCCCAATTGTGGCAGTTTCCCGCCTGCCAAGGTGAGTGCGGGAAACTTCGCCTGAAGTAAGACGCTGTCCATCAAGCCCGTGAGCGTGGTTTTACCATGAGTGCCTGTAAGACCGATGCTGATGCTACTACCTAGGCAAGGGCTATGCATTAAGCCTTGTAAAACTTGCGAGCGATGCCACAACGGCTGTTGGCGAGCCAAGGCTTGTTGTACTTCGGGGTTTTTTTCGTCAATGGCGGTTGAAAGCACCACCACCGCCTGTTTAGGCACTTGCCCTGCCTGATGGCCTTGAAACACCGTGACGCCTGTTTCTTGAAGTCGCCGTGTGGTGCTAGAAGTCGTGACATCACTGCCTGAAACGTCAAACCCCTTGGCGTGTAAGGCTAAGGCTAACGCACTCATCCCCGCCCCGCCAATGCCCACAAAATAAAACGGCGGACGCGTTTTAAGCACGTCATCGAGCCTTAAAGCGTCAAGGGGGCTAAGGCTTTCTTCGGCAAAAAGCCATTGATCCAGCGTATTATTTTCAATCAAGGGCATGCGTTAAACGTCTTTCTGGGCAAGTGAAAACAGCTTTATTGTAGCATGAAATGCCATAATCTTCTAGCAAGCCGTGGAAAACAAAAATCGCTAGCCAAAAACGCCCACGGAATCTATAATAAGGGGGCTCGTTTGTTTTGATGATAAGGGGGAATTGTGCCATGCTCATCGCTCGTGTTTCTTTGCCTTTTTTGACGTGGCTTTTTTTAGCGACGCTGTTGTTCCTACCCGCAGAAGTTTGGGCCCTTTCCCCTGCGGCCTTAGAATGGCATCAAAAGGCTCGCAACGCCATTGCTGAAGGGCGATACCCACAAGCCGAATCAGACATTCGCCAAGCCATTACCTTTGATTCATATGACCCGCTGTTATACATTACGCTGGGGGAAATTTACCAAAAACAAGGCTTGGTGGATCAAGCCATTCAAGCCTATGACAGGGCCGCACAACTGGATGCCAAAGACCCGGCCATTTATTTTAGTTTAGGAACCCTGTATGAACAGAAGCAGGACTATCCTTCGGCTCAATACAACTATGAAGTAAGCCAGCAAAAAAATCCTTCTTACACCTATGTGGAATCTCGGCTGGCGCGCTTATTAGGCTTTCAAAAAAAGTATGATTTAGCCATCGCTAAATATGAGGCCTATCTCGATCAAGCCCCGCGTGATTTTGAAGCCCATACCCAGTTGGCTCGCTTTGCAGTAGCAAGCACACGCCCTGAACAGGCCCAACTCGCCATTGAACACTTGCTTTATGTGAAAAAAGAAGCCCCCGCCCTGTATAAAGATGAAGCCGTCTTGGCAAAAGCCTACTTGCGCTTAAACGATCCAAAGAGTGCTTTGGCAGAACTGGCTTCAGCGACAGAAAACGGTCGCTATAGTACAGAAGTGGCCAATTTACAATCCGTGGCCCATGAAGCGTTGGGCAATCTTTCCATTGCCATTAAGGACTTAAAAGTCGCGGCGGAAAGCAACCCTGAAGATGCCAATTTTCAGTATCGACTCGCGTTTTTAAGCGCCAAGCAAAATCAATACACAGACGCCTTAAAATACCTGACCCGTTATTTGACGTTAAACCCCAGCGATGTCAACGCTCGGGTAACGCAAGTGTCCTGGTTAAACCGTCAAGGCAGTTATGTCACAGCTAAAAACGTGGCTCAACAACTCTTGACTCAAGAAAAACTCAATCAAGAACAAACCCTTGAACTTTCTACACAACAAGCCTTTGCCGCCTTAAAAACCAATGAGTATAAAATGGCGGCCGATTTATATGAAAACGTGTTGAACGCCACCCCAAAAACGGAAGAAAATTACCGCACCCTTCAACAAAACTTGGGGGTGGCCTTGTATCAATCCGGGCAATTGCAAAAAGCGTTGGATGTGTTTCAAGATCTTTTAGCCAGCAATACCTTAGACCTCGCCGAAACCACGTCCATTAAAAAGGACGTCTACCATATTTTTATGAAAAAAGGGCAGTTGGCCGGTGAAGGGCAAGACTTTGAATCGGCCAAAAACTGGTTGGTGCAAGCCAAGCCTTTTGCTCAATCGACGAATGATTTGCAAGAATTACGCCTTGAACTGGGGGCCTTGTACTTGGAACATCAGTACAACGCCGAAGCCATTGCCCTGTATGAAGAAGCCTTGGCGCAAGAACCCAGCAATATCGAAGCAGGGTTGAACTTGGCGAGTTTATGGAAGGAATCGGATCCGCATAAAGCGATTGCGTTGTTAGACAACGTGCTAAAGCAACCCAATGTGGCCGAAGAGGCCAAGTATAAGGCCACGTTTTACAAGGCCAGTGCCTTTATTGAATTGAATCGAAAAGCAGAGGCCTTGCCTTTGCTGGAATCTTTGAAGGCGTCTGCTTTAAGCGCTAAGCCCAAGGCCTTAAGCACCGAAGGCTGGTTGGCACTGGGTTCGCTTTACCATGAAAAAAAGCTGTACCCTCAAGCAGAACAAGCCTATCAGCAAGCCCTCAAGCTTGATGCCCAAAATGCTTTGGCTTCTTATAATTTAGGTTCTGTGTACTTGGCCCAAAAAAACTACGGCAAAGCACGAACCACTTTACTCCAAGCCATTGAAGGAGAGGCTCCTGTTGTGCAAGCCTTTTACACCTTAGGCTTGGTGGAAGAAAGTAGTCAACACAACGCCAAAGCCATAGAATACTTTCAGGAGTATTTAAATCGGGCGGTGGATTTACCGCCGCTGAGCAAAGAAAAGGTGCAAGCCAAATTAAAGCGCCTGTCGAGTACCCCTTCTGCGGAAACACCCCTAAAGCCTGTTGCAACAAAGCCTGATGCTTCTTCGGCTAAATCAGGACGCTTACCCTTACAGTAAACCTACAAAGAAAACTCCTGCAACACCGCCAAAGGGACGTAATCAAGCATCTTCTGGTGCGTGGCGTCTAGTTTCACGCGAGGGGCTTTGCCGTGGTGGTAGGCATCCACCCAGCGACTGGCACACAAGCTCCACGCATCGCCGTGCTTAAGCCCCTGAAAGCCATATTCAGGCATGGACGTACTTAAATCATTGCCCACTTCTTTGGAATACGTCAAGAAGTCATCGGTCACGATGACACACACCGTATGCACCCCAGCATCCGCAGGGCCAGTATTGCAATGGCCGTCTCGCCAAAATCCTGTGACGGGGTCCATACAACAAGCCACCAAAGGTTGGCCAAATACGTTTAAGGCTTCTGCTTGTTCAGGGAGTGTATTCATCATCACGGGGTGTTCCTTTGTGGATTCAGCACAGGGGGCCTTTTTAAGCATACCCGTTTATAGAAGGGGGTGCTTAAGCGTGTGGCTTAATAGAATGGCTTAATAGTGTAATAATGATTCAACAGGGACGTTGCCTAATAATTGGCGTCCGTTTAAAAAATCCAGTTCAATCACAAAACCATAGGCCACCACTTCAGCTCCCACATTCTTCACCAGCTCGGCCGCCGCCGCCGCAGTGCCTCCTGTACCCAGTAGGTCGTCTAAAACAATCACGCGATGATGCTTTTCAAGGGCGTCTTTGTGCATTTCAATGGTGTCAATGCCGTATTCTAGGGCGTAGGAATAGGAGTACGTTTCCGCAGGGAGCTTGCCTTTTTTACGAACGGGAATAAAGCCGATTTTAAGTCTGTCTGCCAAAGGCGCGCCAAAAATAAAGCCTCGGGCTTCAACCCCTAAAATATAATCAGGGCGATAGGGCTTTAAGCGTTCAACGAGTTGATCTAACACGTCTGAAAACAGCGCGGGATCTTTCATAAGCGGGGTGACGTCTTTAAAGAGAATACCAGGTTTGGGGTAGTCTGGAATGTTACGAACAGCGTCGGACAAATGCTGTAAAGTGCTGTTGGACACGGATGGGACTCCTGTGAATGAGACTAACACATGATGACATTCACCATTGTAACTAAAACCCCCTATTTTTTCTAGTCCTCTTTATAAATCGCTTAGCATGTAACGAAATATAACAAAATGGGGGTTTTGTGTATTCCCCCCCCGCTTCCCCAACACTTGAAGATGGGGCATGACTTGCGGATCGATTTTGTGTTATAGTATTCGAGAGATGAAACAGGCGATGAGGCTATTCTAGAAGCCTAGATTTTTTTGTGCGGGCGTGTACACAGACGTACATAACCAAGCAAAAAAATCGTAGCGACAACGAAGAGACCATAGACCGTTTTATCTCTCGAACACTATACATTGAGGGCAACTGGTTATGGTTAACCTACGGTGAACTTACGATATGCGTCCCTATGAACGACTCACCCACAAGCTAAAGCACGCCAAAGTGCTGTTGGCCACTGATGTGGATGAAACCCTGACTCACAAAGAAGCCGATGTCGTTCGCCTAAACAAGGGAGCCGTCGACTTTTTGGGTCTTGAACAAACACACATTCCCTACCTTCCCCCTCTTGTTCCAGATGAACAATTAAACGTGCTCAGCACAGGGCGAACCCTTGAAGTGGCCATGAATTGGCTTGAAGAACTCGGCGACGCTATCTTTACCCTCCATGCCCCTGATGTCTTATTATGTAATAACGGCCAAACGGGGTATTACAACACCCATAATGCCTCCAACTGGGGGGAGTTTATGCAGCAGTTAAGGGATGAGGAGCACTATGAAGCCATGTGCTTTACCCATTACGAAACGGCCTTGCTCAAAGACTATACCCGTGAACGTGTCGATGCGTCACGGTGGCCTTTAAGTGAACAGGTGCGTGAAGATTTGTTGCATCATTATCGTTTGGTGTTTCGCGAACTGGCTCATGGCAAGAAGCATCTTCCGGATTTAGCGCTTTTGGCGGTGGAAGCATTTTCTCATCAAGGCGAGCCAAGCGAACAATCGGCGTCTTACGGGTTTGAACGCTTGATTAAGCTCATGCGAGACCAAACCCAAATGGAAGTCCCCCAAGGGTTTCATTTGCCTACAAAAGTAACCATTACGCAAGCGTCTAGTGGACTTGCAACGTCTTATGTGGAACATTTGGTGGTGGCGTTTTTTGGGCAAGGAGACCCAAAACCACTGGTGCAAAGCATGGGCTGTAGCCCGTGGCAAGAACAAACGTCCTATTTGTGGAAACCCGCCCTGAGCCAGTGGACCCTTGAAGAGAATGAAGCTGATCTAGAGCGCTTGATTCCTTATAATCTAAGAAGTACCGTGCACAATAGCGAACAAGACGCACTGGCGACGCTGGTGGCGTTCTTAAAAAAAGAAGCGTCTAACGCCTTTAGCGCCTACCCCAACATGGGGGTGACGCTGCGACCCGCCACACAGACCAAGCACATGGAATCCCCCAAGGCGCGTCAAAAATCAGACAGCCCGCGTTCTTACATTTTAATCAATGGTTTATTAGACAAGGGCAAGAGCTTGGCGTACTTGTACGATGGACTCATTGAGTTGGCTCAAACACTAGGGCTTGAACGTTTTGATCAACAGCTTGAAGCGTTGATTACCTTGGGGGATGGAGGCGTTGACACAGGGATGTTATCTCTAACAGCGTTGCGGGCCAAACATCACCCCCACGCGGTGGCGATGCCGAATCATGCGGTACTGGTGCATAATGGGGCAGACACCCGCACCCCTGAAAAAAATAGCCTGTGGCGATTGGTGCATCAAGCCAACCCCCACCTGCGTTATGCAGATGGCTTTTTCCCTTATTATGCCAAATCGCTTTAAAAAAGCGTTTGACTTAGGGGTATGTTTTGCATACATTAAAGCGTGTAAGTGTGAAATTGTGGCGGTCGTCGCCAAGCGGTTAAGGCACCTGGTTGTGGTCCAGGCATACGGGGGTTCGATTCCCCTCGATCGCCCCACTTTTTACTCCTTCAACGATCCTTTGGCGTCTAAATAAAAACCAGCCTACTGCCCCGTGATAGTGTTTTCTATAGTGTTGGAAAGATGAAACAGGCGATGAGGCTATTCTATATATTCCTAATCATGCCCTACTGAGCCCGACCCAGTTCTTGAAGCATACGCTGTAAGGATTCGCTTTGCACTTTGAAGATTTGTGAATTGGCTTCAAAAAAGCGACGTGTCGGCACCATTTCCATAAACTCTTCTTGAATCATGACGTTGCCGTCTTCCGTGTGCATTTGAACCACTTCCACCGTTTGGGGACGTTGCCCTGCTTCAGTCACCACGCCTAAACGTCCAATGGCTTGATATTTTCCTGAAACATCACTGCGAAAGGTGATGCTCCCGTCTTCATCAATTTTAAGTTGCTTGCCTGCATCCGTGGGCTTTTCAGGAAGCTTGAGGGGATTGCCAGAAGCATCTAAAAAATGTAACCCCGTTTCTGAACGGATGTACCCGTGGCGATCAATTTGGCTGCGTCCATCCCGCGTGAGGGTGATGCGCCCTGTTTGAGGGTTCAACAACTGAAAGTAGCCGTCACTCGCCAGTGCAAAATCTTCACCTGCCCCTGTTTGTCGTAAACGACCAAGCCGTTTGTCTTTGACGGTTTCAACACTAGAAACCCCTAAAATTTCTGCAAAAGGACGCCTCACCACACGGGTGGCTTGAAATCCCGGCAACCCCGATTTAGACACATTTTCGCTTAAGACTTCCATGTGTTTTAAATCCGCCGTCATGGCGCGAATGCTGTTAAACATGCCGGAATCAAAACTTGAACTATACGCTGAAATGGGATAGAGGTTCGAGATGTTCATGGGGGGGGGTCTCCTCCTATTTCAAGGGGTTTCGACCGTCTGGGTGGGGGGTTGAAGGGCGTCCTATGTTTGGGCGAGTCACTTTTAGGCTGAGTTTTTCTGTAATACGTTTAGGCGACATTTTCTATGTATGCTACACTTGTTCTACATTTAGAAGCGTCCTAGAACATAAAGAGGCCCTTGCCATGTACACCGGTTTTATTGGCGAAGTAGACAGTTGTGGCTACAGTCCCCTAAGCAACGAACCCTTGCTTGTTTTAAATGTGCAGAATCACTTATACGAATTACGTTGCACCGAACGTTTGCTCATGCAGGTGAAGTCTCAAGTGGGTCAAACCGTTAAGCTGTATACCCATTTAACGGTTAAAGAAGATGATTTAAGCCTAACGGCCTTTGCTTCAAGCGAAGAACGCGATATGTTTCGAATTTTAATTGGGGCGTCAGGGGTGGGGGCTAAAGTGGCGTTGTCTATTCTCAATACGTTTGAAGTGGCCACATTAGTGACTTTAATTTTGAATGAAGATGCCAAAGCCATTACCGCAGTTAAAGGCGTGGGGCCCAAGGTGGCCCAACGGATTGTGTTGGACATTAAAGAAAAACTCAAAGCGTTTGCGGAACGTCGGCCGAACCTATACCGTGGTTCAGGTACTCGCCCCCCCACGCAGGAAATTGGCGCAGGGGCGGCTTTAGAAGAAACGCTGGCCGTCTTAGAATCCTTGGGGTATGACGCCCGTGAAATTGAAGAGAGTTTCGCCCACTTGCAAAGCACCCACCCTTTAGAAACCCTTGCCCAGTGGGACGCTGAAACGCTCTTGCGTCATGTGCTAAAAACCTTATGACCCCCCCGCACAACATTTTAGTTAGGCGGTTTTATATGACTATAGTATTTTAAAGAGTTTTCCATACAGTAGGCTAGACGAGGAGCCTAGATTATTTTGTGAAGAAGTGTAGATAGACCTACATGACTGAACAACATAATCGTAGCGACAAAGTATAGACACTGTAGGGGAAATTATTTAGAATACTATATTACGTCCCTTTTCTTGGGTTTTTAAGTCAGGTGTGCCGATGTCCATTACCACCAACGCGTATTTTAATAATCCCTTGCCTTACGAGCGATTGTCTAGCTTGCCTTATGGCATTCCCGTGGCGGATTATCCCACTTCCCCCCCTGTGGCCATGTTTCCCGCTTACACGGTAACCACTATGCCTGCCAACATGCTGGTGCCTCCGCCGATTTATCAGGCGAATCCGTTTTCTTCGGGGGGGAGACAGTACCCAGGGGCCGTTACCAAGCAAGCGCCTTATGATCCGTACAAGAACCGTCCTCCGCATCGTCTTAATGTGCCCATTCCGTATTTAGCCTCTTATTTTCAACGGCCGAATGACGATGCCGCGGTGGAAGGTTTACCGACCCAAGCTCCTTCGTTGGCGGATTTAACCGTCCCTCAAGACGGAGCGGGGAACCCTTTAATGCGTTTTTATTTGGCTCCGCCTCGTTATGAAGGCTTAAAGGATTCGGTGCCAACAACCTTGCCCTTGAACGACATTGTGCGACCCAGTACCATACTCATGCCCCATCCCGATCGCATGAATGATGAACCCCGCTTAAGTAGCTTCTTTGAACAGCCCCAGCAGATTGAACGCCCTTACATTCAAATTGGGGAATTGGATATGTTCCCTCGATAGTCATCGACACAACTCCTGTATTGTAAGGATTGGCGTGAGGGGATTGTAAAACCCGTTTAAAATACGCTATACTAAAACTACTTTTACAGAATCTAAAGAAAGCAAATACGAATGCGTTTAGGCCAGTCTTTTGGGGCGTTTACGATTCTTGAGTTAGGGATTGTTCTCGCCGTGATGGGAATTATGGTAGCAGTGGTTTTCGTGAACCTTAAAAATGCCGAAGAAGTGACTGACAAAGCATCTTTAGAAGCCAGCATGGCCACCTTTCAGAACATTCTGATTGAAGGCAGTCAACGGGCTGAAACCGCCCCGAAAGACCTTGATTTACGATCCGTTTTGGCCATTGTAGATCCCAAATCTGACTACGAAGCTTATACGGCCGATTCCACCGCTTACAGCACCGCCATTAGCGGGGTGGGGTCGAATACTCAATATCAATGGACGTTTAATGATTCACCAACAGACCCCACCGTCACGGTGCAAACCAAGTCCCTTCAAGCCGCGGATTGGGACGGCACAAGAAGTTTGACGTTTCGCGTAAACGATTGTGGAACGGTATGCCCGACGGATTTAGTGGGGTTTGACAACTACGAATTAAAGCCAAACATCAATACCTTTTGCCTTGCGGATCCTGTGCAAACGGCTTGCAACGTGATTTTGAAAAAACCGTAGCTACCACCAAGAGACCATAGACCGTTGTATCTCTCGAACACTATACTAGCCAAACTTCATCAGTGCTTCGGCCTGACTTTTAAGGGGGGTATTTTGGCTTTGCAAGGCCAAGTGAATGGCTTGTTCAGCAAATTGACGACTTTTTTTCACGTAAGCGTCCTGCTTCGGCAATGGGATGCCTTGATCATACGCCACCTTGTGGTGAAGGTGAGCCAACAACGACAAGGTCGTCACCAACACACGCCCCATTAAAGAAGACGCCAAAGGCTCCCATATATCAAACAAACCTTGAATGGCCGCAATGCTGTTATGTTCAAGAATCAAGCATCGCACTTCAACCAAGGCCTTTTGCCAGGCCAACAGCTTGAAGCGTTCCAACACGTCTTGCCCCCGTGCTTCGGTTTGCACGGCTAAGGCGTGGCGAATATCCGCCACCTGACGACTGGCCAAAGCCAAGTCCACTTGCTGGGTGTTTAAGGCATCCACCAACCAGCCGGCGTTCAAGGGTTTTAAATGCGTTTGTCGCTCATTATTTTGTTCAGGTGCCAGCACACTGCCGACAAAAGTTTTAAGGGCTAAGGCATGCAACGGCGTGAAAGACGCCTGATTGTGCTGAATGTCTTCAGCCAAATGGCCATAACGCGTCTGAACTTCTGGTTGAGTCCTTTGGCAACGGTCTTCTAACCAATTGACGTGTACATATTCCACCAAGGTTTGATGTAAGACGGTACTGGGTGTGGGGGTAGACGCTAAAACGAGTTTAACCTGCTCCGTGATCTGTTGAAAGGCGCTGAAGATGCCCTTGTCATAAAGGTAATGGGCATAGGCCAATTGACTGCGAGCGATCCATAGGGGGTTGAGCGCTTCATCTATACAAGTTTCCCATAAGCGTTTCGCTACGCTGTACCAGTACTTTACCCCGTTTGAATCGGCTTTTAAACGATGCACATGTAGCCCCAAGCCAATGGCTTCAAGCTTCCAAGGAATCAAGGCGACGGTCTGTTCTTGCCACACGGCGTGGGTGCAAAGGCGTTGCCACAACTCTTCTAGGGTCTGAAAATCGGCCTTCAGCCAAGCCAGCACTGCTAAACTGGTTTGGGCAATGAAGTCACCCCCCTGATTCAACTGTGATTCTTGGTGAATGCCTAAGGCGTATTCATACAAACGCCCCGCATGCGAAAAATCCAACTGTTCTTTGGCTTCATCACCTAATAAAATCAACATTTCAAAACTTTGAAACGCAGGCAAGTTCAAATGACCTGCTTGTAATGCTTCATAGGCTTCACGCTTTAATAATTGCTTTTCAGCCGCAAGGTCTTCGGTAATATGAAACCACTGCCTTAAAATGGCAATGCGTTCTTCTACCCCTAAATCGGCTTTTTGCAAGGGTTGCAATAGTGCTAAAGAATCGAGCCACGGTTCCGTGAAGGGATGAATGCGGGCGTGCCACGCACTGCCTTGTTCGGTAACCGCTTGGGGGTGGCCTGCATGAAACGCATGATAGGCCAATAAGGGTTCAGCTAAGGCCACGGGGGCGTCAAAGTGCTGGCTTAAGGATTCGTAAACCCAGGCGTGCATGTGGCTGAGTTCTTCTTGAGGAATACAGTGGCGTAAGGTGTCGAGCAATTCAGGGTGACGAAAAGTAATGGTGTCCGCCACATCAGGGATCAACCACCCTTGTTCCCACAAAACGCCTAGAAGATGCCCTAAAGGCTCTTCATCGATGCCGAGTAAGCCGGCTAAAGAAGGCAATGAAAAACGAGGGCCTAACACCCCTGCCAATTGTAGGACGCGTGCCACATCTTCAGGCAACACACGGACGCGTTCATGCCACAAGCTGGCCATAGAATCCGGCCATTTAAAGGCCGAAAGCACGTTGAAATCACTCACCAGCAAGGCGCCTGTTTCAGGATCCACACCCAAGGCTTGGCGTTGAATGGCATAACGTAAAAGTTCTTCAAAGTAAAAGGGGCGACCTTGCCCTAAACGCAAGACTTCGGCAATAAAGCCAGCGGGGCATTCGTGAAAACACGAAGAAAGCCAACCTTTTTGTAGATAGGCGGTGCTTTCTTCATCATTTAAGGGCAGCAGTTTTGTGGCACAGTATAAGGACGCATCCAAATTTTCAAGCACGGCTAGGTGCTTGGATGGTTTGGCTTGTAAAACCCACACTAACCCCTTTTGACGCGCCAGTTCATGCTGATGCAGTAACAGTTGCAAGACATAAAGCGACGCTTCATCGGCGGCATCGAGATTTTCAAGTTGTAGTAAAATGGGCTTCACGTGTGCGACGTGAGACAGCGTCCAAGCCAGGGTGTCGATGAAATCCGCGTAAGAAGCGATTTCAGGGCATTCACCCCCCATAAACCGCGTCAAAGTGTGGATGTAAGGCAGGGCTTCAACGTGTTTTTCTTCAGGGATCACATAATGCAACACCGCTTCAATAGACGGTTGAATTTGGCTTTGTAACATCCCTTCGGTGGGAAGCTGAAACAAGGCACGGCAGACGTCATGCCACAATTCTAGTGGGTAAAGAGGCCCCGTGCGGTGCCTGTAATGTGACGTGTGAAGCGTTAAATACGCCGGTTCAACATCCGCGGGCTCAGATTCAAAAGCGTCCGTTTCTCCGGCTTCATTGGGGGCTTCTTCGGCAGCAGGTTCGTTGTCTTCTTGCAAGAAAACATCCACTTGTTGACGCGCTGTCACGATCGCCGTGGTGCTGCCCACCCCTGATTCTGACAATACGCAACACACCTGTTGCGTCGTGGGGTAGTGGTCATCATACAAGCCCAATCCTTTGGCTAAAAACAAGGGTAAAAACGCTTGAATACTTTCCGTCGTGTAAGGCGTGGTGTGAATCTCGTGTTCAGGGATCCATAACGTCACCCCCTCTACATCAGGCCATGCGGGTTCTTCATCAAAAAGGTGTAGCCTCGGTTGATAGGCCGATTCTTCTACAGGTGTGGGCAGGGGGACTTCTTCAAACGCACTGGCAATAGAACGTTTGAGTTCAATGCTTTGTGTGGTTTTAGGATCGATCAACATAGGGAGGGGTTCAGGCGTCTGCTGAGGTTGAAGATCTCCAAATACGTTAAAAGCAGGGGGGGCGAAGGGGGGTTGCACCGCATCCCTGATGGGTGAAACATCCTTGGGTTGTGCTTCAAAGGCCAGTTGCAGGGCTTCTTCCGAAGGGGGGTGAGTCATGCTATGAGTCAGATCATGCAACATGCCATGTAACGCCGAAAGAGGGTCGTGAACGGGAGATTCAGGTGAAGGGGGGGGCATAGAAATAGATGCAAAGGCATCTGATGAGGGTTGGTATGCCGTTTGAGTGGCCTCTGTTTCCACCGAAAAATCACTAAAGCCGTCTTCTTCACTGGTGGAATGACGCGGAGAAGGGTTGGCTTGGGTGTGTCCAAAGTCTCCGGAATTGGGAGATGAGAGGTTGTGTAAAACATCTTTGAGATTTAAGACAAAGTACTGCCCTTGTTGGGCCACAGGATTTTCCCCTTCTAAAGGCAAAAAGGGGTAGCGTTTTTGCCCCATCGCTTTGACCACTAAATGAGACACCACCACTTGCCCTGCCGTTGCGAGGCTACGTTCGGTGGCCGCCGCCATGGGGTTGCGTTGTTGTAGGTCATCTAAGGTGAGTCCAAATCGTAAGTGAAGGCTAGGGTGCTGTTGGGCAATAGGCAACGGTTTAGATTGCAAGTCAAGCACCAGCTTCATTGCCGATTCTAGGGCATCAACAGGGGTGGGTTCTTGCGCAAAAGCGATAAAAGCGATATTGTGGGACTGACGTTCTACAGAAGCCCCTAAGTCTTCGCCCAAGTGCTTGATCCGTTCAACCAGTTGCTGATGCCACGCTTGATGCACGGCTTCGCGATCCACGGTGGGGGCACTAAACGCCAGTTCAGAAGAAAGCAGTTCAACACATAATAAGGCCAATACAGGGGCGGCTTCTTGAAAAGAAGCCTGTTGTGTAAAAGAAGAAGGCAGGGCAAAGGGTTGTGACATAGACGGCTCCAAGGCATCGTGGGTGTAGGTTTAGTTTAGCGGTTTTCTTTGCTTTTGGCTACCAGCAGGGCTTCTTGGTGGGCTTTTTTTGCGAAAGATTCCTCCACTTGTGGGAGAGGCTCAATCAACGCGGGCAAGGGTTCCCCATGCTGGCGTTGCCATGCTTGGTTCAGTAAATGCACGCTGAGCCATTCATTCTTTGGCAGTAAAGATCCATGCAAGTAGGTACCCATCAAGGTGCCTTGCACTGCCCCTTCTTGCTGGTCTTGTCCGTTATTGCCCTTGCCAATCAAGACTTTTCCCAAAGGTTGGACACCTTGCCCTAAGGTGGTTAAGCCACTATGATTTTCAAAGCCTACCAGCGTTTTGGCGGGCCCTGTTAAGGTAGATTCTAACACCACATTGCCAATAAAGCGTTCTTGCCCCGCAACGGTGTAAAGATCCAACAGGCTTAAGCCTCGTAGTTCTGGGCCGTTGTGAGGCTTGTAATAATGCCCTAAAAACTGAAAGCCCCCACAAATGGTTAAAAAAGTGACCTCTTCGTGGGCCAGCTGACGAAGGGCATCGGCTTTATGGCGGTGTAAGTCTTCTACGACAGTGCTTTGTTGAGCATCTTGACCCCCGCCCATAAAAATAATATCTGCGTCGTTATAGGTGCTTTGCCAGGCGCCTAAGCTGGCATGAACGACCTTGAGTTCGACGTTTCGCAAATGCAGTTGGCGGAATAAGGCCAGCACATTACCACGATCCCCATAAAGGTTCATTTCATTTGGGTAAAGATGCAAAAGGGTGAGTGTTTTCATAAGAGCTATTGTCTCATAAAAAAACACGTCGCAAAGGCTAGTTAAGTAGAGAAAAAGAAGGGAAGAGTGGCGTACCTTTGTATTTAGTACACTTCAATGTGCCAGCGTTTTTCAGCTTTCAACTGTTCGTACAACGCAGACCAGTCGACACCTTGTTCTTGACCGGCTTGTTCTAGGGAACTTAAAATGCCGTCTTCCATCCCACGCAACCCGCAAATGTAGAAATAGGTTTGGGGTTCTTGTAAGAGCTTGAAAATCGTGTGGCGATTTTCAAACAACAAGTGCTGTACATACAGGCGTTGCCCTTGCGCGTTTTGCTGTTCACGACTAAAGGCCGTGTGTAAATGAAAGCTTTGATGCGTGGCTTCAAAGCCTTTAAGCTCTTCTTCATACAAGTAATCGCTACTGTATTGGGCGCCAAAAAACAAGTGTGTTTGCCCTGTTTCATGAACACGCTGGCCGTAACGGGTTTGTAAAAACGCCCGAAATGGAGCAATGCCCGTGCCTGTGGCCACCATAATTAAATTGGCATTAGCGGTGGTGGGTAATAAGAAAGATTTGCCGACAGGGCCGGTGACTTTTACGTCGTCTCCCACCTTTAAATCGCCGAGGTAATTGGAACAAACCCCTTTGACTAGCGTGCCGTCTTCAGCGGTGAACAAGACTCGTTTAACGCAAATGCTAACGGTTTTACTCTCGCCATCATCTCCACAATGAGGCGAGGCAATGGAATAGAGGCGCAGTTTATGAGGCTTTCCCTCCGCATCCGTGCCTTCAGCCAGCACCCCTAAGCTTTGACCATCCACATAACGGTAGGCAGATCCTTCTAAATCAATCTGGATGTGACGCACTTCATTCGGCGAACCTGCTTTGGTGATGACTTCATTTTTTAACACCTTGGCGATTAAAGGATCTTTGACTTTATAGAGATTGGAGGGGATCTCTTGGGTTTCAGGGTTGGTGTGAGTCGTAGACATGGAAAGTCCCTTTATAAATGAGTTGAACATTGATTGTTTATTTTAGCATAGAATGGTAAAAACGTCAGTGGCCTGCCTGTAGTGTAAGCATTAACAGGCTTCTTGGGGCTAAGGCATTTCAATTGAAAAGAAGTCGTTGGCTTCTTGGGGCGTGTCAAACAAGTTAATCATTTTTGAAATACGCGTGACTTCAAATAACTGCAATACTACTGAAGTGGGCTGGGCTAGAGCAATGTTACCCCCTTGTTTGGCACAATGCTTGTAAATCGAAATAATCGAAGCCAAGCCAAAGCTGTCTAAACTTTTAATTTGGGCAATGTCAATAATCACGTTTTTAAGCTGATGCACTTCGAGCAACTGCACAATATGAGCTTTAACGGCTTGTCCATTACTGGCTTCTAAGCTACGAACGGTTAAGGCAACGGCCAAGGTTTGAGAATCTAAGTAGTACACATTAAAAAAATGGGTGTTTAAACTTTCTAAAGTATTCATGAGCTTAAGGCATCTCCATGAGTTTAGCTTGATGGATGAGGTTCTATATAAATCGCTACTTATTAGTTTAAACGTTTAAATACTTCTTCATGGAATTTGAAGCCCCAATTCCTCCAACCAATGTACCAATAATCACCATTAACCCCGCCACGAAATACAAGTTCTGTCCGTTGGTGTCCCATTGAAAGAAGCTTAATACACTGCGAACAAAAAACTGAAAACTCGCCACGGGCGTATAGGCCAATAAGGCCCCTGCCAATCCATACAAGGAACCCTGTAAAAAGAAGGGCATACGAATATACCAGTTGGAAACGCCCATCATACGTAAAATTTCAATTTCTTGACGTCGGGCTTGAATTAACAAGCTTAAGGTGTTCGAAATAATAAAGAGCGTTAACACTCCTAAGAAAATCGTAAAGAGCATGCCAAAAATAGACACCCCTTGCGCCAATTGACGAATTTGCTTTAAAAACTCATAGGGGTAGCGCACTTCTTCAACTTCAGCCATGCCTTTAACGAGTTTAATGGTGCTTAACACGTTGGCGGGCGAATCGATTTCAAGGCGAATGGTGTCTGGTAAAGGGTTTGGGATGTCAGGCAGATCGAGCTGATCATGCATGTAATCTTGCCAAGACTCTTCTTTGGAAATAGATTCCGCTTTAATAACATGGGGCAAATCTCTTAAATCAGGTTCCATATCCGCTAAATTGGCTGAATCTTTGAGGTACACACTAATGGCCACTTCTCCCCCCCATTTGTCCACCAAATGTTGAGAATCTATGGTCAGTAACGTCAACGCCCCAAAAATACTCAGAATACTCGTCATCGTGACCAAAATAATCAGATTCATCCACCCACTGCGGCGAAAGCCCCCAAAGGTTTCAATAATAATTCGCTGACCGATGCGTAAATCTTTGGCAAAGGCATTAAAAAAAGAAGAGACACTAAACATGTTAAACAATTTCCATTCTATACAAGGCCTGCGCCTTTAAGGCACACTGCTTTGAAAGACACCATCTGCGACGACTTGCCCCGCTTCTATGGCAATGACGCGTTTTTGCAGTTGTTCGACCAAAGCCAAGTTGTGGGTGCTTACTAAAACGGTGGTGCCTCGTTGATTGATTTGAAGCAACAAATTCATCACCTCTTCAGAACTTTGCGGATCCAAATTCCCTGTAGGCTCATCGGCAATCACCAAGTTGGGGCCATTCACAATCGCACGAGCAATACCCACCCGCTGTTGTTCTCCGCCTGAAAGTTCTTCAGGCACAGCGTCGACTTTGTCAATTAAGCCCACCACTTTTAGCGCCCCAATCACCCGACGCCGCACTTCATTGGGAGGTGTTCCCAAGGCGCGTAAGAAATAGGCCACATTGTCAAAAGCCGTGTGGCGAGGCAATAATTTAAAATCTTGAAACACTACCCCTAAGCGACGGCGCAGCAACGGCACTTGTGAATCTTTGAGCGTGGAAATGTCAATGCCATCAACCGTGACCATGCCTTCGGTGGCACGTTCTTCGCGATAAATCAACTTCATAATGGTGGATTTACCCGCCCCAGACGGCCCAACCAAAAAGACAAACTCCCCAGATTCTATGGTGAAATTAATATCACGCAAGGCGTCTTGATTGCCATAGCGTTTGGTGACTTCGGTAAACTCGATCATAGAAACCTCACAACATTAGTGATGACGATATTTATTAAAACACTAATATGCGAGAAAGTCACTACTGCGTGGCCCATGTGCCAGATCTACGTCTCCATTGGGGTGCTTTTCCACTTGGCCAAAGCAGGACTGGGTACCCATTTGATCCACAAGCCATTTTCAAGACGCAACCCATGGTAGCGCCTATTTTTAGGGAACACCATAGCAGTTGAATCCACGGGCAGAGAAAACGAATACGCCGGCGAAGGGCTTTCTCCAAAGGAGGCATCGGCGTTGGAATAAGCAGGTTTCACAAAAAAGATCCTTTATATTAGAATAAAGGGGCAGAACATCTTGACTCTTCGTTCACCCCCATTAAGGAAAGCTACACCGTGTATCGACCCCCCCATTTAGAAACTTTAGCGGTTGTTACAAACCCCGCAAGCCCCGCCCCCCCGATTGATTTAACGCGTGTGGCCACGTTAATTCCCGCGCGTTATGGCTCTACTCGCTTGCCCGGCAAACCCTTGGCCCTGATTGACGGCCTGCCCATGGTGCAACACGTGGTGGAACGGGTCAAAGAAAGTCGCTTGGGGCAAGGCACCTATGTGGTGGCCACCGATGATGCGCGCATTGTGGAGGCGCTCAAGCCGTTTGAAACCCCCACCCTGCTCACGCGAGCGGATCACCAGTCAGGCAGTGACCGCATTTGGGAAGCTTTTCAAACCATTCACCACGACGCGCCTGATGCGTATGATTGGGTCATTAACCTACAAGGCGACGAACCTTTTATTTCCCCCGAACACCTCGACACCTTGCTTCACGCCATGCAAGCCTATGCCGATGAGGCGGACATTGTGACGCTGGTGACGCCTTATTTTTCGTCAGAAGCGCCGCAAACGCAAGCCGAAGCAACGGCTTTACTGAATAATACGAATCGGGTGAAAGCCTTGTATACCTCCCAAGGGAAAGTCTTGTATTTTAGCCGTTTGCCCGTTCCCTTTTTGCGAAATGGGCTTGATGTACAAGCGCATTGCCTGCCTGATTCGACCACGTATTTTCGGCATATTGGCGTCTATGCCTACAAAGTCAAGGCTTTGGCACAATTTGTGCAAGCCGGCGAAGATGCCCTAGAACGTGCCGAACAGCTTGAACAGCTCCGAGCTTTAGCTTTAGGTATGAGCATTTATGCCGGCGTGGTGAGTAGCGCTCCTGTGGGCGTTGACACCCCTGAAGATTTGGCGCAACTCCTTCAACGCTAACTTACGCCGTGGGGGTAGGTGTCGCCGTGGGTGGCGGTTGTTTGTTGCGGTTTACTAGGGTACGAATCCCCCCATAGATGAGGGCCGTCGCCCCCGCGGCCAGCGCCGCCCACCCGATGTTTTTGCCAAAATGAAGCCATGTCTTCGAAAAATCCTTAGCTTTCACGCCATCTATATACTTGAGTTCCTTTTCGAGTACTCTCTTTTCAAGAAGCTCATTAGAATTTAAACCTAACTTATTTTTTAGCTCCTCCAGTCTTTTTTTAGCTAATAGCAAAACTTCAGAAACATCGGAATTAGAATCATTTATTAACTCTGCCACTGCTTTTTCTTTTTGAAGATTATAGTGAGTAAATCCCAAAGTGCCAGCACCCACAACCGCCGTTGTGGCGATTTGCCCCGCAGGCAAGCCGTCTTTCTTCTTTTCAGGGGGAAGGCTTTGCCCCCCAGCCACGGGTGCGTTATAGTTGTCTCCTAATCCTGATCCTGCTGGATTCATGTTCATGCCCATTCGTGTCGTCCCCATTCCCTAAATTGTATGCTTACATCTGTACATTTTTAACATACACAGGGGCATAAACGTTTCAAGCCCTTTATTTTATGCTACACTATACCAATACTGTTACAAAACACAGGGAACGTTAGCCCATGTCCACCTCGGAAACCTTCACCCAGCACACCCACGCCTTAAACGACATTATTGAACGCTTTCGCCAAGACGCCTTGCCCCTGGAAGAATCCTTAACGCTATTTGAAGAAGGAGTTAGGCACATTAAGGCCAGCCAAGCCTTGTTGAATCAAGCCAAAGGGCGCTTTCAAAGCATTCAAGACGCCCTTGAAGAAGACAACAAACAAGCATAGTAACCCTTCAACATAGTGATTCTATTGTTGCATTTTGTAACGATGCACATAAAAATCGTGCAAGGCCACTTCACTTCGGCTATGATTGAGTCAAAGAAGCCCCCCGCGTTTTACGATTCGCGTGGCCAGTGCCTCCCCGCAGGTGCTTTGGCCCATCCGCGTTGAACAGCTTCTGTTTCTCCATTCTCTGCCCCTCTTGTATCCCCCTATTTTTGCGAAGGAATCCCCCATGAACTACGAAGATCACAATGCATATGAAGCCCATCAAACCCGCTTAGAACTTGTCAAAGACTCTCGTGCCGTTATTAAGGTATTGGGCGTCGGTGGTGCAGGTGGCAATGCGGTTAATCGCATGATTGAAACAGGCATGACGGGCGTTGAGTTTTGGGTGTTGAATACCGATGCTCAAGTGCTTCAAATGGCCAAAACCGAAAAACGCCTTCAAATTGGCAATAAAATCACCCGTGGCTTAGGCGCGGGCGGGAACCCCAGCATCGGGCAAAAAGCCGCTGAAGAAAGTCGTGAAGACATTGCGGCTGCCATTGAAGGGGCGGACATGGTATTTATTACCGCAGGCATGGGCGGTGGCACTGGTACAGGCGCTGCGGCCGTGGTGGCGGACATTGCTCGTGACTTAGGGGCTTTGACCGTGGGTGTCGTCACAAAGCCCTTTGGCTTTGAAGGGCGCCGTCGCTTGCAACAGGCCAATCAGGGCTTAGAAGCGCTGAAAGAAAACGTCGATACGTTGATTGTCATTCCCAACGACCGCTTGCTCGACGTCGTTGAACGCCGTACTTCGATGCAAGACGCCTTCCACGTGGCGGATGACATCTTACTGCGTGGCGTACAAGGCATTTCAGATATTATCACCATCCCCGGTTTAATCAACGTCGATTTTGCGGATGTGAAAGCCATTATGCACCAATCGGGTTCAGCCATTATGGGCATTGGCCGCGGTACGGGTGAAGGTCGTGCGCTTGAAGCGGCTCGCATGGCGGTAAATTCGCCGTTGCTAGAAACCACGATTGACGGCGCCAGTGGCGTGATTTTCAGCGTCACCGGTGGGGCGGATATGACCTTGCATGAAGTCAACGAAGCTGCTGAAATCGTGTATGACGCCGTGGATCCTGAAGCCAACATCATTTTTGGTTCTGTGATTGATGAAAAACTTCACGGAGAAATTCAAATCACCGTGATTGCCACAGGCTTTGAATTAACCGGCAGCCATGCGGAACCTCAGAAAGCAGCCACCACTTCAGGCGTACAAAGCCCTTTTGAAAGCTTTATGCGTCGTAATACCGTGCCAGAACCTGTTGCGGTAGGGGCGGGTTATGCCAGTGCTACGGTGACGCAAACCAGCTTTTCTTCGACCACAGCGGGGGGGGAGTACCCCGCCAGCCGGAGTCAAAGCATGGCGGATGCGGCGCGTCGTATTTTAGATTTACCCGACTTTTTGCGTCCTCGTAAATAGGGGGACACGCCCAGTCATTTTTTAAACAACGGGGATGCTCACACGCATCCCCGTTGTGCTGATGTAAAGATGTAAAGATGTAAAAATGGCCTAATTTCCGACCCACGAAAGTCTGTTTTCGGCCCACGAAAGTCTGTTTTCCGACCCATGAAAGTCCATTTTTTGGCCACGAAACCCGCTTTTCTGACACACGAAACTCGATTTTCGACACATGAAAGTCTGTTTTTTACTCGATTTTCAAGGAATGTGCTGGGTTGTGAAAGCCTGTTGAAAAAAAGCCACTCTTTTTCAGTATGACCCATTTTCAACGCCTCGCCCAGTGGCTAAACCCCACGTTTTTTTGTTTGAGATACAATAGAATTCAAACTCTTTACAAGCCATAAGGATAGTACAATGCAAAAAGAAATGACCTTTTTATATTGTGACGAAAGTTGCCACTTAGAACATGATCATAAACCCAATATGGTGTTGGGTGCTATGGCTTGTTCTCAAAAAAATGTTGCTAAAACACATAAGGCACTTCGTCAAATCAAAGAAGCGTATGACATGAAGGGCATTGATGTCAAATGGAATAAGGTCTCCCCTGCGAAGTTGGATTTTTATTTGGCGTGGGTAGATTATTTTTTTGATAGTGATGCCTTACGTTTTAGAGGGCTTGTCGCTCATAAGGTTAATTTACAGCATGACCAGTTTTATCAAACACATGAAGACTGGTATTACAAAATGTACTATCTCCTTTTAAACCACCACATTCATAATCAAGGACGTTTTCACATTTTTTTAGATATTAAAGACACCTGCGGATCTCAACGCCGAGACAAGCTCAAGAAGGTTTTATCTAATGCCAACTATGATTTTAATGAAGCTTTAATTCAAGATATTCAAGCCGTGCATTCCCACGAAGTTGAGCTGATTCAATTGACAGATTTATTATTAGGAGCGGTTATGGCTCATAATCGTCCGAATCCACCTGAAAGCTTGGCTAAACAAGCCTTGATTCAACATATTCAAAAACGTAGTGGTTACACACTCAAGCATTCCACTCCACTGGGTGAAGCAAAGTTTAACATCTTTCACTGGCAACCTAGAAAAACGGAGGTAAACTGATGCCTTCTAAACAAACAAATTTGCCTGATTGGTTACCAAAGCCGCTAGAACTTAACCCTCAAGGACTGGATGCTACTTGTCATGAAGCGTACTTCATCTTTCGTAGAGACTTTATAGAGAGACCTTTTACTTTTAACAACAAACCGCTGCATCTTTTCCATACGCCAGCTTATTTGGGTTATATTGAAAGCTTTTGGCATGTAATTACTAAAGAAGTTGATTCTAAAGAAAACTCTTTTCGTATTCCTGATTTTGAACGTGTTCTTCGTATTCCTTGGCTTCGTCCATTATTAACGGATGGCTATAGACATCAAGAACTTTTATTACTAAAGGAAGAGTTTAAAAAAGGATTCAAAAAACAAGTCTATGTTTGGTGGATAGAAGATATTGGACATTTATTTGTCTTAAAAGAACGTTCTAAGTGCTTTGAACTGATTAGTGCTTATCATATCAATCCCAAACAAAAAAGTTTTGAAAGCAAACTCATTAAACGTTATCAAATTTTACGAGTAGGGAATATCCCTACAAGTTCAAAAGATTGTATTGCACTTTTGAAGCAGAAAGGCGTTCCTTATTGCTAAGAAACGCCATCTATACTCCTTCGACAACATGGTCAATGAGCCTCATGAGTATTTTGACTCACGAGAAACATAAAGTCAAGCAAATGAAACAAAAATACACATTTCGTTTGATCTGTCAAGTTATTGTTACATTGAGTATTGAAAACACGTCCAAATCCCCTACCTCAGGAGGCGAGTCGATTCGCTGGCCTTTAAGGCAATGTCGGAACGGGTAAAGCTCTCTGGAAAATCAATCGTGTCAATCGCTAAATACGCCTGCGTGCGCGCCTCTGCCAATGAATCCGCCACAGCGGTCACCGTCAAGACTCGCCCCCCCACTGAAATAAGCTCACCAGTTGATCGTCGTTTCGTGCCAGCATGAAAAACGTTCACGCCTTTGGGCAAGGCATCAGGCAAGCTAATCACTTGCCCACTCGCATACGCCTGCGGATACCCTGACGCTGCCATAACCACCGTCACCGCTTTTTGCGTCGGTTCTTGCAAGGCACGCACGCCCCGCCACGACGAAAGATCCCCCTTCGCTGAATCCATGAGCAGGGCCAACACATCAATGCGATCTTGCAATAACGGTAACACCACCTGCGTTTCAGGATCCCCAAAGCGTACGTTGAACTCGACCACAAAGGGCGTGCCGTTGGGGTGAATCATCAAGCCTGCATACAAAATCCCTTTAAACGGGGTATTTTGCGCTTGCAGGGTCTTCATCATGGGGTCTAAAATATCGGTCTGAATAGTGGCAAGTAGGGCGTCATCTACAAAGGGGACAGGGGCGTAAGCGCCCATGCCACCCGTGTTTTCGCCGGTGTCGTGGTCGCCGACTCGCTTGAAATCTTGGGCTGAAATCAGCGGAATGGCTACTTTGCCGTCGGCAATGGCTAGCACGCTCAGTTCCACGCCTTCGAGGAATTCTTCAATCACGACAGGGCTATGCTTCGCTTCGGCACGAGCGAGGGCTTCATGGGCTTCTGCCAGTGTTTCCGCCACGGTGACGCCTTTTCCTGCGGCTAAACCGTCTTCTTTAATCACAAAAGGGGCTTTGAATTGTGACAAGGCGGTTTCAGCGTCTTGACGGCTCTTGCAATAGGCGAATCCTGCGGTGGGGACGCCTGCTTTTGCCATGATTTGCTTGGCATAATGCTTGGACGCTTCCAATTGAGCCGCCGCTTGAGACGGCCCAAAAACGAGTATGCCTTGCTCTTCAAGGGCATCCACAACGCCAGCCACCAGCGGGGCTTCAGGCCCCACCACCACAAAATCGATGTCTTCGGCTTGCACAAAATTAAGGACGGCTGGCACGTCATCGGCTTGAATATCGACGCCTGTGGCGAGATTGTAGCATCCTGCATTACCAGGGGCGACAAACAGCTCGGGGGCTTGGGGGCTTCGGCTAAGGGCTTCTAAAAGGGCGTGTTCACGTCCGCCACTGCCGAGGACTAAAACTTTAGGGGTCATGTGGGGGATTCCTCATCGATTAAAGGGGGTGTCGCCCCATTGTACCTAAAACATAAGCATCGTTGAGGTAACAGTTTGTAACGGCTTTTGAAGGGCGTGGGGTTTATGGTCGAAAGTATTGAGGAGCTTTTGAATAAAGCTTATGTATCCCTAGTGATTTAAGAAGGATTAAAGAATGACCAGTATTAAACTGTTAAACCCCCAAACGCAAGAACAAAAAGAAGTCCCCGTGGGCTTTTCTTGGACGTATTTTTTATTCGGGTTTATGGTGCCTTTACTGCGTGGTGACTGGAAGTGGGCGGGTATTAGTTTGGCCGTAAGCTTAATCACCTTAGGTTTAGGGCAAGTGGCCCTGTGCTTTTTCTATAATAAATTGTATATTAAAGGCTTGGTTCAAGAAGGCTTTCAAGCCTTGGATGCAGAAGGTAAGCAGTACCTCAATCAGCTTTCGGCGTAGTCGTCTTATTTTTTAGACTTAAAAGGAGAAGGCGTTTGAACACCTTCTCCTTTTGTCTCTGTTGTTTTTGTGATAGCGTAAATTAAGACACATCACAAAAAGAAGGAGTCTTCCGCATGAGTCAAGAAACCTCACCACACATTGAAGCATCAACCAACACTGAGAATGCCCAGCCGTGCGTGACGCATCGGGTGCTTTCGCCTAAGCTGTTGATGTGGATAGCGACTTTTGACGTGTTGAGTGTCGATGCCACGCTAAAATGGCTCTTTTCACAACAACCCCTTGGCCAAGTGATTGCCATTATTCCAAACGTGTTCAATCTGCAACACGTTGAAAATACAGGGGTGGCCTTTAGTTTCTTGAAAAATCAGCCTCAGGTGGCAAGCCTCTTGAGTGGGGCATTGCTTGCTACGTTGATTGTGTTGGTGATAAAGCAAAAGATCGTCAACAAAACCCAAGCATTGGGCTTTGGCTTGGTGATGGGGGGCGGATTGAACAACGCCCTTGATCGCTTGTTGACTGGGGCGGTGACGGACTATATCCACCTGCCGTTTTTGGATGTCCCCATTTTTAATGTGTCGGATGTGATGATCTTCATCGGGGCGATGTTGATTTTTTATCATTATTTATGGGGGCAAGGCGCTTCAGGGCAAGCGTCTGCAGATCAGGGCGGCGTCGAATGAACGGTCTTTCTTCTGAACCCGTGGCACCCACTGAACCTGCGAAAGACCTTCACGGGCAGGACGTGCTAGGGGAAGATGTGTCCAGCGAAGATTTTCAGACGGAAGACGCTCACGCTATTCTTCTTGTCGTTGCCCCCGCCGATGCCGAAGAACGGCTAGACAAGTTTCTCGCCAAGCACTTGGGCGAAACTTATTCTCGTGAACGGATTCAAGCCCTGATTAAGGGCGGGAACATCCATAAAGAAGGGCAGGTGTGGAATAAGCCTAGTTTTAGCGTGAAAGTGGGGCAAGTCATTGAAGTGCATGCCCCTGAACTACAACCCCTTGAAATGCCCGCGTGGGACGTTCCCCTTGACGTGGTGTTTGAAGATGAGCATCTGCTGGTCATCAACAAACCCAGAGCCATGTTGACCCACCCAACAGGCTTACAACAGCCTAACACACTAGTCAATGCGGTCTTGCATCATTGCAAGGGGCAGTTATCCGGCATCAATGGGGTGGAACGCCCCGGTATTGTGCATCGCTTGGATCGTGACACGGAAGGCTTGATTGTAGTCGCGAAATCGGATCAAGCCCACCATGGCTTGGCTGAACAATTGCTACACAAAACCATGACCCGTCGCTATAACGCGATTGTGCAAGGGCTTGTGCAGGATTTAAACGGCACGGTGCGCATTGGAATTGGCCGGCATTCACAGCAACGCAATAAAATGCAAGCCGATTGGACGGGCAAACCCGCGGTGACGCATTATCAGGTGAAAGAGACGTTGAACGACAAGTTTACGTGGGTGCAATGCCAGTTGGAAACAGGGCGAACGCATCAGATTCGCGTGCATATGGCGTATATTGGGCATCCTTTGGTGGGGGATCCGTTGTATGGCACGGGTTTGGCCTTGCAGTGGAAGGAACTCATGCCTGAAGCGGGGCAAGCGTTGCAAGCCTATGCCTTGCGGTTTATCCACCCGATTACACGAGAAGCCAAGCATTTTGAGTTACCCCCTTCTGAACACCTGCTCAAGGTGTGGGATGCCTTGACGCATCGGCTATAGTGGTTTTTATGTAAAAATGTGATGCTTAAATCGTTGCACAAGCAGGCGTCCAAGCACTAAATCCGAGCGGGTGAGCGAACTGCGAATCCCCGAGCGATTTTGCGGACGTCGTGCAAAGGGAATGATGCGACGAGGTGGGGATAAAAAACCTTCTTATTCACGAAGTGAATCTACCCCTTTAGGATGGAGAGGTTGGGAGAGGAAACCAACGGTTTTCTTTCCCAAGAGAAAAAGTCTAAGGACTTTTTCGACATGAAGGGGGGATTTTCAAGGGGGGACGAAGGGGAGGAGAGACGCAATGCGTCCTTCCCCGTCCCCCCTTGAACGCATTTAGAGGTGTCGGAGAACCTTTGTGCGAGCAAAGGTCTCTGACGTCACCAGCTAAAAATGGATCTAGAAAACCAAGACAACTGTGAATTAGGCTTCGAGTTCTTTGGCTTTTCCGCCGCCGCCGCCTTTGCGAGAGCCGGTTGGGGCATCGCCCGTGAGCTTGGGCATCTGGCCTTTGGCTTTGGATTGCACGCGAATTTCAAAAGAATCTAGCGGTAAATCCCCCGTCACGTTGAAGACGATTTCTTTCTTCTTGGTGATGATGTCTTCACCATCTTCGCCGTCTTTCACTTCTTCCGTGATTTTTAAGGATGCTTCAATGACGTTCCCTTCTTTATAGGCACTCATCAACAAGGCTTCACTTAAGGGGTCTTCTAAACGACGCTGTAAAACCCGACGCAACGGTCTCGCCCCATAGGTGGGGTCATACCCTTCTTCGGCGAGGAAGTCTTTGACTTCCGCCGTGAGTTCAAGCTTGAGCCTGCGATCGTTGAGACGCTTGAGCAAGTCTTTCATCATAATGTCCACAATCAAGCGAATCTCTTCTTTCTTGAGGGGTTCAAAAATAATGGTGTCATCCAAACGGTTAATGAATTCAGGACGAAACACCTGCTTCATAGCTTCTTTTACGCGATCGCGAATTTTGGCGTAACGGGCGGCGGCGGCTTCTTTGACGGTGCCGCCAAAGCCTATGCTCGAAGGGTTTTCAATGCCAGAAGCTCCCACATTCGACGTTAAAATCACGATCGTGTTTTTAAAGTCGACGACCCGCCCTTTGGAATCGGACAAGCGACCGTCATCTAAAATCTGCAATAAGATGTTAAAGACATCTGGGTGCGCTTTTTCAACTTCGTCAAAGAGCAAGACGCTATAAGGCTTTCGACGAATGGCTTCCGTCAACTGCCCGCCTTCGTTATAGCCCACGTAGCCTGGAGGCGATCCAATCAATTTGGAAACGGTATGGCGTTCCATGAATTCAGACATATCCAAGCGAATCATATTGTCAACGGAACCGAAGAAGTACTGCGCGAGCGTTTTGGCCAGTTCCGTTTTACCCACCCCTGTAGGCCCACAGAAAATGAAGGACCCAATCGGGCGATCTGGACTTTTAAGGCCCACTCTCGCACGACGAATGGCCTTTGAAATCGCCACAACCGCTTCATGCTGCCCAATGACTTGTTCATGCAAGGTGTCTTCCATTTTCATTAACTTTTCGCTTTCGCTTTCAGTCAACTTAGACACAGGAATGCCCGTCCATTGTGAAACGACACTGGCAATGTCTTCTACAGTCACCGTGATGTTTTTAGGATCCAACGTCTTTTTGTGAGCATCGGCCATTTCACGTAAGTTTTCACGGAGTTCGGCTTCTTTGTCGCGCAGTTCAGTGGCTTTGTCAAACTCTTGGGCACGAATGGCTTCTTCTTTTTGACGCACGAGTGCTTTGATTTCACGTTCGAGCTTTTTGCCGTCTTCAGGCAAGGCACTGTTGTTTAAACGCACGCGAGAAGCCGCTTCATCAATGAGATCGATGGCTTTGTCTGGTAAAAAGCGATCGGAAATGTAGCGATCGGACAAGGTGACTGCCGCGTCAATGGCTTCATCACTAATGGTAAGCTTGTGGTGTTCTTCATACTTTTCACGCAAGCCACGAATGATTTCAACCGCTTCAGAAAGAGAGGGTTGATCCACAAAAACAGGTTGAAAACGGCGTTCTAAGGCGGCGTCTTTTTCAATGTGCTTGCGGTATTCTGAAATGGTGGTAGCGCCAATGACCTGCAATTCCCCACGACTCAAGGACGGTTTGAGGATGTTGGCCGCATCAATCGCGCCTTCAGCGGCGCCTGCCCCAATCAACGTGTGCATTTCATCAATCACCAAAATAATGTTGTTGGCTTGGCGGATTTCGTCCATCACTTTTTTGAGGCGTTCTTCAAATTCACCCCGATACTTAGTGCCCGCCACCAATAGGCCCATATCCAACTGAATAATTTTTTTGTCTCGCAACATTTCAGGCACATCGCTATTGACGATGCGCTGAGCCAAGCCTTCGGCTAAAGCGGTTTTACCCACCCCTGGTTCACCAATGAGCACAGGGTTATTTTTGGTACGACGCCCCAAAATCTGCACCATGCGTTCAATTTCAACTTCACGCCCAATCACAGGATCCAAGCGCAGTTCTTCAGCGGCGAGCGTTAAGTTTTGTGAAAACTCGTCCAAGGTAGGCGTTTTGGTTTTTCCACCGCTTGAACCGCCTGAGCTGGAGGATGATCCTGAGCCGCCCCCACTGCTAGAAGAAGCCCCCCCGCGGGTTTCCCCCAACATGCGGATTAAATTGCTACGCAATTTGCTTAAATCCACGCCCAAGCTTTCTAAGACTTTCGCCGCGACGCCTTCACCTTCACGAATTAAGCCCAACAACAGGTGTTCTGTTCCAATGTAGTTATGCCCCAATTGGCGGGCTTCATCCCAAGAAAGTTCTAAAACGCGCTTGGCACGTGGGGTAAAGGGGATTTCAACCGCCACAAAGCCACTGCCACGCCCAATGATTTTTTCAACTTCGGCACGGGCTTCCTTTAAGTTAATGCCCATGCCTTTAAGGGTTTTGGCCGCAATGCCTGTGCCTTCGCCCACTAAACCAAGTAAAATTTGTTCGGTCCCTACAAAGTTATGCCCCAAACGACGCGCTTCTTCTTGTGCCAACATAATGACTTTAATGGCTTTTTCCGTAAAGCGTTCAAACATCATAGCGGTGTATTCCTTCACAAACAATCGACGGGGTAGATTTGTAGGCACAAGATCTCCACGTTTTTATATATGTTAATAGTTTAACGGCATTTTACAAAAGAAACAAGTCACAAATAAAAGCTCCTCTCAAAAAAGGGGGGCATTGTGTCACGACGATTGTAACGTATTTTTAAGAACCCTAGAAAAAATGGACTCAAGGTGCTTTAATAGAGCTCACGCAACTCACGCTTACGCTCCCTTTTGGTAAAGGATTTTATGCCATGACCCGTCTTGACACGCTTACTAAACCCTTGTTTACGTCTAACCGCCTGACTTATAGAGCCTTTAATGAAGGCGATTTCGACGCCTTAAAATCCTTACACCAGCACCCTGAAGTGGCCGTCAGTACCTTCACTGGCTTTAGCGATGATCTTCGCGTGCTTGAAGAGCTCAATGAATACATGGAAGAATACCGTCGTTTAGGGATTTCTCAACTCTACATGGGCGAAAAAGACAGTGGGCGCTTTGTGGGTCGTGTCGGGTTACAGTACCGTCTGTGGAATCCTGAACAACAAGAACGCGCCTACGAATTGCGCTTTGCCATTCACCCTGATTGTTGGGGCAAGGGGTATGCGAGTGAAGCGGCCCAAGCAGTTTTAAGCTACGGGTTTGAAGTACTTGGCTTGCCCAGAATCGTGGTGGCGCATTATGACGACAATTACAAGTCGCAAGCCATCGTTGAAAAGTTGGGTTTTACCCCTTGTGGCCAATTTTACTTTAAGGAACGGATCGTCGTGGGCTATGAACAATTCAACCCTTTAAAAGGCGCTTGCACGGTTTAAGGCTTGCATGCTTTAAGGATTGTGTCTTTTCTTGATTTGTGTTACATATGAAAGGGTTATGGTTCCTGGTGGAGTTGAGGGGGTGCGTGCGTGCCTGTTTCTAAAGAACGTCTTTCAGCCATTATTCAAGGGTTTTCTTCAAAGACGCATGCCGTTTTAGGCGATATGGTCATTGATGAAATGGTCTATGGGCAAGTCGATCGCCTCAGCCGTGAGGCCCCAGTGATTATTCTTCGCCATCATAAAACAGATGTCGTGATGGGAGGCGGGGCCAATGCCGTGCATAATGTGGCCGCTTATGGGGCTCAAACGCATGCCCTTGGCGTGTGGGGAAATGATTATTACGCCCCACAGCTCAAGGCGGTGATGCAAAAAGCGGGCATTCACACCCAAGGCATGCTCACTGATGCCACACGCCCAACCACGACGAAAACGCGTCTTTCTGGCATGGTAAACTTTTCCGTGACCCAACAAATGCTTCGGGTGGACAGAGAATCTCGAGAGCCTTTAGAAGACACCTTAAATACGCAATTCAAGCGCCATTTAGACGCGCTATTGCCTCAAGTGCAGGGGGTTTTACTTTCTGATTACGCCTTGGGGGTAGTGAACCCGACGCTGGTGGATTATGTGCTGACTCACGCCAAGGCGTTAAACATTCCTGTGGCGGTAGACAGTCAACGCGAGTTAAGCCAGTTTAAAGGGGCCACCATTTTAACGCCCAATCAGCCTGAAGCCGAAAAAAATGTGGGCTTTGCCTTAGATTCTAAAGACGCTATAGTCCAGGCAGGCCAAGTGCTGTTGGCTCAAACGCAGGCGGATTACATCTTAATTACCTTGGGCCAAGACGGCATGGCCTTGTTTGATCAGCAAAACGCGTGTGTCCATTTTATTCCCGCCTTTAACAAGCAAGATGTCTTTGATGTCACAGGGGCAGGCGACACGGTGGTGGCGACGTGGTTGGTGGCATACGCCAGCGGGGCTTCGGCCTTGGAAGCGGCGGTACTGGGCAATTTGGCCGCCAGCTTAGTGGTGCGGGTGTTTGGTTCAGCGGTGACCTCTCAAGGCGAACTGCTTAAAAGCCTCCACACGCTAGATAACGCCTTACTGCAGACGATTGAAACGCAAATTTTAGCGCTTAACTTTTAAATTTTAACCCACAAACATAAAGGAAACGACGATGCCCTTACTCGATACAAACGGTCGCTTGTTTGGAAAGTTTAACGTCTTGGATGCCGGACTGGTAATGCTTTTGGCCCTAGGGGGCTTGGGCCTTTTTTTGGTGCAAAGCAACTTGCACGCTACTTCAAAAGCCATGGTGCAGGGCGAAACAGATCTCGATATTCGGGTGATGTTTACCCTTCGCAGTGAAGATGCCCAACTGCTTAAAGCAGGTGATGAAACCCACATCACCGTGCGTAACCAGCCTCGTGGGGCGGTGCAAATTGTGGATGTGCAAAAAGTGCCTGTTCAAGTCATGCTTGCCCTAAACGGCACGCCCACCGCCGTGACGGACACCACCGAAAAACACGTCTATAGCTATTGGGTCACCCTGCGGGATCACGCCACCATCACCAAAGAAGGCTATGTGGCCGAAGGGGTGAAAATCAAAGTGGGGGTTCCTGTCGATTTAGAAGGCTTTAAATACTTTGTGCACGGCGGGATTGTAGATGTTCGCCGTGTTGCGGATGCCGTTGGGAAAGCCTAATGACACATTCTACCGAAACAAGCTATCCTCCTTTTCTAGGGGAATCTAAACTCTTTCAAGCGGGCATGCTTGGGCAAGTGACCTTGCATCAGTGGCTTGTTTCAGGCTGGGAAAGCTCGTTTGTGGGACGTTTGTGCATCCAAGCGTTGGCTCGCAACGTGCAGGATGCCGATAAGCATCACACTTCTTTCTTACTCGGTACTTTACCAGCTCTAGCGATACTCGGCCTTTTAATCGGCGTGACTTTCTTAAACACAGGCGTGTTGGGTGCACTGGTGCTTGCCTTGGGCGGATTCATTTTCTTAGTGAGTTTGGTGACGGGTCAAAATGCGTGGGTCAAACACCCTCATGTGCTGGATGCCGTGATGGTGTTGTTCTTTTTGACTTACGGCATTTCTGCTTGTTTTTCTAGCCTACAACCGCAAGCGTTGATCGGGTTTGCCAAGCAATCGATTTTTTTGGTGGCCTACCTGTCGTTTCGATCCACGTGGTACCACGGGGCTTCAGTCTTGCGGTGGGGTCTGCCCGTGCTGTTGCTTTTGGGGGGCATTCAAGCCGTTATTGGGTGGTTGCAAGTGCATGGCTATGCGGGGGAACTCGCGGGTTGGACGGATGCCAACACCCCTGAAGAACTGAAGTTGAATCGTGTGTACGGCACGCTACAGCCTTACAATCCCAACTTGCTGGCGGGTTTTTTGGTGGCCAGTAGTGGGGCAGGCGTGTGGACGATTTTACAAGTGGCCTGCCAACCCTTGCGCTTTGTTTTGCCGTGGCTGGTGCTCAGTGCAGGCCTGCTGGTACTGGTGTTGTACGGCATTATTATGACGGGATGCCGTGGGGCGTATATCGGCATTTTTCTTCAACTATTGGCGCTTTTTAGCTTGAGCTTGCCGTTGATTAAAACGGATGCCACCTTAAAAGAAGTTCGGTGGCTTGCTTGGGCTTGGATGGCTTCTGCCGTTTTGGCGGGTGGGAGTGTGCTTGCCGTCTTATTCAGCAATGAAAAACTGTTGCATCGGGTCACCAGTATTTTTGCCTTCCGTGGGGATTCTTCCATTTCCTATCGACTCAATGTGTACATCAGTGCATGGCGTATGTTTTGGGACAATTGGCTCTTTGGCATTGGGCCTTCTAACATCGTCTTTAAAAAAGTGTATGGATATTACATGACCCCAGGTTTCAATGCCCTTGGGGCGTATTCTGTGCCCTTGGAAATACTCGTGGAACAGGGGGTTTTGGGTTTTGGTGTCTTTTTAGGTCTGGTGGGGGGGGTGTTTCAACACTTGGTGCAGACGTTGTTTGATCAACGCAAGGCTTTGGCGCTTAAACTCAGTGTTTTAAGCTTGGCCGTAGGGTTGTTGGCCTTTATGGGGCATGGTTTTTTTGACACCGTACTGTACCGTCCGCCGATTATGCTACCCTTTTTGTTTATGTTCAGTGCGTTGGTCAATGAAGTATCAGTGGCATTCAAAACGTCATAGTCTATTTAAAACACTATTTTATTTAGTGAGCGCGAGGGTTCTTTAACACGGCCTGTAAGGCACGCGCTTTTTGGACCTCTTCCACACGGCTTTGTGCTTCTAGCTTTTCACGAAAGCGCTTGGCTTTGCGAAAGCCTCCTTCTTCAGCCAGCATCAACCAAGCCAAGCCTTGCACCGAATTAGGGGGCGTCCCTAGGCCCGACTGGTGCATTAAGCCAAGCTTAAATTGGGCCAGTGGGTCTCCATGACCCGCCGCAAACGCATAGTGGCGCAACGCCTGTTTTAAATCAGGGGCAACGCCTTTGCCACTGGCGTAGCTCATGCCTAAGGCCGTATAAGCGGGCAAGTAGCCTTGCTTGGCAGACGCTTGCAATAGCGTCAGAGCGTCTTTTAAGCGAACAGGGCCCCCTTGGCCTTGTTGGTAGAGGGTGGCAAGTGCAAATTGCGCCACCCCATCGCCTTGTTGACTCGCTTTTTCAAGCCAATAGCGAGCTTCCACCTCATTGCGGGATTCTTTGGGGGCGTTTAGGTAATTCAGCCCTAGTTGCACTTGGGCTTCTTGGCAACCGCCTTGACTGGCCAGCAGGAGGTAGTGTTGGGCCAGTTGAGCATTCTTCGGGAGGTTTTTGCGTCCTTTTTGATACATCAATGACGTTAGGTAAAGGGCTTTGGCCTCGCCTTGAAGGTGTTCAGCAGAAGCTAACGCCCAAGCAGAAGTCCCGTACAGGCTTACACTCAGACTCAACAGCACTAAAGTTACCTTCATTTTGCTCAACATAGGAAGCATCCTTTTATCTTTCGAACACTATAGCATGAAGGGAGTCTTTTTTCTGTAACAAACCTGTAACAAAAGAGCCCCTTTCAAGGTAAGTGTGCAAAGTACCCTCCTTGTCAAGCCCACAAAAAAGCGTATACTTAAGGGGACATCCTCAAACAACTTAAACATTTTTTGTGAGGGAAAGCAAAACACATTGAGTCTTAAATGCTCAGCCCTTGCAACAAGCCGTTGCAAGGGTTTTTTTTAGTAGCTTTGAGTAAACCCGCACACCCTTAATCAGGTAAGCGAAAGGTGTACGTTACTTTTGCTTGCCCTTTGGCAGGCACGGAAACACGAAACGCGACAGGCACGCCTTCAACCTTTACCACAGGCACGGAACTAGACACGAGTTCCCATTTGGCGTCGGGGTATTCATAAACATCCACCGTAACCGTTGTCGCCTTACTATTTTTGAGTAAAACTTCATAGCTTGTACTCACGGTGCCAGAAGCTCTTACATAACTGGTTTGACTTTTGCTTGCGCGTACATTGGGGGCTTCGCCCAAGGGGACTCTCAACGCTTCTTTCACCGCATGAAAGCCTTGTTGCCCTTCGCTAATTAACTGATCATGGCCTTGCGCGTCGCTTTGATACAGCGAAAAACGACCTGCGGGCAGGGATTCTTCAAACGTATCGGCTTCTAAGAAATACTGCACGGCTTGATTGGGCGCTTCAAAACGAGCATTTTGAGCCTGCCACCACCAGCCATTTTGTGAAGGGGCATAGACATATCTAAAACTGGCTTTTGGCGAAAAAGACGTCCAACGATACGAAGCTCGCTGTTGACGCTCTAAATCCACGGCTTGATTGAGGCGGATCATCATCAGTTCACCCACATTTTGCATGCTGGGCGACTCATACGACGCATCAGACGACGCGAAATTTTTGGCATAAGCCCTTGGCGACATCAGGCCACTCGGGGCATAGTCAGCGGGACGTTGTGTGGTGCCAAACAGGGCATTGACGTGAATTTGATGAAGGGCAAGCGTGCTTTGATTTTCCAGCTCAAGAAAGGCTTCAAGCGAAACGGGGTGCGAGGTTTCTTGAGGCAAGTGCCAAACATAGTGCATGTTGGCACGAAGTCCTGATAATTGATAGAGCAGGGTCGCTTTTTGATTTTGAATACTGGCACTTTCAAATTGAGCGCTATAGGAGGCGGAATTTTTTGCATCATTTACAGTCGCGATCTCTCTCAAGAGTAGCTGAGCACTGGGCACTTGCCACAAATCTGCCCCCACTTGCACCACGGCAAGGTCTCCTTCGGTGGAAACATGCTTTAAAGAGGCTTTGACGTATTTGTCGCTCACGGCATCTTTCACCCATACGACTTTGTTGAGGTAGCCCAAAGCGGGAATTTCAAAGCCCGTAGGGCTTTTAATGCCGATGAATTGAACATCTTTTTTCCACGCGTTGCCTTGGGGAAAGAGCTGTAGTTCGGTGGCTTGTGGAAGAGTTAAAATCGTCACCGTTTGTTGACCTGCCTTGAGGGAAAGCGACAGCGTTTCACTAAAAATCGCCTTGCCTTCAGGGTAGATCGTGACGCGTTCGGGGGTCGCGTGCGCGCAAAGCACGCTTGAAGCTAACATCACACTTAAGACGCTTAGGGTGCGTAGGGTTTTCCACATGGTGAAGGGGTCTCCTCTTTTAGGGGGGTACATGGGTTTATTTAAACACACATCAACATCAATAGGCAAACCCCAGTAAACTCGTTTTCAAAGCAGGGTTCGCTTGTTTTTTATTTTGTGTTAGAATCACTGGTGTGACGTTTACGATGTATAGTCCTGTTAATTGTGGAGAACTTCCCTATGATGACGATTTTTATTGAAGACATTCAAGCACGTGAAATTTTAGATTCTCGTGGCAACCCCACCGTTGAAGTTGATGTGTACCTTTCTGGCGGAGCCTCTGGTCGTGCGGCCGTGCCTTCGGGGGCGTCCACAGGTTCTCGTGAAGCGCTTGAAATGCGAGATGGAGATGCTTCTCGTTATGGCGGGAAAGGCGTTTTACAAGCCATTGCTAACATTAATGACGACATCGCCGATGAGCTGATTGATTTGGATGCCACCGCTCAAGCCGATATTGACACCATTATGCTTGAAATGGACGGCACTGAAAATAAAAGTAAGCTTGGCGCCAACGCCCTTTTAGGGGTTAGCCTTGCCACCGCTCGTGCCGCCGCCAATGCCTTAGATGTGCCGTTGTATCGCTACTTGGGGGGGGTGCGTGCCAACACCTTGCCTGTGCCTTTAATGAACATCATCAATGGGGGATCTCATGCCGACAACAACATCGATTTTCAAGAGTTTATGATTGTACCCGCTGCTGCAGAAAGCTTTAGCGAATCCTTGCGCTGGGGGACTGAAGTGTTCCATAGCTTGAAATCCGTTTTAAAAGGGCGAGGATTAAATACAGGCTTGGGTGATGAAGGTGGCTTTGCCCCCAACTTGCGTTCTAATGTAGAAGCGGTTGAATTGATTTTAGAAGCCATTGAAAAAGCAGGCTTTAACCAAGACCAAGTGAAACTCGCTTTAGATGTGGCCGCTTCCGAATTTTATAAGAATGGTCAATATGTTTTAGAAGGCGAAGGTAAATCGCTTTCTTCTGCTGAAATGGCGAACTTCTTAAATGATTGGACGCGTCAATACCCCATTCTTTCCATTGAAGATGGCATGGCTGAACAAGACTGGGACGGCTGGAAGATACACACCGACCTTTCTGGCAAGACGACTCAAATCGTAGGGGACGATTTATTTGTCACCAATCAAGCGATTTTGGCGGAAGGCATTCAAAAGCAAATCGCCAATAGCATTTTGATTAAAGTAAATCAAATTGGCACCTTGACTGAAACGTTAGCTACGATTGATTTGGCGCATCGTTCAGGGTACACCACGATTATTTCACATCGTTCAGGGGAAACAGAAGATACCTTTATTGCGGATTTAGCGGTGGCGGTCAATGCAGGGCAAATTAAAACGGGCTCTGTGAATCGTTCTGAGCGTGTGGCGAAATACAACCAGCTCCTTCGTATTGAAGAAGAATTGGGTTCCGCTGCTCGTTTTGCGGGGCTAGAAGCGTTTAAGGCCACGAATACCCCCAGTGCTAAAACGGCTTGCCACATCGGCTGATAAAGCTTTTGAAGAAGCCCAACCCTCTTTGAAAAACTATATTAAAAAAGTCCTCAAAAAAACTCCCCTTGCCCTAAAGGAAAGGGGAGTTAAACTGGGGTAGAAGGATTCGAACCTCCGGATGTCTGGACCAAAACCAGATGCCTTACCGCTTGGCGATACCCCATTACATAGGAAAAATTACATAGGGACGATCAAAACGTTTGTGTGGATTAATCAGAATGCCCGCCACTTTTCACATAAAGCGTTAAACAGCAGAAGATGAACCCTCACAGCCTTTAATGTACGATGAACAGAAAAGGGAGTCAAGCCTTTGGACCTCAATTTCCCTCAAACAATCTAAAGCCTTCTACCGGAAGGGGCTTTTTAAAGAACGTAACAAAATAAAAAAGAAACTTGCAATTCGAGTTTGTTTAAGGGAAACTTTAGCAGTGTTACGTCTTTTAGACGAAAGCTCTAGCAACAATAAAGGATTTCAAACATGCCAGTACCTAAGCAACGTCGTGGTAAAGCCGACAAGCGCGCCCGTCGCGCGAACTGGAAGGCGCTCCCCACAGCGGTGACCTTCTGTACCAACTGCGGAAGCCCCAAATTAACCCATGCGGTTTGCACCGTTTGCGGTTTTTATAATGGACGCATCGTGTCCCCTCGTTTCGCCAAGAAAAGCGGGTTTGATCAAGTGCAATCTCAACTTCAAAACGGCATTGAAGCCCCTGAACATGTGCAGGACGAACATTGTGATCATGATCAAGTTGTTGCCCCTGCTGAAGGCGTCGTGGAACCCAAAGCGGAAGATGACGCAAACGACTAGTCGCTTCATTTTTAACGGGGCGTTTGCTTGCGTTTAAGTTTCGTTAGTCGACCTGGGTTTTTCCTAATTGAGGGAGTCTTTCATGGCAAATCAGCCAATTGTAATTGCATTAGATGCCATGGGCGGAGATTACGCCCCCGTTGAAACCGTCAAGGGGGCCATTCAAGGGGCGAAGGTTTATGGAGTGGCGGTGGAATTGGTGGGAAACCCCGCTGTGATTCAAGCCGAGCTCGACAAGTATGACACCCGTGGGTTAGACTTACGGATTATAGAAGCCCTTGATGAAATTGGGATGGATGAAGCCCCCACCGTGGCCTTGCGTAAGAAAAAGAACGCGTCTATTGCGGTTACTGCTCGACGCGTCAAAGAAGGCCATGTGGATGCCATGGTCGCCGCTGGTTCAACAGGTGCTGCACTAGCAGCCACGTTGTTTAACATTGGGCGCATTAAAGGGGTCGACCGACCCGCTATTGGCGTGGCGTTGCCCTCTCAACGTACTCCTACTTTAATGATCGATGGGGGTGCAAACGCCGATTGTACACCAGAACTCTTGGTGCAATTTGCTCGTTTGGGGCGTGCTTACATGCAAGGGGTGTACGGCATTGAACAGCCGAAATTGGGGCTATTAAACATTGGTTCTGAAGAAGGAAAAGGCAATGCCTTTACCAAAGAAGCGTTTGCCTTGTTGCAGTCGGCGCCTGATTTAGGCTTTGCAGGCAACGCCGAAGGACGCGACTTTTTCACCAGTGAGTTTGACGTCATTGTATGTGACGGTTTTTCAGGCAATGTGGCGTTAAAATCTGCCGAAGGCATGGCGACTTTATTTGGGCGTCTCATTAAGCAAGAACTGACCCGAAGCGTTTGGACGAAATTAGTGGCCGTATTGGCAAAGCCCATTTTAGAAAAAGCGCGCAAGCATATTCATCATGAATACGTAGGGGGGGCATTGCTTTTAGGCATTAACGGCATTTGTATTATTGCCCATGGGGGGAGTTCGGCGTTGGCGATTGAAAACGCGATTCGCTTGGCCGTTGCCGGTGTTAAAGGCGATGTGATGAGTAAAATGATTGAAGCGTCTCGTTTGAATTTAGAAGCGTTTAACCTTGCTGAAGCGGGGGAAGCTTCCCAAATTAGTGTGTGAGAGTGAGGAAAACACGTGGTCAACAATCCTAAGCAACCAACCAAGCCCTATGGCGTAAAAATAGTGGGGGTGGGTTCTTCAGTGCCACCGACTGTATTGAACAATGACGACATGGCCAAAATGGTGGAAACCACCGATGAATGGATTCAAACACGCACAGGGATTCGCACTCGCCATGTGTTGAGTGGGGATGAAATGCTCACTGATTTAGGGGTTGAAGCATCCAAACAAGCCTTGGCCATGGCAGGGGTTGATGGCGTTGAAATTGATCTCATTATTGTAGCCACCACCACTCCTGATGAACGCTACCCCGCCATGGCGTCTCGCATTCAAACGGCGATAGGGGCGAGCAAATCTTTTGGCTTTGATTTGGCGTTGGCCTGTACAGGTTTTGTGGCCGCTTTAATTACCGCAGAACAATTTTTACGGTCTGGTTCAGCCAAAAAAGCGTTGGTGATTGGGGCAGATGCCCATTCACGCGTCATGAATTGGAGCGATCGAAATACCTGCGTTTTATTTGGGGATGCCGCTGGTGCCGTGGTCATAGAAGCCAGTGAAACGTTCGATGGCTTTTTGGCCAATGACGGGAATCTCGACGGCAGTAAGGCTGATGAGCTCCATGCCGATTACGACTTGGTCAACTGCCCCATTCTTCCTCAACCCACACCACGTAACCCTTACGTGCAAATGAACGGACGCGAGGTGTTTAAATTTGCAGTAGGAGTCGTCCCCTCTTCCATTCGCCAAACACTTGAAAATGCAGGCGAAACGCTTGAAGATATCGATGCCTTGGTGTTGCATCAAGCCAATATCCGCATTATGGATGCCATGAACGAACGTTTAGGAATTCCACGCGAAAAAATGGTGATTAACTTGGACAAGTACGGCAATACCTCGGCTGCTTCTGTGCCTTTGGCGTTGGATGAAGCCGTGCGTAACGGTCAAATTCAAAACGGCAACCGGGTGATGACCTGTGGTTTTGGAGGCGGTTTGGCTTGGGCGTCGAGTTACTTTATATGGTCTGGGCCCAGCTTTGAAAAAATAGCCCACACCCAACCCCCTCAAGAAGGAGGACGTGCTTCATGAGTCCCACGCAGTGCAAAAAAGTCGCATTTTTATTTCCAGGGCAAGGGTCTCAATCCGTGGGAATGGGGCAAGCCTTTTGTGAATCCAGCACCCATTTAAAAGCCCTCTTTAATCAAGCTAATGCCCTTATGCCTGCTGATGAAGCGGGGCGTTCGTTGCTAGACATCATGTTTCACGGCCCAGTCGAAGCCTTAAATCGCACGCTTTACACGCAACCTGCGATTTTGGCGGTGTCTTTGGCGGCTTATGAAGCCTTCAAGGCGCAGGTAGATTTATCGCCAGTGGCGGTTGCCGGCCATAGTTTGGGAGAATTTTCGGCCCTTGTGGCTTCAGGCGCCTTGAGTCTTGAAGACGTCGTTCCAATTATTGAAACGCGAGCGCGCCTTATGGAAGATGCTCCAGAAGGAACCATGGCGGCCGTCTTAGGTCTTAGTGCAACAAGCATCACACAGGCCTTGGCTTCCCTTGAACTCCATGGTGAAATTGCTGTAGTCGCTAATGACAATAGCCCTACGCAACAGGTAATTTCGGGAACTTTACAAGGCATTGAACAAGCCACCCCTGCCCTTAAAGAAGCGGGAGCCAAGCGCGTTATTCCCTTGCCTGTGGGTGGCGCCTTTCATTCCCCTTTAATGCAAGTGCCTGCTGAAGCCTTTGCTCGTGTGTTGCAACGCGTAACGTTTCAAGACGCCCGCATGCCTGTGGTCACGAATGTAGATGCGCAAGCCAAGCAAGCGTCTAACGATTTGAAAACGGCTTCCATCAAGCAAATGCCTTCAAGTGTTCAATGGACAAACACCCTTCATACCTTGGTTGAAGGCCTTGGTGTGAATGCCGTGATTGAGTTTGGACCAGGGAAAGTGCTAACAGGACTGATGAAGAAAAGTTACCCTGAAGTGGACGTTTACAATGTGTATGACCCCGAATCACTGGCTGAAGTGGTGGAAGCCTTTCAGACCTGTGGGGTGTCTTCACTCGTTTAATTAAGAAAAGGAACTGACATGAACGCACAAAAACAAGTGGCGATTGTAACAGGAGGCTCACGAGGCATTGGTAAAGCCTGCGTAGAAACGTTGGCGCGTGCCGGGTTTGAAGTCGCCTTTACCTACCATTCAAGTCGCGCAAAGGCGGATGAATTGGCCAGCACCCTTTCTGCTGAGACGGGTCAAACCGTTAAAGCCTATGCGTCTGACGCGGGGGACCCTAAAGCCTGCCAAGCCTTGATTGATGACGTGGTGGCTGATTTTGGTTCTGTCGATGTACTCGTTAATAATGCAGGCATTACCCGAGACACGCTGATGATTCGCATGAAAGATGAAGACTGGGATGCCGTGATTCAAACGAATCTCACAGGCGTTTTTCATACCACTCGTGCGGCGGGAAAAGTCATGATGAAGCAACGCAAAGGCACCATTATTAACATTTCAAGCGTTGTGGGTGTCTACGGTAATGCAGGGCAAGTCAATTATGCCGCCGCAAAAGCCGGATTAATTGGCTTAAGCAAAACGGTTGCCAAAGAACTCGGTGCCAGAGGCGTGACCTGTAACGCCATTGCCCCCGGCTTTATTGAAACGGATATGACAGGCGATTTGCCTCACAAGGATCAATTGCTCAACGCCATTCCTTTAAAACGCTTTGGGCGCCCTGAAGATATTGCCAATACGGTGCTGTTTTTAGCCACCCACGGGCAGTATATTACTGGGCAAGTCATTGGTGTGGACGGTGGGCTTGTATTTTAAGCTTGATACGTCATTATAAGTAGTGGGCAAATGGCCCCATATTTAAATTGGAGAATAAATAATATGTCTAGCGTATTAGATCGTGTTAAAAAAGTCGTCATTGAACAGTTGAATGTTGAAGAAGACCAAGTTAAGCCTGAAGCCAATTTTCAGCAAGATTTGGGTGCGGATTCTTTAGATACGGTTGAATTGGTCATGGCCTTAGAAGAAGAATTTGGATGCGAAATTCCTGATGAAGACGCTGAAAAAATCGCCACCATTCAGGATGCCGTAAACTATGTCGAGCGTAACCAGTAGGTTTCCTCTTGATTTGTATGGAAGGTCTTCAGTAGAAGACCTTCATCCCCCTTTTTTACGTCAAAAATTAAACTAAGTGGATCCCCTGATGATGAGTCAAAAACGTGTCGTTGTAACTGGAATGGGCAGTATTTCGCCAATGGGCAAAAATAATGCCGAATTATGGGAAAACCTCGAAGCAGGCCGTAGTGGTATTCGCTTTATTGAAGTCATCCCCGAAGAAAGACGCACCTGTAAAGTGGCAGGGGAAATTGTGGGCTTTAATCCTGAAGATTACATGGACAAGAAAAAAGCCCGTCGTATGGATCGCTTTGCCCAGTTGGGACTGGTGGCTGCTATTCAAGCCTATGAAGATTCTGGCATTGAAGGTCATGTTGAAAAACACCGCATGGGCGTAGTGGTAGGCACAGGTTCTGGTGGGTTAATCACCATGGAAGAAACGGTGATTGCCAGTATGGAAAAGGGTTACGGCAAAGCCTCGCCCTTCTTAGTTCCAATGATGATTCCAGACATGGCGTGCGGTCGTATTTCCATTGAACTGGGGATTACAGGACCTAACTTTGCTTTGGTGACCGCCTGTGCCACAGGTACCGATTGCATTGGGCAAGCGGTTAAAATGATTCAAGCCGGCGAATGTGATGCCGTTGTCGCTGGTGGGGCCGAAGCCCCCCTAACCGCAGTTGCTGTGGCTGGTTTTAACAACATGAAAGCCTTAACAGGTCGTAATGACGACCCTGAACATGCCAGCCGACCGTTTGACAAAGACCGTGACGGCTTTGTGATTTCAGAAGGGGCGGGTGTCTTGATCTTAGAAGATTATGAGATCGCCAAAGCCCGTGGGGCGAAAATCTATGCGGAACTTGTGGGCTACGGCCGCTCTTCCGATGCCTTTGACATTGTGATGCCTCACAAAGAAGGCTTAGGGGCGTCTCGTGCGATGACGGCCGCCTTGCGTTCAGCAGATCTCGAACCTAACGCCATTAATTACATCAATGCCCATGGAACTTCAACGCCATTGGGTGATTTGGCGGAAACGGTCGCGATTAAACGTGTGTTTGGGGAATATGCCCATAACGGCTTGTTGGTGTCGTCTACCAAAAGTATGCATGGTCACATGTTGGGAGCCACAGGTGCCATTGAAGCGATTATTTGTATTGAGGCTTTGTTGCATCAAACCGTTCCGCCCACCATTAACTTGGACAACCCCGATGAAGGCTGTGATTTAGACTATGTGCCTCACACCGCTCGCAAGGTGGAAAACTTTACTTATGCCATGTCCAACTCCTTTGGCTTTGGGGGTCACAACAGTTGCCTCATCATCAAACGCTTTGAAGCTTAGAAGAGATCAGTGTTCACCTGATCAAATTACCTCTTCCAATAAAAAACTTCATCTAATGAAACAGGTGTCCTGATGTCTGTCGATTCACCCCTTACAGAAAAGACCGTCTTGAATGCTTCAGAAGACTCTTCCGCCCTTTTTGACTGCATCCGCATTCGAGGGGCGTATGAGCATAACCTCAAACATCTCGATGTCGACATTCCCCTCAACCAACTCACCGTTATTACAGGGCCTTCAGGCTGTGGAAAATCATCCCTCGCTTTTGACACGCTGTACGCCGAAGGCAAGCGTCGCTTCATGGAATCGCTGTCGTCTTACGCGCGACAATTTATGGAACAATTCCAAAAGGCTCGGGTGGAAGAAGTCCATAACATCCCACCCGCCGTGGGGTTGTCTCAACATAACCCGATCACCAATGCACGAGCCACCGTCGGGGTGAGCATTGATGCGATTGATTATTTGGCACAACTCTTTTATTACTTGGGCGAAAAGACTTGCTCTCGTTGCGGGTCGCATCGCTTGGTGCAGAACCTTTCGGAAGATGTGCCTGCTTATCTATTTGCAGATTTACCTGCGGATACTGCCGTGTACTTGAGTTTACAAGTCCCCAAAAAATTGATGAAACCCTTGTATGCAGTCTTATTTGGCTTGGGTTATGATCGCATCCTAGATGTGAATCTCAAACCTGTGATGCTGAGCGAATCTATGCCTACATGGAAAAACGATTATGTGCATGAAAAGCAACAGCTCTGCTTTTTGTTGGATCGCTTTAAGTTCAAGGGCAACATCGACGATGCCTTGCTTAATCGCTTCAATGATGTCATCAACCGAGTCAATCAGAGCCTCGAACTTTTAGGCAGTGATAAGGGCATCGCTTGGGTGGCTCATCTCAAAACAGGCGACACCATCATCACCAAAATCTTGCTCACCAGTAACGGATGCTTCGACTGCGGGCAGAGCATTCCGCCTTTAAGTCCGCACCATTTTCATTACATGCACCCTCAAGGGGCGTGCTCGACTTGCGAGGGCTACGGGCGTGTCATGGGCTTGGATGAAGCACGCATCATTCCCAACAAAAAGGAAAGCCTGCGAGGCGGTGCGGTGCACGCGTTTCAAACACCCTCTTATCGTGACGTGCAACTCCACCTAGAACAAGAAGCTAAGCGCCACGGTATTCCGATCAATGTGGCGTATGACGCCCTAAGCCCTGAAGATCAACGCCAAATATGGGACGGCTTTGGAGGGTTTGTCGGGATTCGTCCGTTTTTTTCGCACTTGGAAAGTAAGCGCTATAAAATGCATGTGCGTATGCATTTGGCCAAGTATCGGGGGTATTTTGAATGTACGGCCTGTGGGGGCAGTCGGCTGAATCCCTTGGCCAAAGAAACGAAACTGCTTGCGTTGAGCTATGAAGATTGGCTCAAAACGCCTGTGCAAGATCTTCTTAAACGATTCAAGGGCCTTGAGCTTCCTGTGCCGAAGCATTTGCCTCGTTTGGCAGTGGATGCGTGGAGATCGCTCCTACAACGGTTGCAATGGCTTGAAGCCGTTGGTTTAGGCTACTTGCCTTTGTTGCGTCCCTTAAGAAGTCTTTCTTCTGGGGAAGCGCATCGGGTGCAGTTGATTTCTTCCATTGGCAGTGAACTAACTGAAACGCTCTACGTGTTGGATGAACCCACCGTGGGCTTGCACCCGCGAGACACCCAGCACTTGATGAGTGTTCTGATACAGTTAAAGGACTTGGGCAATACTGTGGTGTTGGTTGAACATGACCCTGAAGTCATGAAGCACGCAGATGCTGTGATTGACATGGGCTTAGGCAGTGGCAAACATGGAGGCAACATTCTCTTTCAAGGCACGTATGCGTCGCTTTTAAAAAGCGACACCCAAACCGCCAAAGGCTTAAAAGCGCCAAAACAGTTCAAGCCCGCTCCCCTTGAACCCGCCACGCAGTACTTAAACATTTATGGCGCCAGTGGTTACAATCTTAAAAACATCAACGTTCGATTCCCTGTTGGGCAGTTAAGCTGTGTAACAGGCGTTAGTGGATCAGGAAAGTCTAGTTTGCTGGTGCAAACGTTGTACGGGCAGGTGTTAAATGCCCAAGGCGACTTGCCCGCCTTTGACGTGTTGCCGTGCGTGGGCATTGAAGGCTTAGAACATTTTACAGGGGGTGTTGTGTGGGTGGATCAATCCACCCCCGCTCGTTCATCGCGTTCAAACCCCGCCACAGTGGTCAAAGCGTATGATGAAATCCGTAAGCTTTTTAGTGAATCAGTCAAGGCCAAGGCCTTGGGCTTGAATGCTGGGCATTTTTCTTTTAATAGCAAAGGCGGACGCTGTGAAACCTGCGAAGGCCTAGGCGAAGTAAGCATTGACATGCAATTTATGGCGAATATGACGATGCTTTGTAGCGACTGTAACGGCAAGCGATTTCAAGAAAGCGTCCTTTCCGTAGAGTTGTTTGGCCGTCATATTCACGATGTGTTAGGCCTTAGCGTGGAAGAAGCCATGCAATTTTTCAAAACCGCCCCAAAGGTACGCAAGCGTTTGCAGTGCTTGGTGGATCTGGGGTTGGGGTATCTGCCTATGGGGCAAGCGACGACGACCCTTTCAGGCGGTGAAGCCCAGCGCTTGAAGTTGGCGCCGTATTTGCCTGTGGAAGACAAGCCTGTTGCCAAGCCGTCGCTTTTTTTGTTTGATGAACCCACACGAGGCTTACATATGAGCGATGTACCCGTGTTGGTAAAAGCGTTGCAACGCCTTGTGAAGGTGGGGCATACGGTGATTGTGATTGAGCATAATACGCAATTTATTCGTGAAGCCGCCGATTGGGTGGTGGACATGGGCCCTGAAGCGGACGCGTTGGGGGGTCATGTGGTGTATGAAGGGGATTTGGCTGGCTTTTTAAAAGAGACGGCGAGTGTCACGGCCTTGTATTTGTGAAAGAGTCCCCTTTGTCCTATAATACAAAGTGGGTAATCGTTGAGAGTTGAGTGTTAAATGTCTCGTTTCGGTTTGTGTTAATGTAAAGCGGTTGTGTTAAGTCTTGTAGGGAACGCCATTCATGTTTTCAGGGATTTTAAAAACCAGGCAAGGGCATGTAGAAGCCCAAAAGCCCTTGGCGTGGGTTCTTAAGGATTCACACGGTGACAAACAAGGCAGTGCAAACGTGTCCACTACATCCACCTACTTGCGTTCGGTATTCAAACCCGTGCAAAGTACCGTTCTGTTGCATTATCTTCGCCAACAAGATCCTTCCTTCTTTGCACGTATTCCCCCCCAAGCGTGGGTGATTGCGTCTGCGTCGCATTCAGGGGAAGCGGTGCATCAGCGGTGGGCCCAGTGGTGGTTGGATGAAGCGGGTATTACTCGCGAAGAAGCAGAAGCGTGCTTGGTGTGTGGGGTGCATCCGCCTATGGCAAGCGCGGGGGGCGCCACGCCGATTCCTCCGAACATTTTGCATCACAATTGTTCGGGTCAACATGCCATGATGCTTTCACTGGCCAAGCGCTTGACTCTTCCATGGCACAACTACCACCTGCCAGAACATCCCTTCTTTCAAGAAACCCTAAGGTTTATGGAACGCCATGCCTCCAGCCTTTCTCCCAATCAATGGGCCACCGACGGCTGCCGATTGCCCACGCCGTACCTGAGCCTTGAACAAACCACAGACGTGATGCACGGCGTGCTTGAAGATCCACTTGGGCATCAACTCCTCACATGGATGAAGGAACATCCGTCGTTGGTGGCGGGGTGTCATCGTTTTGACACGATCTTGGGGCAGTTGCCTTGGCCCATTGTGTCAAAAGGCGGGGCAGAAGGACTTGTTGTGCTATGGCATTTAGAAGAGCAACAAACCCTTGTCATTAAAAGCTTGGCGGGCGATGCCACCGCACGAGATGCCTTTGCGTGGCATGTGCTGGCTCATGTGGGGTGGATTCCCCTTGAAACAGCGCTTGAACACGCCCCATTGATGGATGATTCGCCCTACGCGAGCGTGCAAAGCGATTTACAGTTTTGTGTATAGTGTTCGAAAGATAAAGACCTTTACAATAAGGCCAATACTTTTTGAGCCTTCACGGCTTCGCCTTGGCTGAGCAATAAAGCCGCGACATCCTGCAAGGCGCTGGCATAGGCGGTTTTATTGCGTTGTGCTTTGGCCCAATGCACGCGTTCTTGAGCCACACTTAAGGCTTGTGTGTCGCGTCCCATGAGCTGTTCTAACACCTGCAAGCGTTTTAAAGGTTCCAAGGCCACCTCCGCAGGAGCCACCCCTGTTTTAGTGGTGTTGAAGTAGCCTTCAAGCATTTTATGTTCTAGGGCAGGATTTTGAAGGGCTTTTGCCCACGTTGCTAAGCGTTGCCACGATTTTAAGGCGTCGGGGGCAGGTTGTTTTTCAGCTCGACGGGGCATCGCCAGTAAGGGGTGCAAGGTACGAATAGCTTGCTTGTAATCGCCCGTTTGGGCATAGGCTTCGGCGATGAAACGGGTGAGTTCGGGGCTTTGTTCAGGGGAGGGAATCGCTAAGGCTTGTGCGAGGATTTTGTCTGGCTTGCCTTGCTTTTGCCATAGTTTAAACTGTAAGCTTTGCCATTGTTGACGCTGATGTAAAGGCATGGTATGTGCCGAAACGTGCTGAAAGACTTCGGCAATCACGTGTTCAGCGACCTCCCACTGTTTGGATTGAAGAGCCGTATACACCCGTTTTAGCCCGTCTTTCATCACCAAGTGATTTACACGATTGGTGGCCACTTGAGCCTGAAGATCTTCTGTGGGCTGGCTTGCTGTGGTGGGCTTGCTTGGGGCAATAGTGGCTTGAGTGCTTGAGGCGGGGTGGGCTAAATCCATAGGCGTCCATTCAATGGGTTGGGTAAAGAGCGCATCTAACCATTCCCCCACCACTTTGGAAGGTTCTTCTAGTGTGTTAGAAACCGTGTCGTCCAACACCTTGGCAAGACGCATCAACACGGTTTTAATCCATTTTTCATCCTGTACGGCTTGGCGTGCTTCTTGATTGACGAGCGTAAAATGACTGTGTAATAAATCGTCAAACCAAACGTCTGCCCCAAGTAGTTGCGCCGTTTTCTTAAAATCATTGTAGACGTCTTGCGTGGAAATGGCCAAGTTGGCTTGACGCTTGCGTACGGTGTCGAGCATCACTTCATCTGGCAAACGTTCTGAAGCCCCCGTCGTGTTGAAGGTAGGGCGTGCCGTTTTACGTTGAAAAGGCGCCGTAACATCGCTCATGCCCAAGGTTTCTTGCAAATGAGGATTGATAAAAGAACGCCCGAGAGATTCAGAGGAATCCACGGTAGGCCACGCCTTTTCTGGGTCTTCTTCCACACTGGGGGAATGAGCTTTAGAAGACAAAGGCTCTTCATCTAAACTAACAGGGGGAAAGTTTAGCGCTGGGCTTTGGCTAGGCTGTTTTGAAAGTAGGGGGTAGGCAATGGGGCTTAACATTAGGGGGGCTCCACAAAAAGGGATGATCTCTCTTAAGGTCGTTTAAACGGTATCAGTACCCGTGTTTCGGCTGAAGTGTAACGGGACTCCAAGGGGTTCGTCTATTTAGGGGACGAGGTAGAGGAGAGGGACATTTAAGTCGATTTGGCTTACGTTGATTTAAGTGGATGGATAGGTCGAAATGGAAGGACGTTCAATGAACCTGTTAAATTGTTGGACTCTTGGCCTACTCGTTCTAGGGTTCTGTCTGCTCAGTCCCCCCCTAAACACTCATGCTGATGATGAAAAAGACAAACGCAACTCTGCTCCCCCCGCCACCATTCAAGTGATTAATGCCAAAACCAGTGCCTACACCCTTGCTTCAGGAACCACCTTCGTGAGTAGTTTAGAAACCCTGCTCACTACCCAGTATAATCAGCCCAACGATGCCTTCAGTCTGCGTCTGATTCATGATGTGTGGGTCAACAATCAAAAGATTTTACCCAAAGGCACGCGCATTGAAGGATACGTGGAAGAATCGATTGCTCCGATTCAAGGCCGAGACGCCATTTTAAAGCTCAAGGCCCATACCCTTCACACCTTAGACGATCACACGCTACCTCTTCAAGCCACCTTGTTCACCAGCCGAGACGACGCGGGCTTAACTGGAGGAAAAGTCACTCAACCCATGAACGGGCGCTTGGTGCGTTATGAAATCATGGGGCTTGGCATGATCAATCGCGTGATGCCAGAAGGCCCACGGGCCATGGGTGAACATCAACGCTTAAACCCCGGTCAACTCATCCGTATTCGCTTGGATGCCCCATTGACCGTCATTCACAGCCCGTATGACGAAACCCTCTAATTTAGACGACGGGAGAGGCCATCCCCTTTTTATCTTACGTCGATGAAGGGGACGTATAGAGCTTTTATAGCCCTTTTGCAAGAAAATGGGGTATAATAAAGAAATGTTAGCGAATTTAAAGGAGCCTACGGTGAGTTTTGCTTTAAATGCCTTAAATTTAGACGACTTAAGGTCAGAGGCGATAGAGCAGCTTCATTTTTGCCGTTATGGACTAGAGGTGTTGCTTGAAATTCCCCAAGCCCAAGCCAATGCCTTGGCACCGGATACCTTGCTCCTTGCCATTGACGCCGACAATCGCCGTCAATTATTTGCCCTTACGCGTATTGAACCTTCCACCCGCACCGAAGCCCGCCTGCATTTATGGCCTGTGTATGGGGTGCCCGTTTTAAATGTACAGTCCTTATTTCGTGTGCCTGCTCAGTTATTGGCTCCCTATTTATTCGATGTTTCAGAGGCTCTTGCCTTAGACGCGCAATGGCCAGAATTACGTATTTTAATGCACGATGTATGCGGAAAATTTCGTTTGGAATCGGATCAAGAAGAACGGGGTTTAGAACTGGTGGTGTCCCTTTTGTCAAAGGTTCGTCAAGAAGGGATGCACCCCCTTCTTTTTGATGGATATGGTGTTTTAAAACGGAATCCGTCTCCTGATATTCACTTGGTGGAAGTAGGTCGAACACATGGCTTTTCTGTAGAAGAGTGGGGTGTGGAACGTTTGATTGAATCATGGGCTGCCGATTTGCCTCAGGCGCAAGCAGAAGAAGTTTGGCGACAATGGAACAGTATTGCAGGGCAGCGCATTTTCAAAATTCACAGCTTGCGTGAACTAGAAGAAGTCTTTTTAAGCACCCAAAGTGGCTTACTGTTTCGCTTGTTGAATCAATTTAAATCAAGCAACGTTTTTTGTGAAGGAGAGCATCAAGCCAGCATTGATTTTATGCAAGAACTTAAGCTGGCCCAAAGCGAAGGTAAGCTACTGGCGTTTGATCTTTCAAGTGTCAGTGTGGAGTTTCACCCTTGGATTTGGCAACTGTTGAATCAAGCCTTGCGTCATAGTATGTGGCCCTTAAGTGAAATATGGGTGGGTACGATCAGTCGACAAGAGGCATGGCCTGATGCGGTTGACCATGAAATAAACCAGTTATTAGAACAGGGCGTCAATGTGCTTGCCCTACATCCTTTGCGGGATGGCGGGACGGTATCCTCTATCTTGGTGGAAAAAAAAGCCTACAGACAACATGTATTGCAGGTGAAGGTCAGTCAATCCAGCGCTTTGTTTTTAAGCAACTTAAGCTTAGGGATTCCTCTGTTGTTTGGGGATTTTTCGGCCATTTCTGTAAATGCTTCCCCCGCCTGTTTCCCTCAGTCTGCCCCCCCTGAACAAGACGCCTCTTCTTTAACGTTTCAAGCCATTGAACCTCCTTCTATACAGCCTGCTACGGAGGCTCTAAAAGTACCTTTTCTCGAGGGATTGCAAGAAGAGATTCCAGTGTCTGTTGTTCCTTCTTTGCCCGATTTAGAAGCAGGTCTCTCTGTAACGACTCCTTCTACGGCGTCCGTGGCAGAAGATGCTTCGCATGCGTATAGTTCAATTCTAGGCGAACTGCCAGAAGACTGGGGCCCCTTGACTGAAACGTCATGCTTGAATCCTGCAGAGCACCAACCGCCCCTTGGCGTTTTAGACCCTGCTGAAAAAGTGGAAAGTCCACATCATATTCACCCCTGCTTGCCAGATTCAATGCTTGATGAGGTAACCCCCTACCTAGATCCTACGGCGGATTCGGGTTTTGATGAGCCTGAAAAATCCACCTTACACGTGGAATATATTGTAGACGGGAAGGAAGAATTTAAACGTAAGCCTGAAAGCACCGTTGAAGAGTGGCAACAAGACTTGATGCAGAGTGAATTGCTGTTTGGCGAAAATTTTGATCCCTATTATGTGGCCCCCACTGCCGAACCGGATCACGAATCACGGGTTTTTAATCCGATACCCAGTAGTTTGGGAGGCCCTATTTTAGGCCCTCCAGGCCTTGAAAAATTAACCGATCTTTCTCTCAAAGGGTCTTTTCAATCGCCGGTGGAATTAAGTTCAAATGCCCTTACCTTTCATTCAAGCGTAGATGAATCTGCGATTGCGTTGGATTCAAGTGAAGCGTTGGCTTTTGAAGAATCTTTAGAATTTGAAAGTGAAGGGTTCTATGATGATTTATTGAAGGATTCTATCCTTGAAGCCCATGTCCCCCCTGCATCAGAAGCACTCTTAAGTACGGCGTTTGTGTCGAATGATCCTACCACCTTTGATTCAGAAGCACAACTAGAAGCCTTGACCACTGTTTTTGACGCGGTTCAAACAGGAAAAGTCAGCTTGCCTGTGCATCAATCGGTTGAAGTCGACCGCTTAAGTTTAGAAGATTTGGACCATTTTGACTTTGATTTAAACATCATTAATCAGGCGATGCAGACGGAGTTTAATGAAGCAGGAAGACACACGCCCGTTTTCCCCAATGACTTTTTGCCAGATGAAGCAATACACGCCCAAGCCCCCGAACCTTGTGAAGGGCCTCTGCTGTATCCTGAAGATCCATTGGCGGGTTTTTCTTTTGAAATGCCGCGTCATTCTACCCCGATTATTGAAGAACAGCCTTCTGTCGTCGAAGAAGAACCACAGCCTGAAGGCTTGCCTGAGTTCCTTGTGCCTGTTTATGATGAAGGCTCTTTCGCTGAAGATGACTTGATTCAATCTTTTCAAGCAGATGTGGCGGAACTCGATAGTGGTTATGTGCCTTTGCAGGCCCACCCTCTAAATCAAACAACCCCTATGAAGACGCTGGTCACGGCTTCTCAACCCGCTGCCATTACACCGCCTCATTCTCTTGATGCGGTGCCTGTTTCACACACGCCTGTGTACAAATATCAAGAACCGCCTTCTTCTACAACCACTGAAATCAACCCAAAAGCAGGAGTGGCCTATTCACCGGGTATGCGCGTGCGGCACGATGTTTACGGTGAAGGGGTGGTGCATTCCGTGGTGGAGATTGAAAACCGTCGGGTGCTGTCGATCGTGTTTGAAAAAGCGGGTAAGCGCTTAATTGATCCAACCCTTACGGTGGTATTTCCCCTCTAGTGGGGCACGTCTTTCACTGAACTGTCTAGCGAACACTATATATTCGAAAAACCCAAAAGCTTCAAGCCTTGATGAGCCCGAAGCTTTTATAAATCAAGGTTACATAAACGCTTAGACTTCAGCGTGTTCTTCAGCCACGCTGGCTTCACTAAAACCCAAGCTAATGCGACGTTCTTCAGGTTGAAACTTGACAATAAAGGTGTTTAGCAAAACGCCCACTTCAATGTTTTTCCCTTCGGCTTCTTCATAGCTTTGCAGTTCACGAGCAGGCAACAACGCTTCAACCCCAGGGTGGATTTCCACAAAGGCACCAAACTGCTTTAAACGCATAATTTTACCTTCTACTTGCTGACCTTCTTTCATCAGTTCAGCCACTTCTTCCCATGGATCTTTCATCAAACTTTTGGCCGAAAGACTGACACGTTGGCGATCTTCATCCACACCAATAACTTCTACTTTAACGGTGTCGCCAATGGAAAGTAAATCTGAAGGATGTTCCACCCAACGCCACGACATTTGAGACAAGGGCAATAGCCCATCTACGCCGCCTAAATCCACAAACGCCCCAAAGCTTGTTAAACGAACAACCTTACCTTCAAGGACTTCACCATTTTTAAGGTTAGAAAAGAGTTCTTTGCGTTCTTCTTGCTGTTGTTCCGCCAACACTTTACGGTGAGACAGTATAATGTTGTTGCGAAGGGCATCCACAGAAAGAATTTTAAAGGGCATGGTTTGCCCAACCAGCGATTCCAAATTGTTGCGACTTCTCATGTGACTAGAAGGAACAAAGCCACGAAGCCCCCCTTCAAGCTCAATAAGCAAACCACCTTTCACAACTGAAGAAACGGTTCCTTCGACTAATTCATCCGCTTCAAGCTTAGCTGCCAGTTGCTTCCAAGCATACGCTTGTTGAACGCGTCGTAAGGAAAGGGTCAATTGGCTCTCATCATCTTCTTCGCGTAAAATGTAAAAATCATAGGCCTTAGCGATTTCAAGTTCATCACTAAAAGTGGAAGCCCGCTCAGTGAGTTCTTTTAGGGGCAACAAAGCATTTGTTTTAGCTCCAACGTCTACGTAAGCATAGTTAGAATCCCAGGACACCACCGCCCCTGAAACAATTTCACCCCGCCCAAAAGCGTAATTGTATTTACCTTCCAACAAGGCTTCAAACGCACGTTTGGAGTCTTCTGAAACGTTTAAGGTTAAATGATGGGGAAAAGAAGGCATGGACTTTTATGTCTCCCGACTTAATGCTACTAAGACATTTTATAAAAAAGAGCGTCAATTACTCTGCTGTAACAGTATATCACACATCATTATAAAACGCTTATTTTTATAATATAGGGCTATTATAACGTGATTCCTACTTTTTTGTCACACTATTTTTAGATTTTTGCGCAAAACTCATTTAAATAGGGGGTGACAAAGGGGCTTTTTTCTAACGAACATTTCTTCTTAGTGGGGAAGGGTTCGTTTTTAAAAAGCCCACCTCGGTCATTTAGGAGCTTGCTTAGAATAACAGGGGGGAGATTATTCTAAGCAAGCCCGTAAGCGACCTTTGTGGGCATCTAAGTAAACTTGCGCATCTTTAGTGTTACTGACGATATTGAGCGCAAGCAATACCGCCAGTTTAACTTGCCCATTACAGCGCTCCAAGGCGTGTTGAGCGGCGTCTTGGTCCACTTTGGCAATTTGCATGACCAAGCTAAGCGCACGGATTTTCAGCTTTTCGTTACTGGCTTTTAAGTCCACCATGAGGTTGCCATACGTCTTGCCGAGCTTGACCATGCTGGCGGTGCTCAACATATTGAGTACCATTTTTTGAGCCGTGCCTGCTTTTAAGCGACTTGAACCGCTTAATACTTCAGGTCCTACTTCGGTGACGATTTTAAAATCTGCCACGTCATTTGTTTGGGCATGGGGATTGCACGTTAAACTCACCGTAATAACCCCTTCTTCCTTAGCGTGACGCAAGGCTTTCACCACATAGGCGGGATTTCCACTGGCAGAAATGCCCACCAATACATCTCCACGGCTTACCCCATATTGGCGAACGTTTCGGATGCCTAACTCTCCATCATCTTCCACCCCTTCAATAGGGAAGCGTAAGGCGGTTTCTCCTCCTGCAATAATGGCTTGAACCAAACCAGGGGGCGTACTAAAGGTGGCAGGGCATTCGGCGGCATCTAACACGCCAAGGCGTCCGCTGGTGCCAGCCCCAATGTAATAGAGCGAATGGTCATTGGCCAGAGCATTATAAATAGCATCTACCACTTCAGCAATTTGAGGCAAGGCGTGCTTGACGGCCAAGGCCACTTGTTGATCTTCTTGGTTGATGCGTTCTAACATCGTGAGTGTGGGCAGTTGATCTAAATCCTCCGTATGGGGATTTAGTGATTCGGTGACTGGAAGGTTCATCATTATATGAAATCCTTATGTTTTCTTGAAGCAAAACCAACGCCCTTATTTTGGACGCATGGATCGGCTTCATCTACTAAAATTGTTTTAGTAGGCATACAATTATTACAGTACCACAAAATTGTATAATCGGCGTATAATGGAACAAGGAAGTCATAAATTACTTGATTGGATGTCGTTCAATACGCTCATATGTTACAAAGATGTTTAAGGGAAAAACTCAAGTGAAACTCAAGTTAACTCTCGTCAAGCGTATCGTCCCTTTGCAGATGACCTTAAGTTTGCTTGGGCTTATGTTAACAAATGTTGCAGTTTCAGGGGCGGCTGATTTAGGTGAACACCTCAAACCTTTTCCGTATAGTGACACGGAAACACTCCCCCTGGCGATTAAACGGGCAGAAACCAACCAAACGCAAAGCACCACGTTTAATTACCTAATGGTTACATTACCAAAATCCCATACCCCCACAACGGTAATTGCTTCATCTTTGGCGAACCCCACCGCACCTAAGTCTTCCACCTTTCTACACGTTAAAAAAAGAACTTCCTTTTTTTTTAGCACTCTTAAAGACGTCTTTACCCCACGCGCCAAAGAAGCGATTCCCCCTCGTATTCAAAAAGAAGGTTCCCACACACCGATTCAACATCGTAAAGCCCAGCCCCTATTAGTGCTTTCTTCGCCTGTGGCGATGGCTTCTGTCAATAGCGTTGTTTCAAACCCTGTGACGTTACCGAACATTTGGAAAGATGGCAAGAGACCTAACCCAACCGTGCGCGAACAAATGGTGATGAGGCTGATTCAAACCACTAACCCGTCGTGGGATGCCCCCTCGGCTCATATTTTGGCACGGCTCATTATTGACAGTGGAGAGGCCCACCGCATTGATTATCGTATTCTGGCTAGTCTTATTGCGACTGAATCGTCTTTTAGGATCAATGCTGTTTCAAGTACAGGGGCTAAAGGCCTAGGTCAGTTAAAAGATGCTACAGCTCAATGGTTGGGAGTAAAAGATGCGTTTGATCCTATTGAAAATCTAAACGGCACCGCCAAATATCTTTCCTACCTGGCGGATCAATTCCCCAACGATCCGGCCCGTGCGGTGGCCAGTTATTTTGTGGGTCAAGGCAACGTAAAGCGTGAAGACTTAAACGAAAGTGCTCTTCAATACATTATGAAGGTGCAACGCCACTTGGATTTATTACTTTCGTGGGGAGCCAATTAAGCTAGTTTGACGTTGGCTTGGTGACGTTTGCCAAAGGCTGCTTCAAGCTTACTGCTCACATGTTCAGGCATCACCAGTCGGTGATGCGCTGTGGCGTACATGTCAGGCGTGCCATGAAAATCAGTGCCGCCTGTTACCAGCAAATCATGTTCTTCTGCCAAGCTACAAAAGTATTCAATCACTGGGGGAATGTGGCTTTTGTGAAAGGCTTCAAGTCCCATCAATCCATAGCCAATCAGCTCAGGAATGAGTTTTTCAATGCCTTCGGTTAAACCAGGGTGAGCCACCACGGGGATGCCCCCGCTTTCGTAAATTGCTTCCACTGCTTCATGAGGTGCCACGGTTTGCCGTTGCACATAGGTTAAGGAAGTTGATTTGAGGTATTTATTAAAGGCTTCAGACATGGTGCGAACCGCCTTTTTTTCCAGCAAAATTTTTGCCACATGCGGACGCCCAATCGCCCCTTCAGGGTGAGACAAGCCAAACACGTCGTCAGGCGAAATTTTGATATTGGTTTTGCGTGCAATTTTTTCCACCATGGCTTTAATTTGCACCCGTCTTTTGGCTTGATGATCACTCATCACATCTTGAATATAACTATTGGTATCATCAATAAAATAGCCCAACACATGGAGGTCTTCCTTGCCCCAGTGGGTATTGATTTCGATGCTACGAATGAGGTTTAAGCCCAATTCTTGTGCTTTTGGAACCAAACGTTCGTAGCCCGCAGTTGTGTCGTGATCCGTGACGGCAACAGTTTTTACGCCTTGAGCAGCCACAACGGCCAACAGCTCTTCAGGTTGGGAAGAACCGTCTGAAAAGACGGTGTGCATATGATAATCGGCTTTAGCATTTGGCATTGCATTCGCTATTCCTTTGTTTTGTTATGTAGACAAGCTATACCATCTTAGCGTAATTTGGCGGGAATGAAAACCCATTTTTAAGACGATGTTTCAAACGCCCAGATTGTTACAATAAAATAGGTAAGTCTTGAAAGCGTCTGGCTTTGCCTTTTAAGTTACTTTTTATAGTGATTTGGCGTTGGCAAAATCTTAAAAAAATATAAACATCGTTACAATGTGAGAAATTTTCGATTTTTTGTGCTATACTAAAACTATATTTAAAAAATGTGATGCTTTTATGTTGGCATCCTAAAACTAATGATTATTTAATTGCCTTGATTTCAAGGGGTTGTGACGCTTTAGAAATTTCGCTTACGTATTCTGCTATGTGTGGCGGGACTATTTTTAAAAACCTATGTGTTTGGTAAGTCTTTGTGTCTCTAGCGTGTCATTTTTAACGTTTACTAATATATATAACGATTTTGTGAGGATTCTAGCATAGAAAATATTGATGGATCTTTATAATGTTGCCACCATCACCTGTTTGAATGTTCTTTTTGAGAACAAGGTGCTTGTTCCACGATTTAAATGTTGTTTGTTATAATGTAACCTGCCCGCAGGTGAACCAAAGAGTATAGAGGCTTATGTTGTAAGAATGTACGAAAATAATTGTTCCAAGTGTGGAATTACCTTTGAAACCAAGAACCCCAAGCGTATTATTTGTCCCGATTGTTTGTATAAAACGCGCGATGCTGAAGAAGGCCCGCAAGCCCCACAAGGCGGTTTTCCTGATGAAGGAGGCTTTGCTCCCTCCTCAGAAGATCAGCGCAGTCATTATGCGCCTCGTCAAGGCAATTACCAAAATCGTGGAGGCTACTCTCAGCAAGGCGGCTACCAAGGTGGGTATCAAAACCGCCCACAAGGCGGAGGTGGTGGCTACGGCAATCGCCCTCAACAAGGCGGTTACCAAGGTCAAGGTGGGTATCAAAACCGTCCCCAAGGCGGGGGTGGCTACGGTAATCGCCCTCAGCAAGGTGGTTACCAAGGTCAAGGTGGGTATCAAAACCGCCCACAAGGCGGGGGTGGCTACGGCAATCGCCCTCAGCAAGGCGGCTACCAAGGGCAAGGTGGGTATCAAAACCGTCCACAAGGCGGGGGAGGCTACGGCAATCGCCCTCAGCAAGGCGGGTATGGCAATCGCCCACAAGGAAGCGGTTACGGCCGTCCTCCTGGTGGTGGGGGCTTCAATCGTGGTGGGGGTCGTCCTCCCGCACGACGCATGTTCGTAGAGCCTGAACTTTTGGCCGAAATCGAAAAGCGTTATAGAGCCTGCTTGCCTCTGCCTAATCCCGATTTTCACACTGTAGTGGGTGAAGAACTGAATGTTGATCCGATGAAAGTGTTTTTTGGGGTTAATCTCATTCGCCAAAAAATGAACTTACCCAAGGTGGATTTGCCAAAGCGTCCTTTGGCGGTGTCGTCGGATCAATTGCAAGCCATTCAAATGCTTTATGAACCTTATTTGCCTGCGCCTCCCATTGGGATCCATAAAATCGTCGCCAAGCAGTTACGTATCGATGAATGGCGTGTTCATGTGGCTATTAAGCTGATTCGTAAGTCTCGTAACCTTCCGCAGTGGAATGAGGGGCGACCTGATTTGCCTGAAGCCATGAAGGTGGAAATCGAAGCGGCGCGTCAACGCATGTTGGCAGATGAAGACTTGGTCAAGGCGGCTCAAGAAGCCAATGATTTGGCCGCTGCTGAAGCACAAGCCAAACAAGACGCCAAAGCACAAAAGGCTGGCATCAAAGACGCCGAACAAGCCAGTACAGAAGAAGCGAAACCCGTTATTCTAAGCGCCCCTTCTTCTGAAGTCACCCTTGAAGTGACGGAACTAGCGAATGAAGAAGCCCCAAAAAAGCGCGGACGCCCCAAAAAAGTAACCCTTGAAGAACAAGTGCTTGAAGCGCCTGTGGTTTTAGACGTTTCTGAAGTTTAGTAGAGCTTTTGGTGCGTGCCTATTGCTTTTATGTTAGAATTAATCAAACGGTTCAAGCCCATTTGAACCCTGTTTGATGTATAAAGGAAATTCCCCCTAATGACACTGGAACTCCAAACCCCACCACCTATAGCGTTGCCCAACGAACCTTCTGCGAGTCCTTGGCTGGTGGACTTCTTCAAAGGTGTTCGGCACACGTGGCAAAAAATCACCTGGCCCACCGTTCGCCAGTTAAGCATACAAGTCCTGATTACAGTGGGTGTCACCATATTTGCCACAACGTTAATTTGGGGCTTAGACAATCTGTACCGTATTTTAATTCAAACGTTCGTCTTACCTCATGCGTAAATAAACAGGTAAGCCCCTGTTAAATGTTAAGGTTTGAATCCGAATCATCTTGTGTTAAAATTGTTTGTGTTAAACTTAGAAACGTTATGTCCCCCTATGAAGGGTTCATTTTTTTTAAAAGAATACCCCTGATTGGCAAAGAAGGCTTAAAAAACTTATGATGACCCAAAAATCTACCGAAGAATCTTTATTCCCTATTGAACACGTTGAAGAAGTGGAAGATGTGGCTGTATTTGAAGTGGGTGAGGAAGATTCACTGGATTTTAGTATGGAAGAGGATAGTGAAGAGGCGGTTGCTGAAAAGCCTTACCAAGCCGAAGACCTGCCTCAAGGCACTATGGTGCTTGAAGACGGATCGACCAGCAAGCGCAAGCGCTGGTTTATTATTCATACCTACAGTGGGCATGAAAATAAGGTAAAAATCAACTTAGAACGCCGTATTGAGTCGATGGGGATGCAGAATAAAATTTTTCGTGTGGAAGTGCCTCAAAAGCCTGTCACTAAAATTAAAGACGGCAAACGTATTGAAAAAGATGAGCATCTCTTTCCTTCCTACGTGTTGATTGAAATGATTATGGATGACGATTCTTGGTACTGTGTGCGTTACACCCCAGGGGTCACAAAATTCGTGGGTGGAGAAAAAAAACCCATTCCCGCTCGAGATTCTGAGATTAAGAAAATCTTGGGTCGTGGCCAAAGTGCGAAGAAAAAAGTGGAAGTGGATCTAAAAGTGGGTGACAACATTCAAGTCATTTCAGGACCGTTTTCTGACTTTGAAGGCACGGTTACCGAAGTTCAAGTTGAAAAAGAACGCCTAAAAGCCACGATTTCTATTTTTGGACGTGAAACCCCTGTTGAATTGGTCTTTAGTCAAGTTCAAAAACGCATTTAAGGGGGCTTTATGAAAAGTTCACCCGCCGTGGCCCTATTGATTTTAGATGGCTGGGGGCTTTCTTCAAGCAACGTTCATAACGCCATTGCTTTAGCGCATACCCCGAATTGGGACAAGCTCCTGCAAGAGTTTCCCTCTTCAACGTTGGTGGCTCACGGTGAAGCCGTGGGAATGCCAAAAGGCGTGGTGGGCAATAGCGAAGTGGGGCATTTGACACTCGGAACAGGTAAGGCCTGGCCTCACCCCCGCGTACAGCTTGATTCCCTTATAGAAGCCGGCACGTTGGCGGAACATCCTACGTGGTTAAATGCCGTGGCCCATGTCAAAAAAAACCGTAGTACTTTGCATTTGATTAGTTTATTAAGTACAGGCGGGGTGCATAGTCACCTTTCGCATTTGGCCGAATTTCTGGGTATGGCGAAAGACGCGGGCTTAAAAGAAGATCACGTGAAAGTGCACGGCATTGCTGATGGACGTGACATGCCTCCTTATACCGCCTTTTCTTTAGTTGAAGATGTGGAAGGGGCCTTGTACGACTTGGATTTTCCTCAAATGGCGACTTTGAGTGGGCGCTTTTATGCCATGGATCGTGACAAGCGTTGGCTACGTACTGAACGCGCGTTTAATGCCATCGTTCACGCCCAAGGCACCCGTCAATTTTTAGCAACTCAAGCCGTTAAATTTGCCGTGGCTGAAGATCTTAGTGAAGAGTTTATCCTCCCTTCGGTGACGGATTTAACCTATGAAGGCGTGGCGTCAGGGGATGCCGTCGTTTTTCTGAACTTTAGGCCTGATCGCATGACGCAACTGATGGGGGCTTTCGCCGAAGAAGACTTCTCCCACTTTGATCGGGGGGCGATGCCCAATCAGCTTTATTTGGCCAGTGTGGTGGACTATGGCTCTTCCGCTCATGTGCCCGTGTTCATTCCTAAAACGCAGACGCCCGACACGTTGGCCCATACGATTGCTAACGCAGGCTTGAAGCAGTTTCATGTCGCTGAAACCGAAAAGTATCCGCATGTTACGTATTTCTTTAACGGCGGGCAAGAAGCCCCTTTGCCAGGCGAAGATCGCCGTCTTATTCCCAGCCGTCGAGATGTGGAAACGTATGATCAGGCCCCTGCCATGAGCGTTTATGACGTCAGTAAAGCCTTGATGGAAGCCTTTTACGCAAAAGAACATGCCTTTTTTGTGGCCAATTTCGCCAATGTGGACATGGTTGCCCATACGGGGGATGAAGCCGCCACAATTGAAGCCGTCGAACATGTAGACAATGCCTTGGGCTTGATTGTCGCCGCCGCCCAAATGAGTGGGGTTTCGCTCCTGATTACCGCCGATCACGGCAATGGAGAATCGATGAAAACCAGCGACGGCTTACCGAACACGGCGCACACCCTAAACCCTGTTCCCTTGGTGTTTGTGCCTCAGGGGGAACATAGTGCCGGCTCAATTGATCTGAAAGGTGCCAAAACTTTAGCGGATGTGCGAGGGTTTGTCGAACGTTTATTAAAGGTGTCGTGTGTTCTTTAGCTTTGTTTAGTTTTCTTTAGTTTATGGAAAATAACGAAAGATTTAGTTTCGTTTTCTCTCGTTTTCTGCGAAAAACGAAAACTAAAGTTTCGTTTACCCCGCCAAAATTTCGTTTCTTTGTATGAGCCCCGACTCTCTAAAGCACCACAGAAATGGACGGTTGATTAAACGCACGTTCAAGTTCGGCTTTTTCAGCTGGGCTCGCCGTTTGAATGCCCACCCCTTCAGCACGCAAACGATTAACAGCCGCTTGCAATTCATCTAAATCGTCGCGAAAATACTGCCGCATCATTTTTTTAAGGGCATTAAAACCCGCTTCTTCCCGATTTATTTCACTGCCGTAAGAAAACTTCTTCCCTTGTTTTAAGCGACGGGCCAAGCCTTTATCCACCAAACGATCCACCACGGTTTTCACCGTAGTGTACGCCCAGTGACGCTGTTGGGTTTGATTGATGTATTCTTGAATGTTGGAAACATACACAGGCGTGTCCACGTTGGATTCTAAAATCCATAAGGCGTTTAAAATGATATTTTCTAAATCCCCTTGTTTAAGTTCCATATTACGGCGTTCTACAGAAGGGTTTTGTAACGTGATAGGCATTTTAGCGGGTACTCCAATTTTTTGAACCCTTGTGGGGGTTGAGACCTAAAAGAAAGACAAAGGGCGTAAACCGAAACATTGTATATTTTGAAAGTGCGAGTATTATACGACAAATGTCCTTCAAATACAAGCCTTCTGTAACGAACCTTCTGTTCACTGAAATAGACGTGCGTTGTATTTGAGGGCTTGTTTCTTTGAGAGCTTTTTTTGTTTGATGTTCAAGCCTGTTTCGGTTATAGTATACAAAGTTTTTTTTAAAAAGTTTTTTGGCGTTTGCTCAATCTCGCACTTTTTTTTAATAAATGTGTTTTTATGCCATTACGCCACCGTTTACTTTGTGTGTCCTAATTTTGTGTTTTTGATTCATTTTCAAGGAGTCCTGTTTTGTCGCAGTCCTTTGATTCGTCACAAATCGTTCAAGCACTGGCTTGGGCCAAAAAACCTTTTTCAGCCAAACACTGGCAGGACTTGCTGTTGGACTGGGAGGGCTTAGGAAAGTTCAACATTTTCAATGCCAAAAGCCTGCTGTTTTTGGCCACTTCAGGCATGCTGGTGCGTTTTGTTGGGATTGGGGGCACCCGTTGTTTGGTGGACTGGAACGACAAGACGAAAGATCCTGAAAGGGTGCGTCGGCAAACGGCTGAACGGGTATTTATTGAAGTAGGCGGTACGTTCATTGCAACCTATGTCGCCCTTCAAGGCATGATGGACTTAAGCGGTAAGGGTCTCGTCGTGGTGAGTCAATTTCTCAGTAAGCACAAGGGATTAAGTCCAAAGTGCTTGCTTGAAAAAGCCAACGCTTTAAAAAAAATCGGTAAAATGAGCGATGAGCAAATCCAGAAAATGACGCAAGGGATCATGGAATTAACGGAACGTAAAAATCCGTTTTCTTTCGCCCTAAATGCCCCTGAATTAAACGTGTTGGGCAAATGGAAGGCGTCTGATTTTGCTGAAAAAATGCACGAAAAAGGGTTGGGTGACTTCTATAGGGCTCATAAACAGGATGATGGCTTTGTGAGTTTTGAGGGCTTATTGAATGAAGATCACGCGGTGGACAATTACTTTGCGCGTGTGAATTTGGCTGGGGTGATCACAGCGGTGGGTTCGGCATTATTTAGTGCGTGGCTCAGTGGGGGTCCCATTCAGCGGGCCAATGATTTGGTGTTTCGCCCGTGGTACTTGGAACGCGAAAGACGCCAAAAGTATCATGCCCAAACGGTTGTACTTGATCGAGGGGGCGAGGTAAACGGATCTGCTCAAGGTCCGATTCCACCTCATGCGCTAGCCCCTTTAAACGCTAGGCTTCCGCAGGGGGCGTTATGGTCCGCCAGTGGGGGGAACTGTTTATGAATCCTGTTTCAAGCAACGCCATTTTTACAGGGCAATTTAACAGTGAACAGGCGCATCAACAATGGCTGGCTGCGGCCTTAGAACGCCCAAAAATGAAGGCTCCTGTGCGAACCAGCGCGGAATCTGAGTTGAGCCAACTGCCCAAACAGCTCTTGAATGCCACAACAGACACCTTTAAAGCCGTCCGTGGTTTGGGCCAGTTGTCTCATGCGACTGAATTGCGCACTGCCTTGGGGCATGTCATGCACAACATACAGGTGGAACTTACGCAAGATTCTGGTTCGCTGAAGAAAAACGCGGCGTTGATTGCAACTGTTATTCATGTCGTTACCCGTGTTGAAGAAGCGTATCACAGTTCTAATATGGCCACAAACGACCCACGAGAACGGCAATACAATCAAGAACAATCCGCCATGACGTATTTTAGAGAAATTATTGGCGTGGCAACAGGTTTTGTTTTATTGAAACGTTTACAAGGGGTGTTTGAACGGAACATTCGATCTCATTATCAATATCAGCAACAGGCCTTGGGGCGAAAAAGTATTGTGCAAAACATCAAACATGCCTTGGGCTTGCTCAACGGTAACGTTCACCACAGTGAAATTAAGCGCGTTCCTAACGCTTTGGTGACGGAAACGGCTTTGCATCGCATGCATGACAGCCCCCTTCAGATGCACTTGGTGCAAATGGGGTATGCCTTGAATGATGAAACGCTTCAAACCAACTGGGTGATTTCCCCAAGGTTTTGGCAACGCGCGTATAAGATGTTATGGGGTAAAGAGGCGGAAAGACTCGTTAATCAAGCCCTAGAAAGTGGAAACGCGCATGAAATGCGTGCACTAACTCACCAGCTTTTAAAATATGAAAAAGCGGGCCTAAAACTGGTGCAGAATCAATTGCCTGTTTATTTGGGGTTGATTCCAAGTATTCTAATTAGTGGCTTTGGCATTGAATATGCGTCCTTACACTACGGGCCCACGGTTAAAAAGTATATGCTGGGCTTGATGCAGTTTTTACATATCATTCCTCAAGAAACGTCAGAAACGTCTGCTTCCAAAAAAGCGTCCGACTCTTCTTTTAGTACTGGTAAATAAGGGGCAAGGGGCGTTTGGTGGTTGCACGTTGAAAAATGGCGGTATTATTTCGGCATTCATACACCCGAACAGCGACCAGTTCAACGGTTTGAGGCAAAACCGCGTCAAGAGTTTCAAAAAACACGCGAGCCATATTTTCAGCCGTACTAATAACGCCCCGAAATAAAGGCGTGTCCTTGTCTAAAAACACGTGATCCACTTCATTAAGCACATGCGTTTGCACGAGTTCATCTAACGTCACCAAATCAATCAACATGTGTGTCGTAGGGTCCAGTTCGCCTTCAAGGTAAAGTTCAAATTCATAGTTATGCCCATGCCCATTGGGGTGATTACATTGCATGAAGATGGCTTTGTTTTCGGCATCGCTCAAGTGCGCCGAATGCAAGCGATGCGCCGCGGCAAAGTGGTAGCGCCGTTTAAAGAGCAACATGGCTGGAGGGTCCTATTTCAGCATGGGTATACGAGGGGTGATCTTCAAGAGAATCACAAAAGAGTTTGCTTTCATTGACGCCTGCTATTGGAGCCCCATCATAGAGCACACCCAGTTCACGGCAGTCACGAATTTCAATCCAAGCCAAGGTTAATTCTACTGTGGCTAAGGCGCGTTCAAGCCTACGGTAAATGTAGACGCTGAGGGCTTCTAGGGTGGGTTGGTTGTCTTGAAAAAAGGGGACTTGACGGTTGAAGCACTTAAAATCAAGGGGCTGAATGACGGCTTCTTCCAACATGCGTTTGACTTCTTTAAGATTCATGACCATGCCCGTTTTTTCATCTACGGGTCCTGAAATGGATACAATTAATTCATAATTATGCCCATGGCCAAAGCGATTGGCTGTTGGGCCAAAGGCGCGCACATTTTCTTCATAGCTCCACGTGGGGACCCAAAAGTAATGAGACGCGCAAAAATCCGCCCGACGCTGAATAGTAATGTAAGAAGCTGTAGACATAAAAGACTCCTTTACGGACTTAGAAGGTAGGTTTTTCAGGCATATTTTCCCGATGCGACGCCCACGCATTATGGGCGTGAATGGATTCTAAGGCCGTGACTCTGACGCTAAAGCCTAGGCATCCCGCTTGTTGACGCAAGGCCAAGGTCAAATCCCGCGCCACATCTTCCACAAATTTGGCATTGGTATACTGGCGTTCGGTCACCCATTTTTCATCTGCCCGCTTGAGCAAGGGGTACACGGCACAAGACGCACAGTCTTCGGCGTGTTGAATAAGCGTTTCAAAAGAAAGGGTGTGGAGTTGTGTGTCGTCTAAGGCGACATCTAGGGTGGCAATGGCGCGTTGATTGTGGGCGCCAAAATCGCTAATGGCTTTTGAACAGGGGCACAACGTGGCAATGGGGACGTCTACTTTCGCAAATAGAGCAATCTTACCTTGTTGATTCACCCCGCTTAGGGTGCAGTCGTAGCCCATGGGCGCCGCGTTTTCAGTAACGGGGGCCTTTTTGTCTAAAAACAGCTTGAATTGCACTTCAGCAGTGGCGGATTCTGCTTTTAGACGAAGACGCAGTTCTTCTAAAAACGGACGCAAATCCAAGCTTAACGGTTGAGCTTTCTTGCTCCAGTCCGCGACTTGTTCAATAAAGCGAGACATATGCGTGCCCTTTTCTTCAGGCAATAGGCCCACGCTCATGGAAACGGTGGCTGCAATGGGTTGTAAGCGCCCTGATTCTAAGAGAAACTGCAAGGGCATTTCTACATGACTTACTCCTGCGGCTTCTAGGGCGATATTGCGTTGGTCATTACGACCTTGGACGTCTTCTAAAAGAGTTGGGGAATTGAGAGGATCAAGCACAGGGGCATGAATCATAGGGAACTCCTTCAATGGGGTGTTTAGGAATCAGGGGGGTACTTTATTTATCATACCCTATAAACATACGCTGTCTATTAAAATTAGTTAAAGATTTTTCAATACCATGGAGCGAGAACTTGCATTCTATTGTTTTGCTAGTATTGTAATAAAAGAAGCACACGATTTTTAGGTTCCGTGTGCGAATCAAATAAGGTATGCTCACGCATGATGATCTCCCCAACGCTTGATGCCCCCATTGTTTTTGATATTCCTGAGTGTGAAGACGAGCTCAGTGATTACGAAGTCCCCACAGCGACCCCTTTACTTGAAACGCCTGAAGGCTTTCGCTCAGGTTTTGTGGCGTTAATTGGGCGGCCCAATGTGGGTAAATCCACCTTGCTCAACCAGCTCATGGGTGAAAAACTCGCCATTTGTTCGCCAGTCATGCAAACCACCCGACACCGTATTCGGGGGGTGGTGACTCGTTCAGACGCGCAATTGGTGATCTTAGACACACCTGGCTTTTCAAAGCCTGTTGATGAACTAGGCACCTTTCTTGTTAAAGAAGGCTATGCCGCCTTAAAAGAAGCGGACGTTTTATTCTGTGTGATGGATATTACTTGCGCACCTGGCAAAGGCGACGCGTGGATTGTAGAGCAAGCCCTTCGGAGTAAACGGCCCGTTTACTTGGTGCTCAATAAAGTGGATCGATTAACGGGCAACCCTGCCTTATATGAAGAACGCACCAAAGCGTATCAACAACTCTTTTTGTCGGCAAAAGGTATTTATAAGCGATGCTTGCATACGTCTGCCAAAACAGGCAAGCAAAAAGCCGTGATCCTTGAAGCGATGTTTGAATCCCTGCCTAAAGGGCCCAAGTATTATGAAGACGACACTTTGACGGATCAACGCATGCGTGAAATGGTGGCTGAACTGGTGCGTGAACAAGTCTTGCTTCACACGCAAGATGAAATCCCCCATTCTGTGGCGATTGGGGTAGAAGTTTTTGATGAAACGCATGAAAAAATGCCCCATATTTATGTGACGCTGTATGTCAATCGTAAATCACAACGCGGAATGTTGATTGGCAAAGCCGGTTCAATGATTCGCTTAATTGGCGAAAAGGCTCGTACTAAGGTTGAACGCCTGTTAGGCCAACAGGTGTTTTTGAAGCTGGATGTAAAAGTCAAAGAAAATTGGCGTAAAGACACCCAATTCTTACAAAGCATCAATTTAGCCCTGCCCAAATAGGTTTTTTAAAAACGCGTTAAAAAGGCTTTTTCAACCCTCTCCATTAAAAACAGGAACAAATTAAAGAAAGCGTGCTCTTTTACCGAAGTAAACAGGGACGATCGTTTTGTGTGTAATGAAGGAGATACTTTTTAATGCAAGCACAACAACCTCCCCAACAGCAAGGCCCTCCGCCGGCGGTCTTGGTCTTTTTAAAGTCCTTAGCCACCCCTTTGGTGCTGTACACCCCCAATGTGCTAGACACCTTTGTGGATATTAAAGACGCCATGAAAAACGCCAAGTCCACCAGTCCCAAGTTGGTTGAAAAAGAGACCTTAGGGCCTTTAAAAATCGTCTTTTTTTGGGACACTGAAATTGCGGGCGCCGCCTTGCAGATGGAAGTGGCGCAACAGCCTTCCGCTTCGCCTGCGGGTGCGAGCACTCGTTTAGCCATCAATCCCTTGAATAAGGGGACGTTTGTTCCGCCTTCTTCTTCTTTGAAAAAATAAGTCGTACTCCCCTATTGTACGGATCTTTCATTCCAAGCCCTCTAAAATCTTAGGGGGCTTTAGTAGAATGGATTTAAACCAAACGACAGGAGACGACCATGTTGAACAGGCCTTTGTGTTCCAAATTTTTGATCCTTAATGGCGTGCTTATAATTCTTTTAGGGTGGGTTCACATGCCTGTTGGTTTTTCGGCCGATTATGATATGGCCACTTTAAAGGCTGTGCTGGTTAAGTTGCATCAACGTTATGAAGAAAGCGTCAAAACCAATGACCAACTCACGCAGCAAGTTCAACAGCTTAAAGCCCAGTTAAAGGCCTCTGCTCAAGTCACGACTTCAGCCTATACATTGCCTGCCAGTAATGGCATGAGTCTTGTGCCACAAAGTATGCTGGGCTTGCAGAACCAGCTCACCCAATTGCAAGATGAAAACAAGGCCTTAAAACAGCGTTTGCAAAGTGCCAGTGTCGCCGATTCAAACAAGGTGGGCGTCAACCAAGCCCACCAAGAACTTCAAAAGGCGGTGTCTACCATTCAAGACCAACAACGTCAAATCACCAGTTTGAGTGAACGCATTGAAGCCTTGCAATCTCTGCAAGCCCAAACCCCCCTTACTTTAACGGGTAAAGACGCTTCGGTGGTGACAAACCCCCTACCCAGTTCTTCAAAAGAAGCTGGCTTAAATGGGGCCGCTGCCAGTGTGACGCCTGTGTCTGTTGAAGTGGTGAATATGGTGAATCAAGCCAGTGAATTACGAAAGCAGGGCAAGTGGCAAGACGCCCAAACCATTTTACTGAAAGCCCTTCAGATGGCTCCTAAAGAAGCGGCCCTCTACTATAATTTAGGCAATACGTATGCGGGGCAAAATAAATTAAACGAAGCAGTCACTGCCTATGCCAAAGCGATTTCGCTTAAGAGTGAGTTTGCGCAAGCGTATTATAATTTAGGCATTGTTTACCAACGTTTAGAAGAGCCTGTTCAGGCCAAGAAATACCTCGATTTTTACTTGACTTTAGAACCCACGTGTTCCAACAGGGCAGATGTTGAAGCCTTGATCCAATCTCTCTAGCCACGTCCCACACGCTTAAGGGTCTCTTCCGTGGGGTAGCATAAGCAATTGTAACGCCGTAAAAGTCAAGGGGTTGATTTACGTTTATTTGTGTTATCATTCCTTAGTATAAACGTGTTGTTTTTAGCCCATATTCCGCAAAACAATACGGCTATAGTCCTTTTTAGCTTTTTCGCTTCAAGAAATAATAAAAAAGACTGTACATCAGAATTAGATCAGCAATACCTAGAATGGAGCAATATTCATGGAAGTCGTTTTACTTAAACCTGTTGAAAACCTAGGCGAACAGGGTGATGTTGTTCGTGTTTCTGACGGTTATGCGCGTAATTTGTTGTTTCCTCGCAATTTAGCGGTGTTTGCTTCAGAAGGGGCGTTGCGTCATGAAAAAAACCGCTTAGAAACCATTGAACGTCAAGCCAAGAAACGCATCGCTGAAGATCAAGCGGTGGCCTCTAAAATTGAATCCCTTCACACAGTTGTGATTAAAGCGGCGGTGGGTGAAGAAGGCAAGTTGTTTGGCACCATTACCCCCAAAGAATTGGGACGTATTTTAACCGAAAAATCTGGTATTGAAGTAGATCGCCGTCATTTAAGCATTGAACGCCCCCTCAACCGTGTGGGTGCTTACGATGTAAGCTACCGCCTTTCAAGCTTTGTGGAAGCCAAAATCGTGGTCGAAATTCAAGCAGGCGAAGAAGCGTAGTCTTCTCAACAGGTTTAAAACAAAGCCTCCTTTTGGTAAGGAGGCTTTGTTGATGAAGGAGGTATCGTGAGTTTAACATCCTTACTCGGAGGCGTCCTGCCTTTTCATGTGGATCGCGTAATTGTGGGCTTAGGCAATCCTGGTGCTGATTACGAAGAAACGCCTCACAACATCGGCTTTCAAGTGCTCGATGCCCTGGCCCACGCGTGGGGAGCCTCCTTCAAAACGCCCAAAAAATTAAACGCCCAAATCGCGGTGACGGGTTTTAATGGGCAACGTCTTTTGTTGGTCAAACCTTTAACGTACATGAATCTTTCTGGGCAGGCGGTAGCGCCTTTAATGAAGGTTTACGACTTGCCCCCCAGCCAGTTATTGGTATTGGTGGATGAAATCAACCTCGCCTTTGGAAGCGTACGCTTACGAGACAAAGGCAGTGCGGGCGGGCAAAACGGCATGAAGCACATCATTCAATCCCTAGGCAACCGCCAAGATTTTGCTCGCCTACGCTTGGGGATTGGGCCTCAACCCAACGGCGTACCTTTAGAAACCTTTGTATTGACCCCTTATACTCACGCACAACGTGAAGCATTGCCCAAAATCTGCGCAAGCGCGGTGGCTTGTATTGAATCGCTCTTGACGGCAGGGCTTGCCACCACACAGAACCAGTTTAATCGCTAATGTTGGCGGGGGATGCCTTTCTCTTTTTTCATGCTAGAATGAAAAAATCCCTTGAGAAAGAACTTGAGAAAGAAATTGGGCGATTATGTTCTTGTTACGCGGTGTGCCATTCTTTATTATGCTTAGCCTCAGTGTTGTGTTGGGGCCACTCCCTACGGCTCAAGCGGGATGGTTTCATAAGTCAAAACCACTGCGCTTAGCGCCTGTAGAAAAACCCTCTTTAAACGTCTTGCCCCCCACGCAACCACAAGAATCACCCCCCCCCGCTAACGTCCCTGTTGAAGACAAAAAAAAGCAACTCGATATCAGTAGCGACACGCTCACTTACGATGACGCCCTGAAGGCTTACATTTTAACCGGCCATGTACACATGATGGTGGAAGACCAAAACGCCGTGTTAGACGCTGACAAAGTCACCTATCAACCCGACTTAGACATCGTCGTGGCGGAAGGCAACATCACCCTAGTCAAAGACGGTAATACCACCGAAGCCGCCTACATAAGAGTTCGCCTAGACGGGCAAACCGCTCTGCTAAACGACGCCACCGCCAACTTGGGCTTCGTGCGTTTGCGTGCCAAAACCATTCTCGGGCGTCCTGATATGACGCACCTCAAAAACGGGGGATTGTTAATGGTACCGCGTCAAGCCTTTGAACAAAGCCAACCACGTCAAGGCACCCGATCCGTGGGAGGAAACCCCCTTAACGGGATTGTCATTCAAGTGGGCTACAATCCTTATGCTTTTAATTCTAAGCGAACACAGCGTTTTGTGGATGCGGACAACCTACGGAGCAATCCTTTAGAAGAAGCCCAGCAATTTTTAAATGCCCTTACGCGTAAGGGGTTTGACACGTCTGAAGTGTCCCTCAATCAGCAAGAAAAACCGAAGGTACAGTTTCTAAGCGTTCAGGTGAAAGAAATCGATATTACGGAACACCCCAATGAATACTACATGGTGGATTTTAAGTCGCCACGGGTGAAGTTAAAAAACCTACTTTCCCTTCCCCTGCCAAACCTGGATGTAGGCATTGACAAAAAAAATAGTCGACTAGATTACCTCGGCCCAGAATTTGGATTTAACCGCGACTTAGGGGGCTTTTATGTGAATCCGGGCTTTGATTTTAAAGTCGGGCCGGGGGCGTTAAAGCTTTCGCCCATGGTGTCTTACGGGCAAACCATCAATCGCAATGAAACCTCTATTGATATTCGTCAACCTGAATTTGGGTATGGAGTCATGAGTTCCTATCGTTCCAAACGCTTGAACCTAATGGCCGCGCGTAACTTTAAAAATGACTATAACGTGTTTCAAGGCGAAGTGTATTTGTCCCCCAAGGGTCGAAATACCAAGTTAATCGGCAGTCAAAATGCGTTTGTCGGTTCAAGCTTCTTTACACAAGAACGCCCTAGTTATGGCCTTCAACTTGAAGACAGACGCAACTTTTTTGGCGGTAAACTTTTTGTATTGCAAGCGGTGCATAGTGGAGGGGTGTTTAAAGATGATTTATTCCCCTTTAACTCGGCCAATCCCTTTGTGCAAAAAACGTCGAATGAACCGGTTACGGCAGGCCGTTTTAGGCAACAGTTGGTTTTGTCGAATACAAGGCCGTTGTTTAAACTCGGGAAAAGCATCGAATTTGGGGCCAATTTGCAGGCGTCTAACGCGTATTATACTACAGGCGATGTCGTCAGCGTGCTTCGCGGAGGCCCCACCGCCAACTTATTCTTAGGTGACTTTTTCATGTCGCAAGTGTCTTACAACCTAGGGGCGGTTTCAGGCAAATCCCCCTTTGTGTTTGACAGTTTCTTCTTGGGGAACCAAACGGTGAGCTTAAATAACGCGATCAGGCTGGGGTCTCACGTCTTATTAGGGTTTCGTCAAGATTATAACTTAAGTAACACCAACGCACGGAATGACGCCTTGGTAGGCAACACGATTTATTTGACGCTGGGGCCACGTAATGTGAAGTTTACCTTAGGCTATGACACCGTGTTTAGACGCACTAACTTTGGCGTGTCGTATTACCCCAATACCAGTCAAACAGAAATTGCGTTTGAAGACGCTTACTTAAACTCGGCAGTCAGCCCGCTGAATCCGCAAGAAATGGAAAGCTTTAGAAAGTGGCACAGAAGCAAGGCCAAGGAACGCCAAGCCGAGCCTGCGGTGTTTCAATTGCCTTGGCAACAAAAAAAGCGGGGCTAACGTTTCTCGTTATTTAGGCACGTAAGCATTTTTATCCTCTGCTTTACTGAAGCTGTGATACGGACGTTGACTTATTTAGATACGCGTATGCTATAGTAAAAGGGTCTACAGAAAGAGCCGTTGAGGGAAGACTTTTTGAACGTTTTGGCCCAAACGCTTGCTTTACTAAAAGGGGCTTGCCTGTTGTATGCCTTCATTTTTTGCTTGGGCTGGGCCACGGCAGAAGAAGAACAGGGGGCTTTGTCTCACTTTGAACGTTTGTTTCAAGTGGCCTTAACGCAAAACCCTGATCTCCAAGTTCTACAACAACGCTTAAACGTCAGTAAAGAAGACATCACCATTGCGGCGTACCTGCCTAATCCTTCTGTCAATGGTTACTGGGGCTTTGGCCGTATGACTTCTGTGTTAGGGAACCCCAGCAGTGTGGGCTTGACTCAACCTATTGAAGTCGGGCCCAAGCGGAAATTGCGCGTCTTGGTGGCTCAGGCTGAACTGGAAAAAGAAAAGTCGGCCTTGCAAGAAGCAATTTGGCTCTTAAGAAGTAATTTACGCTTGGCTTACCTTGAATACTTGGGTATTTTAATTGAATTAAAACAGTTAGACGAACAACGCGATTTAATTGAGGCCTTTATTGTGGCAGCGGAAGGGCTCGTGCAACAAGGCAAATCGCCTGCTTCAGATTTACTGCAAGCGCAATTGATTCGTTCAGACTTAAATTCAGAACGCATTGAATACCTAGGCAATTTACAAAAAAAACGCCTGTACATGGCTGAACTCTTGGGGGAACTGCACCCTGAAAAGATTCTTTTAGAAGCGGTGGATGCCCCGTTGTTAGAACAAGTGCCGTATTGGAAAAATGGGCTTTCCCCCGCAGAACAAGACGCCCTAATGAAGTGTTTAAGCGAAGAAGGGCTGAAGCATCGGCAGGAATTAAAAATCGCCCTACAGACTTTAGAACAAAGCCGTTTACAGTTAAAGACTCATCAGCTTAAGCGCCTGCCGGATCCTGAACTCGGCGGCGGCCTTTTACTGGTGCACACCACTTCGCCTTATACCCCGAACTTTGAAAAAGAAACGTTTTTAGGAGGCTACGTTACCCTTAACTTACGCTTGCCCATATTTAACCGTCAGCAAGGGGAAATTGCCAAAGCTCAAGCGGAAATCAAAACCACTGAACACCATATTGAGGCGACTCAATTTGCCATTGAAATGGGCATTAAGAAGGCCTTATTGGCCATTGCCACTAAACAGCAATTGTTAGAAAACTATCGTCAAAATTTAATCCCGCAGTCTCAAGAAATTGTGCGCTTGGTGGATTTGGCCTACCGCAAGAATCAAGCGGGTTTGTCCGAAGTGATTTTGGCAAGACAAGCGTTTCAAGAAATTCGCCACGAGTATTTGTTTCACTTAGAAGAAGCGTGGTACGCGTGGGCGTCTTTAGAACAAGAAACAGGGGTTCCCTTAGAACGTTTGATTCCCAAACTGCCTTGGCCACAAGAAAAGGGGCCTGTGGCGCTATGAAAACGTCTGGTTCTTCACCGGTGGATTGTTCATCAACTGCATGAATGAAGAACGGGCTTGTTTACGGCAAGGCTCTTTTGAACACGTTATACTATAGGAAATATCCTTATCGCCTTTTTCTAAACGTTTGTGAGTGTGTTGGCACGTAAAACGTGAAGAAGGCTATAGGCCGCTATAGCGTTTCCTATTACCAACGCCATTGGGAGCCCACGACATTGACGACATCTCATTCAACTGAAGACGCCAATCCAACGGCTTTCTCCCCTAATTCAGACGGCTCCCTTGCTGTTGAAACCCCTGCTGTGTCAGTGGTGCCTCGTTCGGATTCGATTCGCAAAGCCGTGATGGCAGGCGGTTCGGCCAAAGCCGCTTCTGAAGTCACGACGTTTCAAGGCATCGCTTCTGGCAAGGCGAATAAACAAGCGTCTTACCTCATGGTGTCTACCCCTCAAAGTGAAGCCCTTCAAGAAAAAGAAGCCAAAGCCAAACAAAAAAACAAAGCCGAAACCGAGTTACTTATTCAAGATTTGTGGGTCAAATACGCCAAAGATCGTTCCAACAAACGCATTCGAGACAAACTGGTTTTACATTACTTACATTTGGTCAAGCACACGGTCAATCGTTTGCCCCTTAGTCTACCCAATAGCGTGAGTCAAGACGACATTGTGAGTTACGGCACCATGGGTTTGTTGGATGCCATTAAACGCTTTGAACCGGAACGGGGCTGGAAGTTTGAAACCTTTGCCGTCAATCGTATTCGTGGGGAAGTGATCGATCAGTTGCGGGTGCAAGACTGGGTGCCTCGTGGGGTGCGCAAACGCAATAAAAAACTGATGGAAACCATGAAAGAACTTGAAGCGCGTTTATTACGCACCCCAACAGATGAAGAAATGGCCGCGGCCTTGGGCGTGACGATTGCGCGTTATCATCACATGTTAAATGAATCGACGGTTTTGGTGCTTTCTTTGGATGAAACCCTCGGCTCCGACAAAGATTCCAACATGAGCTTGATTGACACCGTGGCGGACAAACATTCCACTCCCCCGGAAGGTTCTCTGGAAGAAGGCGACATTCAAAAGAACTTGGCCGAAGCCATTAATCAATTGCCTGAACGAGAAAAGTTACTGATTGCCTTGTATTACCAAGAACATTTAACCTTAAATGAAATAGGCAATTTACTGAATATATCCGAATCCAGGGTGTGCCAATTACATGCCCAAGCGATTATGCGTTTGCGTTATAAGCTTTCCACTTTAGACGACTAAAGACTTGATTTAAAAGAAGAACCTTCTATGAAGCTTGATTTTAACCACCTTAAACATTCGATTTCCACCTTTTCCATTCATTTGAATAGACAGAGCGATATGCAACACAATCCGCTGGATTTAATTACCGCGTTCAATAACCTTCCCATTGCCATGATGCTTTTTGACGACCAAGGGCATATTTTGTTCTACAACGCAACGTGTTCTAGCCTTTTTGGGTTAGATGACTTAGAAAGCACATCAGTGGGCAATCGCCTTGAACGTATTGAAGAACTTCCTTTTTACCTAAACGAACTGAAACATATTATTCAAGCCCGTATTCTTCGTTTCCCAGAAGAAATTGAGACCCTGCCTGTGGAACGTGAATCCATCAGAATCCACTTTCCAAAAGGAGACAAAAAAAGCACCATTGGCTTTTCCATTCGTGCAGAATCGGTGGAGGGTGGGCATTTAAGCAGTCGCGTTTGGGTGTTGATTGCCAGTGACATTGGTCAGTATAAACAGTTGGATCCTGAAGAAGCGCAGCGTTTAGAAGAATTACAACGTTCGCAAAAATTTTCAGCCATCACCAAGCAAATCACCGCCTTTTCCTTACATATTTTTAAGCACTTATTTGCCATAAGTCAACACACGCATTTGTTAGAAAATAAACACGCTTTACTGTTAAAACGCCTGCACGATTCCACCCCCCTTACGGCCAAAGAACAACAGGCCTTTGCCCTTGAACTTGAACAAGCGCAAGGCCACTTACAGCACCTAGATTCAAGCATCCAAAATGCGCATAACTTATTTAAAAACTTGGAAAAGTTAAATCAACCGATTTTATTGAAATTGGCCCCCGTTAATCTCAATATCTCTTTACGGGCTTGGGTGCGTGAATGGGAAAAAGAAGGGTTTATTCCCACAGGTATTCACATTCAGGTGGACAGTTCCCTTGAAGTGCCTAAAGTTTTGGCGGACGCTCAAGAACTCAAGCGTATTATTAAAGCCTTAGTAAAAAATAGCTTAGAAGCCACCGCTTTTAAAGAAAGCGTTGAAATTAAGCTTTACCTGGGGCTTGAACTTCATAATAAAAAAGATTATGTGGCCGTTCATGTGGTCGACAACGGCATAGGCCTTTCTGAAGAAGCCAAAGATTCCTTATTGGATCCCTTCTTCACCACCAAGCCGAATCAATTACTGGGCCTAGATTTACCCTATGCCTTTAAACTCATTGAAGCCCATAAAGGGCAATTTAATGTAGAATCAAGCTTGGCTCAAGGCACTCATATCATCCTACGGTTTCAACCCCTTGAAGGGTTGCCTCACTAAAGTGCTTCGCCGTTCCCCTTTAAATACTCTATTTTTACGATATATGTTGAAGATTCTGTTTATTTACAGTCATAATGAAGCATACGTCCTACCTTCGCTCAGCACGACAAAAAAGGATTCACCGTCATGAAATCACTGCTTTGGATAGAACAAAATCAACATATCCTTCATGCCTTAGAATCCGTCATGAGCAATGCCCAAGACCGTTTTGAAGAACCTCTAAACATACAATTTGTGGGGACTTTTGAACAGGCTGGAGCGACTTTACAGGACTCTTTGCCAGACTACGTTGTGGTGGATCCCACCTTGCTTAATCATGCGCATGACGCGTTGTTAGAAACGTTTGAATCCAGCACACTTATTTTTTATACCCATTTAAATGCCAATGAATTCATGCCGTTGGCACGTCGTTATAACTGTACTCATGTGATATTGAAAGAATTGCCCTTTGACAGCTTTAAATTGGTGGATCAACTGAAACGCTGCGTATTTAGCGACGCGTATTCGTCTATTTGGGGGCTCACGCACGCGCAAAGCGAAACACATGTGCTGAAAAATAGTGACGACATGTTTAACGTGATGAGTCGCATAGAAGGCTTGCTTGAAAATGTGCTGAGTCTTGAAGCTCGCATGGAAATTTGTACCCCTTTAATGGAAGCCATTACCAATGCCGTGTATCATGCCCCTAAACGTTCTAAGCAAAGCCATGAAGACAAGTACCGCAAGGGCGAACATATTCAGGCGCTCGATTCTGCGGAAGCGGTGGAAGTAAGCATTCACATTAATGAAGCATGGGTGGCGGTGCGTATTAAAGATTTTCAAGGCACGTTGAGCGTTGATGATATTTTAAACAGTATTTGTAAAAACTTTACGCAAGAAGCGTTGTACGATGAAAACGGCCGAGGGTTTTTCTTAATGTATTGTTTAATGGATGAATTGCAAATTACGATTGAATCCGAACGTTCATGCGAAATTGTGTTGTTGAAATCTCGAGTGAACAATGCTTCTCAGCATGTGAGCAACACGTCTGTTTTTTCTATTGATGAAGAAGGCAGTATTCGTAATAAGCCCTTTATCATCAATGTGCTGAATGCGAAAGCGTTATTAACCTAATACCAATTAAACGATTAAATAGCGTCTGGCGTCTTCGTTGTCGCTACGATTCTCGATGTGCTTATGTACGTTTATGTACACTTCACCCATCTGCGAGTCTAGGCTCCTAAAATCCACCTATACGCTATTCAGTCGTTTAAATGGTATAAGCTTAGGATTTAAAGGCGCAAGAAGCGAAAACAAAACCCTTCAAGTGTTTCTTGAAGGGTGAGTTGATTTTTAAAATCAGTGTCGTGAAAGAATGATGTGAACAGGGGGGACAATTTGAAACGGTGCACGACACAACAGGGGGGACTAGCAACGAGAGGCCACATACGTCTAAACAGCAGCGCCTTAAGGAAAGAGAGAGGGACAAACAATAAAACGTGGTAAGCGATTGGTTTCTGAATCGGTGAAGGGAGTTTCTGAAAAAAGGGTTGAACAGGTGGGGACGGGGCAAGCAGACGGGCGGGAATGGGGCGCGTGCTTCTTACACAATAATAAAGGAAACATTAAGAATAAAAGTGCCTATTTGTAACAGAATGTAAAAACGGGGTTTAAACGGCCAAACGCTTACAAAAACAGGGAGACCTTTTATAAGGCCTCCCTGTTGTAAAAATAAGAAAGAGGACTCGCGTTTTTCTACGCGACGGGCTTGGGTTCAGAAGCCCCTTCTGTAGGGGGAACCGTCGAAGAAGCTTCCGCAGAAGGCGTGTTTGCGGGCGCGTCTGACGTTTTGGTACGAATCACCATGTAAGCCCCCACCATCGCGATGGCTGCCGTCACGGCTGAAGCCACCACGTTGCCGAAGCTTGTGGTGTTACTATTCGCAAATCCTTGACCCAACGCCCCTACAATCGACGCCAAGGAACCTACAATCACTGGCCCGACAAAGCCTTTTTGAAACCACCCACGCTTCTTGGGCGCGTTGGCTTCTGCGGGAAGCGTGGCATCCGCATTTGCGGCGGTTTCTACAGCAGGGGCCTCTATAGGCGTAGGGGGTGTTTGGCTGAATGTAGCGGTGTCTTGCCCAAGTGTAGGGGCCTGAGCGGTTGCTTCAAAAGACGCAGGCGGGTTCACCGTGGGCGGTTGGAACGCTTGCGCGGGGGTGTTTTGTGAGGGGGGTGAAACAGCATTAACGGCAATCATTTTTATTTCCTTATTGAGCTTGGAGGACGTGACAGGCAGAGTATGGATCCTAGAATAACGGGAGAAAAGAGAGGCGTTTTTCACACGTGGGGTGAAGGGCCTCTCGTTTCATTATACTCAGTATGGGCTTAAAAACAAGTCACAACCTTTTTGTGCTAGTGAATGTACTCGTGAATGGGCGAGTGAAAAGGATGTCTTGATAAAGCGTGTCTTGATTTAGGGAAACACGTACAGGCTAAAATCAGCAAAAAGGCTTGTTATTCTTTTTTGAATCGTGTATTGTGAATGAACACAAGGCTTTGGCCCTGTTGTGAGGCGCTAAAATCGGTGTCTAAAATGTTTGATGTATAAACTACTGCAATATGTAGACAAATCACCGAATATAGGCATAATAATAACGTCACGAACTACTCTTATTTTCAAGAAGGAAACACCCTGTGAGCGAACTCGTCCATTTTGCCCCGACCCATGAATATATCTACCCTCAAGATGCCGATCACATCCTCGTGGGTTTGGACCCCGTCGTGGCCGAAAAGCTCGATGAAATTCGCTACATTGAAGTCACCGAAGTGGGTGAAGAACTTTCTGCGGGGGATACCTTTGCCACCATTGGCACTTCTAACGGGGAAGTGGAACTGGCCATGCCAGTGGGCGGAACGATTCTTTCCATCAATGACGAAGTCATTGAACGGCCTCAGCTCTTGTGTAATGAAAACTTTGATGTTAGCTGGTTGCTTGAAGTAGAAGCCACCAGCCCCAAAGAATTAGAAACCTTTATCAGTGTGGCGACTCCTTCTAGCTAGTGCTTTAGGGGTGGGGTTTTAAGGTGTTTTACGCAAATGCCAAAACAATGCTATAATTAAGAAACGTTGTAATATCTTGTTCAAAGATTGAGTTAGGGTGGATGTTATTTATGAAAAATTACCAAACAACAGGTGTTATGATTACCGCACTTCTGTTGATTAGCGTGCTTTTTGCGTCCACCTTAATGGTGGGAAGCCCCGAAGAAGAAGCGCAACCCTTGCCTTATTCTGAATTGATGAGTAAAGTCAAGGCGGGTGAAATTAGCCGTGTGGTGGTAAAAGGGTTGGAAGTGGACGCCATTGCAAAACCCCGCTTGCCTCAAACAACGTCTACCTCAGCCCCCCAAGCTCGACCTAAAACAGCGGTACCCAACCCAGATCAACCCAAAAAAATGCGCTTGCGGGATCTGTTTCTCAAACCCAAACCCACGCCAAGTAACCAGCCCATTAGCCTTCACTATAAATCGCAAATGCCTGCGGGTACGGCGGAACTTTGGCTCGCGCAACTGGAAGCGAAAAATGTGGCCATTGAAGTAAAAGACCCCAAAAAAGAAAGTTTTTGGTGGGACATTTTAGGCTACTTTATGTGGGCGTTGCTCCCGATTTTGTTGCTCGTGTTTATGTGGCGAAACATTGGGGCAGGCGGTTCGCAAGCCATGAGCTTTGGTAAAAGTCGTGCGAAAATGTTGGTTGAAAAAGATATTAAAATCACCTTTGCCGATGTCGCCGGCATTGACGAAGCCAAAGAAGAGCTTGAAGAAGTCGTCGACTTCCTCAAAAACGCGGATCGTTACCAAAAACTCGGGGCCAAAATCCCCAAGGGCGTTTTGTTGGTGGGTTCCCCCGGTACGGGTAAAACGCTGTTGGCTAAAGCCGTAGCTGGCGAAGCGGGCGTGCCGTTTTTCAGTATTTCAGGCTCAGATTTTGTGGAAATGTTTGTGGGCGTAGGCGCCAGCCGTGTGCGCGACTTGTTTGAACAAGCCAAAAAACAAGCCCCGTGTATCGTGTTTATTGACGAAATTGATGCTGTGGGCCGTCAGCGTGGGGCGGGCATGGGCGGTGGGCATGACGAACGTGAACAAACCCTGAACCAGCTTTTGGTAGAAATGGACGGCTTTGACCCCACCACCGGTATTATTATTGTGGCCGCGACCAATCGCCCCGATATTTTGGACAACGCCTTGCTCCGCCCCGGGCGCTTTGATCGGCGGGTGGAAATTGACACGCCTGATTTAAAAGGCCGTGAACAGATTTTAAAAGTGCATTCTAAAGGCAAACCCATTGCCGAAGAAGTGGATTTAAAACGGGTGGCGCGTCGAACATCCGGCTTTAGTGGAGCAGATCTCGCCAACTTGCTGAATGAAGCCGCGCTTTTGGCGGCACGTCGGAATCAAAGCGAAATTAACACGCTTGACATTGAAGACAGCATCGATCGCGTGATTTTGGGCTTGCAAAAAAAATCCAAGCTCATTAAGGAAGAAGACAAAGAATCCACCGCCTACCATGAAATTGGCCATGCCCTCACCGGTTACTTCACCGAAGGGCAAGACCCCTTGCGCAAGGTCACGATTATTCCTCGTGGGTGGACGCTGGGCGCTGCGTGGTATGCCCCAGAAGAAGAATATGAGCAAGTTTCCGTGACCAAGAAAACGATGCTCGGTAACATTGCCGTTTCCCTGGGGGGACGCGTGGCCGAAGAAATCGTGTACGGCGCAGATTATGTGTCTACAGGGGCCGCCAACGACCTGCAAAAAGTCGGTAAAATTGCCCGCAACATCGTGATGACTTATGGCATGACCGATGCCCTAGGGGCCTTACCTTACGGTGAGCGCAACGAACAGCAGTTTTTGGGGCGTGATTTTGGCACCACACGCAATTATAGCGAAGAAATGGCCGCCAAAATTGACACCGAAGTGCGCCGCATTGTGGATGAACAATACGCCTACACGCGCCAATTATTGTTAAGCCGTCGTGATTTAATGGAACGGTTGACGCGCATTTTGTTGGAAAAAGAAACGCTTGAAGGCGAAGAGTTCAAGTCGATTGTCGAAGCGTATTTGAAAGACGCGGGCGTGGAAGCTTAGGGCTTCGCTTGGGGTGGGGCTGTTTGAGGCTTTTTCGCCGTCAAGCGGTTGATCAAGAAGGCAGTGCCCCCTACCAAAACGCCTACGCCGATGCCCCATAAGGCGACTTGTTTATTGCGTTGTGCGTTTAGATAAGGAATAACTTCTTCAAAGGTTTTGGGAATGTTTTTAGAAAGGACTTCGGGCTCCAGAGGAATATCCCCTAAATACCGAATAGGGACTTTTTGATTATACCCTTTAACAGAAACGTTTTCTTTTATAGGTGCAAGTGTTGCAATTTTCTGTCTATGTTTTTCTGAAAGAGTTGATAAATTGTCTGTATCCCAAACCCAAGGTTTCCATACTTCATGATGAGGACTCCGATGGGTATATCCATATCCTGAATTAGGTACATTTTTATTTGCAATTTTTATCTCAGTCGAAGCAATTCTGTCCCCATTACCAGGGTCCAGTTTTTGCTCGTATTCAATACTGGTATCGCCTAAAGATTTAACACCTTTGGTGACATTTCCTTCTTCATCAAAATCAAGACTGTTTTTTTGACCTGTTGGGTAGTTAATCTCTCTTTTGGTCAGTTTGCCATTTTCGATATAGTCCACTTGAATTGGGGGCTTAGCGCCATCTTTTTCAAAAGAAGATTCTTTTTTCAAGCCGTTGGCTTGTTTTGTATAACGATCAAGTTTCGTTGAAATGACATCCCCTTCTTGTGTATAAGAAAAAGCTCTATGAGCCGCGGCCCCAGCCACCGCGGCCCCAGCCAGCGTGAAACCAATCACCACAGGCACATTCGTTTTAGTGTCCTGCTTGTTTGGGGGGACAGGGTTTGTGCCATTATTTTGTACGACAATCATTTGAACACCTTTGCGTTGACAACACACTTTTTTGTATTAAACCACGACTGGTTTATTTTGTGCTAGTCCTTGCCGTCCATCGTAACAAAAATGGCGCCACAAAGGTCGTAAAAATCACCACAATAATCAGCATATTCGCCCACGTGGCATCCAATAGGCCAGAACTTTTACCCACTTGCACAAAAATAAGCCCCACCTCTCCACGAGGCACCATGCCCATGCCCACAAAGGTAGAGTTCACCCCCGTATGACGAAGCGCAAAGCCTGAAAGGGCCTTGCTGGCAATGGCTAAAACGCTTAAGCCCAACGCCAATAGAAAATAACGCAATTGTTCAGGGTCAAACGGATTGAGAGACTGAACATCCAACTGCATACCGATGCCGACAAAAAACAGGGGCGTGATGATCGAAGAAAACGCCGCAACATCCCGCAATACGGGCTTAAACTGCGGATCTTCTTCCCGTTCTTTCAGCAATACGCCACAGGCAAAGGCCACCAACGCCATGGAAATGCCCAAAGTCGATTGCACCGCCCAGCAGGTCAGTAAAACACCGCCAATAATCAGCATTTGCTCTTTGGTAGTGCCATCCGCCAGATTAAGTAAGCGCTTACCCAGACGCGTGAAAAAGCCCTGTACGCCCCCCGCGCATCGCGTCCATATCGGCCATTTGGCCCAAACCCCGCGACTCATCCATAACGTACCGCCCACCACCACACACACGCCCGCGATTAACAGCCGTTTGGGCAAGGCTTCCACAAACGACGTTTGGGCCAGACTCATGCCTTGCATAAAGGCCAAAATCCCCAGCCCCACGATGTCGTCAATCACCGCAGCCCCCAATATAATCTGCGATTCGGGCGTTTCAAGCTGGTTTAAATCACTCAGCGTGCGGGCCGTAATGCCTATGCTGGTTGCGCTTAGCGTGGCCCCCACCATCACGGCGCTTAGGTGGGCCACACCACTGAGTAGGGCAAAGCCTGTTCCCACCACCCACGGGGCGATGATGCCCACCATCGCGACCCAAACGGCGTGTTTGCCCACTTTTACAATGCTTCGCCACTGGGTTTCAAGGCCTGTTTCTACTAGTAATAACAGTAAGCCCAGTTCCATAAATAGCGCCATGCTTTCAGTGGGGTGTAGCCACCCTAAGAGCGAAGGCCCCAGCAGAATCCCCACCAGTAATTCCCCCACCAGCGTGGATTGCCCCATGCGTTTGAAGCCTTCACTAAAAAAGGCGCCCACCACCAAGAGCAAACCCAGCAAGCCAATTTCATGAATACTGTTAAGAGACACGACTTCCCCTTCACGTGTGGACGAACCTATTTGTCGGAATCTATAGTGTAGCATAGGTTAAGAAAAGTTGTGCGTGTACGATGTATAGAAACGCCCTAATTTCGTGTGTCGGAAAGTCGATTTTTGACACACGAAAGTCTGATTTTTGGCCATGAAAGTCTGTTTTCTGGCCATGAAAGTCTGTTTTCTGGCCCTGAAAGTCCGATTTTTGTCCACGAAAGTCTGATTTTTGGCCACACGAGACCCGTTTTTGACTCGATTTTCAATGAATTTTTGAGGGTGCGAAGGCGTTTTCAAAAAAAGCCACTCTTTTTCAGTATACCCTATTTTTAAGCCCTTTGCCCAGTGCATAACCTGCACGATTTTTGAGATTTCTATCGCATACTATCGTCTCCCAATAGCTTGCTAAGCGCTTGAGCCACTGGGCTTTTAGCGAGTGAGGCCTGTTGTGCTAAGCTTTCTTTAAACACGACTTTCGCTTCTTCCACACGCTTTAATTTTAGCAACACATAGGCCTTTTCTAACTGTAAACGCCCTTCTGTTTCATACCCCTTGGGCAAGCGTTCGCTTAAAAAAGCCAAGGCTTCCGTATTACGGGCTTGACGTTCCAAACATTGCACAAATTCTAGGTACAGCGCGGGATTTACCCCACCATAAGCGAGCGCCTTTTGATACTGACGCGTGGCCTCAGGCCACTCATTGGCTTGGCGTAAGGCGCGGGCATATTGCCAGAATGACAACCCTGTTGGATTGGCCTGCGCTTCGGCCTTTGCCCACGCAACGGCTTGCATCGCGGGGGGGAGGGCGTTGAGACCAGAAGAATCTTTCGATGCTTTGGCGTGGGCATACACCCCCTGAATCAGGCGAACATCCCCGTTTTGCAGGGCGAATTGGGGATCCGCTTCTGGGGCGATACTATGCACAAAACTGGCGTGCATCACGTCATAAGGATTGGTGCTATGCCCCCACAAACCCAAGGCATGCCCCATTTCATGGAGCAATACGCGGGCCAAGACGTCGTTTTTCTGCGGAATCCCCCCACGATTGAACAAGGCGCATTGCATTCGTACGTGCTGAAGCCCTTGTTCGCTGTAAGTGTGGGGGGTGCTTAGCCCCGCGATGTAGCCTCTGCGGTGGGGGGGGGCATTTGCTTGGATGGGTAAGTCAATGGCGTCCACAAATTCAATGGAAAGGTGTGCATCGTGAGGGGTGTTGACCCAGTGTAGGTTCAGGGGGTGGGTGTCCTGTAAAGCCCCTTGCCACCGAGCAAAGGCCTGTTCAATGAGCGTTTTATATTGGGGGTGACTGGTGTAGACGCGGAGTGTGGTTTGCCGCCAAACAAGAAACTGGCCGTGGTGGCGCATGTGTTCCACAAAAGCCGTTGAAGCAGGCGTAACTGAAGGCGTGGCTTGAAGGGTTTGGGCGCCTAAGGCTTGCTCAACCTGAACGCCTAAGGGAAGGAGGACGATCCACACCAGAGTAAGCAAGGCGACATACACGCTCAACGACTTCATGGGCATCCTTTTTAACAACCAAAACGGCGCTTACGTTGGAAATACGTGCCTAAGGCGTGGCAATACGCTTGCACCGTAAAATCAGGCCAAGGGATGGGGGTGAAATACAATTCACTGTAGGCGGATTGCCAAATCAAAAAGTTGCTTAAACGCTGTTCTCCACTGGTGCGAATCACCAGATCGGGTTCCGCACAAGGGTTTGCCCCCCCACTTAACTGCGCTTCAATGGTGGCTTCGCTAATTTCTGCTGGCTGTAAGAGGCCTTCTTGCACCAGCGTGGCAATTTTCTGCACCGCCTGAGTCAGTTCAGCACGCCCCCCATAGTTAATGGCCAATTGTAGTTCAAGCCCTGTATTTAAAGCGGTTTCGGCTTCAGCGTGTTGAAGCACGTCTTTTAAATAAGACGGCAACGCCTCCTGCTGACCCAGAACTCGAATGCGCACGCCCAAATCCGCCAGCGTGTGGAGATCATCTGAAAGAACCTCCGCCATCAGCTTCATTAGGTAAGACACTTCGGTTTGGCTCCGTTGCCAATTTTCGGTGCTAAAGGCGTAGGTGCTTAGGGTGTCGAGTTCTAAGAGTGTGGAAGCGCTAATGATTTCTTTGAGGCGCTTACTGCCTTCCTTATGCCCGAAAAGCGACGGCATGAAACGTTCTTTGGCCCAACGGCGGTTGCCGTCCATAATAATGGCCACATGGCTGAGGCGCTGCCATTGCGGGTGCGACTGCTTGAAGGCGTCTAGGGTGCGGAGCGCATCTGCTGAAAGGAGAGAAGCACTGGTAAAATTAGACACATTAGGCACAATAGGGACTCCCATACTGGAACATTTTTTTACTATAACACAGATTCGGTGGGATGTTTAAATGGTATAGATTGCGAGCAGTGGGGTTTGTACGCACAATGCTCGCACGGGGGATTCATCGACGCCTTTGGTTCGCGATCAGTGCTGGCAAGTAGGGCTTCCAACTGAAGCAACTGCGTTTTTAACCACGGTGTCACCGCCAGATCTTCACCCAAATCGTAGGTGCTGGGTAAAGCAAACGCTTGTGGCACACTGTTTTGCGTCAAATGCACCAAGGCACAACGGCGGGCTTCCACCTGCACATGCGGGTTGTTCAACTGCAAACCCAGTCGATATAACGCCATTTGCTCAAAATAACGGGCTTTGGTCTCTTCTTTGAGTGTACGGTTCGTTTTAAAATCAATCAGCCCGTAACTGTCGGTTGCCTTGTGATACAAAATCGCATCCACCTGCCCCTTGACGATGTGAGCCAAACGTCCCCCCGTTACGCTAGGCAAGAGCTTAAAGCGTACCGATTGTTCAGGGGCTAAAACCGTGTAGCCTTGAGCCTCTAGGCCTTCTAAGGTGAACTCGCTTTTCAAGAAGCCGTCGTACATATTGAGGACTTCGGCTTGAATGAGAGTTTGATCCCCCTCGTTTAAATGCCCCAAGCTCTGCTGCATTACGGTGTTGAGGCGTTCTTCTAAAACGCTTGCTCGGCTTATGCTGGCGTAACGGTAATAGGTTTCAATCAGGCGATGCACCGTTTTGCCTCGTAAGGGCGCTCGTTCAAAGGCGGTGAGGCTCTCAAGCGTTTCGCTTTCTTTCGGCACAGGCAAACGGCGGATCTGTTGAAACCAGTATTTCAGCGGACATTTTTCAAGCTCCTGCAAGCCTGAAAAGCTCACGATCGACACCGCTTCTTGCGAGGCGTTAAAGGCACCGAGCTTTTCTTTTAAGCGTGGGGAAAGCCGTGGAAGTTCTGCTCCTGCTAAGTCTGTTGCATCTTGTGGATTCGGCAAGATAGGGGCATTTTTAAAGGCGTCGTAAAAAGCGGTGAACACGTCCGCATCGTCATTTTCTACTAAAATCTGCACCTGTTGAGGCGTTTGCGGATTCGCTTCTAGCTTGAGCCACGGATCTTTGGCAAGCTTTTGAGCATCGCAATACAGCGTCACGCTTTTTTCGGCCCGAGTCAAGGCCACGTAAAACAAACGGCGACTTTCAAAATCGTCTCGGGGGTTACGCCACAAGGACTTATACAGGCTGTATTTCAGCGTATCAGCGTCATCTTCGAGCGTCTTGTGTAGGATGAATCCCACGCCTGCTTTCGGCTTAAACTGTGGGTCAAAGCTCATGCCCGTGGTGTTTGCGGGCGATTTGCCAAACCACAACACATGAACGTGAGGGAACTCCAAGCCTTTGGATGCATGAAACGTCATCAAACGCACTGCATTGACCCCCCGCGCCGAACGAATATGCTTGAGTGGCAAGCTAAACTGCGGATTCGCCTTGTCTTTCTCTAGGCCCTTCATCAATTCCGCCACACTGTATCGCTTGCCCAAACGCTCATAATGACGCTGGCATAAATCGCCAAACGCCAACAATAACGCCCGTTCCTTCGCTGGATGCTTCGATGGCGGTTGGCTTGCGAGCAGGGCATCGGCGAACTGAGCAACGAGCGTTTGAGGGGCTTCAAAGGCGTTGTGTTGATGCGTTTGAAGCACGGCGTGAAGTAACGTCGTCAGAGTTTGCATCGTGTGAGCTGTGATGCCGTCCGTTTGAGCGAGGGCGTCTAAGAGCTTGTCGACAAAAGTCCCCTCTCCCTTAGGGAGAGGGCTAGGGTGAGGGACGCTTTCCACCGCCTGAACGGCGTGCAGCAAGCGTAACGGAGCCACAAAGGGCGACAACAATTTCACGATCCACATCGGGTTGGTGGGGTCTTTGACCGCTTCTAAAAACGCCCACGCCTGCTGAATCAAAGGATGGGCGAACATCGCACCGTCTCGTTCCATGACAAAAGGAATATTTTTGGCTTCCAACAAATTAGCGACGCTTTGAAGTTGAGCATGACTCCGACCTAAAATGCAATGCGACTTCCACAAAAACGGCGTTTCGCGATTCTCTGCTTGATGCGAAAGATAGTCCTTCACCAAGCCTTGCACCAGCGTTTGACTGGCATGTTCAAAGCGCAGACTCGCTGACCCCTCCCATTTTTTACCGTCGGATTGCGTACCAAAATAGTACGCCGTCGCTTCGGTCGGATGCTTACTGTCAGACGTTTTAAAAGCTTCTAAGTGAGCATCTCGCAAGGCAGGGGTTTCCGCCGTGTGTTCTGCCACGTGATTGGCCACATGCAAAATGCCCGCCCGCGATCGATAGTTGCGCACCAAGGACACCTGCTTCGGCGTGAGTCCTTCAAAAATCAGCGACACATTTTCTTTTTGTGCGAAGCGAAAACTGTAAATCGACTGTTTCACGTCACCTACGACGCTTAGGTTTCCGTGGTTTTCAACGTCCTTCCACCCCTGTTCAGGGTGACGCATCAAGCACTTCAACAACGCCAATTGACTGCCGTTGGTGTCTTGAAATTCGTCTACCATAATGGCCGAAAACCAGTCTTGATACTTGCGTCGTAAGGCGTCGTTGTGTTGCAAGGTGTGCAAGGTCAGGTTGATTTGATCATCATAATCAATCACGCCATCGAGCCATAAACGTTCTTGATACAAGGCATAGACGGCGGTAATGACATCCACAAAAGCGAGTTCGCTTTGGGTATGGGCGTCTAAGGCCTGCCAGTCGGTGGCTTCAGGCGGTAAAATGCCATCAATTTTGGGGGTTCGGCTCATTTGAATCGCGGGATGGGCCTTAAACACGGCAGGATCCAGCAATGCCTTATAGGCGTCTTTGTCGTCCTTCCAATCGCCCAAGGGATGCAGACCCGCTTCCCACGCAGGGGTGCTTAGCGTTTTTAAATGCCTTGCCCACGACGTGTAAAGTTCGCTGATCGTGCTAGCCTCTGTCGTAGGAAGCGTTTTCACCGTGTCGCTAAAGGCGAGGCATTGCTGGCGTGCTAGCCTGCGAAACGCTTGCGGATCCAGCCCGTAGCTTTTCGCTTTTTGGATGACCTCCCACACGGTGTCGAGGAAGGCATCGGGGTCTTTTTTAACGCCCCAGCGGGCGAGCTTGGCAGGGGCCAGCACGTCTTTGGCGATGCCTTGTCTTATTCCCTCTCCCTCTGGGAGAGGGCTAGGGGGAGGGTTCGGGACAGGAAACAAGCCGTAACGCTTTAGCGTGCTTTCTAGGTTACGGGCTTTGCCTTTTAGGATGCGTTGATTGATCGTGGTTTTTACGCGGGCTTGCTCCACGTCATCCAGCACGCAAACGCCGTCTTTGAGGCCGGCTTCTTGGGCGTGACGCATGAGAAAGCCTTGGCCGAAACTGTTAAAGGTGGTGATGTTTTCATCAGGCAACGCCCCTGTGTAGCCCGCTTGTTTCAGGTGGTGATGAATACGTTCTTTCATTTCGCCCGCGGCTTTTTTGGTGAAGGTCATCACCAAAATGCGGCTTTCGGCTTGGGGGGTTTGCGTGTGCAGCAGTTCATGCAACAGCGTGAGGTAGCGCGCGGTGATGAGCATGGTTTTGCCCGTGCCTGCCCCTGCCAAGACTTGCAAGGGTTGATGTATGGGGGTGAAGCAGGCGTCGGCTTGTTCGGGGTTGAGTTGGATGTTTTGCTGGACGTAGTCGAGCAAGCCCTGCCCCATGCCCACACTGTAGACGCTGGGCGTGCCTTCCAAAAGCTGATCGATCCATGTGGTGGGGGTCATGCGTAATCACCACTTAAGTCAATGGCTTCAAAATACAGCGGGAAAATATTACAGAATAATAAAGCCATAAAGTCCTTATTTTGCAAATCTGGCAGAAACCCTATCAATCTTATCGATTGAGTAATCTCTTTCTGACTTGAAAAAAGAGCCGTGAAAAGACTATAAAATAAAATTGCTAAGCCCGAATAAGTACCGTTATGGACTTCTGTCACCACCTCGCCTCTCATACCATCGGGATTAGGAGGTACACCTAGACGGTCTTGTAGATTTTTTAGTGGGAAGTATCTACTTAATAAACTGTTAAATCCATTTTGTATGTCTCGTTCTGTAGGAGTTGCAAATAATTTCTCACAATCTTGCCTAAATTGATTAAACTTTGTACTATCTTTTTTATTAAATATTAAAAGTAAAAAGAAAAGCTGAGGGAAGAAAATTTTAATGCCTATTCCTTTTTCTATTTTCTTTAAAGCAATTGAAAAGTTGAGGCAATGTTTGTCTAAATCTCTTAAAGTAAGTCCTTCACTTTTATAAATGTCAATTAAAAAACTTCTGATGTTGTTCTGAATATCTATATTTTCTTGCTCGTCACGTTTAAGCATTAAATCAGAGTCATTTCCAGTAATTTTACGGATTAAGGTTGGCTCGATTACAGTCTCCATTTTCCTAGAAGTTACGTATCCAGAATTTAAATAGATAGAAGATATGTTTGGATTTTGCAAACACTCCAAAATAGCAGGGTATTTTTTCAATAAGGCATCCACATAATCCGTCAAATCCGCTTCAGGTAAGTTCCATTCTAAGTCCACGAACTTACGCAGGTAGCAGTCGGTATCGGCGGCTTGACCAAACATTTGCTTTACGGTGTTTTGTAACTGCTTTTTGTCTACCGCTAAAATAAACTTTAAACCGTCTATATCAAAAAAGTGCTTAATGACTTCTAACGTGCGTATCGCATATTCGGGGCGTGTACGGTCTAGCTCGTCAATAGCAATAATAACCGTTTGGTTTCGTTCTTTTATAATATGAGTAAACTTCTCTATTAGTGTCTTTTTTAATTCGGGGAAGCTAATATAATCGGCTTTTTCTGTAGGTTTTTCAGGCTCAATTTTAATTTTTCCAGCATTCACCGAATACGTCCAACCTTCAGGGGTTTTCCAACTAAAGCTAGGCGAAAATTCAAACTTGATATTTTTCAAAAGTCCTGCCAAGCCGTAAGCCCATTTTTTAGTCTCTTTCCAGTAGTTTTCTAAGTCTTCATCTATAGGAGTTGTTGCATCCGAAGCGACAGGTTCTAATGCCTTTAAGAAAATGCTCACAATCGACAAAAACGGATCGTCCAAGTAATCGTTTTCCCACACGTTGTGAGTAATGAACAAAATGCCATTTTTTTCAGCGTGGCGTTTCATGTATTCCAAAAAATACGTCTTGCCCGAACCCCAGCCACCGTTTAGGCTCATCACCTTCACTTGTTCTTGCTCAAGTAGGGTGTCTAAAACTTGCCCTGCCAAGGCTTTACGGTTTAAATGGTCTGTAAAGTCGTCTTTTGTCATAGCGTGATGCGTCCTCATATTGGCGTTAGATGCTATTATACAACAATAGGGGGTTTCATGCTATAATGGCGAAAACCCCGATTGAGAAGGAGGCTCGCCTATGACACGCTCAGAAACCGCTGTTGATGTAAAATCCCTGTACAGCGAAATTTGGCAAAATCGCCAAGAATACATCATGTTTCGCATCGCCAAACAAGTCGCGGATCTCACCCCTGAACTCAATGCCAAGGGGTGCCCCCCACTCAAGCTCAGCATCGGCGCGCCGACCTTGCCCGCGCCTCAAGCCATTAAGGATGTGCTGATTGCCAGCCTTTCTGAAAAAGACAACGACACCTATTCCACCACTCGTGGGGAATTGAGCTTTCGCAAGGCGTGTGCCAGTCGCATGAAGCAACGCTTTGGCGTTGAAGTAGATGCAGAAAAGCAGGTGTGCGCCCTGATTGGTTCCAAAGAAGGCTTGGGCAACGTCTTTCGTGGGTTGATTACCCCGTATTTAGCAGAAGCGGACAAGGAAGTGATTTTAGTGCCTGACCCCGGTTACGCCAGCTATGTGGATGCCATTGAAGGGGCGGGGGGCAAAGCCGTTTCCATTCGCTTGAATCCTGAAAACAAGTACTTGCCGAACTTGAATGACGTGTGGCAAGAAGAAATTGTTGGCCAAGGCATTGACCCAAAAAAGGTGAAGGCGGTGGTGGTGAACTATCCGTCGAACCCGATTGGGGCGGTGGCGCCGTTGTCTTACCTGCAGCATACGGTTGATTTCGCGCGGGAGCACGGCATTTTAGCGATTTCAGACAACGCCTATGCCGACATGTATTTTAGTCCAGAAGCGCGTCCGCATTCCATTTTAGAAGCGGAAGGTGCGCTCGATTGTGCGATTGAGTTTCATAGCCTTTCAAAGCCATATAGCCTAACAGGCTGGCGTTTGGGCTTTGCGGTGGGGCATCAAGATGCGGTGGATCTCGTGGCGTTGGTCAAATCCACGATGGACAGTGGCATCTTCAAAGGCTTGCAAAAGGCAGGGACTTTTGCCATTACCAGCCCTGACATTCAAGCGTACATTGAAGAGGTGGCGAAGGTTTACGCGCATAGCCAAGCCGTGACGCTGACAGGCCTTAAGCGCTTGGGTTGGCCTGTAGAAGCCATGAATCCGCCGAAGGCGACGTTTTACTTGTGGGTACCGATTCCCAAGCGCTACAGTTCTTGCGAACAATTTTCTCAAGACTTGTTGAAGACCTCGGGCATTGTGGTGGTGCCTGGTACGGCGTTTGGTCCGAATGGGGAAGGCTTTATTCGTTTGTCTCTGGTGTTGCCTGAAGAACAGCTCAACGAAGTGTTTGATCGCATGGCGCGCGATGGCTTTACGTATGAGCGTGCCTAGCGAACTCGTTTGTTGGGTCGGGCATGTTTAAACAGAAGAGAACAGTCTCAGTAGGCTTGAGCCTCTGCGTTGTTACAAATGTAGTATATTGATCGTAAAGGGCTTGACCTGAACCTAAAGCCATGCTAAAGTATTTATTGAGAATCATTCTCAATAAATACTTTCCCACGCGTACATGCAACTATAAATAACCTCAATAAAGTGAAACCGTGCTGTGAAATCGCCTTCTTTTTTAGACTCCTTTAAATCTTTGCCTAAGGTGTTTTGGTTGCTCTGCCTCAGCACGACGCTGTTCTATTCGGCGTCTCACTTTTTTACCACCATGTTGCCCATTCACCTCAACGGCATTCATGTCAGCCCTGAAGAATCGGGGAAATTGCTGGCGTTGTTTATGGTGGTTTCCGTTGTGGTGCGCCCTTGGGTCGGGAAGCTGTATGAAGAATACCCCCCGCGCCAGTTATTTTTGCTTTCTATTGCGTTTTTTGGGGTGGGGACCGTGCTGATGTTGTTGATGCCGAACACGCTGTGGATGCTTTGGATCGCGCGAGCCTTACAAGGCGTGGGTTTTTCATTTTTTAACACGGTTTCATACAGTTACTTGACGGAAACGGTGCCAGAAGCCTCTCGAGCCAGAGGCATTGCCCTGTTTTCAAACGCCATTAAGTTGGCCATGGCCTACGCTCCGGCCGTTGGGTGGATTCTGGCGGAGCGGGGCTGGTGTATTGAAGCGATGGTATTGTCTCTGGGGGTGTTGATGGCGTCCCTAGCGGTGCTTTTGCGCATGGGGCATTTAGAAACGCATCACACCCAACAGCACGCCTTGCAAGACGCCACGCGTGTGCCTGTTAAAGGGCGTTTATTTAACGTTAAGGGTGTTATTCCTGGTGTGTTGATTGCCAGTAATAGCTTTGTATTTGGGGCATTGATCCCCTTTATTCCTTTGATTGTGGCGAGTAAAGGGATTCATCATGTGGAAAGTTTTCATATTTTTTATGCGTTTTCTTTAATTGCAAGCCGTTTCTTAGGGGGAGAATCCAGCGACAAATTCGGACGCCTCTACACGATTATTCCCGGTATGGCGTTGGTAGTGGTGAGTTTGATTGGTATTTTCTATTCATTTGGCACCGCGCCTTTGTTGATTTCGGCGGTTTTATATGGCTTGGGGGCGGGGGTGGTTCAGCCGTCTATCGTTGCGATGGTGGCCGATCGCACCCACGTCAGCGAACGAGGTTCAGCCATGGCCACCTACACCATGCTGGCGGATTCTGGCCAAGGTTTAGGGATGGTGGCTATGGGGTATTTTGGGCAACATTTTACGTATGACACCGGATTACTGGCCACCCTTTTAATGGCACTGGCTGGGTTGGTTTTTGCCATTGGGCTTTCCCTCCAAAAAAAAAGGACGGCTTCAAACGTAACGGTTCAAGCCAATCACAGTAAAGTGGCTTAAAGCACGGCGTCCAACAATGCCCATAGGGTGTTAGACGGGTTACAAGACTGCTTTAAGTAACGTTCCATGTGGGCCAAGGCCTGTTGCCAACGAATGTATCGCGGGGTGTCGTCTTTAAAAGGGGGGGCTTGCAAGGCCTGTTGAAGCAGTCGGCAAGCTTGTAGCAAGGGCATGCCACTTTCTTTCAGTAGGGCCTCGAGTTCTTGAGTCAAGGGGTGAAGTTCAAGGGGGTTTCGGTTGTAAAAGGCTTTGTGGATCCACACCGTGAGGGCATCGGGCAAGGCAACGGCAGGCTTTTCTGGCTGAATGAAGCTGGGCACATAAATGGTTTGGCATCGAGACACAATGGTGGGCAAGAGACTTTCTGCATGACGGGTTAAGAAAAAATAGTGGGTACGCGGGTGAGGTTCTTCCAAACTTTTTAAAAAGCGATTGGCGGACGCTTCATTAAACACCCCTTGTGTAAGGGGTTGCCAGCTTAAGGTAAAGGCCTTGTTTTTAGGGTCATTTCGCCATTCATAAGGCAGGGGGTAAGCCCCTACATCGCTGGGGGCTTGTTCTGATTGCGGGACGGTGACTTTTTCAGCATCTGTAAAAATCACCACGCGATGTTCATGAGGCCCTGCTTGCCGAGCCAAATAGCTTTGCAGGCTTTTGACTTGCGCTGTCGCGATTTGGGTGCGGTCTTTGTCTCGACTGGCTTTGGGCTTAGACGCATAGGAGTCTTCATCTTCAAAGGTTAAGCGACTCACGATTTTTACAATGGGGTGGGACACCTGAGCAATCCATTTACAGGGGCGACATGTTTCACATGGGGTGGGCTGACTTGTTTCGTCTTGAAGGGGGGCTTCACAATTAAGCAATTGAGCCATGTGCATAGCCAGATCGTATTGGTATTGGGTGTCTTGCCCCGTGAGCAGGTAGGCATGCCCAAAAACGCCTTGGCAAAAGGCTGATTTGAAAAAGCTTAAGGCTTTAGAAGGAGCAAGGCAAGGCATGAATAGAACCTTATAAGATGAAGGGTCAGGATATTGAGTGGAGCAGGCATTGTTAAGAAATATCTCAATTTAGCACAGGGGGGCTACATTTTATTATAGCACTAGCACAAAGTTTTTCTATTATTGTTTTTATATAAATATAAGTTAAATCCCCTACCCGATGAACGACCCCTTATCTTTTACCCTTTGTATTTTAAATTAGAGTTTTGCGCCTTGCCTTGTAAAAGTAGGGTGCCTGCTTCGATCCCTATGTAACCCAACCCCTTTAATGACCTTAGGAGTATTTTTCATGATTGCTTCGCATTTAGACTTAACGTTTGGAACGCCGACTGCTTCACCTTCTTCACTGCTAACGGCACTTAGCCCGTCACTGTCTTCTTCACTTTTACGCCCTGACGCCACTGTTAATCAACAGTTTTTGGGGACGAATTTCTTAGTCAATGGCGCTGCTGTTGATTCGAATACTTTGTCTCTGGCCAATGTGCAAAATATACAAAATATGTTGCTGAACCGAACGACGGCTTCAGGCCTCTTGGATCCTTTAGCAAATTTAACGAACTTAGGCTTAGGAACCGATTTAACCCAAGCAACGTTATTGGATCGTTTGTATCCAAATCATCCACACCGATTCGCAAACGAAGTGCCACTCGCTCAAATTGATTTAAAACGCTTTAAGCATTTGCTGGCTTTTCAAGACAGAAGCGAAGAACGTCAATTGGGCTTTCAAAACTTGAGTGAAATGCGTGGGTTCGATTTTCGAAACCTCAGTCAACAGCGTCAACTCGACTTTGCAAAACTAGACAGCGCCCGTGATTTTAATCTTCAAAAACAACAATTGCAATTGCTTGCCAAAAAAGACGACCGTGGCTTTTGGGGTAATATCATTGCTTCTCTAGGGCCTGCCTTGTTGGGATTCTTCGCTAAAAATCAGGAAGGTTCCAGAGAAGAGCGGATGTTTAAATGGGCGCATGAACAACGCTATAAGAATGATGATGCCGACAATGATGGTATTGTTGCGTCTTTGAAGAAACGTATTGCCAAACTTGAACGCCTGCTCAAGGCCAAAAACGATGATGAAGACACGTGTTCAACAGTCAGCAAGAAAAAGAAGACCACGACGTGCAAGCACAAGCCTTCCAACAAAAAGTATATCGTCACAGAAGACAATAAAGGTGACAGTAGCTGGGTAGTCGTCAGAGATAAAAAAGGCGACAATCACAAAACCGCGTAAGCCTTCTGCGTCATTGACGCATAAAAAAAGAAGCTCTGATCCCGCGGAGCTTCTTTTTTTTATGTATTTAAGCCGAGTGTGTTTATTGAAACAAAAAATACAGGCCCACGGCATGAAAAACAAGCAACACGGCAAGCATTTTAAAGAAAAAGTCTTGCTGGCACACAATACGGCACACCTGCTTTAAGATGCCCTTCGTGTCTTCTTCAATGCTTCGAGATTCTTCACTAAACCAAGGGTCGCTACTCAAGGATTCTTCTTGAACTAGAGCGTCAAGTTGGGCATAAATCCCTTGGTACGCATAGGTATTTAACGCGGTTAATGGTTCCAGTGTGACTGAACGCATGTTGTTTTTCCTTCCCAATCCCTAAACACGACCTGCCTTGAGATGCACGTACAACAGGTAAAAATACCCGATGACGACACCTAGTAGGTGTAAAAAATAAACGTTAAAGGCATAAGATTCTAAAGATGAATGGCGTCTATTGGCATAAGAAATAAAGGACCTATTCATTACAAAAACCAGTATAGAGAGTTGCTCGCCTTTTGACAATGTTTTTCTACAAACATTAACCTGTGGATGAAGACATTCCCCTCGGGGTGTCTATCTACGGGTGTAGGCGACGCTTGAGGCCCTTTGCAAATGTTACAATTTCTTTACAATCGGTCTGCTTTTCTTTGTGCTAGAGTGAGAGGTGTCTCCCGATTATGACCCCCTGTGATGAGGATTCCCCAATGCCCAAGACTTTGTATCAAAAATTATGGGATGCTCACGTCGTCCACCAAGAAGACCCCGATTCGCCAACCGTGCTTTTTATTGACCGACACCTTATTCACGAAGTGACTTCGCCCCAAGCGTTTACGGGACTAGCAGAACGGGGCTTAAAGTTGCGTCGGCCGGATCTCACTCTGGCCACGGTGGATCACTCTATTCCCACCCTTGTCGGACGCTCCTTCCCACTGAAAGACGCTCAAGCCCAAGCCCAAATCGAAGCCTTAGAAGCGAACGTCAAAGCCCAAGGCATCCGCTATTATGGGCCAGAAAGTGGGCATCAAGGTATTGTGCATGTGATTGGCCCTGAACTTGGCTTTACCTTACCAGGGCAAACCATCGTTTGCGGAGACAGCCATACCGCCACACACGGCGCCTTTGGATCCCTTGCCTTTGGCATAGGAACCAGTGAAATTGAACATGTGTTTGCCACACAATGCTTGTTGCAGTATCCGTCTAAAACCATGGCGATTAACGTCCATGGCGCCTTGCCTGAAGGGGTGACGGCGAAAGATTTAATTTTAGCGATTATCGCTAAGCTTGGCATGGATGCAGGTACAGGCTATGTACTGGAATTCCGTGGGCAAGCCATTCGTGACTTAAGCATGGAAGGTCGCATGACGGTGTGCAATATGGCCATTGAAGCAGGTGCCAGAGCAGGCATGATCGCCCCTGATGACACCACCTTTGCCTATTTGAAAGACAAACCCTTGGCTCCCAAGGGGCAGGCGTGGGAAGAGGCGGTCGCCTATTGGAAGACGCTCGCCACCGATGAAGGTGCAAGCTTTGATGCCGTGGTGGAACTCGATGCCACAACCCTTCAGCCGATGGTTACCTATGGCACCAATCCGGGATTGGCCTGTGGCATTAACGAAAACGTGCCAAGCCCTGATGCTCCTCCTTCTCACACGCAGGCATCGGATTTAGCCGATGCGCTAGACTACATGGGCTTAACGGCGCATCAACCCATGAAGGGCTTACCGATTGATGTGGTTTTCATTGGCAGTTGCACCAATAGTCGCTTGGAAGATTTACAAGCCGCTGCTCGTGTGGCGAAAGGCCAGAAGGTGAACCCCCATGTGCGAGCCTTAGTCGTGGCGGGTTCGCAAGTGGTGAAAGAAGAGGCCGAAGCCTTGGGCTTGGATGTCATTTTCAAGGACGCAGGCTTTGAATGGCGTGAACCGGGTTGTTCCATGTGTATTGCCATGAACGGCGATGCCATTGAAGTGGGGCAGTATTGTGCTTCCACCAGTAACCGCAACTTTAAAGGGCGCCAAGGTAAAGGCGGTCGTAGCGTGTTGGTGTCTCCATCGATGGCGGCGGCGGCCGCGATTCACGGCAAGCTCGTTGATGTCAGAGAAGTACAGAAGGAAGCCATTCATGCCTAAACCGATTACCCATATTTCCAGCCGATGCGTCCCCTTGAACAAGGACAACGTCGACACGGATCAAATCATCCCCGCGCGTTTTTTGAAAGTCACCAGCCGTAAAGGCTTGGGCGAACATGCTTTTTCAGATTTTCGCTATATGGAAGACGGCAGTCCAAACCTTGACTTTGTCCTCAATCAACCACAATTTGCCCATGCGCGTATTTTGGTAGCGGGGCATAACTTTGGTTGTGGATCTTCTCGTGAGCATGCTCCGTGGGCGTTGGTGGATTACGGCTTTGAAGCGATTATTGCGACTAGCTTTGCGGATATTTTCAAAAATAACGCCCTGAAAAACGGCTTATTGGTGATTGAATTGCCTGAAGCCGTGGTAAGCCAGTTGCGTCGTGATTGTGAGGCCAACCCTGCCTTGCGTGTGGACGTGGATGTTGAGGCTCAAACGGTGGCGATTGAGAATCAAGCAGAGCAGTCCTTTGAAATCGGCGCCTTTTGGAAGAAGTGCTTGACGCAAGGCTTGGATCAAGTGGGCTATACCTTGAGTTTTGCGGATCAGATCAAGGCGTATGAAGCCCAGCGTCCTGCGTTTGCCTAAACGGTTTTTGCAGAAACTGTATTTTGAGATCCCGCTCAAAACTTAATAATCATTTTGCTTGTCTTCACTCCGCAAAGGTGTAGAATAAAAGAGTCCCCTTGTATGAAAGGACGCTTTATGATGAATGTTCAAGCAAAAACCCCCAGTATCGCGTTTTATAGCACCAAACCCTATGATATTGAAGCCTTTAACGCCAACAACACCGCAGGTTTTCACTTCAATTACTTGGATGCCCACCTCACGCTCAAAACCGTCAAGCTCGCCGAAGGGCACCAAGCCGTTTGTGCCTTTGTCAACGACACCTTAGATGCTCAAGTCCTTCGCGCCTTGAACGACTTGGGCGTAAAAACTGTTGTGATGAGATGCGCGGGCTATAATAATGTCGATGTTTTGACAGCCGTTGCCTTGGGGATGCGGGTGCTTCGTGTGCCTGCTTATTCGCCCTATGCGGTAGCTGAACATGCCTTGGCCTTAATCATGACGTTGAACCGTAAAACCTATAAAGCCTTTAACCGTGTGCGTGACGGTAACTTTTTGTTAGACGGCTTGGTGGGTTTTGATGTTCATGGAAAAACTGTGGGTGTAATAGGCACGGGTAAAATTGGCGAGATTTTTGTGGGGATTATGAAGGGTATGGGGTGTCGGCTGTTGGCGTATGACCCTTACCCCAGCGACGCCGTCAAAGCCATGGGAACTACTTACGTTGCCTTAGATGAATTACTCGCTCAAAGTGATATTATTAGCTTGCACTGCCCCTTAATGCCTGCCACCCACCATCTAATCAATCACGCTTCAGTCGCCAAAATGAAAAAAGGGGTCATGCTTATTAACACCAGTCGTGGGGGTTTGATTGAAACCCAAGCCGTGATTAACGGCTTGAAATCAGGGCAAATCGGGGCCTTGGGGCTGGATGTTTACGAAGAAGAAGGCGACTTGTTCTTTGAAGATCTTTCGTGTAACGTGATTCAGGATGATGTGTTTAGTCGGTTGTTGACGTTTCCTAACGTCTTGATTACGGGGCATCAAGCCTTTTTGACACAAGAAGCCTTGCATAACATTGCAATGACGACACTGGCCAATCTGGCAGATGCCTTTGCGGGACGTGCTTCAAAGAATGAAGTCAAATAAATACGTGTGCTGTTGGTCTCCTTTTTTTAGGGTAACTTTAAGGGCTTGTTACATAGGCTTCAGAAAATGAGCTAGAATCCGATAGAGTACTGAATACGTATAGGAATCTTTGCATGCTCAAAAAGCGGTTAAAAAATCAGCGACACCCCGCCAATGTTTTTATTATATTGGTGGCGGTGGTTATTTTTGGTTTTTTAATGGGCTTAAGCTATTCCATTGCGCAGCTGAACATGATTACTTTAGAACAATCTTCTTCACAAACCATTAACACCAAACTAAAATTGATCAATGATGCAGGCTTGAATGAAGTCATTGCCACACGACTTTTTCCCACCAGTAACCGTTATTCTTGGCAGTTCAACACGGCAAGTGGAATTGCTTCAACCAGTAACCCTGTCACTAAACCTAAGCCTTTTTTAACGCATTCTAGTTATGTGTATGAAACGGTTTCAGGGGTGAAGAAATCAGTGGGTCGTTACCAATACGTGATTTTAGGGGTTAACCCTTATTTTGACTATAATTCAGGCACAGGGGCTTACACTGTTAGCACGGCAAAAATGGATTCTGGTGAGCATTTATATAATATCGAAAATCCCATTTATGTGGCGGTGCGTTGTTTTGTGTGTTTTGACAATGCCACAGACGTTATTGCCTATGACGCGGTTCAACCCGACTCGGCCAGTCCTTATGCCAAGTGTGGGACGGGTCAAAGCCTCCAAGAAAGTACCGTTTTAACGCAACTTCAGGTCACGAATCCAGCGCCTCCCGAACCCAAAACAGAGTTAAACACTCAGCTGGAAATTGTTTCAAGCCAAACAATTCAACCCGATACGACGATGACGTTATCTTCTTATATTTTAAATCGAAACAATCTTTCAACCCACCAATTTAATTTTGAAGATTGGTGGACCAATCGTTCAGAGGGCATTCATTATAATGCCAATGGCAACGCGGTGCCAGTAGGGATTCGTTACACCAAACAAGTCGGGGGTACGCGTACGCAGGTTTATGTGCCGTGGAGTTCGAATCCCTTGACGCTTCCTTCTAATGCCATTATTCCTTCTTTAGAAATTTTGTTTAGAAGTGCTATTGATGAACGTTCGTTATATGTGGTGAATCACGCTGTTCTTGGGGCTAAGTATGAACCGGTTTCGACTGTGTACATGGGGGTGGATTCACTTTGTCACCCTGGGTATAACCAAGAAGACTTCAGTGGAACGATTCTTCTTAAAGATGGTACAATCGGCAATGGCCTTTTGACCCAATTTATTGACTTCCCCAGTATGAGCCTATTGAAAATTACGGGAACTGTGCCTTGTGAAGATTCCAACCAAATCGTTTTCAATTCTAAGGGGCAGTTACGGGATGCGGATGGCTTTGCAAATACCACGACGTATACCATCAACTACACGGCTCCTAGTTGCTAAAGTAATCGTTTGATTTTTACGTTTGCATTCTTCTAGGGGGTTGGGCTATAGTGGGAAAGCAAGCCCTTAAATAAGTGAAAGTCTTTCGATGCGTCCTTCCTGGTTGACGGTTCGTCTCAAAAATACGCCTGCCCTTGAAGCTTTAAAGCACACGGCTCAATCGCTTGAACTGGCCACTGTGTGCCAAGAAGCCAACTGCCCCAACTTGTTTGACTGTTGGAGCGAAGGCACCGCCACCTTCATGCTGATGGGAGACACCTGCACACGGGGCTGTCGCTTCTGTGATGTTAAAACAGGCAACCCCAAGGGGTGGTTAGACGCTGAAGAACCCGAAAAACTAGCGCGCACGGTGGCTCAAGCCGGCTGGAACTACGTCGTCTTAACCGCAGTAGACCGCGATGACTTGCCCGATGGTGGGGCCTTACATATGGCCACTTGCGTTCAAGCCATTTTAAAGGCGGTGCCTGAACTTAAGGTTGAAGTGCTGGCACCCGATTTTCAGGGAAACCCGCAGGCGTTAGATACCCTACTGAATAGTGGACTACACGTATTTGCGCATAATGTAGAAACGGTAGAACGCTTGCAAGCGTCTGTTCGAGATCGCCGTGCCACGTATGCACAAAGTTTAAGCGTGCTGCGTCGAGCAAAAGAAACGCATCCGCAGGTGGTGACCAAAAGTTCGTTGATGCTGGGGTTAGGGGAACGTCTGGATGAAATTAAGTTTTGTTTAGCGGATTTACGCCAACAGGGGGTAGAGGCCATTACTTTTGGGCAGTACCTCCAACCTTCACCCAAGCACTTAAAGGTGCATGAATGGATTGAACCTGCGGTGTTTGACGAGCTTAAGCGGGTCGCGTTAGAAGAGTTTGGCTTTGCCTATTGTGCATCAGGCCCTTTGGTGCGAAGTTCTTATAAGGCGGGGGAATACTTCATGGCGGCCCTTGTCAATGAGCGTCTGGCAATGTTATAGTATAGTATCCGCGAGATGAAACGCTCTATGGTCTCTTCGTTGTCGCTACGATATTTTGTTCAGCCATGTAGGTCTATCTACACTTCTTCACAAAATAATCTAGGCTCCTCGTCTAGCCTACTGTGCGGAAAACTCTTTAAAACACTATATCTCGTAGAAAGCATATTTCAATAGAAACGATACGCTGATGCAAACGCTTAATAAATGCCCTTACATTACAGATTTCATTCCCCAGCAGTCGATCACCCTACAAAGTGTGGGATTGATTTCAGGCAAACCCGTAGAAGCCACCCTGAGTCGTGGTAAGGAACAGGCAGGCGTTGTGTTTGTGCTGCCTGATTCCACTCGTATTCCGGCCCAATCGTCTCTTGTGGTGGACGCTCGACGTGGGGTGACACTAGCAAATTCCGCCTGCCAAAGCACCCTTTCCATTGTGGAACACTTCTTGGCAGCCGTGGCGTTAGTGGGTATTCCTGATTTAGAGGTACAACTTCATGCTCCTGAAGGGGGGGATGTGGTTGAGCTTCCTTTGCTAGATGGTTCTGCACTGCCTTGGTTTGAAGCGTTGATTCACACCTTTGGCTGGCAAGCACAATCGCCCTTATACAAGGTGAACCGTCCGTATTTCTTTCCATTCAGTGAAAAAATTCATTTGTACGCCTTGCCTTCAGAACACTTGAAGTTGGGCTATGTGTTAGACTATCCTCATCGGGATTTACGTCACCACTGGGCGTATTGGGACTTTAAAGATCGTAGCGAAGCAGAAGCCCGTTATTTATTACAGGCCCGTACCTTTGGGCAAACCGCTGAATTGCCCGCCATGCAAGAACAAGGACTGGCCAAAGGCGTGAGTTTAGACAACACCTTGGGCCTAAATGAAGACCATCAGACCTATACCACTCCTTTGCGACTCAAAAATGAACCCTTGTTTCATAAAATGCTCGATTTACTCGGTGATTTTTATCTTTCAGGGATTCCTTTGGCCCGCGTTCAAGGCACGTTTGTCGCCTGTTACGCAGGGCATGCGTCTCACTTGGCTTTCGCTCAGGCGTTGCAGCAAGGGTCTGTCCTGAGTGGATTGTAACAAAATATAAAAAATCCTGAAGAAGACCCCTCTTTTTACCGATGTAGATTGTGGACGAAGTAGTCGTACACACCAAACGAAACATGAGATTAAAGAGATGAGTACATCAAGTAGACGCTTGGCTTTTAAAACGCGTAAGGCTCCCCTAGTGCAGGCCGGGGAATGGGTTGTTGAAGGTACACGCTTTTTGTTTGCTAGTATTGTGTTGGTTTACATCTTGGCGTTGGTCTCATTTCAAGAAGTCACCACGGCTAAAGAAGCGTGGGAAAGCACATTTCAATCCACCGAATGGACGGAAGCTTTGCTTTTGGAGTTGAACCCTGTTCTTAGTATAAGTGAGCGTACACAAATTCAACAGGTTGATGTAATGCCGTCTCAAGTGACCACTTTTTCAGGGAAAGCGTCTGAACAGGCTTAAAATACTTCGGCATCTGAAGATGTGAGGGGAACAGGGGTGCTTTTTGAAGGTTGTTTCGGTTGACTTAGCACGCCTTCTGGTATTTGGGCGATATAGTGGTCCCAAATCCCTTTAGACAAACGCTGAATATAGTCTTTTGCCGCTTCATGATTATGCGGACGTTCCACCATGACAGACAAGTAATAGTAGCGTCCATCAGGCAGGTAAACCAAAGCCGTTTCGCCTAAACTTTTTCCAATATCGCCTGTTTTGTGAGCCACTAACGTTTCTGGAGGCAATAAAGCCGGAATCAAGCGACGATTACGCGTGCCTTCTAAAATTTCCATGGCGGTTGATTTGGTGTCTGTCGTCAAGCTCGGCTGTTCTTTCAAATTAAAGAGCAACGTGACCATGTCGTACACCGAAATGGTGTTATAGCCTTCTACATCAGGCAAAATGTTTTTTAACGCCGTCTGTTGTAAACCCAATTCCTTGAACTGTTGAGTGACCGCATTCTTACCCCCCAATAGGCTTGTCATGAGTTCTGTGGCGGAATTGTCACTGTTTTGAATCATGGCTTCTGCGGTTTGAAAAGCGGTATAAAACTTATTGGCCCCCAAAAATTGCCAGTCTCCAGAACCTGACACCATGTGATGTTCACCAAAATAAGCCGGCGTTTCGTTGGTCAGGTTGCCGTTATTGAGATGCAAGGCATATAAATAGAGCAAAGGTAATTTAATAACACTGGCGGAAGGGACGGCTTCTTCCATACGTTTGCCAGCAAATTGTAGGGTCTGACCATCTAAAATCAAGACATGTGGACGCAAATTTGGTTCAATCCCTTCACTAAAGTGATCAATCAAGCGTTGCAGTGTTTCATCACGCTGTGTTTCCAGTAAAGCAGGATGGGTTAAGGGTGTAAAAGAACCCAAAGGAGCGAGGCTGGCTTCATTGGTTGACTGAGGAATACCACACACTGCCATGCCACGGTGAATAAATTGCGTGCTTTGGTAAGACTTAAGGCTTTCTAAAGGCGGTTGAACCGAAGCCGTATGGGCTTGTTGGGGTGAAAGAAACTGTTCTTCAACCGCGTGCGTGAGCCTGCCCCCCAGCATCCATAGGCCAATGCTTAAGCTGATTAAGAACACTGTTAAAAGGCTTAAGCGTTTCAATTGCCTTGTTTTTTTGGCTTTGTGGCGGGCTTGAAGCGGACTCAATCGTGTTTGTTTGCTTGGAAAAAAGGGGTTTTCACCCTGTGTGAAAGGGCGTTTTTTTTGTAAAGGGGGCACGTTGAAGGGGGTAGGTGTTTCCGTGTAAAAGCGATTGGCATCAAAAACAGGGGATGCCATCGCTTCAGAACGACGTTGGCTAAAAGGGGTTTGACGGGTGGGGCGTGAAGCAGGCATTCGGTTTCCTCATGAAATGAAAAAATGATGGTTCTAGTATAGAAGAATCCATCAAAGTTGGAAAGTCTTATTCAGATATTGTGACAAATCGACATGAATTAAACAGGCTATGCCGTTTTTAATACCATTTAAACGACTTTAACGCTTAGCCTATATCGCAAAGAAGCACCACCTGAGTCGCAATTGCTTCATGCGTGCCAATAGGTGCCAGCCCTTCACCGGTTTTGGCTTTTACGCTAATTCGTTCCACATCCATGCCCAACAAATGCGCGATGTTGGCTTGGATCGTATGACGATAGCCCAACAGCTTGGGCGCTTCAAGCTGAATGACGGCATCGACATTGACTACATAAAAGTGTGGATGCTTTTCTTCAATCAGTAAGAGTACATCGGCCAGCATATCTTTACTCGCGACCTTTTCCCATTTGGGGTCATTGGGCGGGAAATATTCGCCAATGTCTCCTAGGTGGCACGCGCCTAAAAGGGCATCAATCAAGGCGTGCAACAAAGCATCGCCGTCTGAATGGGCGTCGCATCCCCAAGGGCTTTCAATACAAACCCCCCCAAGATGAAGCGGGAGTCCTTCTTTAAGGCGATGCACATCGCTTCCTAGTCCAATACGTAAGTTTGGTGTTTCCATATGTTCCATTATAGCATGAGTTTATTAGTTTGATGGTTTTTTTAAGTCAGGAAAAGGCAACGGGTTTATTCCCCTTGCGGGTCAAATGTCAAGTTGATGCGTTCGACACCATTGAGGCGTTTTAAGCCTTGCTTCCATTTGCTCCAATGCGTCACATAATGGTGAATATCAATCACATAAGTCAAAATCAACGTCTGATTAGACTCGCCTTCTTTGGCGGTACTGCAACAGGTTTCTACGCTGCGAATGCGTTCTTCGAGTTGGTCTTCCACATACGCCATGACCGCTTGTTCATGCGATTCTTTCACATAAATGGTGAGCTTCAGAAGTTCTTTACCCTTAAAGCGTTTATAGTCTTGTAAAATAGGGATTTTACCCATGGTGTAAAGAATCACGACCGTAATTAGCGTGGCAAAAATAGCAATGGAATGTAAACCCACGCCCACAAGCATGCCAATGGCCGCGACGTTCCACAAGCTGGCTGCTGTGGTGATGCCTCTTACAGAACCCCCTTCTTTTAGCAACGCGCCCCCACCGATAAAACCAATGCCTGTTACAATTTGGGCCGCAATGCGAGAAGGGTCAAAATTGAGATTCATTTTCGGATGCTGGCTTTGATCTAAGCCAAAGGTAGTGAACTCTGCCAAGTTTGTCATAGAAAGTATCATAAAAATACACGCCCCCATGCAAACCAGCATGTGCGTTCTAAGCCCTGCGGCTTTGTGGGTAACTTCTCGTTCAAAGCCAACCACGGCCCCTAAAACGGCTGCCACTAAAATTCTAAGCATCATATCATTCATTTCAAACATAACATTAGTTTAACAAAAATAAGGTACATTGACGAGACTCAAACAAAAAACGTCCCTTTTTTAAGGGACGTTTATAATGGCTATGGCGGGATTCGAACCTGCGACACTACGGGTATGAACCGTATGCTCTAACCAACTGAGCTACATAGCCAAAAGGTTTATTTCTTTAATTATCCACAAACCAAGCCATCATGCAAGAAAAAATCTTGACTCTCGTTTATGGCGACACAGTCTGTATCGCACAAAATACACGACAATCGGTTTTATGCTAATACGGCCATTATAATTAAGGGATGAATAAACATGAGCGGACTGAACATCGTTTTTAGCGAAGCCAGTGACGGCTATGCCCCATGGAATTATAACCTACCTGCTTCAGCCATCACCCCTGAAGTGTATAACGCATTTAGTCCTTATGGCAATAGTAATTACGCGCCCCTTTCTTTTCAACAACGTAGTTCTGTGGGTGATCCCTTGCCCATGCCTTATGCGGGTTTACAGGCCGTCGCTTTAGAAAGCATTGCAAAAGATCGCTACCGACGTACCCCACAAACCAACCCATATCAGACGTTTGCCAATTACGGCGGGTTGAATTCGTATGGCTTTGCCAATAGCCAATTCCCACCAGATCAATTAAATCCCTTTAATCTCTACGCCTAGGGGTTTAGGTATCCTTTCGTTCAAGGGCAAAAGGCGAAGACAAATGCAGGGTTTTAATCCGTAAGCCTTCGAGTTCTTGAACGGTAAAACTAAAATCTTCAAATTGTACGCTGTCGTTGACTTGGGGTTCGCGGCCCAACAAACCAAACACAAAACCTGCCACTGTTTGAAAGTCATCCACAGGTAAACTCACACCCAAGGCTTCGTTTAAATCTTCAATTTCCATTTTTCCTGCGATTTGCCATAAGTTTGGGGTAATTTCCAGCAAGTCTTCTTCGACGACTTCTTGCTCGTCTTCCCACAAGGCCCCCACCAATTCTTCCACAACATCACTAATGGTAACCATACCTGCAAATCCGCCGTGTTCGTCAACCACAGCAGCCACTTGAAAACGGTCTCTCTTAAAATCTTCTAAGATATCACTAAGCACCTTATTTTCAGGATAGATCGGTAATTCTCGTAACAAAGGGTGCAAGGGGTGTTCGGCCTTGCCTTCACGCAAGCATCGTAAAACGTCTCGTTCATGCACCAAGCCCACAAGGCTATCAACAGTTTCTTTGTAAACCGGGAGTTTAGAATGGCGATGTTCTACCAACAAATCTGCCACTTCTCCCACAGTCATACTCACTTCGGCCATAATGACATCGGTTCTCGGAATCATGACATCCCATAATTGAGCTTCCGCAAAATCAAAGACGTTCCTAAAAATCTTCGATTCACTGGGACGAATCAGTTCATTGTCTTCAGCTTCTACAAGGAGTTTATGAAACACATCTTTCCAATGTTCTTCACTTTCATCGGCGACGACTTCAACAATGACGTCTTTTAAATTAGGCACACGTTTTTGCATTCGTGTTTTAAGGTGTTCAATAATATCGTCCACATCTCGAATCGGAATATCAGGCTCGACTTCCACTTTGAGTTGAGCAAATAAACCGTTGATGCCTTGATCCATAGTTTTAAAATCTAAAATAGCTGAAATACCTTGTGTTTCAAGGGCAAGGGCTTGCAATTTTTCTTCCACACTGGCTGAAGCAGAAACCCCTGTTAAAAAGCTTCGGTTGTAACTAAATAAGTTAATGGCTAACACCAACAGTAAAACACCAATCGCCATAGAAGCAAAAGAATCGGGCCAATGGGCGTATTCTTCAGGAAAAAAGCCATATTTTAGACCTAGTTCACTAAGAGAAATAGCAAAAAAGGCAATTAAAGCCCCAAACAAGGCCACAGAATCTTCAAAAAAAACAAAGCGCGTGGTGGGACTTTGCACTTTTTTTACATATTTAAAGGCGGTGGTAATGAGATCAAAGTGCCCTGCGCTTACGCCCACTTCTTGAAGAATTGCTCGAGACGCGGAAGATAATGCAAAGATCTCAAAAATAATCGAAAATAAAAGGATTAAAATCCCCCAAAAGGCATTTTCCACATGAGCCGGCGGGGCTTGTAAGCGTTGCCACCCCATGACAATAGAAACCAACGCACTCACAAACAAGACGAAACTAGCGAGCAATGCCCAAAAATTGGTTTCTAACCCATAGCCATACGGACGCGAACGATCCGAAGGGCGCTTGCCTTGAATTAAGCCAATTAATAAGGTAACGCTGTTGAACGCATCGGTCAGTGAATGGAGGCCTTCCGCGATGAGAGCGGTCGATTTGGTGATCCATACCCCCACACCGAGTTTTGCAAAGGCAATCACCACGTTGGCAAGCATAGCCACCAAAACCGCACTCATGGCGTGCTTGGCATGGTCATTGTTTGTCGGTTCTGAACGGGCCACCACACGAGAGGTCAGTTCAGAGGTAAGTGTACTATCCGAGTCGGACATTGGGGCAATAGCATTCCTTGTTTTTTTTATTACGAATCATTATAACATAATTTTTGACTTTATCGACATCTTACCCAAGGAGTCGTTCTGGCAAAGGCACTCTATTTCCTCTGTTTAAAGGACCGAGAACAGGGATCTTCAATAATAAGGAACATTTAATCGTTTAATTGGTATAAGATGAATGCTTCAAGCGAACATCTTCCATAATCAAGTCATTCATACTGTTGAAACTCAATCCTTCTACCCAAGGTTGATTCAGCCACAATTTGCGGCGTGTAAATAGGGGGCAAATTACCGTGTCTTGCATCAGTAACAAACGCTGGGCTTCATCATAAAGCGCTTGACGCTGGGGGCTATTTGGAAGCCTTGCCGCCTTCTCCACCAGGGCGTCATAGCGTGAAGACTTCCAACCCGTATGGTTGTTACCGTTGCTACTGTGAAAGAGGCTTAAAAAGCTATCTGCATCAGGGTAGTCCACAAACCAGGTGAGCAAGAACAACGCCGGGGCGTCATGCTCTAAGCGAGACAGGTAAACTTTCCAGTCCAAGGTGCGTAAGGGAACTTGAACGCCAAGGCCTTGTTTCCACTGGAATTGTAAAATTTCAGCAATTTTGCGTACGCCGTAATCATTGGTAAACGTTAAAGCAGGCATGCTGAAGTCAGGATGCGTCTTCACATAGGCTTGCCAAACCCTTTGGGCGTCTGCGGTATGGGTGGCGTGCCCTAGGGTAGGGTTGTATCCAAATAAATTTGGGGTAATAAAACTATTTAAAGGGGTTTCTCCACTTTTTAAGAGTGTTGGAAAGTAGTCGCGCTGCACACATTCACAAAAGGCTTTACGAAGGTGTGGTTCATTAAAAGGCGCTTTTTGGACATTAAAGCCCAAGTACTGAATAAAGCTAATGCCCACTTCTTTCGCGCGCGGATCTTTAGCGTAACGGGCATATTCAAAGTTTGAAATCACGGTGCCAGAATCGGCCATGTCTAGCACGCCTTGTTCAAAAAGCGTGAGGGCGGTGTTTTGATCGGGAATCATTTCAAACTGAATATCGGGGCGTTCGTGGGCTTTGCCGTCCCAGTAATAGGGGTTGGGTTTTAAAAGAATACGGCTGTCATGTTGCCATTGGCTTAAGCGGAAGGGGCCATTGGTGATGTAATGCCCTGCTTCGGTGAACTGATTGCCGTAGGCGAGGACGTTGTCTTCCCGAACGGGAAAGGCCACAGGAAAGGCGAGCATGGCAGGGAAAAACACATTAGGGTGTTTTAATCGTATTTCCAGCGTGTGGGCATTGGGTGTGCGAATCCCAACGTGTGAAAAATCGCGAAGCGTGCCTTTATAAAAAGCTTCTGCATTATGAATGGGAAACAAAAAAAACGCGTAAGCAGAACCGTTGCTTTGCGTCAAGACTCGCTTCCACGCGTAGACAAAATCTTGAGCGACAAGGGGTTTGCCGTCGCTCCACTTAAGATGCGGACGCAACAAAAAGCGATACGTTAAGCCATCTGCTGAAACATGCCACGACTGAGCCAGTTCAGGCGTAATGTGGGCGTGTTGATTAAAATCCGTTAAGCCTCGCATCAGCTCATGGATGACCCTTCCGCTCGTGCTGTCTGTATTTCGAAGGGGGTCTAGGGTAGGAGGCTCTTTGCCAAGATTGAGGGTCAGAACATTGTCTGTTGGCAAAGGCAAGACTTTAGAAGAAGGAGCCCCCCCCTTTTTGAAACTAAAATACAGTAAGCTTACTAACGCGATAAAAAGAATGAACCAATAAAGGGTAGGGCGTTTTGAGCAGGGAAGGCGTTTCGATTTCATAGGGTTATTATACCATAAGTGGACTTTATGATAGAGTATAAACAAGTATGAAAGAAGGTTTCCTTGAATGATTGATGTTAATGCTACAAAATCCCATCCTAAAAAAGAACCCCTCATTCGGGTGCGTCATCTCAAAAAACGCTTTAGCGAAGAGGGCCCGTTGGTTTTAGATGACATTAGCTTTGACATTCACGCCAATGAAACCGTCGCAATTATCGGCACCAGCGGGTGTGGAAAATCCACCTTGTTAAATTGCATTGCAGGACTTGAAACGGCCACCGAAGGCACGATTGAAATGAACGATCCGAATTTTACGCTCATTTTTCAGTATTCGGCGTTGTTTGATTCCATGAACGTGTTTGACAATATCGCCTTTGCTCTAGTGGAACCGCCTGACAATCAGGAAGCCCGTCAAAAATTCAAACGGCTTCCTCATCAAGAAATTGAACGGCTGGTTTATGAAAAGCTCAACATGGTGGGGCTTGAAAATGTGGCGGAAAAATTCCCTAGTGAATTGAGTGGAGGTATGCAAAAACGGGTTAGTTTTGCGCGAGGCATTATTGGCAACCCTCGCATTATTTTGTACGATGAACCCACCAGTGGTTTAGACCCTGTGGCTTCCCATGATTTAGAAGATTATATGAACGTGTTAACCCGTCAGTTACAAGCGGCGAGTGTCGTGGTGACGCATACCATTTCAACGATTTGCCGTACGGCGGATCGCGTCATTTTGCTCAACAAGGGTAAGATTCACTGGGAAGGCTCTCCGCAAGGTTTGCTGGAAACAGACGAGCCACTCGCCATGCAGTTTGCCAAAGCAGCGTTAAGCACCACGCGTTAAACGTGTACAGTCCACCCACACCAAAATAGAAAAACTCTGTTAAAATAGTTTCTGTGAATGAACACGATATGTAAAAAAGGATCTTAACACCATGGGTATTAAAGTGCTCAATATGAAGTCTGTGGTCGCGGGACTGCTCGCTTTTGGCATGCTTGGCGGTTTACTTGTCGCCCTGTTTTCACTAGGCGGAACGCCTCGTGTTGAACAATCACCTGCACCTGCTCAAGAAGAACCCCTGGGTATTGAAGGAGAAGGTGGCGGCTTTGAAGGGCTTTATTTGTTGCCCAAACATTCGATTGCCCCACGTGTGAAGACACAAGCCGTCAATGGAACCTTGGTGGACACGCAAGCCTTTCAACAAAAAGGTGAAGGAACGATTTTAATTTTTTATCAAGGCGTGTTCTGTAGCGTGTGTGCCGCTCAGCTTGAAGGGTTTCAAAAATATGCAGACGCCTTCAAGAAAAAAAAGTATAATCTTATTGCCATTAGTGCAGATACTCACCCAGAGGCTTTAGAACGTCAAGGTAAATCAGGTTTAAGCTTTCCTGTTGTTCCCGACCCTGAACGGGCCATTATTTCAAATTATGGCGTGGCAAACGTAAGCCGCGGCAATATCGCTTACCCCACTATTTATGTAGTAGACAAAAAAGGACGCGTCAGCTTCACTTTTGCGGATGCTCGCATGACACGTCTTCAAGCCCCTGACTTACTTGAAAAAATTGAAACCCTTTAAACCTTCTTACACGTAAAGAAAGTCCATCGTCTAGATTAACTTCAAGTGCTTCATTGGGTTAAAGCTTGTAAAGACTTGATATACTAAGGAAGGTTTTGATAAACAGGATCGATATTGACTTTGTAGTGACGTATTAAAGTGAGATTTTTATGTCTTTAATGCCTTCTGACGATCAAGAAACGTCATTGGAAGAATTCAAACTTAACACACGCTCTTCCAAAGATTTAACGGCTTCTAAGGAACAAACCTTACGAGGCCACTTGGGTAATGTGAAAGCCAATAGCCCTTGGGAACTTTTTGTTTCTAGTACGTCTTTTGATCACCTAAGTGAGTTACCCTTAGAAGTCGACGAGGGGGAAGCACAAGGGTCACTCGATTCCATTGAAGAGTCTTCGGAAGACTTACTGTCTCCTTTCACCAAGCGCTTATTACATATTTCTGTTTTGGGATTCAAACGACGTTTTAAAGAAGCCTTTGATCTGGCAGAATCGAGCCAGTACAATATAGAATTTGATAGGTGGCAACGCACTCGCCTTCAGGTTGAAGCCGTTTGGCAACGTTATATGCATCGTCCTGTTCAAGAAGCCAAGCAGTGTATTCGTCGTTTAAATGAACTGTATGTACAAAGCCAACGGACTTACACCGCAGCGCAAATGCAAGAACTTAAGCCGTTGATTTATCTATATCAAGGGCGTATTCATTACGATCAAAAGCACTTTGGCGTGGCAATGCGTTGGTACAAAGAAGCCCTGATGTGTTGCCCTGAAGAATCGCTCACTTACGCTCGATTGTTTGACAGCATGGCCATTTACTATGAGCATGCAGGCAACTTTTCGCATGCGTTGCACCTAATGCAGGATTCTCTTAAAATAAAAAGCAAGCTCCCCTTTATTCATGAACTTGGCGTAAGTTATCAAATGTTAGGGCAAACCAACTTATTGGTGGAACAGTTTAATGATGCTCAAAAAAATTTGGAACGTGCCTTGTCTATTGCGAAACAAGTTAAAGATAGCCGTCGTGAAGCGGAACTGATGAACGATTTAATTAAAATCGCGATTATTAACCACCAATTGATTAAGGCCTTGCATTTAACGAATGAATGTATGAGTCGATGTGAATCCAGACGCCTGTGGAACGCTTATGGCACAGCTCGGTTGTATCGGGCATATATTCACTTTTTAAACAACGAATTAGACGAAACGTACACCTTGTTGGTAGACGATATTATTCCATTGCTTAAGGATTATGCGAATGAAAAGGCCTATGGGATAGCTTTTCGCTTGCTAGGGGCCTTACATAATACATGGGGTCAACGCCGTGAAGCGTTAGAAGCCTTGAGCGAATCGATTATGATTTTTAAACGCCAAAACCGTTATGATGAATTGGCCAAAACCTATTACGAACAAGCCCGTTTATATATTTCTTTGCAACAAACAGACTTGGCAATTCAAAGTTTGTTTCATGCCTTGAATGTGGCTCAACAATATAACTTGATGTTCTTGGTGCGTCCGATTGAAGATGAACTCTTTCTTCTTTCGCCTGAAAAATGGGAAAAAGTTGCTGAGCATCGTTTGAAATATGAGGCGTTCACTCCCTTAGAAACGATGTTGAAGGCTCAGGTGGCGTCTGCAGAAAATGTTCAAGCCGCCGAGATGAAGGTGATGAATACGGGGGCTCAGAACGATCAACCCGTCAATGCTTTAGCTAATGCAGACCCCAATGCACTTATGTCTTTATTGCGTTTGGGGCAAGCCATTTCTGCTGAACGAGAACTCGACAACATTTTAAACCTGGTTCGTGAAGAAACGGTTAAGGCTTTGGGAGCAGAACGTTGCACCGTGTTTGTGCATGACAAAGAAACCAACGAGTTGTGGAGCAAAGTCGCTTCTGGCATAGAAGGAAAGAAGAACTTACGCGTTAGTGCGGACAAAGGTCTTGTTGGACATGTCTTCAAAATAGGCGAAACCCTGAACATTGCCGATGTGTACAATGACCCTCGCTTTAATCAAGAAGTAGATCGAAAAACGGGTTACAGGACGCGTAACGTATTATGCATCCCCATTTTAAACCGAGAAAATGACTCCATTGGTGTCGTGCAGGTTCTTAACAAAGTGGTGGGTTCTTTCACCAAAAGTGACGAAGATTTGCTGAATGCGATTGCGGCCACAACAGGCATTACCCTTGAAAATGCGATGATGGTGAAAGAACAACAACGCAGTTTTGAAAGTTTTATTTTGACTTTATCTTCCACCATTGATGCTCGAGACCCTATTACAGCTGGGCATAGTGAACGAGTGGCTGATTATTCCCTGCTGGTGGGTGATGAACTTCAAATGCAACGTAATGACATGGAAGCCTTACGTTTTGCGGCCTTATTGCACGATATTGGGAAAATCGGGATTCGAGAAGAAGTGTTGACGAAAGAAGGACGCTTAACCATTGATGAATACCAGCATATTCAAGAACATGCTCGTTTTACGTTTGAAATTTTACAGAACATTCATTTTGCCCATCACTTGCAGGACGTCCCCTTGATTGCGGCGTCTCATCATGAACGGGTGGATGGCAAAGGCTATTACAAAGGCTTGAAAGGTGATGAAATACCGCTTTCAGGCCGAATTATTGCCCTGGGCGATGTGTTTGACGCCATTACCTCGTTGCGTCATTACCGTAGCCGCATGCCCTTTGACAAGGTGCTAAGTATTATTCAAAAAGACGCTGGTTCTCATTTTGACCCAGAAGTGGTGGATATGTTTTTTAGGGTACCGCTTTACCGCTTGGCAGAAGTGTTGGTGAAGGAACCTCGCGTGAAAAAGATTCAAGAAGCGTCTCCCCTGGTGAAATATATCGATCGTTATGTGAACTTGGGAGAGTTTCATCATATTTTAACCAAAGCGGAAAAGACTCCAGCAGAGCAGGAAATCGACAAATACTTTTCCGCGATTTATTATGTATTGCCTAGCAAACAACAAGACGAACTTTAGCGATTCATTCAAAGCGTCTCGGCCACCGCTTCATGATCTAACTTAAACAGGCAGTGGGTGCATCGTATTTTAAACACGACCCACGCTTTATGCTCTAAGTCTTCTCGCAGATGCGTCAACGTCGTGAGTTCAGCACCGCAATCTGGGCAAGGCCAAAAGCCTTCGGTATTGCGTTCCATTTCCTTTAAAGGCAGGCGTTTGCCGTTGTTGAAGTGGGCTACTAAGTGGTAGTCCACCGATTGAAGTACCACCTCACCCGTCAACGTAAGGGGTGGGGGTGTTTCGTATTGCTTCAATTCTGCGGGCGTAATTTTAAGCACTCGTGTGAGTCGTGTGCGGTTCATGACGGACATAAAATGCAGCCGCCCTTCTTCGAGTTGTTCTAAAAGAGCCAGCGAAACCCCAGATTTTTCTGCCACCACAGGCAGGCTGAGATCCAACGCGTGACGCCGTGCCTGTAATACAGAAGCCAATGAAGGGCGTGATTTTTCCAAAGATTCCATACTTACAAAGCTTTCTGTGCTAAAAAAAGGCCTTTCAAACAGAGTTTTAGCTTAACATGTTTAAGTAGGAACATCAAGCAATGGTAGGGTAAGGCTTTTTCAGGATGTAACATTTTGTAAATGATTTCTTAAGTTTACCCTAAATCGGTCGATAGTTATTTTGGAAGAGCTTTACAGACTTCCATCTTTCTTCTGAACAGGGGGACATAGCAACGAGAGGCAGTACGAAACCGTATTGCCGTTTTTCTTACTTAAATTTCTTTAATAAAAACAATCGTTTTATACGCATGTTCGACAGCCACAACGCGGTGGGCAAGGGGCTTGGGTTGAAACGATGGGTTCAGAATAGTTTGGTGGCTTGGCTTGATCGTCTTGTTTCTTATGTCGGCGTTTGACGTATAGGTCATGCCCATACTGATACACGGCCAAAGGGTCTGTTCCCACCAACAAGTCGGGTACGGATTCAACCAAGGGGGTGGCGTTGAGTTGCGTTTTTAAAAAAGGGTACAAACTTTCAACCGACTGAAAACGAATCACGCGAGCCAACCCCCTTCATTTAAGTTCATTATCGTGTTCGCGAGATAAAACGATCTATGGTCTCTTCGTTGTCGCCACGAGTTTTTTGCTTGGTTATGGTACGTCCGTGTACACGCCTGCTCAAAAAATCTAGGCGCCTAGAATAGTCTCATGGCCTGTTTCATCTTTCGCACACTATACATAAGCATAAAACCATTAGAAACATGTGTTTGTGCTATTTTATAAGAACGAATTCTAGCTTAAAGGACGCTGCTATGACCCTTGTTAATTCTGGTGACGTGGATTTATTCCACATTGATGCTTACGATTACACGCTTCCGACGGATTTAATCGCTTCGCACCCTCTCCCTAATCGGGACGATTCACGCATGATGTATGTGGACTGCCAAGCAGAATCCTTTGCCCACAAGGGTTTTAAAGATTTGGTCGATTTCATGAACCCTGAAGATTTATTGGTAGTGAATGACACCAAAGTCTTACCCGCCCGCTTTTTAGGTAAGCGCCTTAGGCCAGACGGCTCTATGACTGAAGGAGAAGTAGAAGTCCTGTTGCTACACCCTACTTCACAAGCAGAATTGGAGTGGCATTGCTTAATGCGTCCGGCTCGTAAACTGAAGGCAGGGACTTTCATCGTTTTAGAAGAGAGTTCGGCCATGTTTGAAGTGATTGAACAAGGCAAAGAAGGTCATGGCAGGGTGCGGCTGCACTTGAATGAGGAAGTAAACGTGCATGAGTTTATGTACAAAGTGGGTAAAATGCCGATTCCGCCGTATTTTAACCGCCCCGCCAATGAAGAAGACAAAGAACGATACCAAACTGTTTATTCAGAAGTGGAAGGGTCTCAAGCGGCGCCGACAGCAGGGTTACATTTTACGGAAGACGTTTTAAACGCCCTTACCCAAAAAGGTATACAAAAGGTGGCGGTGACTTTGTCGGTTGGGGTGGGGACCTTTCGACCCGTCATGGTAGACGACATTCGAACGCATGACATGCATGGTGAAGCCTATACCTTGCCCCAAGCCACGGTGGACGCCATTTTGGCTTGTAAGGCGCGCGGTGGAAGAGTCTTTACCGTAGGCACCACCACGACAAAAACACTTGAAACAGCGGCTCAAAATCAAGGGGGAACGTTGTATAAGGGTGAAAGTGGGTGGAGCAACCTCTACATTTACCCCGGTTTTCGCTTTCAAGTGGTAGATGCCATGCTGACCAATTTTCACTTGCCAAAATCCACGTTATTGATGATGATTTCTGCCTTTGCGAATCGGGATTTTATTTTAAAGGTGTATCAATCCGCCGTTGAAGAACGCTATCGCTTCTATAGCTATGGGGATTGCATGCTCTTATTGAGGTAAGGGTTAAGGCCAAAGGGGTTATTGATCGCTTTGAATATCGCCGGGGAAGTTGAAATCACTGGCTTTAATGTTCTTTAAAAAGTCTTTGAAGGCTTCGCTTTCTTCTTCGTCTTTTTCTTCATCGGCACTGACTGTTCCGTCAGACATTACATGAGGGCTCGCGAAAATGGGAGCGTCTGCTCGTAACGCTACGGCGACGGCATCAGAAGGTCGGGCATCGAGTTCAAGCTCTTTGTCATTTTCTTCGGATGTCAAATACAGGCTTGCAAAATACGTGTCATTTTCAATGTCTTTAATCACGACACGATCCAACACATAGCCTGTTAGTTCAATAAGATTATAGAGCAAATCATGCGTCATGGGGCGGTTGGATTCCACTCCTTCCAGTTGACGAATAATGGCACTGGCTTCTGCTGTACCAATCCAAATTGGCAAGGCCCGTCGTTTGTCTTGATCCGTCAACACGACAATAGGCGTACCCGTTCTGGTGTCTAGGGCAATGCCCATGACCGAAAGTTTTACGAGGGATTCAGGGTCGTTCGACAAGCTCATGAAAGGGATTCCTTCAACTCAACCGTATGATTTCTTTAATCATAACAAACTTTTAGTGCTTCGACTACAGTCAATTTTAAAAACCCCCTAAATAGGGTCTCCGTTTTCGATCTTCTATTGTTGAAGAATAGTGGCCTGTATTAAGTACTTGATTTACCTTGACGATTGTCGTAGAATAGAGGAGTCTCAAGTGTTTACTGCACAAATGACGTGTGTTGCTCGTAAAGTTCAAGCCCCCTTGCGATTAGGTACAAACAGATGATGATGGTTGCTTCACCCCTCGGTTCGGGGAAAAAATCGAATATGCCCACCCCTTACGACGCTTCGTTTCATAAGGGCTTAGACAAAAACAGCCAACGCAACCTGGCTCTAGACCCCCACTTGCAACAGCAAGAAGAATGGTTGACCCCTCCGTTGCCTACCCCTCGGGTGGGTTCTACCCAAGCATTGATTAAACAACGTGAAGTCCTTCAGCAAGACGTCTTTCAAAAGCAACACACGCAAGACACCAATTTTAGACGCAGTAGTTTAGAACTTCCTCAAAAATCTCCTTCTGTGATGGAACAATTACAGCAAGTGGCGCATACCACGCGTCAATTTTTAAGTCAGTTAGATCGTTTGAATCAATCTGATTTGGCTCGGCGGCAAGCCCAAGGTACGGAACTCCAAATGATGGAAGGGCGTCATCAGGTGCATCATCAAAATGCAACGGTATACATGCGAATTAAAGAACCTTCCTTTGTGAGTAAATCCAAGCGGGAAGAAGATATTGCCCGTCGTGTGGCACGCCAGCAGCGTATGGGGCTATTGAAGGGGCAGGACGCTCATTCAACCAAACAGGACAATTTAGCCACCCTTCAAGAAGAAGACACTTATACCATTTAAACGAATGAATAGCGTGTTAGGCTATTCTAGGAGCCTAGATTTTTTTGTGAGGGCGTGTAGACAGACCTACATAACTGAAAAAAAATCGTAGCGACAACGAAGAGACAACACGACATTTAATCGTTTAATTGGTATTAGAATCCAAGAGTGTGAGCCTTACTCTCTACTGGTTAAGGTGAAGTCGTCTTTTAAATCTTGAGAAAGCATTTGCTTGGTGCTTTGCATGAGGGCTTGATTGGCATTGATTTGCATGTCAATTCGAGCGGCTTCGGCATCCAAAACCTGAGACATTTGTTCCATTTGTTGAACGCGTAAATCCAAGGCCTTGTAGCCTTCACTGCTAGGGTCTAGCTTGGCTTCGGCAAAACGCAAACTCGAGTTGATATTGATTAAGTTTTTACGGCGTTGACTAATGAGACTCTTTTGATATTCCAAATCTTTTTGTTGGGAAAGGGCGTCATAATAAATCATCATATTAAAACCAAGCATAGCAAGGGGTTCCTTTTTAAAGGGTAACAGGTCACCTGAAGGGATGTACAGTACTTACATAAAGCCGAGTCAAGTTTTTTTTGTGCTAGTCCCTTGTTTAAAATACATTTTTTGATGGAGTTCGTGGAGTAAAAAATTCGCTAAACTAAAAAGAGTCGCCACCTCATATGGACAAGGTTTAGCATGAACGCATCACCCAATCCTCTTCTTCAGCAAAAACACGCGAAACAATATCAAGAACAACAAATCATTACAGCAAGCAAAGAACAGTTGTTAGTCATGCTGTATGACGGGGCGATTCGCTTTGCCAAAATAGCGAAAAAGTCGATTGTGGCGAAGGATTATGAAAAGTCGAACCTATTCTTACTGAAAACCCAACGTATTATTGCCGAATTTATGGCCAGTTTAGATTTAAAGTCTGGCAATGAAACCACACAACAACTTTTTTACTTGTACGAATACTTGCATCATCAATTGGTACAAGCCAATGTTCAAAGAGATACCGCGTTAGTAGACGACGTGCTAGAACACTTGATTGATTTGCGTCAAACATGGGTTACTGCCATTAAAATCGCCAAACAAGAAACGCAAGACTCTTCCTACCCCATTCAAAACGCCTAAGCGATGAGATGAAGGATTGTAAAAATGAAGCAACTGTCGGCGTCTTTTTTTTCAGAGTTAGAATCGTTGCTGCTTCAAATCGAACGTGTGACCGTCGAACTGATTGCGGGTTTAAATGAAGCCAAAGGCAATAGTGAATCAGGACTAACGCCTGCTTTAATGCAACAAAGTTTATTGCGGGGCGAATTATTGTACCAAGCCCAAGAAGTCGCTGAAAAGCAGTGCAACGTTTTAAACGTCAGTGAAAAAGACGTGTTGTTTCATAAATTGCAACAACTTAAAGGGTTTGATGCACAGTTGGGGGAATTGTTCCACGCACACCATGCTCAGATTCGTCAGGAATTGCAGGAACTAAGACAAGCCCATAAGCAAATGCAAGCCTATACAGAACAAGGCTAGGTTTTTAGACCAATCTAAAAATGAAAAGAAAGCCCCTTGCAAGCAGACTTTCTTTTGATGAAGTGATGACGATTACACGGTTTCAATTAAAGACCATTCCGCCAGTGCGGTAATTGTCGTCATTAAGGCCTGACCTTTGGCCGTCGCGCGATATTCTACCTTGGGTGGGATGGTGGGATACGCTTTACGCGTAATTAAGCCGTGAAATTCCAAATGCTTTAAACGAGCCGACAACGTGCGGGGTGAAATCCCTTGAATGGCATTTTCGAGTTCAACAAAACGCTGGGCTTCAAATTTCAAAAGCAAGTAAATGATTTGTAAGGAGTATTTGTCCCCCACCAAGCGTAAGGCACTTTCAAGCTGGGTGGCGGTGGCATCAGTAGAAGAGAGTTCAACACCATTTTTTACAGGTTTCGTAGAGGAAAGAGGGGTATGAAGAGACACGAAAACGTTTCCTTTTTAAACAATCGTATTATTATAAAAACATTTATAATTGAAGAAGGTGATAAGAATCCATTTCATTGTAAGAATGCAACTTGACCTTAGTTAAATCAACAGTTAAATCAACAAGAACCTAAAATCATTACAACAATAAAATTTATCATCCAAATAGGCTAAGTCAAAGGACTCATCCTTTCACGAATCTTAAACTAAAGAAAGTATATCACAAATATAAAAAGGGAATACCCCAAAATTAAAAAGCCTAAGGGACTTGATTTAAATACTTGTACGTGGCTTATTTTTCTTCAATTTTCATCAGCACCACGTTTCCTTGAAGGGTGTATGTGGCTTTTCTTATTTGAAGTCCGACATCGTCACAAACCAAGGTTTTTTCAGTTGCTAGAGGAACCGTTGTCCCGCAAAGTGGCTCGTCATTTTTGTTATACATTAACGGCACGGTGATGCCATTCCCAGGATCAAGATCCGTTTGTGTGGCTCCCATAAATTCGCCAAAGCCCTTTGGCTTTCGGCCTGTTGCAGCAAGAAATTGAGTCGTTGCGATATTTAAATCTTGGTAGTATTCACGAAAAACACTCTCTTCCGAACCGCTTTGAAATTCACCTATCATGGTAATGGCCCCTCCGGCTAAAATGCCTATAATCCCCAAAGCTATGGCGACTTCAACAAGTGTAAAGGCTTGATTTTTAACGTAAAGCGTCATAAGGAAGAGGGTTCCATCACTTGAATCTTATTATAGGTAGCGCTTTACTCTATATCGAAAGTTTGCGTAGATTCTTTACAATTATTTACAAACCGTTACAACAGTTTACTTCGCTAAAATAACGACCGAAACCATGCCTGCCGTTAAGGTGTAGGTGGCTTTTCTTTTGGTTAAACCCGAACCCTGACACAGTAACGTCGTGCTACCCACCGCGGGCAGTGACGTTCCGCACATTTCAACATTGTTTCTATTATAAAGTAAGGGCACTAAAATGTTATTGTTGGGATTCAAACTGGCGCGATCTATCGCCATAAATTGCTGAAAATCTGAAGGCGACTGCCCCGTATTTTCAAGATACTTAGCCGCCCCCGCATTGAGTTTTTGAAGGTAGTCTTCTAAAAGCGCATTTTCGGTGCTATCATCAATCCCTTCGGTTTGAACCATCGCCATGGCCGTTAGAATCCCCATCACCGCTATAACGACGGTGAGTTCGATCAAGGTAAACGCACGGGGGGTGGTTGTGGTGGTAATCTGGGTCATATTCATAAGAAGCAGGCTCTTGTGGCTCGTGTGTAAAAAGAGATTCGAACATGGGTATCGGGTGTGTGGGTGGCATTCTTGAACAAGTGTTACAGTTGTTTAAGATTACTCGCGAGACGCTTACCCCCCCCGCAGGCTTTAATAGCGTTCAATCGAGTAGTGATTTTAACCTCCTTCAGCCTTGCGAGCATCATCTAATAAATGTGCTAAACGTTTTTCGAGAGACCCTGTACTAGGACTAAAGTCGCGTTTACCAATTTGTTGACCATTCGTTCGCTGATAAAGAGCCTCTTGTTGTAAAACCTGAACCCATAAAGATTTTAAGGTAGTTATTAATCCTTGCCCTTTTAGGCATTGTCTGAATGTCCCTTCAATTTTACCCCCATTTGAATCATTATAATTAAAAGTTACGATAGATTCATCACCTTCAAAACGCACAGGGAATTTGGATCTATGCAGATTTTCTGCATATTCCACCAATGCTTGTAACTCCTGGTCTATACCAGTGAAGCAATTGAGAATTTGACCAATACAAAGAAATTTTATATTTCGAATATCTCTTAAGTCATCCCATTCAGCCATGACCTTTCGAACCGACCCAGAACTCAACCGGCCGGAGCGTTGCGCGGTTTGTGGCGAGGAGGCTTGGGGGGGGGGGGGGGCGAAGCGAGAAGAAGAGGAAATAGGGTACATATATAAAGTGACCTTTCAGTGTTTTTCGGGCTAGGTGTAAGTATAATTCAAAAACGGACGCAACAGTTCTTAGGAGCCTAAAGGGGTGTGAATAGAAAAGGGTGCGGGGAATCTAACAAAATTGTTACAATTGGGGGTCTTGAAAAAAGGGTGTTGACAGGTGTGCGGGTTTGTAGGATAGTTGTGGAACTGGAGGGAAGCGGGGTCTTTGAATAAGAGATTTTAAACGTTCCTTGTGGTGGATTGGTTCATTGACAACTCAATAGTGGAAGAATTTAAGACGAAAAGAATGGTCGATTGTTTTTTAGCGAGAGCAATCGACGTACAATGTTTTTGAAGTCAATTTCGGATTTAACAAAGCTGTTCACGAAAGCGAACAGTTTTGCGGGGAGTGTTGATCGCCTCGATATAGAAAGGATGAATAAAAGCTAGAATAGAACAAACTATTAACTTTTAA
>JBIKNF010000025.1:0-19402 GCA_044358835.1 Vampirovibrionales bacterium | reverse complement strand
AAAAAGGACTTTTGCAACATAACATTCATTCTAAAATCTATAGCCGTTTGAAGAATTACTACAGCATATACAAGAAAATGAGTTCACAAAAAAAAGAGCTCAACGATATTTTTGATATTTCCGCCCTGCGAGTCATTGTGCAGACCGAAGCCCAATGCTATGAAGTCTTGGGGATTATTCACCATCAATATACGCCTGTCGCTGGGCGTTTTAAAGATTACATTGCCATGCCGAAAAGCAATTTCTATCAGTCTTTGCACACCACGATTATTGGGCCGAATAAACGCCCTGTGGAAGTGCAGATTCGCACGGAAAAAATGCACAAAGTGGCGGAATTTGGTATTGCTGCCCACTTTCACTATAAGCGTTTTGGCGATGAGGCTACCGCGTATCAAAGTTCTAAAGAAGATGAAAAGCTCAGTTGGTTGAAGCAGTTGGTGGAAATGCAAGCCAATGCCGATACAGCGCTAGAGTTTGTCGAAAATGTGAAGCTGGATCTTTTCCCTGACCAAGTCTTCGTGTTTACGCCGAAAGGCACCGTCATTAGCTTGCCTCGTGGATGCACGCCTGTGGATTTCGCTTTTCGCATTCATAGCGAAGTGGGCAATCGTTGTGCGGGGGCGATTGTTAACGAAAAAATGGTACCGTTGGACACGGAACTTCAAAACGGCGATATTATTGAGATTATCACCAATAAAAAAGCCACGCCTCGCCTAGATTGGGTGAACTTTGTAGTCACGCAACAAGCGAAAAACCGCATTCGTCACTGGTACAAAAAGCATTATCGGGATCAACACGAAACCCAAGGACGCCAACTGCTTGAAGCGGATCTCACCCGCGCCAAGGTCGATGCCCTCGTTAAATCAGGCAAAATGCTTGAAGTGGCCAACGAACTCAACTATAAGAATATCGAAGACCTTTATGTTGCTTTGGGTTATGGTGAAATCACGCTGTCTCGCATTATTAACCGTGTGAAAAAGGGCAAGATCGTTTCAACGACATCCGATCACCACGCCCAGATTCAAGCCGAGCAAGCCGAACATTTAAAAGAACACGGCTATGTGGATTTACCCAACTCGCAAAGCCCTGAAGCCTTGCAGGCGAAAAACAGTACCAGCGAACGCTTTGCCGAAGAGCTGGCAAAACTCGAAAAACAAGGCCCTACGGTCGATTCCTTTAATGCGAGTGGTTCTTTACAAGCCCTAAAAGGCTTGCAGTACCATATTGCGCGTTGTTGTATGCCTGTTCCGGGGGATGCCATTGTGGGCATTGTGACCCGTAGCCGCGGGGTGATGATCCATCGGGACGATTGCATGAACATTGTGCAAGCCAACCCCCAGCGCGTGATGAACCTTTCGTGGACGGGGGCCATTGAAATGCAACAAACCCTTCACAATGTGTTGCTTGAAATGCAGGTGATGGATCAAGTGGGGGTGTTTAAAGACGTGTTGGCGAAAGTGTCGGATATGCAAGTGAACATTTTTTCCGCCAATTGCAAGCGCTTAAGCGGGGAAAAAAGTGTGTATATTGAGCTGGGGCTTGAAGTCAAAAACCTTGAAGAGCTGGAAAAGTTGATTCGCAACATCAAGCAACTGCCTGATGTCATTGCCGTCAAGCGCTCTCGCTACCGCATGAACAAGTAGTCACCACAAGCGCTTGCCTGACGCCCATTAAATGTAGGATGTTTCGCCAAATCAGCGTGTTTCTGTTAGAATAAACTCTTGTGAGGCTTCGGGCTGTGTCGAAGCGGTGGTCGCTCCTTAGGGCGAAAAGGCATAACCCCTTATGACAACGCAAGGTAATGAAACGCTCTATATTACAACCGCCATTGATTACGTCAACGGCAAACCCCACTTGGGTCATGCTTATGAAAAAATGGCCACTGACGCCATTGCTCGTGCGTTTAAGGCCATGCAAATCCCCACCTACTTCCTAACAGGGGTGGACGAACATGGCATAAAAGTCGAACAAAACGCCGCCAAACATCAACAATCGCCCAAGGCGTTTGTGGATGATCTCTCGCAATCCTTTACCCAACTGTGGCACCATTGTGATGTGGCTTATGATCGTTTTATTCGCACCACTGAAGCATCGCACTACGCGTTGGTGACTCAATTATGGCAACGTTTACTCAACAAAGGCGACATTTACAAGGCGAGTTATGAAGGCAAGTACTGCACCGGCTGTGAAGCCTTTTTAAATGAACGAGACCTGGATGATACAGGGCGTTGCTTGGTGCATAAAACCGTGCCAGAAGTGGTGCTTGAAGAAAATTACTTTTTTCGGCTGAGCCATTATAAACAAGCGCTGTTGGATTATTTTGAGTCGCATCCTGATTTTGTGCAACCCGCCTTTCGCAAGGCTGAAGTGCTGAATATGCTTGAAAATCTACAGGATATTAGCGTTTCTCGCAGTACCAAAGCCGTCACCTGGGGTATTCCAGTGCCAAATGATGAAGAGCAAGTCATTTATGTGTGGATTGATGCCCTTTCCAACTACTTAAGTGGCCTTAACTACCTTAGTGCGGACGATGCACTATTCCAGCGTTTTTGGCAGACTCCAGAAGGTCAACCCAATGCCGTGCATATCATCGGCAAAGACATTTTGCGTTTTCATGCCATTTATTGGCCAGCCATGTTGATGAGTGCGGAACTTCCCTTGCCTAAAACGATTTTTGCCCATGGCTTTATTACGCTTGAAGACGCTAAAATCTCGAAATCGCTGGGGAACGTTATTTCACCCTTTGAAATTACGGCCGAATATGACCTGCTCAATGCGGATACCCTGCGGTATTACTTATTGACTTGCACGCCCTTTGGTCAAGACGGCAATTTTTCCATTCAAGAGTTTAAGCTCAAGGTGAATGCGGATTTGGCCAATAACTTGGGCAATCTGCTGAATCGATCCCTTTCAATGGTGAGCAAGTACTTCAACGGTGAACTACCCCCCTACAACGCTTCAAGTGCTGAAGCGGTGTTGGATGCCTTACAAGAACAAAGCGAACTGCGACAGGCGGTGGAATCGGCCTACAGAGCCTTTGATTTTCAAAAGGTCGCGGGCCTATTGCTTGAACGGGTGGACTTGGCCAATCGTGCCATTAACGACTTGCAACCATGGACGCTCCATAAAGAAGGGCAAACCGAGCGTTTGGCCGCCTTGTTGTTTGCCGTTTTAGAAGCCGTGCGAGTGGTGGCGATTTTATTTCAACCGATGTTGCCGAATCTTTCGCAAGACATCCTGAACCAGTTGGGCTTTGCGACCCATTCCTTCACAAGCTTTGAAGATGTGAAGCAGTTGCGTTTTTCAGCGTCCCACGCGCATCGCGTGAATCCCACAGGGCCGTTGATTCCAAGGCTAGACAGCGAACTGGTGGGGGCTGAAAAAAAGAAGTAGTCCCTTATTTTAATCGTTTAATTGGTAAAACTTGCAAGGAAAGGATAAACGGATGACGCTAAGCGCTGAATTATATTGGTTACCCCATTGTTCCACCTGCCAAAAGGCCAAGGCCTTTTTAGAAGCCCACGGCGTGAGCTTTACTGTGGTGCATGACTTGAAGTCTTCCCCCCTAAGCGATGTGCAAGTCAAGCGCTTGGCAGACGCGGTGGGAAGTCCTGAAGCGCTTTTTTCGAAACGAGCCATGAAGTTTCGTCAGTGGGGGTTGCATGAAAAAACCTTAAACTCAGAAGAGCTACTGGCGTACATGGCACAAGAATATACCTTCATTAAGCGCCCCGTTACCTTGTTCAGCAATGGGGATGCCTTTGCAGGCTTTGCCGCTAAGCAAATGGCCACCTATTTTGACGCGCAAAAGCCCTAAATGGTTCCTAGATGGTCCCTAAATGCTTAAAGGCTAGCTGGCGTTTCTACACAAGTATTCTATACAGCTTCTTTTTTTGTTGTATAATTTAACAAAACTCTCTAATTTTTATGATGGAAGCTTTATGTATTCGTCGCCCCTTTCAACGCCTTCATTGTTTCCTTTAACTGAACGCCCTTCGCTTCAGAAACAGGGGCATTCCCCCCCTCACGCCTCATTGCCTACATCTAATGCCTATGCGCTAAACACACCAAAAAGTGCGACCACGAAAACCGCGATTCCCAAGCCTTCGGAGTTTTTGGTTGCCACAGGCTTAGGAGTGTTAGGGGCTCTGTTACTGGCCCCTTTATGGATGCGTCACCCGTTGCCCCAACATGCCAAAAGTTTAGCTTCTTTGGGGACGGTTGTGGATAATTTGGAACATTTGAACCAACCATCGCAGGGGCATCCGCATAATCATCAAAATGAATTGGTTGCTTTTTTGGCGGATCCTGCGGTTTTAATGATGATGATTCCTGTATTGGCGCCCCATTTAACCAAGCCCGCCTTAGGAGCTACAGCCGTTTTAGGCGTCAGCTACCTCGCCAGTAATGTGCTAAGTGGCTTGCAAGAAGTGTGGGTGCGTTGGCAAGAAAGTCAGATTCGCGCGAATTTAGTCGGCAATTTAAGCACGGCGTATCAACAATCAATTGAAGCCAAAACGCAGATTGATGACGACAATCACACCTATGCAGAAACCCAAATCCGACAGATCTTGGCAGATGAAGGCATCCCGAATGCGGAAACCTACCTTTCACCCTTACCCTTTGAATGCCTACCTCAATTGAACGACCCTAGAAAAACACGTCAGCAGGACGACTTTAGACATAAGCAAAGCAATTTTGCGATTCTCCCTCAAAACCGAAGACCCCTCCCTCGTCAAGCCAGACAAGGTGAAAGCCTAGCCATTTCTTCGCAAAACCCTCATCAAACAAAACATAAAAAGACTCACCCAAGTACAAGCGATTCCTACATCAAACCCCTTCAAAACAAGGACGATTCTCCTGTTGATTTTAAAAAGGCGTCGCGATGGTCGCTCAATGCGGTGGGCACTGGCCTAGGTTTCACCATGACGACGATAGTTTTGTATGCCGTAAAAGCAATACGTGAAAGTATGGCCCAAGTAGTAAAGCCCTTACAAGACAAGTTACAAAAAAATCCTGAACTAATCAATCAATCGATAAGGGAAAAACAATTTAGTATTAAGAATACTCTTGCCCCACAAAATACGGAAGCGGTGTTGTTGCATTTCTTTCAATCTAAAAAGGGATTTGTGATGGCCGGATTATTTGTGGCCATGGGTGTGATGTTGCGCACCACGCAATTTTTGGTGGAAGGTTTGCGTGAAATTGAGGTGACTCGTTTAAATGCGGAAACGGAAAAGCAGTATGAAACGTACAAGTTGACCGTCCTTGAACCACATTTCAAGGCCATTAGTGAACGTTCGCAGTTGGAACATGCCTTGCGTAACTTGAAAAAAGACTTACAAGAAAAGTCGTTGCCCTCTGAAGAATTGCATCAGCAGGTTCAGCGTATTTTGGACAACATCGCCTATAATTGGTCTGCACCGAATTACTACCCGATGTCTCCTCCAGCGCAGTTGGTAACCGCGCGTTCATAGCCTAAGCGTTCTTCCCTTTTAAAAAGAGGGCGGGACGCTAAACTAGCTCGCTTTTTTCAAGCCTAACTGATGCACCATAAACTCGGCGATCCAAACGGCGCGTTCGCTTTGCGGATGCATGGCAAAACGCAGGACGTCTTCACGCACGGCATTGCCCATGCGAATCAACGTCATACTCGCGAGTTGAACATCGGCTTGTGAACTGCTTGGCGATTGTAAAACATCAATCAAAAAGCCCGCAATAGGGGCATGCCCCATGGCGAGTAAGGCATTTTCTAAGTCAGGCAAGTTAGCCTTCGGTTGATTGGCTAACACAAACAGCCCCTTGATTTGAGCCGTACGTTCTTGTAAGGGAAAAGCAAGAAGTTGAGGGGTAGGTAATTCAATGGGGTTAGATGCCACAACGGCCATAGGAAGAATCCATTTCTATTTGAGTGATGCGCTTAAATACGCAATGAAGTATTCTTGTACTATACAGAAAGTCCAACGGCTTGACTAGAGCCAGTCAGGCTGTTTTTTCAAGCATCTTTGCATGTAGAAGGGTCATTGTGTTTACTTGTTTAGAAGAGAGGTAGAAATCCTAGGTAAAATAAGGGCTTGAAGTTGACGTCACTTCAAGCCTTAGGGGTCAGGGTTGGTTTATTCAGTTGTAAACTTGTATAAGATCTTTACATCTTCTTTACATCTTTTACATTAAATAGTGGGTAGGAATATGGGCGATGTATGAGGCCAAGTGATGCCCTTGCCAAGGCACTTTGATTTGTTCGTTGGGGTAAAAACTATTCAGCTCGCCTGACTTCCAAGGTTGCCAGCAACACACCAAGTCAAGGCTTCCCCATAGGTTTAACCATGGGCAGGCAACAGTGGTTTTACCGCCTGTGCGAAGGAGGACTTGGCGTTTGATGGGTTGTCTGTCTAAAGGCGAACCGAGCGTGATGAGGCGAACTACTTTTTCAGTGGCCGAGGTGGGCTTTTGTAAAAATTCAAAGGTCAACACACTTCCCATGGAATGTGCAATAAGAATGACTTCGTTGGGTTGTTGAAGAATCAGTGTTTCAAGGCGTTTAAAACCATTGTGCCGAACGCTATTGTAGCTTAATACATCGGTGCATTTGTCTATCCATCGATTCAAAAAAGGCACCGCGATGTACTGAATCCCCGCATTGAGAACACTTTGTAAGTTCACGCCTTGATTAGGAAAAACAAGCGGAGCAAAAACGGGCGTAAAGGTATTGATCGTTTTAATGAGGTGGCCTGCGACTTTGCCTGCAGGGCTTTCATCAAATAAATCGGCCCAAAAGAAGGGAACGCATCGGGGGAGAAGGTGTTGAGGCACGGCATCGAAGGCTTCGTTGACCCAGGTGGGGTCTTGATTGCCGATGCCGTGCAAGAAAATCAAGGTGGGTAGGGGTGATTGTTCTTGCACGTCAAGGGCAGACGTTGCCGTGGGAGGAAACATCATAAGAGGAGACTCCTTTATAGAGGTTGGGGTCGAAGGCTCGGGTGATGGTGGGTGGTGTCAGGTCTGTGTGTGTGTGGTGATACTTAAAGCATAGCAAAGGATTTTTCCCTTGCATAGTGCATAAAACACACTATTTTTTCGATTCACACTTGAAAACCAGTTGACCCTCGACTATGTTTCTTCTACACTAAGGCTATACCTGTCGGAGTGGCGGAATGGTAGACGCACACGTTTAAGGGGCGTGCGGAGAAATCTGTGGGGGTTCAAGTCCCCCCTTCGACATTTACTTTACTTGGTGTGCCACGGGCTTTTCTAATACGTAGTGGCTTCCGCAAGATTGTGGCATCATTTCGGCGTGCTTCAGCGCGGTTTGAATTAAAAACAACACCGCTTCTTCCTGAACATAGCGACTGCTTAATCCTTCTAATTCACGGTGTAAGGCCTTATACCCTTCCACCGAACGTTGCAAGCCCAAGTATTGCCACATCAACGTTTTGACTTGTGCGAGGAACGAATCGTTTTTGGGTTGAAGGGGCGCTACAAGCGTCTTCACGCAAGCTGGCGTTACGCGGGAGGCGACGGGCTTTTCTAAAACCGTGACGACGTTTTTACCCATAACGACACATTCAAGCAAGGAATTCGACGCCAGACGATTGCCCCCGTGTAAGCCCGTGCAACTGGCTTCGCCTATCGCAAAAAGCCCTAAAACGTTTGTTTTTCCTTGCCAGGTTGTCTCAATGCCTCCCATACAATAGTGGGCCGCAGGAGCGACGGGCAACAGATCGTTTGCCATATCAATGCCGTAGCTCAAGGCCGTGTGGTAGATATTGGGAAAGCGATGCTTTAAGAAGGATGCGCTTTTTTGGCGCATATCTAAATACACACAGGGGTGCTGAGTCTTCACCATTTCTGAAGCAATCGCGCGAGCCACGACATCTCTGGGGGCGAGTTCACCTAAGGGATGCACCTCACTCATAAAGCGTTGGCCACGGGCATTAACAAGCGTGGCCCCTTCACCACGCAGGGATTCACTGGCCAAAAAGCGGACTTTTCCTTGCGTGACAAAGGCCGTGGGGTGAAACTGCACCAAGTGTAAATCTTTGACGCGAGCCCCCGCTTGGTGCGCCAAATACAAGGCTTGAACACCGTCAGTGGCGTCGTTGGTGGCGTGTAGGTAAAATCCGGCGTAACCGCCTGTAGCAAGTACCACATTGGGGGTATGTATGCGTTTAAATTCGCCCGATTGGGCATCATACAAGCTCGCCCCGACGAGGGCTTTATTTTCCCCAACATGCAATGCCGAAAGCGCATGATGAGGCAAAATCTGAATTTGCGCAGTAGCTTTCACCCGTTCAATTAGCGGGGTTAAAATCCCTACGCCTGTTTGATCGCCATTGACGTGTAAAATGCGACGTTGAGAATGCGCCCCTTCTTGGGTGAGCGCGGGCATGCCGTCTGGTTCTAAATCAAAGGCCACTCCATAGCGTATTAGGGTGCTAATGGCGTCATGGCCTTGGGCTAGAATTTCCCGCACCACGGCTTCATCATTATAATCCGCCCCTGCTTTAAGGGTGTCTTGTACATGTTGTTCGAGTGAATCAGGGGTGTTCCAGTGTACATACGCCGCAATACCCCCTTGCGCGTACCCCGAATTAGATGCCGTGGCTTCTTTCGGTTTAAAGGCAAGTAATACGCTCAAGCCTGCTTCGGCAGCCGTAAGGGCAGTGGTTAAACCCGCGACTCCTGCGCCAATCACCAAAACATCGGCGTAACGTTCCGCGTTGCCAGCGCGTAAAGAAGGAAAAGGTGGAGGCGTAACGCTCATTAAGAAATCTTCATCATTTTATGGGTTTGGGGCAGCACCCGCACTGAACTAAAGTAACGCGCCAAACCTGCTTGCAAGTGCAGTAAGTGGCTTGGTGAAATGTTTATGACTCCTGCTTCAGTCAATGAGCTTTCTGGTTGAAGAAATAGCGGCGTGTCCACTTCCGTAATAATGGACGTTAAGTGCATTAATTCTTCAAGGCTACTGTGGTGATTGACTACCACTTTTACGAACAATTCAATATGAGGGGCTTGCTTTGCGGTGCGGTAAAAATCGGCGTGTTGTTGCCAGCGCTCAGCTTCTTTGGTGCTTGAAGGGAGTTTTACATCCATGGAAATAACATCGGTAAACGCTAAGACTTTGGCCAAACTATGGGGTTGTGTGCCACTGGTTTCTAGGTACGTTTTTACCCCCAAGCGTTGAATGCGTTGCATGAGACTTTTGAGGTAATAGGGGTACAACAAGGGTTCTCCGCCTGTAAAGCTTACACTGTGGTGGGGGGCTTGAGCAATTAAACCGGCAATCAACATTTCCGTGTCTTCCACGCGTTGTAAACCCGGCACCGCTACCCATTGGTTAGAACCGGGGAGGGTTTCCACCGCACAATCGCCTCGAGCCGTCGTCATGGGCGTGTCGCAATAGGCACAATGTAAGTGGCAGTGGGCGACTCTTACAAAGACTTGGCGCTGCCCCGCATGGAGCCCTTCGCCTTGAATCGAAGAAAAGACTTCTTGAATGACGGCCTGATTGCTTTGAAGCTTGGGAAAGGCCGCCGTTGATTTAATCAACCCGTGAGGCGGAAGTTTTTCCGCGTGTGATTGCGTTAGTGTGGAGGGCGTGGTCATAAAAAACCTCTTTTTTTTTGACAAGTACTTCCTTTAAAAAGCGATTATAGTCTTATTAAACACCAAACACAGAAAAAAGTGCGAATCACAGGTCTTAGAAACGGCACTATAGGGTTCCAAAGATGAAACAGGCGATGAGGCTATTCTAGGAGCCTAGATTTTTTTGTGCGGGCGTGTACACAGACGTACATAACCAAACAACAAAATCGTAGCGACAACGAAGAGACCATAGACCGTTTTATTTTTCGAACCCTATAGCATAAAAAAGGACGCCAAAGTGTTTAATGCTTATAAGTGTGTAATACTTAGGAAAAATAGGAAAACGCATGAACGCTTCATTTCAATATCACTACCAACCCTTACAAGCGGGGCCCGCTTCACCAAGTGGTGTAAAAACCCCTACACAACGCATCCCTGAAGACGCCTTTCCCCCACCAGATTTAGACGTGTTTCATTCTAACGTGCGAGAACTCAAGCCAGAACGCAAATCATCCATGCCTGTGGTGCTGGGCAGTTTGATCGGGACGCTAATACCCATGGCGCTGTTGGCGCGCCATCAGGGCCAATTCAGTAAGCTCCAAGGGTTTAAGAAGTTGCTGGTTCCTTTTTATGCGAATTATAAGGAAAAACCTGTACAACTGATGGTTTTAGGCGCTTCAGCCACCTTGGGCGGTTTGCTAGGGGGTATTTACAACGACAAAGGTGAAGACACGTGGGCCAAAATTAAAGAAGGTAACTATCAATTCATTACCAACATTATGATGCCGATTACATTTTGTGTATTGTTTGAAAAGCTGATGAGCGGACTAGGTGAGAAATTCCCCAAAAAACTGCCTTGGCTTAATTCAGAAAAACTCATCCATCAAATCCCTAAAGTGACGCTCACAAATCTGTTGGGGATTGTAACAGGCGTTACGGTAGGGGCTTTTCTCTCAAATCAAGTAAACAAACGTATTCACAAAGACGAGATCCCCCCTCGTAAAATTCACCCCAAAGATTTTGTGATACAAGTCGACGACATGATCGGTGGCTTCACGGCTACCAATGCCTTAGAAAATCTCAAATCTTTGCCAGCTCCCTTGAATTGGTTGTCTCATTTAGACAAAGTACTGCCGTTGGTGTACTTCCTTTCAGGCATGGAAACAGGTAATGAAGACGGTTCTGAAAAAGCGAAAGAACATCGCCCAAACCCAGCATAATCAGATGTATAGTGTTTTACCAGATGAAATACGATAAAACGTGCTTAGCCTAAGGTGGACATCACGCGTTGTAAGGATTGCTTCACATGCCCAAAGGCTTGCGGATTTACCCAAAAGCGTTCCCCCGTTTTTAGACGCGTGCCATCAGAAAAATGTAAAATCGTGGGGACGTCTCCATGATGTTCTCGCAACGTTTTGGCCAAAAACACCCACTCTTCATACGTGGGCGGGGCGCTAAAGGAAAGTTCAAAGGGCTGACATTCTTCAATGGGCAACGCTTCATTGAGCACCAAGCTAAACTGTTCGCTATCATCCCCACGAAAAGACACTTTCGCTTTAAGAATCAGCTTCTTGCCTGCTTCTAGCACAGGTTTTAGCTGTTCCACGGCTTTGCCAAAAACGATGAACTCTCGTTCGCCTGTAAAATCTTCCACCACACCGATAATTAAGGGCTTATTCTTCTTACTTAATCGATGCTGGACGCTGGAAATCAAACCTCCCACCCGCACGATGTCGCCGTCGTTGAGTTTGGGGAGTTCAGAAAGTCGATGGGTCGTCATCAAAGGCAGGGTTTCTTTAATGTTGTCTAGGGGGTGACTGGTTACATAAAAGCCGAGCAAGTCCTTTTCATACCGCTGGATTTCATCGTCACTAAACTCATCAGACGCATCCCCTTGCAGAAGTAACCCGCTCATGGCGTTGCCGTCATCTGTTTCGGCCAATAAATCAAAGAGGCTCGCTTGCCCTGTTTCCGCTTGCTTATGGCACTGTTCTGCGTAATTAAAAATTGTTTCAAGGTTGTTCATTAAGTGCTTACGCGTGTAACCAAAGCTTTCTAAGGCGCCTGCCAAAATAAGGGCTTCCATGGTTTTTCGATTCAAAATCTTCGTATTCGATCGTTTTAAAAAGTCTTCTAAACTCGAAAAAGGGGCTTCTTCACGGGTTTTAACGATGGCTTCCACCACGCCCACGCCTACGCCTTTAACAGAAGCCAAACCAAAGCGAATGGCTTGTGCGTCTAAGGAAGGGGTAAAGTCCACATCACTCGATTCCACAGAAGGGGCCAACACAGCGATGCCCATTTTTCGCCCCGTTAAGATATAATGCTGGATTTTATCCAAACTATCTCGCACCGAAGACAACAAGGCCGACAAGTATTCCACTGGGTAGTGACACTTCAAATATGCGGTTTGGTAAGCAATAAAGGCATACGCCGCTGAATGTGAACGGTTAAAGCAATACGCGGCAAACTCGCTCATGACGTTAAAAAGATCGTTGGCAAGTGTTGCATCTACAGTATTGGCCACACATCCTTGCACAAAACCGTCTCGTTCCTTTTCCATGACTTCGGCATTTTTTTTACCCATGGCACGACGAAGTAAATCGGCTCGTCCGAGTGAGTAGCCCGCCAAAACTTGGGCGATTTGCATAATCTGTTCTTGGTAAACAATGGTGCCGTAGGTGGGTTCTAAAATCTCTTGCAAGCTAGGGTGAGGGTAACTAATCGCTTCACGGCCGTGCTTACGATCCACAAAGTTTTTCGCCATGCCCGAATTCAAAGGACCAGGACGATACAAGGCCACTAAGGCGTTAATATCTTCAAAGACCGAAGGCTTGAGGTCTCGCACTAGCGTTTTCATCCCGCTACTTTCAAGCTGAAACACACCATCAGTATCCCCTGCCGTTAGGAGCTTATAGGTGTCTGCATCGTCCAAATGAATTTCTTCAATGTCAGGCAAGGGTTTTCCTGCTTTTTCAATGAGCTTTAGGGTATTTCGAATAATCGTCAAGTTCCGTAAACCCAAAAAGTCCATTTTAAGCAAGCCCAACTTTTCCAAATCACCCATGGTGCATTGAGAAATCATCATGCCGTCTTTAGATGCTTGTAAGGCAATGACTTCGTGCAACGGATCTTTTGAAATCACAACCCCCGCCGCGTGAGTCCCCACATTACAGGCCGTCCCTTCTAAATCCACCGCCAGATCAATCCAGCGTTTGAGATGAGGCTGAGCGTCGAGTTCTTTTTGAAGTTCCATGCCTTCCGCCAAGGCATCGGCCAGTTTAGTTCCAGGCGTTGAAGGAATCATTTTAGAAATGCGATTACTTTCTTCAAAGGGGATTTCAAGGACGCGAGCGACAGCCTTTACGGCTGCTTTTGCGGCCAACGTGCCAAACGTGGCGATTTGGCAAACACGCTCTGCTCCGTAGCGTTTACCCACGTATTCGATGACTTCCCCACGCCGTTCGATGCAAAAGTCAATATCAATATCGGGCATGCTGACTCGTTCAGGATTCAAAAATCGCTCAAATAACAAGCTATGCTCGATCGGGTCGATATTCGTAATGCCCAAGACATAAGCAACCAAGCTCCCAGCAGCCGAGCCCCGACCTGGTCCTACGGGAATGCCTTGTTCGCGAGACCAGTTCATAAAATCCCACACAATCAAGAAATAAGCCGGAAAGCCCATGGCGTTGATGATGCCTAGCTCATAATCCGCACGAGCTTGAATCTCTTCAGGCAAGGGATCACCGTACTTCTTTTTGGAATAGTCGATGACCAGCTTTTCCAAATAGCTGGCTTCATTTTCGCCATCAGGCAAGGGGTAGGCAGGCAATAGCGATTCACCCATGGGCCAGTCGAGTTCAATTTTTTCAGCCACTTTGAGCGTGTTTGCCATGGCTTTTTCAATAACGCCTTTGGGCAAATGTTGAAGCAGTTCGCTCATTTCTTCAGGGCTTTTAAGGTAGTACTGTTCATTAAACTTTTTACGACGGTTTTCATCAGACAGCGTGGTGCCCACTTGCATACAGAGCAAAATGTCCACGGTTTCGCCTTGGCCTTTGGCGGTGAATCGACTGTCGTTGGTGAGCACCACTTCCATTTCAAAGGCGTCTGCAAGTGCCACAGCTTCTTGCGTGATTTGCATTTCAGTGCCGATGTGGTGATCTTGCAATTCCACATATACATCATCTTTAAACACGCGTTTCAACCAAGCCAAGTGCGCCTTGGCTTCATCTCGATGCCCACGTAGCACATGGTAGCCAATGGGGCCATGGGTGCAATCGGTCAACAAAATCAAGCCTTCGGCATGAGTTTCAAGCATGTCCCAATTAATGCGGGGGCGGTAGTAAAAGCCTTCAAGGTGGGCAATCGAAAGGAGTTTGGCAAGATTCTGATAGCCCTTATAGTTTTTGCACAACAACACGACTTGCACCGTGGCTTTACGCGTGGATTTGTCGCTAATGTTGCCGTCAATGACGGCAATTTCAGCGCCGATGATCGGTTTAATCCCACTGGCTTTACAGCTTTTGTAGAAGTCCACGGCACCATAAAGATTGCCACTGTCGGTCAGAGCAAGGGCGGGCATCGCGAAAGAAGTCGCCACTTTAACCAGATCTTTAATGCGACTAGATGCTTCTAAAAGACTGTATTGGCTATGCACATGCAGGTGTACAAAGGGTTTGGCTTGTATAGATTTAGTCAAGGCAGGCCCCTTTTACAACGGGTTAGAAACACAGTGCTGTTATAGTGTTCGCTAGATGAAACAGGCGATGAGGCTATTCTAGGAGCCTCGGTTTTTTTGTGCGGGCGTGTAGGCAGAACTACATAACCAAACAAAAAAATCGTAGCGACAACGAAGAGACCATAGACCGTTTTATCTTTCGGATACTATTATATCGCAAACAGAAGCCCACACACCAAAACCCAAAAAACCGTTATAATAGAACCATTCATTACTTTAAACAGTAGGCTTTAAGCTTACACGACTCGAAAAACAGCGCCCATGAAACTACGTCCCCCTTCATTTAAACAATTTTTTACCCTTGCCTTGTGTGGCTTGATCCTTCACAGTGCGGGTATGGCACAAGCCTTTGAAAAACCCGCTTGGTTAGCAAGGCCTTTAAAGCTTAAACCCGCAAAGCCCTCTCTGCCGCAAAATCCGTTGAATCAAGCCATTCAAGCGGGGGATCTCAAACAAGTCAAACGTCTGCTGTCCAAAAAGCGTGAACTAAACGTCGCTGATGCGGACGGAGCCACCCCGTTGCACACGGCGAGTTTGTTGGGAAATAACGACATCGTTAAAGCCCTGCTTGAAAACGGCGTTGCGGTGGATGCGAGCAACCCTTATGGGCGTACCCCCCTCATAAACGCGAGCCAAAACGGGCATGTAGACGTCGTAAAAACACTGATTGCGCATGGGGCAAACGTCAATGCTGTGGATGCTTACTTGCTTGATGACACCCCCTTATTATATGCCTGCAAGAACGGCCATTTTGAAATTGCCAAGGATTTATTACAACACGGGGCGAAGCTGAATGTTGTTGAGCGTGAACGACGCTTGACGCCTTTGCATTTGGCCAGTGCTTTTGGATATATCGACATTGTGTATGTATTGCTGTTGAACGGGGCGAACATTAACGCCCGAGACAAAGACGGCAAAACCCCTTTGGCCTGGGCCATGGAACGTCAACAGACTGCGGTGGTCAAACTATTGAAGCGCTCGGGGGGGAAGCTCTAACCTCTTAAAGGTTTTTGCATCGTTTTTTAGCTTCGCACATAGTTCAGTCTTTAATGACATTATGCAGTGGCTCAATCAAACAACCTAAGACATTTTATTAGGCTTTTTAAATCACCGAAGCAACAGTACCAAAACAAATGGAAGATTTTTCGATGTTTTTAATTGATTCGCCCCCCAATGACCCTTCTGGTATGCTTGTTAAGCAACGTCTCGATGCCATGGGCGTTCGCACTGCTCATTTAGACACCACTTTATACCCTAAAAAAATCCAACTAAATTATGATCCTCAAGCCCCTGAACAAGGACGCATTAACTTAAATGACGGCAACGGCTGGATTTTGCTTGCCGATATTCAAGGTGTTTTTCGTCGAGGTCCTGACTGGATTCGTGCTAATGAAAACTATGATTTTATGAAAGCGGACTTGGTGTATTGGAACATTGAATGTGCTTTGGGTAGCATCTACCGTTTATTAACGCATATTAAGTGGGTGAATCCGCTAGAAGAGTTTAATCACCATCGTCATAAAGCGTTTCAACTCAATCAATTTTCAGAATTAGGTATTCGTATTCCTAAAACAATTGTGAGCAATTCGCTGGAAGATATTCAGGACTTTTATCATCAATTAGACGGTTCCATTATTATGAAGTACCCGAATGGGGGAGAACACACCGTTAAACTCACCCAAGAAGATATTAGTCACGCGGGCTTTGCTGAACATTTAACGAAAGTCCCTCTTAAAATTCAAGAATGTATTGAAGGTATGGATATCCGTGCCTATGTGATTGGCGATGACGTTTTTGCCCTTGAAATTCATTCAGACAAGCTGGATTTTCGCGAAACCCCCAATACTTTTCGTAAGGCGATTGAATTGCCTGAAGAGATCAAAAAGAATTGTTTAATGATGACAAAAACACTAGGTTTAGTGATGGCAGGCATTGACCTGAAGCGTAAAGACGACAGCGAGCATGTGTTTTTTGAAGCCAATCCGTCGCCTGTGTTCTTATACGATGAGGTAGCCACTGGCTACCCCATTAGTCAAAGTATTGCAAACTACCTCGTGGGCTAAACTGACCAGAAGAAGTTAGTGTTAGTTGTTGACGAAGAAGATGATCGCATCCATGGGTTTTGTACCATGGGGTAAGGGTTTACCGCTGAAGCCCTTGAAGCAGGGTTAGTTGCGAACAGAGACTTAAACATCCACCATTTAAGGCCTTTAGTTTCTACAAATTCGTTTCCTACTAGTCGTTCATTGGGCAATGATTTTTGTTGGCATCCATATTGATCTATCACGAATCGTTTGCCTATTTTATGATAACGTGGAGGAGTTCCTGATCCATTTTCACCTGGAGCAGAGATAATAGGCAAGCCTACATCTCCATTTGCAGGGAAGGCGAGGGTGGTAACTGGAGGCAAACTGTTGCCATTTTCGCCAAAACCTGTAAAGTCTTTGGGAAGGCTGTAGTCGATAGGTGGAAGTCCTGAGCCATTTTCGCCTAAGGCAGGCGTGGTTACCGTTCCACCACCGTTTTCAGGAATGGCAAGCGTGGTAATAGGAACACCCTGCCCACCTGCAGTGGGTAAAGGTGGATTAGACATAGTATTCAACCAAGGTTTGGCGTTGTATTCGGGGTTGTAAGAACTAATACTCATCATCTTAATAAACCTCTCTATTCATCCTATTTATATAGGAAAAGACTTCAATCTAATAAAAGAAAATACCCACTCAAAATTGACGTCTTTTCACGTTTTGTTACAAAACGCTATATAAACGACTCCTTCACCCACCTAAAATGATGAATAATCCCCTTCTTCACTTTGTTTACGAAAAAAAGTGGGGGGAACTCACAACGCCCGTCGTCCAAGGGACTTGATGTAAAACCATCTCTACATACGCCTGATACAACTGCGGATATTCCGCTTCAATGTAAGCCGCCATCTCCGCGCCAAATTCTTCTACCCAGGCTTCTTTGGCGTCTTGTTCAGAACGGCCTTGCAGTTGTTTGAAAATATCGGCTTCAATCAAACGACGCCGAATGGAAAATAGATCAAGTTCATTAGGAACACACGTATTCATCGAAGAAATCCTATCCAGATCGAAGGTAACAAAGGCTTAAAGACGGCTCCAGTTTTTTTTGTGCTAAGAAAGTTCTGTGAATTGCCTTTTGTTTTGTTCCTCCTCCCTTAGGTCGCACGCCTCGCCTATGGCGGGCTACGCTAGGAGGAGGGACACCAGCTCTGAGTGGGCATCTACAAATCCCTCACCCCAGCCCTCTCCCAAAGGGAGAGGGAGTAAAAACAAAAAAGGGATGCTCGTAAAAGCATCCCTTTTTAAGACTATTCAACGTCTAAGGCTTAGCTGCCTTGAGCCGCCGTCCAACCGATTTCACCGTCAAAGGTGCAAAGGTTTTCAGTTTTGATGAAGTCCAAACCTTGAGCATCGACGTTAGCAAGCAAAGTGACGATGTCTTTGTGAGAAATCGACTGACCTTCCTTGTTTTCATAGCGACAGCGCCAGTGATCCGTATGGAAGGTTTCAGCAAAGCCATGAGGCCAGACTTTTTGCCCACGGTTTGAAATGAGTTTCAAAGGCAAGTTCGGCAATTGAGCGGCTTGCAATTTAACCGCCAAGGCTTCAACATCGGTAGGGGTTTTCACATGAAGGAAGACATCCACACCGACGGTTTGCTTGTTGGCAGGAACCGTAGGGGTATAGGTTTTTTTCGGCTCGCCAGCTTCAACCACGTTGGCTTGATAGCTAACAGCTTTCAAAGTAGAAGGCTTTTGACCGATACGATCGACGACGGCTTGAGCGAACTCTTGCGTACCGACTTTTTGCTTAGAAACACCTTCTTTGTAAATATCGTAGGTGTGAATACCGTCTTCCATGGTTTTCAACCAAGCGTTGTGGAACAACGTGGCGACATCAGGCTGGTTGATGTGTACGAGCATTTGCACCGCACCCAACATTAAGCCCGAAGGGTTAGCCACATTTTGACCCGCACGACGAGGCGCTGAACCGTGGATGGCTTCAAACATCGCACAATGCTCACCAATGTTAGCGGAACCCGCAATGCCCACAGAACCCGCGATTTGAGCCGCTACATCCGACAAAATGTCGCCGTATAAGTTAGCCATAACAATAACGTCGAAGGCTTCGGGGGTGTCGGCCATTTTGGCGGCACCAATGTCAATAATCCAAAACTCGTTTTCAAGTTCAGGGTATTCTTTCGCCACTTCGTCGAAGACTTTGTGGAACAGACCATCGGTCAACTTCATGATGTTGTCTTTGGCAAAGCAGGTGACTTTTTTGCGGTTGTGCAAACGCGCGTATTCAAAGGCATAACGAACAATTTTTTCAGTCCCAGGGCGAGAAATCAATTTTAAGCACTGGTAGACTTCATCCGTTTGACGATGTTCAATACCCGCGTACAAATCTTCTTCGTTTTCACGAATAATGACCAAATCCATGGTGGGGTGCTTGGTGGCGACAAACGGGGAGTAACTCACACACGGACGCACGTTGGCGTACAAGCCCAAGGTTTTACGCGTGGTAACATTCAAGCTTTTGACTCCACCGCCTTGAGGCGTGGTAATAGGGGCTTTTAAAAAGACTTTCGTGCGACGAAGACTTTCCCATGAGGATTCTTCAATACCCGACATATGCCCACGGCCGTAAACTTTTTCGCCGATTTCAATTTCTTCAATGGCGATACGGGCTCCAGCGGCTTTTAACACTTTCAAGGTGGCTTCCATAATTTCGGGGCCGATGCCGTCTCCACGAGCCACCGTAATAGGGACGTTCACTTGTGGTGAGCCATCCGCATTCAAGGCGCAAGCAGGACTTTCCGTTGTGGCGTTCATCATTTGCCTAAATCTCCTAAACTAGCTATCTCTATTTTAAAGACACAACACCCGCCGAAAAGGGCTTGTAGCGTCTTACACCAGTGTAGCACGACTTTGGCGTGAAACAAGTAATTCTTGAGAAGCTCCCTTAAAAAATGCAGAAAAAATGAATGCCAATCACAAAAGCCTATTTTATAATGGGTATGTTTTTGGTATGATGCGTAAGTCCC
>JBIKNF010000002.1:0-241895 GCA_044358835.1 Vampirovibrionales bacterium | reverse complement strand
CAAAGGAAAGGTTTGCGAGTTATGCCCCTTCACCCCCACATGCCCCCTGCTGTTGAACTCACGCCTGAGGCCTGCTTGTTGCTGGATCAACGCCTGCTTCCCACTGAAGTTAAGTTCGTGGCCATTCACACCGCCCCTGAAATGACCCGAGCCATTGTGGATATGATCGTGCGGGGTGCGCCCGCCATCGGGATTGCGGCGGCCTATGGCGTTGTGCTTGCCGTGCGAAATGCCGTGCATGACGCTGGCGATGCCGACTGTGCCTATGAATACCTGCAACGAGAAATAAACACCCTGCGTCAAAGCAGGCCTACCGCCGTCAACCTCATGTGGGCGGTCGATCGCATGAACGCCTTGCTTCGTATGCTGGTCAAAGAAAATGCCCTCAGCCTCACCGATGCGCTGCCTACGCTCGAAGCCGAAGCCCGTCGCATTCACCAAGAAGACATTGAAGCCAATTTGGCGATGGGTCGCCATGGGGCTAAATTGTTGCCTGAAAACGCACGCATCCACACGCATTGTAATGCAGGGGCTTTGGCCACAGGCGGTCACGGGACGGCGTTGGGCGTCGTTCGTGAAGCTTTCGCCCAAGGACGCTGTAGCATGGTCTACGCCGATGAAACACGCCCCCGCCAGCAAGGGTCTCGGCTTACGGCGTGGGAACTCATGCAAGACGGCATTCCTGTCACGGTGGTGACTGACGGCATGAGCGGGCTGATGATGCAAAACAAGATGGTCGACGCCGTCATCACTGGCGCCGATCGCATTGCCGCCAATGGCGATTCCGCTAATAAAATCGGGACGTATAACTTGGCACTCGTGGCAAAGGCTCATAACGTACCGTTTTACATCGCGGCCCCCAGCTCGACGTTTGACCCCACCTTGGCGGACGGTTCAGGCATCCCCATTGAAGAGCGAGACGCTTCTGAAGTCACACAGCTCGGCGAAACATGGACGGCGCCTGAAGGCGTGGCGGTGTTTAATCCCGGCTTTGATGTAACGCCAGCGAGTCTCATTACAGGGATTATCACCGAAAAAGGGGTGTTTTTCCCGCCTTATGCGTTTAATGAGGATTTTGACACGGTCGTGCGTCCGCAAACGCAGATTGAAACGCTAAGTCTTTAAACCAAGCATAAAGTGGAGAATGCTTAAATTATGACGATTTCTGAAAAACTAAAAGTGGATTTTGTGACCCTAGAACAAGTGGATGACGTCGTACGTTTATTGTGCGTGTTAAATACTGATTTAAGTCCTGAACTCGCCAAAGAACGTTGGTTGCAAGCCATGCAAGAAGCGTATCAATGTGTGGGGGCTTTTGTCGACGATCAGCTCGTGGGGATTTGTGGCATCTGGACGCTAACAAAAACCTATATGGGGCGTTCCTTTGAATTAGAACATTACATTGTGGATGAAGCCTTTCGGGGTCAAGATATTGGTGGTGCGATGATGGATTTTATTAAGGCGTATGGCTTAACACAAGGCATTGATAAAATGGAACTCGCTTGTTTCACCTTTAATGAAGCAGGGTTGGCGTTTTATGAACGGCATGGATTTAATCGCAATCGTTATCACATGATTTATAATCACGAATAGTAAGATTTAAAAGATAAAGAAAACCCTATGCAAGAGAACAAAACCCTTTTCCATTTTTCTTTTTTGGACGCCTCTTTTATTGAAGAGATGCTTCCCTTAATGCACCTCTTACACCAAACACCACCGCCCCAACTCAAGGAACGATGCCTAGACGCCTTCACCCAAGACGCCTACAAATGCCTCGGTGTGTTTGAAGAAAATCGCTTGGTGGGACTGTGCGGATTATGGTTTTCAACACGGCATTACAGTGGGCGTTCGGTGGAGTTGGATCACGTCATTATTCTCCCCGACTTGCAAGGGCAGGGGGCAGGGCATGCGATGCTGGATTTTATTAAAGCGTATGCTGACGAAAACGACATCGAAGAAATTGAACTGAATTGCTATGTCCACAATTTTTCAGGCATCCGCTTTTGGGTCAAAGAAGGCTTTGACGCCCATGGTTATCACTATCGACTCAACATATCATAAGTAAAGGAAAACCCCTATGCAAGCCCTAGCTTCTCAAGCCAGTATCACCGTCCAACGAGACCTCACCGTGAAAACCATGGTCACCGACGGCTTTCGTGAAAAAGCCATGAAAGAAGACCAAGCCGAACTCAGCGCCCTAGATGCCAACATCCTGCAATTGAGAGAATCCGCGCAAGGGCGTTTGAATGAGCTCATGCAATCCAATTTGAGCCAAGAAGACCAGCAATTGGCGCAAATGCACTTGCAACAACAGTTTGACGAGCAAGTCACGCAACTCTTAAGCCTCAAGCAAGACGTCCTCAATCGCCAAGAGCTTCTGGCCAATACGCCCAATGGCACCTATGTTTCCACAGGCAACGTCACCGATTCTCTCAACCTCCATGTGGGAGACAACATTTACGATCGCCTCAAAGGGGCGGAAATTCTCGTAAAAGACGGCGTGATTACCGCCATTTTAGGGTAAGCCTCGATGAATCAAACACACCCAACAGAAAAAGCCGAAACCGCTCAAGCCTTTCCAAGCCCTGCCCAAGAATGGGTTGAAGTGGGCGAGATTATGGGCGCTGTTGGCATCACCACCGATGTAAAAGTCCGCAGTACAGATGCTCACCCCGATTGGCTCCATACCGTCAAACGCCTCTGGATACGCCCTGCTGAAGGCAAACCCACCAAAGGAAAAATGGCGCAATGGGTGGATTTGCGCCAAGCCACCGTCTATGAACCCTTTAAACTCACGTTAAAAATAGACGCGTGGAACACGCCCGAAGTCATTAAATCATGGATTGGGGCGAGCTTGCACATCCAAAAAGCTCAACTCCCCCAAATCACTGATGCCTTTACCTTTCGCACCTATGAACTGGTGGGCTTAGACGTATGGACGACCACATCAAGCGAAGCGTTGGCAGATGTTACCGCCATTATTAGTGCCACGCACGCAGGCGATCAAAACTTCATCGAATTGACGATGAAGGTCTCTAAAAAAGTGACGCTGATTCCTTTTGAAACTCACTTTGTCGAAGCGGTGGATTTGTCACAAAAACGTTTGACGCTCAAGGGGCTTGATAGTTTCCTTGTAGAAGAAAACACGGTGGCTGAATCTACAGCGAAAAAATTGACACCCTATGCCAAGCGAAAACTTAAGCGTCAAGCGGAAAAACTCGCCAAAGCCTCAAGTGTGGGAGAACAGGAGGTCTCTTCAGATGAAGGTCTCTAAGCTCCAATTTAAGGTGCATATTTACGATACGGACTGCTACGGCGTAATGTGGCACGGCAATTACTTGAAATGGCTTGAACAAGCCCGAGATGCCGTGATGGTCGAAGCGGGCTTAGACTTGCAGTTGCCTCAAGAAGGTTATGTGTATCCTGTGGCGGAACAGACGGTGCGTTTTCGCAAACCTGCCAAATTGCGAGATGCCCTTGAAATTCGTACCACCGTTGAAATTAAGGGGCCTCGCTTAATTTTTTCGCAACCCGTATTTCGTTTAGAAGCCGATGGTTCGGAGACGTTAATTTACGAGTCAACCACCGTGTGTGTGGTGTGTGATGCCACTTTCAAGCCTTTTCGTCGCATCCCTGAAGCGATTGCTTCAGCGTTGGTGTAGACCCGATAACGCTGCGTCCACAAATAGGAAAGGGCGGTGCCTGTTTCATCTGGACTAGAAAGTAAATGAATCAAGATGCAAAAAGGAAATGGCCGTCTCTTGAGGGGGTTTTTCATCGAGGTGGCCCAAGCGAATCACGGATTCCCCTTCTAAAATAGCGGAAAGTTGTTCCGCAACCCCATCGGCTTCTTCGGCTGAAACACACAAAACAAAGCCCACTCCCGCATTAAACGTGTGCAATATGCTCAAGGCATCAAGCCCCCCTGTTTGGGCCAGCCAGCGAAACACGGGCGGTAAGCTCCACGAAGAAAGATCCACCACGGCCTTTAGATGCGCGGGCAATATACGCGGAAGGTTGTCCTGAAAGCCACCGCCTGTGACATGGACCATGCCCTTGATGGCAGCAGAATGGGTTTTAAGCAGGGCTAAAATCGGTTTTACATACAGGCGAGTCGGCTTTAGCAAGGCGCTGTAAAGGGAAGCTTCACTGTGTGGAAGGGGGACGTCAGCAGTGATTCGGGCGTCTTTTAAAATTTTACGAATCAGTGAATATCCATTGGCGTGAGGCCCACTTGAAGCCACACCCAGCAAGACGTCTCCAGCGTGCATCGCCTCACTACGGGGTAAAAGCTTTGCTTCTTCCACCACACCCACGGCAAAACCCGCCAAATCATACTGATTCTTGGCGTAAAATCCGGGCATTTCAGCGGTTTCCCCCCCCACCAGCGCACAATTCGATTCCGCACATCCCGTAGCGATGCTTTCTAAAATCGTGGCCAAACGATTCGCTTCAATGCGATCAGTCGCCAAATAGTCTAAAAATACCAAGGGTTCACCGCCTTGGGTCAATAGGTCATTGACGCTCATGGCCACTAAATCAATGCCAATGCCGTCGTGCTTGTCTAACTGTTGAGCCAGTTCAAGCTTTGTTCCCACGCCGTCTGTAGCCGCTAACAGAACAGGGGATTCATACCCCTTAGGAATCCGAAATGCTCCTGAAAATCCACCAATCCCGCCGAGGGTGATGTCGGGTCGCTGGCTTTTTTGAGTCGCGGTTTTAGCGATTTCAACCACATCTTTCGCACGCTCTAAGTCCACCCCTGCTTGACGGTAGGCTTCATCTGAAGAAGGTGTGGTGTGCGGTTTTACTGGATCGTCAAACATACGGGTTCCTTTTAAGCGTGTGGCGCCAGCGCGTTTACGAGGGCTTTAAGCACGACGTGGAGTTCGGCGGGATCTTTCAATACCCATAAGGCGTCTCGTTCATGGGGGGTAAGGGCTTGCATGTGTTGGGGGTCTACACTAACGGCAATCCCTGCGCCTTCAAGGGCCAGAACGGCTTTAAGCCCCAATTCATCGGTTTTGTCATCGCCCGCAAAAAGGGGAAAGAACGAGGTTTGTGGAAACTGTGCTTTCCAATAATCAACACAAAATTGAACGCCTGCCCCTTTGTTAAACGGCTTAGGCACTATTTCAATCACGCAATGCCCCGTCTGCACCCGAAAGGCGTTATGAATGGCGGGCGTTTCATCAAACATTTTTTGAAAAAGCGCATGCACTTCATGGGCCAGCGTCGCTTCTGCCAAACGAAAATGCAATGCAAAGGTATAGCCCTTTTCTTCAAAGCTCACGCCTTGTGGGATTTCACCATACGTGGCGAGAAGTTGATTGGAAATCATTTGTAAAAACTGCGTTTTAAGCTGAACGAGGGCTTCATCAGGTTCTGCAAGCGGAAGATTATGGAAGGCATCCCACACTTGGCCACCGTGTAAACCCGCGAGCAACAGCTTTTGCGGTAAAATGTCTTGCATAAAGTGCTTTAACTGTTCCACAGAACGACCACTAATAATAGCGAGCTGTAATTGCGGATGCTGAGCCAACGCCACCACCGTTTTAAGGCCTTCTTCATTCAATTGCGCGTCTTGCGGACGGCTCACAATCGGTGTTAAGGTGCCGTCATAGTCTAGCATCATGGCCAAATGTTGCCCGTTGTGAAGCGCTTGAACGAGGGTTTCGACCATGAGAGGGTTAGGAAAGGACGGCTTCTCGGCTAGAATGCTCATGGTCGTGGAACTCCTTTATAAATTGATCCACCCAGTCAAAGACGGTAAAGGCTTCAATGCGTTTTCGTAACGATTTCATGCGTTGTTTCTGTTCGAAGGCGGGCATGGTAATGGCTTGGTAAATGGCATCGGCCATCGATTCTAAATCGTAGGGGTTGACCATTAAGGCTTCGGTCATTTCTTCAGAAGCACCGGCCATTTCGCTTAACACCAATACGCCCAAGTCATCTGTACAAGTCAGGCAGTATTCTTTGGCCACCAGATTCATACCATCTCGCAGAGGGGTCACCAGGCAAAAATCGCTGGCGGCAAAGTACGGCATGATTTGTTCATGCGTGAACTTGCGGTAAAAATACTGAATCGGCACCCACGGCCCTTCGGCCAAACGACTGTTAATACTGCCGAGCACCAAATCCACTTCGTCTTTTAGTTTTTTGTACATCGGAACATCCGTCCGCGTGGGCGAACCGATTTGCACAAAGGTGAGTCTTGTTTTGTATTGCGGGTACTTGTCAAAAAACAGTTCAATGGCTTTAAAGCGCTCTACAATGCCTTTGGTGTAGTCTAGGCGATCCACCCCAACGCCTATAAACTCCACGCCAAACGCTTTTTTAAGCTTGCGTGAGCTGTCGTAGATTTCTTCATTGACGTTAAGGGCATTGAATTCATCGGTGTCAATACTAATGGGGCAGGCAATGACTTTAATCGTCCGCCCTTGGTAGCGGATGCTTTGCGCGCTTCGATCAACAACGGCTTCATCTAACAAGCAACGCTCCACACATTCTAAAAAGTGATTGACATAAGAAGGCACATGAAAGCCCACTAAATCCGCCCCCAACACGCCGCGAATCAGTTCCACACGATTGGGCAAGTGACGAAAGATTTCATAATTGGGAAAAGGAATATGGCAAAACCACCCGATGCGTGCGTGATGCTTAATTTCTCGAACCATACTAGGCACCAGCATTAAGTGGTAGTCATGCACCCAAATCAAGTCGTTGCTGGTGCTGTAGGCAATGACTTTGTCGGCAAATTTTTCATTGGCACTGTAGTAACTGGGCCAGGCTTTTTCGTCCCAAAAAACGCAGTAGCTCACCAAATAGTGAAACAACGGCCATAAAACGCGATTGGCGTAACCATTGTAATAGTGATTAATCTCATCATCCGTCAAAGCCACAGGCAATACGGAAAAGGGCAAGCAAGATTCCCCTTCGTTTTCAGACATTTCATTAATCACTGAAGAAAGCTGACTTTTAGAGCCGGCTTCACCTTCCCAACACACCCACAAGCCGTTACTTTGTTTCACCAGCGGTTCTAAGGCGGAAACCAGCCCCCCTGCATTTTTTTGAACCGCTACGCCGTCAAGCGTCAATTTAACGGAATACGGTTCTCTATTTGAAACCACAACGATGCGTTCTTTTTTTGAAGCCATGAGCAGCAGAATCCTTTACTGAATGGTAATACCTACAGTATACACAGGTTCAACTTTTTAGTCTGTTCTTTTTGTTGAATGTCCTCTATATTATAGTATGTTTCCCTAAAAACGCCAAGTTTAAAATTAATTGAGACGTTTAAGCGGAATAAGAGCTTAGGTGGCTTCTAAACTGGCAGTGTTTCTAAAGCCAACGTGTATTCTTCTTCCACCACCGTGAGTTCTTTTGGCATCACGGCGGACGACTTCACCCCAATGTTTTCAAGCTTGCGAATGCTTTTAAGCAGCCCTTGCTGACCATCATGCTTGGTTTTGACATCTTGTAAGGCATCGCCCAAGTGCTTGTATTTTTCGTCCACGGCTTGTAGGCTTTTCGCCATACGCACCAAACGCTCGTGCAGTTCAATGCCGATTTTTTTCACTTCTTCCATGTTTTGGGTGAAGTGGTATTGGCTCCAGCCCATGTGGATCATCCGCAACAACGCAATCAGCGTCAGCGGTGAACTCAACACGACGCCCTTTTCCCACGCAAATTGCCACAAGTCCTTGTCTTCGTCCAACGCGTGAGAAAGCATCGATTCTTGAGGCAGGAACATCACCACAAAATCAGGGGTTTGTTTGGTGTTATTTTGAAGGTAATCCTTCAAATTCAGGCTTTTCACCGCTTGACGAATCGAGTTTACCAGCGCCTTGGCATCGGTGAACGTCGGTTCGCTGGCAACTTCAGCCTCGTCTTGCTCAAAGTCATGGAAGGGCTTGCTCGAAAAACGGAGCGTCTTACAATCAATCACCACATAGCGTTCCTGCTCCATTTTCACCACCACATCAGGGATGCCTTTACTGCCTTCGAGCTTTTTTTGCGTGAAATAGTGGGTGTCTTTTTGCAAGCCAGACGCTTCTAAAATCATATTGAGCTGAATTTCACCCCAATCGCCCGCCCCCTTATTATGCTTTAACACAGAAAGCAACTGGTTTTTCGCCGAAGTGAGTTTGTCCACATTGTTATTGACAATCCCAATTTGCGTGGCATAGGCCGTGTTCATCACATCGAGCTTGGCTTGGTACTCGTCGAGCATCTTTTTCACAGGATCCACCAGTCCGCTAAAGCGTTGATGCCGTTCTTCATCTTCCACTTGCGCCAGTTTGTTGAGCTGTTCACGGGTTTGCATCAGTTCTTGGCTTAAAAAGTGTTGCAGATTTTCCTTCCAAACAGTTTCCCATTCGCTTTTCGATTCACTAAAGCGCGCTTGCCATGAGTCCACCTGGCTTTTCAAGGACGCATTGGCTTCTTTTTCGCTCGCCAAGGCGTCTTGCTTGAGCGAAAGATCGTCATAATACTGTTGAGCCTGTTCTTTTGACGTCGCGAGTTCATTTTGCAGATGCTGGCGTTGTTCTTCAAGGCGCACCACGTGCAAGTCTTTTTCGTTGGCTTGAGCTTGAATCGTGGTGAGGCGTTGATTCGCGTGGGCCTGTAAAATAAGATAGCTCACCAACGCCCCAAATGCCACACCGCTTAGTAGAAAAATCCAGTTCATTGAGATGCCTCCTTATATTATAGCTCTATTCTAGCTTAAAAACGCATGTTATAGAAGGCTTTCTATTCATATGCAAATAGATTAACTTCATCCTCTTCTATTATTGGATCAAGTTTATTTAGTTCTTCAATATTGAGAAGTTCTATTTTTTCTATAATAGCTTTAAGATCTTTGGTTTTTATCCAATCACAATTCCATAACTCACTATTAAGTACCTTTTTTTTCCTTTTTTTTCCACTTTCTTGAAAAGAGTAATGATTTTCTTTTTCATGCTGTACTATTTTACAGAGTTTCTCATTAAATGACGGATTGTTTTCATTATCTAGTTTAATTTCTAATCTTTGCAACCATATTTCATAATGACCCGTGTTTGGTATTTTCTCGAATTTAGACTTTATTTTTTTAAAGAGTTCTTGTGTCTCTTTCGGTGTTAATGGTTGAATTAAGATACTCAAAATACTAAAACCTACATTATATACTTTGGGGTTACGAAATAAAATATCCAGTACTATACTAATTAAGGGATTAACGTGTTTTTTTTGCAATTTTTTCTTTCTGATTGATTGCCTATAGTTATTTAGATTTTTTTTTAAAGTACCAGAATTTGGAAATTTTAATGCAAAATGATGGATTCTCAAAAGATCTTTTTGAGGATCCATAGGATTCTTTTTTTTGTTGTTATGTGTATTTAATATCCAATAAAGTTTATCAGGTTTGATTGAACCACCGATTAAATCTTCAAAATCTCTTGTTTTACTAGCATTAAGTTTCAATCCTAAATCAAGCAAAACTTCTGTCAGTAGTTTTAAAATTTGTTTACCTTCTTCTTTTGAATTCACGAAAATTCTATAATCATCCCTATATCTAAGTATTTGGTAGTTTTCTATATTCTTATCTTTAATTTTTTCGCTTAATAATGAATCTGCATAGCCTAAAACAATTTCAGCAATAAAGTCCCACAACGCAGAGCCTTGAGGTATCCCATTTGTCTGTCCGTAAGACAAATCGCTAATCCCTCTATCAATTTTATTTCCAAGTAGATCGTCGTCTTTGCGGTTCTTTTTAGCATGCTGTTTGCCATGTAAAGCCCAAGAAATAGAATGCGTGTAGATCGATCCGTAACAATCTTCAATGTCAACATGAAACAAATAATCATACTCATACGCAATAGTAAGTGATTTTTGCTCTATCTCTCCCCACCATTTACTTATTTGTTCTGCTGTATGACTCTTTTTCGTTTGAGACTTAACAGGTATACTCATACACCCAATTTTTTTATTTTTTGAAAATGAGTTTAATCGTTTTTGAATTAACTTCCAATTTTCTTCTTGTGTAATTAAGTGTACGAGGTATACATAAAAAACTGGATGAATTAATGTCAGAGGTCGCCAAGAATACTTCCCATCTTTACTGTGGTAAACTACATGGTTAATACTTTCAAACTCTAGTTTGTCAGGTTTGTCAATATGACTTTTGAAATTACTCGTAGAATCAGTTAAAAACTTATCAGTTTCTTCTAGTATTTTTTGAAACGAAATATACTTAGGTATGGATAAGGATGCACAATAATTTTTTTCTTCTAGAAAATACTGTCTAGCCTCTTCTGCATTCAATTTAAGAATACTTCGACTTTTTATTTTTGGCATTTAATATAAATTATTCCTAGCTTGTATTTCAATGTTTTTAGATTTTATCACATCCACAAGATATACTAAAGAAGCTTGCTATTCCTAGTGTTAGTTGTATCATTCTCAAGAATAAAGAGGTATTAAGGATTTTTTTTAAGGGGGGGGGGCACGAAACGCTTACACCTTACTGCTATAGGCGTGAAAGCCCGCTTCATGGAGCGTGAAACCCAAGTCGGTGTAGACCTTCAACGCCTTGACCTGCACAGGGTTCGTCGTCGCATTCACCGAAGTCGCCCTCAACTGCTTGGCATGCACGGCTTGAATCAAGCCGTGCATGAAGTTAAGCATCAAACATTTCGCCAGCCCCTTGCCCTGATGTTCTGGATGCACAAAAAACAAGGGAATGTTCACCGTGTCTTCTTCACTTTGGAGCAAGAAAATCGCTCCTACGGGTACAGGCTTTCGGCGTTCGTCCAGCACGACATACGTCAATTTAGGGTGAAACTGCCCAAATTGATTCGTTTCAATCAGCCGAAGTACGTCCCTTGCCCCTGCTTCACTGCGAAAGCGCGCATCCCACAAGGCGTCGGGTTCGTCTTTGAAGGCGGCAGCAAGCGCAACCGCCAAACCCGCTTGGTACTTGTCTTTCCACGGATGAATCGCATAGGGGAAGACAGGCGTTTTGTAAAGATTGAGAATCGGTAGAGCATCACTAGCGATAATATCTCGTCGTAAAATGTGCTGTTCCGCTAGCCCAATCGGCGAGCATCCGTCGACGACAAGCCCTTCTAAGGCTTTTGCCCACTGGGTTTGAAGGCCATAAATACCAAAGCTAAAGTCCTGCCAGTGATCCAGAGTCTTCCATGCGTGAAAGGCTTCTTGAAAGGCCTCTTTCACCCAATCTTCACTAGGAAAGAAGTCGTCTTTCAAGTAAAACACGGAAAGTTCCAACGCCCCATGAGGCGGAAAGGCATAGAACCAAAACCCCACAACCGCTTCGTTTTCATCCGATTTTAAAAGTAATACGCCCAAGTCCCCTTCAGGGAGCCGTTGCCACAAGTCTTGTAAATCGAGTGGGGGGTGATGCCACTGGTAAAGCAGGGTGGCGTCTCGTTGAAAGGCGTCGTACAGGGGGGCAAATTCGGGCAGATGCGCTTGATCTAAAAAAGCGACAGTGGGCATGGGTGTTTCCTTTGTGGTGAGATATTTTTATAGTGTAACGTATTTTAACTTGTCGGGCTTATTCTTTATTTTCTTTCGTTTTGTTTAGCTTTCTTTAGTTTCCTTTATCTTTCTTTCGTTTTGTTTAGTTTCCTTTAGTTTCCTTTAGTTTTATTTAGTTTTATTTAGTTTTTCTTTCGTTTTTCTTTCGTTTTGGGCATATTTCTTTAGTTTGTTTATTTTCTTTCGTTTCTTTCGTTTTGTCGCGTATTTTTTGAAAAACTATGCTAAACTAAAGAAATAGTCCTCAGCGTAAAGGAAGCAATGAATGTCTATTGTGGATTACCAAAACCTCACCGAATTGTTAGCCCAAAGCAAAGAAGAACTTGCTGAGGTGCAAAAACGCATTAAATTACTCACGGGGTACGTCGAAGAACTCGACGATTTGCATGAAAAAGTATTGCAGTTAGAAGCCTTTCAAGCCAGCCTGGGGCACTTATTACACTTGCTAAAAAAACCTGTGGAATTGAGACAATCCCATCAATCTCACCCAAAACCTTTGGCGTATTTGCTGGATCCGTCAGAGCCGACGTTTCAAACGATGCTCTCGCCAGAATCGAGCGGGGTGTTTTTGCCTGAGCTGGCCTTCCAACAGGCGGATGCCGTTCTGCGACACCGCCAATCCATGAACTACGAACTGTTTCGTGCCGTTGTGCTAAACGGCGGAAAAGCCAGCACCGCCGAAGTACGCGCCTACCTAATTGAACAAAACATTCGCACCCCCCAAGGCAAAACCTTTGAAAACTCTAAACTTTCAGACGTCTACCCTCGCCTTTCGTACTTGGTTAAGCGCGGGGTGCTTCGCCCCATAGGACCGGGCTATTTTCTGTCTTGCTTTGGCTGGGACCACCCTGCTTTTCCCTAAGGTCTTCTTCCACCTGCTGGGCCTGCTTGTGGCGAAAGTCATGTACACGTCGATGAAACGCCTCAGGCGTTTCAAGCACTTGGGTGCCATTGGGCGAAGGCGTAATGAAATCAAGCGTGTAGCGGGTGTCGTTGGCTTGTTCGGCATTCAATAACCCATAGGGGTTTTCCGCGGTGGCGGGTGTCATGGACGCCCAGGCTTGTTCAGCGTCGCGTTGAATTTCGGTAATGTGGTGAATACGCGGAATGAGCTGACTTTCATGCCACCATTGCAAGCGATTATTGGCCTTGCCTTGGGCATTTGAAGGCAGGGAAGTGTCTTGCACGAGAAAGTCTGTGCTGTTGAATTGAGGGATTTTGAGCGGACTAGGACGAGACGCCACCACTCTGACCACGTGGCCCTGGTCAAACGAACCGTCTCCTTTGGGTTCAACCACGTTGGCCAAGACTTGGGTGAGCGGACTTTCTAAGCCGATGAGTAAGTCTTGCTTAATGGCCGAAAAAGGCTTAGTGTAGCCCAGTAGCACGTGTGGGGGCGGGTTCGAAACTGGCGAAGCAGCGGGTTGTTCAATCGCTTTAGAAGGGTTCGCGTTTCGTTGCCCAACGTGATGGTACGTCACATTTTCAAGCGCCATGTGATCTTCAAAAATGCGTTCCATCATCAGTTGTTCTTCTTGCGTAAGGCCCGCACTGCTTTGTTCTAGGCTTAAATACAGGGCTTGAAGTGCTTCAGGGGGATTGGTTTGAATGGAGTCTAAATAGCCCTTAATCGCTGCTTTCGCCTCATCAGGACGACGCGGACTTTGGTTGATGAGTTGATTGAGTGCGGCTTTGTCTTGTTCGGTGAGATTAGGGGTTTTGTTGATTTCAGCGCTTGTCAAAGCCAAGGCATCGCGTGTGTCACGGCCGGCGTCATAGCTTTTGGACGTAAAATTGTACAACAGCGCCTCTTCCAAGAGCAATTCGGCGCCTGAAGCGCTTGCTGGATCCTTAAGGGCTTGGGCGTTCATGGCACGAATCACCCCAAGATGTGGCACAGGCAGCGACACTCGAAAACGCGCTGGCGCGCTGGTATTTGAAGGAGTCTCTTCATCTAAAACGTGGTAGTCCAAGTTTAAGTCTTTTAAGACTTGTTCGGCCAGAATGGGCGCATCGGGGAAAAGTTCTTCGGCGTGGACGATTTCGTGAAGGTCTTGCGTGGGGTTTGACGCTTCATACACCATACGCGCCACTTCTTTGGGTTGAGTGTCTACCAAGCGCCCGATTTCAGCCAGTACGCTACAACTATTGAGTTGGGTGCGTTGTATTTCTTGCGTGGTTTGCGGAATAGGCAAGGCTTGTTGCTGGTAAGGTGAATCGTTCACGTTGTGGTAGCTTGACATCATGGCCAGCAGGTGGGTTTGATTCAGAGGGCTGATGTGCTGAGTCAGCCGCGAAGAATCCGCCAATAAGTTGACGGTTTCTTCCACCGTTTGCAGGGGATCCAAACCCGGTAGGCACGGTTCTTGTAAGCGTTTATTGAGGTAGTAAAGCGTTGAATGGGCATCGTCTCCCTTGTGGTCACTCAACACCCCCTTGTTCCATAGGTGAAGCAAGGCTTTTTTTTGTTCGGGTTTTTCGGCAAAGGCGTTTTGTAATTGACTAAACCAGCGAAGTTGATCTTCTGTAGAATCCTGATTTTGTTCAGCGGGCGGGCGTTTAGCCACATAAGTGGGCAGGGGGGAAAATAAGGCTGGAAGCAGAAAGGGGTTAGACATAGAGAGCATCACTTGTATGATAGAGGGTTCAACCCGCAAGTTGAACACGGCAGAGAGGGCTTACTGCACTATTATACTACAAGAATTAGATAATATCAAATGTATATTTAAAGAATCGGCACGGTGATCGTTTTGAAGACCAACACCACGGGGTGCCGATGGCCCATTTCCCCAAACACAATGGAAACCAAGGTATCATAAGGGTTACTGCTGACGGTTTCCACCTGTGGTTCATTCCATTGCACGCGAAACCCTGCTTGAAAATCAAAGCAAGGGTCTTCGCAGCGAAAATCAATGTGGCTGGCATATTCAGCAGGCATGAAGTTCGTCATCGGTACATCAGGGGGGTCATAAGTGGTGGGCATGGCAGAACTTGACGTAATCACATTCGGCAAAGGGGCTGTTTTAATCAAGGCTTCTCTCACAAACACATCACGATCTAAAAAAGCAGTTTGTGGCTTAATGCTATAGCGAATGACGGTTTGATCGTTTTCAAAGGCGATCCACTTATGGTCGACTTGATCCCACGCAATGCGGGTGGCATTTTTGGCATCGGCCTTAAAAAAAGTAATAAACGTGTTTAACACCGTGGCTTGATGAATACGCATGCGGGTGTTTTGCGTTTGTTCAATCGCCGAACGCAACACTTGCATAACGCTTACGGAAATAACGGCCAGCAAACCGAGTGAAACAAACATTTCAATCAGTGAAAAGGCGGGTTTTAAACGAAATCGTTTGGGGTAAATTAGGTGAATCAAAGCGTTACGCATTCACAGGAAACCTTCTATGTGTGAGGCTGTTTTGTCGCATTTATACGTTAAAAACAGGTCGAGCTTTACACTTGTTTCGACCGTTTTACGAAAAACTTTAAAACCTTTTTAGGACGCCAGACGTGATTGGGTCGTTTAATTGGCATTAGTAAATAATTCCAGCAGACACATAGGCCCCCGCCCCTGTGCAACTCGGCACATTGTTCGGTAAGCCGTGCCATTTCGCCCAACCCAACCACGCAAACCCCAGCGCTTCTTTCGCTTTGTTGGGGATGCCCACCGCTTCAGGTTGTTTGAGTTCAGGCAAAACACCGAGACCTTTTTCTTGCCAGTATGTTTTAAATAATTCCATTAAATAGGTATTATAAAGCCCTCCCCCACTCATGAATATGGCATCCACGCGGCCCACGCGGGGCAGTATAAAGGCTTGATACGCCTTGACCATGCTTAGCGCTGTGGCGTGTGTGAGACTCGCGACAATGGCCTCTTTGCTAGAATCTTTGGCGTATTGAGCGACAAACGCATGCAACGCTTCATCACTAAAATCGTCTCGCCCCGTCGACTTTGGGGGGTGTTGCTGGTGAAACGGATGCGCTAAAATAGCCGTCACCAGTGCTTCAATGGGTTTCCCCTGTCGCGCGATTGCGCCGTCTTCGTCGTAGGGCTTGCCAAAATACGCCTGCATCGCACGATCGATCCAGAGGTTGGCCAGTCCCGTGTCAAAGGCAAAAGGATCCATTTCAAGGGCATGAGCCGACAAAACGCTTACATTACTAATGCCCCCTAAATTGTGCGCCACAACCGTTTGTTCGGCTTGACTTAGGCGTAAAGCGTCATAAAACGGGAGTAACGGCGCGCCTTGACCCCCTACGGCAATGTCTCCGCGCCTAAAATCGGCGACGACTCGCATGCCGAGTGTTTCAGCCAATCGAGACGCATCCCCCAGTTGAATCGTCCCCATATCACCGGTTTCATCCCGTTGATGAAACACGGTTTGGCCGTGATTACACACCGCCACAACAGTCGATTTTTCAATCTGCCACTGCCTTAGCGCCGTTTCAACCGCTTCAGCATACAGCAGGCTCAGTGCTTTTTCCACGTCCACATAGTGGGCTAAAGAAAAGCGTGAGCCCTTTTGCAAATCGAGTATTTGTTTCTTTAGCGTTTCAGGGTAAGGGTGCGCGTAATGTTTTATATTTCGTTCAACGAAAGAAACGAAAGAAACGAAAGATTTTTTTTCTTTATTTTCTTTAGCTTTATTATTTTCTTTAGTTTCTTTCGTTATATCTTTAGTTTCTTTAGTTTCCTGCACGGGCAAAAGGGCTAAATCCGCCACCACAACATCCACCGCATCAAGCGAAGTGCCACTCATCACGCCGATAAACCGGCCGTTTAATGGTTGAAGGAAAGCTGTCAACCCCGCTTCATCACAGGGAATAAAGGTGTTCTTGGGTGTGTTTAGGGACGCTAACAGGCAGGCGTTCCAATGTTCGTAAAAGGTGGATGATGCCACGTTCGTTTGCCCTCATTAACGGATCAACTAAAATGGTTTTACACCCCGCCCGCTGCCCTGACCACAAATCCGTAAGTGGTCTATCCCCAATCACCGCAACGGCTTGGGGCGGTAGTTGTAGCCACGCAATGGCTTGTTTAATCATGCGCGTGCTGGGCTTTCTGGCTGGGCCAAGCACAGGCACATTAAACAAATGTTCCGCCTGCTTGAGATAGGCGAGATCCTTATTATTGCTCACCACAACAAAGGGAAATCCCGCTTGGCAGAGGCCTTCTAGCCATTGTGAAACGTAGTCTTGCAATCGCTGAGTGTGGGGGGGCATGAGTGTGTTGTCCAAATCAAAAATAAGACCGCTTACGCCTATTTTTTCAAGATGTTCAGGCTTTAATTGCGTTAAATCACTAAAAATGTAGTCGGGTTTTAAAAACACGTTTTCGTTCCTTTTTTCACAAGAAAAGGGGGCTTGCTATTGTAAATCGTAGGCCTTCCATAATTGTTCACCAAAGCGTTGCCAATTACGTGTTTCAGCCGTACGTCGCGCCATTAGTTTAGCACGCTTGCTTCGATTTGTCTCGGCTTGGGAAAGTTTGTAAAGCACGGTGGGCAGTTTTGTGGGGCGTTCTGGGTTAAAATAGAAGCCTCCTTCTTTGGCCAAAACTTCAAAAGAAAGACGTTTTGGCGCCACAATCGGGAGCGAATAGGCCATGGCTTCTAAAATGGTGGGGTAGAAGGTTTTACCAGTCGGCACGACGCAAAAGGCCAGTGCTTTTGGGTAAAACATGGCCTTATTATAGGCTGTAGAAGGCATTAAAATGACGCGTTGGTCCACATACGCATAAAGCGGATGCTTCTTCACTTGCGCATTAACCTGCAAAAACTGCCCCGGTCGATAAAAAATCATTAAGCGCCGTTGGCCTTGCTGGGCCACCGCTCGCCCGTTTTGGCGAATCAGGTGGTAGGCCAAGCGTTGAATGCCCTCTCCTTCACCGTCGGCTTCTGCTGGTTCATATTCATAGGCATTAAAAAGTGCCATCAACCCCAAGCTTAGGGTGCTTTCGAAATCTTCATGCGCTTCATCTCTCAAAGAAATAATGAGGTATTCAGAAGACTTAAGAGAATAAAGTTTATTTTCTTTATTTTCTTTATTTTCTTTAGCCAAGTCTTTCGTTGTATCTTTATTTTCTTTAGTTTCATCTTTAGTTTCTTTAGCTTCTATGGCATCGATGCTCTCAGGTGCTTCTGGCGTCTGTGACTCAGCATCTTGATAATGCAAAACGACTTCAATATCTGGATCTTCCGCCAATTCAAACAGTTCCTTAATATCTTCACTAGAAAGTGACAAGCTACTTTTCATGGATTCTAACGCCGATTCAAGGCTCGTTTCACCCTCTTGGGATTCACCTTCCGCGTCATTGTTTTTCACCCAGCGATGCTGAACACACCAGGCTTGAAAGGCCTTTTCAAGGCGTTCTGGGGCATCTGCTGAAGTGCCTTGAGACAAGCTTGCCGGCATTTCCATAAGCCAACACGGTGGCGCCACATTCACGTGAACGTCGTACAAGTGGGGGAGGTTTTCTTTGAGGAGATCCGCCGTTTCAGCGTCCCAACTCACCAATCGGTGCCCTTCATGCACATAGCTTAATTGTTGTTTGAGCAGGGCTTGTTTTTTAGGCAAATCGCGAATGGTGGTCTCGGATTCAAGCAGCTGAAGCAGGGAAACATCCGCCACGGTAATGACATCAACGGTGTCGGCGTGTTCGGCTGAAATAGGCAGGCCAAGGCTATGCACCATCGTGCGACGCGCGTCTTGTTCAACATAGCGATTGAGTTCAAACATCGTCGCGCGATGCTCTAAATATCGGGCGAGAGGGTAGAGCTTGTCTTGCAGGTGAAAGGGGAGTTTTTCCACTTGGCGATGGACTGAGGCTTCTAGGGCGTGAAAGGCTTGCCAAATGCCTTTGGCCACGGGTGAATGGTGTAGCAGCTCTTCGAGTCGCGGGTCGTCTTGCCTCCACTGGCGAATGAGCTTGGGGTGAAGCTGAAGCAGGGTCATAAAGCCTTGCACCGTGCGACTATTCCAGTACACCTTACCCATATTTTCCGGATGCTGGCTATAGCGTTCGTGAATCCAGTTGAGGGAAATGAGCATGAGTCGCCAGTCTTCGTGGCTATGGGTGCCTGTTTGCAGGGCAAACGGCAGGCTGGTGGCGTCAAGCACAATGTGGGGCGCGGAAGAAGTGTACATGGGTTTATTATAGTGCAAGTCTTTACATTTCGAAACATTTTTTATGTGGCTCGCACAAATAATCATTTACCGTGTTTTGTCTTTGTATAAGAATACCTAAAATGGTGTTTTTATATATTATGTTCTAAGTCGTTATTTCAAGACGTGGCATCCTTTTTAGAGGGTTTTAAAAAGTGAGAGATGAATCAACTTACTTCTTACGGTTTCTTCCAAAGAGCCTAGAAATACTGCGTGGATGCTCTTGCTCTAACACTCGCACTTGTTCGTTTTCCGCCCCTATAATGTAGGGTTTAAACGTACTTAAAAATTCGTTGCGTAAACTTTCCCGAATAGACGCTTTTTCACCAGCCTTAAACGATAAGCTTGATTGCCCTACCCACGCCGCCAGCAATTGATCCACATCGCGTTCTAAGGTTTCAAGCGTCATAAATTGTAGGGCCTTTCGCTCCTGCACATTCAGTGCCGATAAATCCGCTTCTTCCCACGCCACGCTTTTGCCAAAGGTGTTTAGTTTTTTCATGTCATAGCCCACTGCCCATTGATTGACGCCATCCCCTTTAAGGCCGTGCATCACGCCTATAGACGTAAACGTCAGGGGGTCATCTAAGCGACTAAATACCTCGGTTAGCCGACGGTTATTTTGAATCTCATTCAACCCAGACCCCAACTTCGACGCCACTGCACTCACACTTCTTTGCCTAGGCGGTTGCTGGCCTTTGAGGTAATAGGCCTTGTTTAAATGAGCGGTCAGTAGGGTGTCTACAATACGTTGGCGCGTTTCAGGCGTGAAGGACAAAAAGGCGCCAAAATCAAGCAAAACCGATTTTTGGGTGGCTTCTTGGTAACGAATTTGCCCGCTGTGAATATCCGTATGAACGATGTGGGTGTTGGAAAAATCAAGCCATCGTTGTAAAATGCCGTAAAAGGCTTGGGTTTTTATTCGCTTATATTCTTGACTATAGTGGGGCTGTTTGGGGTCAATGCTGCGGGCTTCTAGGTTTTTCATGCTCAAGGAATCTTTAATGAGTTCCATTTCAATGATTCCGTTTTGCTCGTCTCGGCCGAAAACTTCAGGCACAATCAAGCCATGACGCCCATGATAATGCGTTCTAAAGGCCTTGGTGGCTTCAAATTCTCGGGCAATGACGGATTCTTTCCTGAGTCCATTTAAAAATTGAACGCAGAATTGGTACGACAACGTGTTAAACTCTTGGGTTTCCATTAAGCGGTTTAAACGTTCAGGGTTTTGTAGATTGGCTGTAGCCAATAGGGGTTTCACGATTTCAGGCCCCAAGGTGGTAATCACGCCGTGAATAGCGCGCCCTGTGGCCAATAGGTTTTCATTGTCAATAGGCCGAATAACTTTAAACGCCCGATTCGGCAGATCTTCATGGGTGACAATATGCCCGACCGAAGCCACCGCAAAAACCTTGAATTTATAAGGGGAAAGACTTAGGTTTGGATACTGCTGCTTAAAATAAGGCGTCATTTGTTTAACCAGCACCCCTATGGGTAAGGCGGGGGCGTTGTCTTGCAAGTCGTTCATGGCCACATACATGGGTTTGGCCATAGTGGCAATAAACTTGGCCACAAGCGCTTCTTTTAAATCTTCAAAACGACGGTTTTTTAGTTTCGGATTAAACGAAAACGCTTCCTTAAACGACTCATTTGAACGCTTGTGCATACTGGCCACCAATTCATTCAATTCGTTTAATGGTAGCGCCTTCTTCACCACTTCAGCAAGCTGCTGCGTGATTTTTTTAGCAGGGGTGCCCGCAATGCTTAAGAGCTTTTTGAGCCACATGGCGTCTTGAGAAAAGAGGTCTTTCATCCAAAACGTGGGGGAAAAGAAATAGCCGACGACCGCAAGGCGCGTTCGACGCGGAAACCCATTAAACAGCGTGCCAATAAAGGGAATCCATTCGGCCACATGTTCGCTTAATTCTTTGGCGTTTAAGCGTTTTTCAATAGCCCGTTTGCCGTTCTTTACCACTTCAACGTCATCAAAAAAAGGACGATCAAAATTAAGCTTCAACGTGCGTAACGACTTAAACGAATCGGGCAAATCACGATACTGAATCTTGAGGGCTTGGCCTTTTTCTTGTAGATCCATATGGGTGGCCATGGTTTTGAGATCTTTTTGGATCCACTGTTGAAGGCGTCCGCTGGAATGTGAGATGTTTGCAAGGGTGTAGGCCCCTGCCCCCAAGACGGCTATTCCCAACCCAACGCCTGAGGCCATGACATAAGGCAAGGCCTTGTTGTGGTGAAACATCCCTTCTGGCACGTAAATAGGGGCGGCAACGGGATTGGCCGTCGTCGCCGTGGTTGAATAGGGAGGCTTGGCTTGGGGGAGCGTCGTCTTGGGTATCACGAAACATCATCCTTATTTCTTAGTGGCATAAAGCCCAGTGAAGTTATTTTTGTGCTAGAGTAGTAAAGTACAAAAGCGCTGTGAAAGTAGCTTTGCTCCCTCTCCCTTTGGGAGAGGGCTGGGGTGAGGGAATCGGCGATACCCATTTTAGCGAGTGTTTCCCTCATCCTAACCTTCTCCCAAAGGGAGAAGGAACAAGGCATTTTGTTTTCGCGAATGCTAAAGGAGTGTGGCCCATGCCCATTGTGTTAATTGACAACTACGATTCATTCACCTTCAACCTCTTTCAAATGGTGCAGGCAATCAGTGCGGTGCCGGTGTGGGTGTTTCGTAATGACGAAAAAACCTGTGAAGAACTACTGGCCCTTCAGCCAGAAAAAATCATCTTGTCCCCAGGGCCTGGCCACCCCGATGTAGCGAGCGATTTTGGCGTTTGCCGAGACCTCATCGCCACACAAGCCACGCACGGCATCCCGATTTTGGGCGTGTGTTTGGGGCATCAAGGGCTTTCAAGCGTCTATGGCGCCAACGTCGTGCAGGCCCCTGCCATCGTTCATGGCAAAACGTCTGAAATAGACGTGTTAGATGAAGACTGCCCCCTTTTTGTGGGCATGCCTCGCCCCTTTCAAGCCATGCGTTACCATTCTTTAGTCGTGGAAGAGGCCACCTTGCCCAGCGTGCTTAAAGTTACGTGTAAGGACAAAACCCACGGCTTAATTATGGGCGTGCAACATACATCGCTGCCCTTGTACGGCGTACAATTTCACCCTGAAAGTATCGGTACGCCTGAAGGACAGCGCCTGCTTCAAAACTTTGTGGAACGTGTTTAATGGGCGCCGTGAACCTCCCCGACACGCTTGCGTGGTTGGCTGAAACCACGTCAATCCATCGTTTTTTAGACGCTCAAGAAGACGACGCCCTGATGCTTCAACGCCTCAAGAGTCTTCACCCCCAAACGCTTACTCCAGAAGCTTTACGCTTGTTACATAGCGCGATCTGGTCCCGTCAAGTTCGCGACTTTCAAACCTTTCCACAAAAACCAAGCATCCTGCTAGACACCTGCGGGACGGGAGGCAGTGGCCTTTCAAGTTTTAATACATCGACTGCCGTGGCCTTTGTGCTGGCAAGCTTAGGCGTGCCTGTGTTGAAGTTTGGCAATCGTGCGGCGACTTCCGCCTCAGGGAGCTTTGATTTTTTAGAAGCCTTGGGCGTGCCGACGCCTTTAGCCAATCACGCCGTTTTCCCGTTACTTGAAGAGACAGGCTTGTCGTTTTTAATGGCTCCACAAGTCTACCCCCGCTTGGCAAAGCTTGCCCCCTTTCGCAAGCAGCTTGGGCATCCCACGGCGTTTAACTTCTTGGGGCCGTTGTTGAATCCGACTTGCCCCACGCATCGACTGCTGGGTTGTTCACACCCAGGCTTGATGCTTCCGCTGGGTGAATTACTGGAAACGCCTGATTTAGCGAACGTTTACAGCCTGCTGGTGAGGGCGTCTAACGGGCTAGATGAAGGGCATCCACAGCTGAGCACCAAGGGCTTGTACATCGGTAAAAAACGGCCTTTAATGCTAGAGCTGGCGCCATTTTTAACCCCATCAGACGTCATCGAAAGCGCCCCCGCCCTCGATCTGTCGCCTCACGCGAATCGGCAACGCTTTTTTGACATGATTGAAGGTCACGATGCGGCGAGTTTGGCCTATTGGCAGGTGGTGTTGAATGCGGGCTTGGCGTGGCAGTTGGTGCATCCGCATGAGTCGTTGGCTTCTGCAACGGCGGTGGTGAAGGACGCGTTGGCGTCAGGGGCGGTGCGTCGTTTTTATCAGCATTTTTCGCAGGTGCTGCGTCGCTGGGGGGCTTGAACGATAAATCGAGTTTGGATCCCAAGGAGTTTGTGGCGTCGTTTCACGACTGGGGCAAGACGCCCCCTCGCAAGAAGGCGTAGTTAGAAATAAAACAAACCCAGCATATGCTGGGTTTGTTTTAAGGATGAGTGATAAACCTTCTTTTTTGATTTTCGCATAGTTTTAGTTGTTCTCACCCCTTTTAAAACATTAGAACATAATATATATTATCAGACTCTAAAGTATGGGTAGGTGAAATGAGAAACGAGAGATTCCTGACCCAATATCAGTGTGTGTTTTTGTTGGATGCTCCCTTAACGAGTCGCGATGTGTTACGCCAAGGTACTGGAGATTTCGATGCTGTTGTGAAGGCAACTAGCCCTTGTCGTTGACGCCTCTATAGTGTTCGAAAGATAAAACAGGCGATGAGGCTATTCTAGGAGCCTCGGTTTTTTGTGCGGGCGTGTACACAGACTTACATAACCAAGCAAAAAAAATCGTAGCGAAAACGAAAAGACCATAGACCGTTTTATCTTTCGAACACTATAGCTCTTGTCCCTCAACATGGCGGAAATGGGTGTCTCAACGTGCCGGCTAGTTCGATCTTGCACCAAGACCCCGAAGGGACTCCATACTTACCTCGTGATATAGAACGCTCTGTGCTTTGTAGACTATGCAAAAAAGCTCATCGTTCTTTCCATACTTTTTTTCGCCACTTCTTCAGTACCTTTTTGTGCAGCTTCAACCATTTGTATGGTGTCTTGAAGTTGTTTTAAACGTAGAGTTAAAGCCTTTTCAGTCAGCATAATATTTCGCAACATTTCTTGATACTGAACATATTGGGCTGTACCGGGTTGGATATTTTGACCTAACTGTTGATATGAATTTTTCTGATTATTTATATTCATTGCAGCCATATTGATCAATTGTTGTTCCCATCGCAAATCAAAAAGTTGCGCGGCATACATATATGAAATGGCATTATTGGTTACAAAAGACATCGTTACAGGGTGCTTTCTTTGATAAAAAATGTTAGTGTTGCGTTTTGTGGTGAATAGGCGAAGGATTCACACGAGAGAACAGGGAAATGGATGAACCAGGAAAAAAAGCGTTGGTTTAAGCTTTTTCTGAATGGAGGGGGATTTCTTACTGTAATAAAGTATTTATTAAGATTGTTATTTACTCTATAACTCTAATTTGTTACATGATGTTACAAAAGAGGCCTAAGCAGCATAAAACAATCTTAATTTTGTTTTAAGGATTAAGCCCCTGACTTTTCACTACAGAAGCTTCTGCTTGGAAGTCGTAGTTTCACCAAAAAGCCTTTATTAAATCCACAGGCCTTGGTGCCCTAAGCCTTCTACCGAAAGCCCTTTGGCCTGCGCTACCCCATGCGAATGACCCGCCCCCCCACAACAGTTTTTTTGAGGCAATTGCTTCATGGGGTTGGCTAAACCCTTAAAATCAATGGCTTGCCACAGTGCCCGCTGAGCGTCTAAACTGGCTTGGTCAAATTGTTCTACCATGTGGGCCACTTTTTCAAGCCCAATGCCATGTTCCCCACTTAATACCCCACCCACTGCTAAGCAGAGTTCAAAAATCGCATCCGCCCCCGCCTTGACCCGAGCAAGGGTGGATTCGTGCGTGTTGTCAAACATCAAATGCGGATGCAAATTCCCGTCTCCTGCATGAAAGACGTTTGCAATCGGCAAATCAACTGCTTTTGAAATGGCGTCGATCTGTTGAAGCACTTCAGGCAAGGCTGAACGAGGAATGACGCTGTCTAAAATATAAAACATCGGCGAAAGTTGCCCATAACTGGCGACCGCCCCCTTGCGAGCCTTCCACAAGTCGTCACGACGCTGGGGGGATGTTTCCCAAACAAAGGAAAGGGCGTTCCAGCCCTGTACCAAGTTATGTAAGGCCTGAAACGCTTCTTGAAGTTCTGCTTCGTAATAATAGGCCAGTTCAATGAGTAAAACCCCTTTAGCTTCTTCAGGCAGGCCGACGTGGAAGGTCTGGTTCACGCATCGAATGGTAAGCGCATCCATAAACTCAACGGCCTTGGGGGAAAGGCCACTGGCGGTTAAGGAAGTAACGGCTTTCATCGCTGATTCTACGCTGTTAAAGGCCAAAAGGCCAACGCCCACATGGGCAGGTAAGGGCGTTAATTTCACCACGGCTTCGGTTAAAATCCCCAGCGTCCCTTCACTGCCACAATAAAGCGCATTAAACGCTTGAGTCAGGGGGGTATGGCCTTGAGAGTCGGGAGGGGAAGTCCATAGCACGTCGCCTTGAGGGGTCACGACTTGCAAGGCCAGCACGTGATCTGTTGTCACACCATAGCCAATACAATGGACGCCTCCTGCATTGGCGGCCCAATTTCCCCCCAGCGTGCACGCCTTTTGGCTTGATGGATCGGGGGCGTACATTAAACCATAGGAAGCGAGGGCTTCATTGAGTTCAGCATTGACGACGCCTGCTTGCACGTGAGCGCTTCTATTTTGCGCGTCGATGTGAAGAATCTGATTCAGGCGTGCGGTTGAAATCATCACGCAATCGGGCGAATGTGGAACACTTCCTGCGGCTAGACCTGTGCCTGCTCCGCGTGTGGTAAAGGGTAGTTCTAGTTCGTAGCAGGCTTTTACAACGCTTGCCACCGCTTGTGGAGAAGTCGGCAAGGCAATTATTGCGGGGGCTTGGGCAATCAGCACGTTGGCATCCCGTTCGTATGCCAAACGCTGGGCAGGCGAGTCCAGCCACTTTATGTGGGGGAGCCTTTGTTTGAGGCGTTGAATTTTAGTGTGAAACGAGCTTTCCATACGCCCATTATAGCGTAGAGTTTATCGGCGTCCTAGTGATTTTTTGGCGGGAATCGAAACCTGCTTTTGGAACTCTTTCTGTAAAAGAAAGTATCAAACGCTAAATACTCTTACCATGAATGTTTAAAAAAAGTCAATGAACTGTTACATGGAACTTTACTTGCATTCTTAGTACCTCTTTGCGTAAAATATAGGTAACAATTTATGGCTCGGCTTAATCATCCCATTGCCATACCTATTATTTTTTGACTTCGAGGAGATTCCCCTAATGATGCACGTGATCAAACGCAATGGGCAACGCGTGGAAGTTCGATTTGATGAAATTTTAGACCGTGTCAATTCACTGTGCTTTGATTTGGATCATCGCTATATTGAACCTATTGAAATTGCCAAACGCGTGGTAGACGGCATCTACGACGGCGTTACCACCGAACAGTTGGACCAACTTGCCGCTGAAACAGCCGCGAGCATGACGTCTTTGCATCCCGATTATGCGAACTTGGCGGCTCGGGTGGCGGTGTCTAACCTGCATAAAAAAACGAAGGCATCGTTTAGTAATGTGATTGAAGATTTGTACACGTATATTGATCCGAAAAGTGAACAGCCCGCCGGCTTAATTAGTGATGAAGTGTACGCGTTTATTCAAGCCAACGCGGCGCGTTTGGACGCCGCCATTCGTTATGAGCGTGATTATTTATTTGATTACTTCGGTTTTAAAACGCTGGAACGTTCGTACCTGTTGCGTTTGTACGGTCAAGTCGTTGAACGCCCTCAACACATGTGGATGCGTGTTTCGGTGGGTATTCACGCAGGCGACATCGATGCCGCCATTGAAACCTACAACTTGATGTCTGAAAAATGGTTCACCCATGCGTCGCCCACCTTGTTTAATGCAGGCACGCCAAGCCCTCAGCTCTCTTCGTGCTTCTTACTAGGCATGCAAGACGATAGCATTGGAGGCATTTACGACACGCTCAAGCAAACCGCGCTAATTTCCAAAAACGCGGGAGGCATTGGCTTACACATCCATAATGTGCGAGCAAAAGGCAGTTATATTCGTGGCACCAACGGCACATCCAACGGCATTGTGCCCATGCTTCGTGTCTTTAACGACACGGCTCGTTATGTGGATCAAGGCGGTAATAAACGCAAAGGAGCGTTTGCCATTTACATTGAACCGTGGCACGCCGATATTTTTGAGTTTCTCGATTTACGGAAGAATCACGGCAAAGAAGAGTTCAGAGCCCGAGATTTATTCTTGGCCTTGTGGATTCCTGATTTATTTATGCAACGTGTGGAAGAAGATGCGGACTGGGCCTTATTTTGCCCGAATGAAGCCCCCGGACTTTCAGACGTGTATGGCGAAGATTTCCAAACGTTATACACCAAGTACGAAGAATCGGACAAGCCTCGTCGTGTGGTGAAGGCGCGTGAATTGTGGTTTGCTATTTTAGAATCACAAATTGAAACAGGCACCCCTTATATGTTGTATAAAGACGCCTGTAACCTCAAAAGCAATCAAAAAAACCTGGGCACCATTAAGTCTTCTAACCTCTGTACGGAAATTGTGGAATACACGGCGAAAGACGAAATCGCGGTGTGTAACCTCGCTAGTATTGCGCTTAGTCGCTTTGTGTCTCACGGAAAATTTGATTTTGAACGCTTGCATTACATTTCAAAAGTCGTGACGCGTAATTTGAATAAAATTATTGACATTAACTATTACCCACTGCCAGAAACGTCGAACTCAAACTTGCGTCATCGCCCCATTGGCATTGGCATTCAAGGTCTTGCGGATGCGTTTTTACAGCTTAAAATGCCGTTTGACAGTGAGGCTGCTAAAGAATTGAATCGTCAAATTTTTGAAACGATTTATCACGGCGCCTTAGAAGCGTCTAATGAACTGGCTCAAGAACATGGGGCGTATCAAACGTTTGCGGGTTCTCCAGCGAGTGAGGGTATTTTGCAGTTTGACATGTGGGGGGTGGATCCCAGCCAAGAACGCTATGACTGGAAGGCCTTAAAAAAGAAAATTAAGACATCTGGCTTATACAATAGTTTATTGTTGGCCCCTATGCCAACCGCTTCAACGTCGCAGATTTTGGGCAATAACGAGTGCTTCGAGCCTTACACCAGCAACATCTATACCCGAAGAGTCCTTTCAGGCGAGTTTACCATTATCAACAAGTACTTGGTGAAAGATTTAATCGCCTTAGGCTTGTGGGATGAACGCATGCGTCAACGCATCATTTCCGCCAATGGTTCTGTGCAATCGATTCCCAACATTCCTGAAGAGATTAAGGCCATGTACAAAACGGTTTGGGAAATTAGCCAACGAGACATTATTGATATGGCGGCTGATCGTGGCCCGTACATTTGCCAAAGCCAAAGTTTGAACATTCACTTGGCGAATCCGAATTTTGCGAAAATGGCCAGCATGCACTTCTATTCATGGAAGGCAGGCTTGAAAACAGGCATGTACTACTTGCGTTCTAACGCCGCGGTAGAAGCCATTAAATTCACGGTGGACAAAACCCTGCTTAAGGAACAACGCGAAGAAGAGATGGCCTGCTCGTTGGACAATCCCGATGAGTGCATTTCTTGCAGTGGCTAATACCCCTTAAACGATTAAAGCCCGTGTTAATGGATCCCGTCATACACTTTACGGCTTATATGCGCTTCATGCCTGAAAATAATTCCGACACCAAGGCCATGGGCGCCGTAATGGGGTTAGTCATCATAGCGGTTTGAAACCACGAATGACTTCGAATATAGCTCAAGCGATCGGCTTCAGTAATGCTTTGCCGAACAAGGGCTGTATTGGCTAAGGAAAATTGACTTGCAATAGAATGAATCACGCTGAATACTCCTGCGACGTTTGAAGAATACTTGATATGCTGGACTTGCTAAAGGCACTTAAATAAACGACACGCAATGCCCTAAATTGCGCGGGGATTCAAATCTTTTACAATATGTTACAAAGCTCTGCCTATTTCATAAAAAGACAGAGCTTTGTAAAGGGGACTTTTTTTAGGCACTAAAAAATGAGTCGCTGCATCGACGCATCTTCCAGCATCGATTCAAAAATAAGCACGTCGCCGTCCTTAATAAATTCACTAACACCCAGTGGTAAAGCAAACCCGTTACGAATATGAGCCAGCACCCTTAATCCTTCAGGAAAAGTAATGTAGCTTAACATTCGATTGCGAAAACGAGTGGTGCGTGTGGCCACAACCGCGAGCGTTCTGAGTCCTTTTCGAATTTCTTGACCGTACGACAAGACGCTAAAGCGTTCTAAAAGCTTACTGTTAGGCATGAGCAACCTCCATATAGTTGAGATTTTTGTACGTTGGTAATTGCAGTAGAAATTCATAGGCAATGCGACGGAAGTAACATGACCTGACTTTTATTATACAGATTTGAGTTGAGCTGACAAGTATGTAACAATTTGGTATCAGACACGAAGCTTAGTGTCTAATATACGGTTGTAAACAAGCACCTTAAGCAGGCACCCACGCAGGACGCACATCACTTTTGGAATCATAAGCCACAGGGGTTTTGGCCACCAGCACATGCAACCCCTGATGGTTGCGTTTGATTTGAAACTCTTTATTCAGCGTGCCTGAATAGGTACACCACGCACTGTAAGACGCCAACAAGGCTTCCAACACAGAACTGGGTGCCAGATTGGTGGGCATATTCTTGACCTTTAACTCTTCTTGAATCAAGCCTTGTAAGGCACGGCACCCTTGAGGCGAACGACTTTTATAGGGAAAGAAAAACTTATAGCTTGATTTGGTATTGGGCGTATACGTTAAAAACGGTAACATGCCTAAATCGCTAATTTTTTTGTACAGAAGATAGGCGCGATCCGAAAAGCGATCAACCACTGGTCGGTCGTATTCGGGGTTGTCTAGTCGCATGGCGTTGTATTTAATTTCTTCTTGACGAAAACGCCCAGAAATAGCCAGGTTCTTGGGCATGTCCAAGCAAACCACCAAGGTGTGTGGGGCCCCTAGTTGAGTGAGCGCATCCAAAATGGCTTCATCGCTATAGAGTTTGTCCATTCGTAAAAGGGTTAAATCACGGTCTAAAATGGCCACACCGCTTTCTAAGGACGCATTGGGGGCCAAATCCATCCCCACAAAAATCCAGCGTTGAGCCATGTTCGCTTCTGGCAGTTCTTTCCAAGACGCGAGCGGAGTCCGTTCGTATAAGGGGCTGTAAGTCATTGTGCTTTCCTTTATAAGGGGTTTTGGGGCCAAGCCTTGATGGTTTCCACCACCCGCTTGACGTTTGAACGAGGGGTTTTGGGTAACACCCCATGACCTAAGTTAAAAATGTAATGCGAAGGGCCTCCTTCTTCAAGCAAGCGATGAACTTCCGCCACAAGCGCCGATTCATTATGGCTAAACAAAAAGCTTGAATCTAAGTTGCCTTGCAAAATACGGGTGGCGCCTAAAGCTTGGCGAGCGTCGCTTAAAGACGTCAAATCGTCGATGCTAATGGCATCCGCAGGGCTTTGCCCGATGACTTCAAGCAAGCCCCGGCTGTTTTTAACGAACAACACAATAGGCACATGCGGATGTTTGGCTTTGACGCCTTCAATCACTTGGTTTTGGTACTGCATCACAAAGTCGTTATAGTAACGCGTGGGCACCAAGCCTGCCCATGTGTCAAAGAGTTGTAACACTTCGGCGCCTGCGTCGACTTGCATGCACAGGTAAGGAATCAGCATCTCAGTAATGCGTTGTAAAATGGTGTGCAAGCGTTGTGGATCTTCCAAAAGAAGAGCTTTGGTATGTTGCCCTGTCTTCCAGCTTTTGCCTTCTAGGGCGTAACTGGCAAGCGTCCACGGGGCTCCTGCAAAACCGATGAGTGCAATGCCTGTTCCTGTGAGTTCACGACGCATCATCGTCAAGGCTTCGGCCAAAAACCCGCAGGTGTCTTGCACATCGGCAGGGTGAAAGGCGTCGACCTCGCTTGCGGTGCGTAAGGGATTGGCAAAGGCAGGGCCGTGTGAATCGCTAAAGCTTAAGTCTAAGCCCATGGCTTCAAGGGGAATGAGAATATCGGAAAAAATAATGGAGGCGTCAAAGCCAAAGGCACGAAGGGGTTGCAAGGTCACTTCTACCGCAACTTCAGGTGTTTTGCAAATTTCTAAAAAGCTATAATGTTGACGCACGGCTTGGTATTCGTGCATGTAACGCCCCGCTTGACGCATCATCCACACAGGGGGGCGTTTAAGGGCTTTTCCTTCAAATACTTGTAAGAGCAGGGGCGTTGCAGTCGTTTGCTGTTGAGGCAAGGTACTTTTTTCGTAAGGAAGCAACGTGAGGGCTTCAGCGGATGTCACCATTTAAACTCCTTAAGGCAATAAGTTCTATTATGACACAAAAAAGTATTTAGAAGCTTTTAGGCTAGTGTCCTGTTTAGTTTTTAAATTTTGTGGTTGTTTATGCGTCGTTTTATTTGTTTAGGTTTTTGTACAATCGGCTTTTATTGGGGCGTCATTCCAGAAACGGATGCCTCTTCTTACCTATGGCACCCTAACTATGCGGACGATCGAGACTTGCTACATTACGAGGTAAATCGCACTGTCAAGATACAAAGTAAACTCAATATCAATCTCGCTTCCTATGATGATCTCATCACCCTTCCAGGGGCAAATGGACGCATCGCACTTTCTGTGATTGAAGGGCGTCCCTATAAATCGTTACATGATTTAATCAAATTGACTGATACATTAACACCGAATCAGGTGTATTTACTACAACGCAATTGGCGTGATTATCTCATTTTTTAGGGTTGTCAAGTCTCTTTTGAAATTTTTACATTCCAAAAAATATGTTACAAGTGCGCTTAAAAATGCAAAAAGTGCTTTCCCGTTTCGGTTTTTCAGCTAATATAAATACATGAGATTGAACGCGACCTGTTGACACAATGTCTACCGGTTTCGGCTATTTCCCTTCAACTTTTCATGACTTTTAACGGCGGTGTACCCTTCAGTGAGTTAAGGGCTACTCGTGTTGTTTTCTTCTTGATGTGTTTTGTTTGAGTGAATCTAAAAACCTTTTACCCACCACGGTAAAAAATCTGACCTTGAAAGGGGGGATGACCGAAGAGTCCCTGTATCGATTGAGTGAAACGATAACAATGACTCGACGTTGGGTGAAAGAACTGCCTAACGAAACGGATTGACTAGTCCCCTAAAAAACACTAACTGATGTTCAGGGTCGGCTTTAATCAAATGCATAAATTGACCTTTTTAAAGACTTAACTTTTAATTTTCCCTTCCCCTCGTTTTTCAGACGATGTTAAATCTTCGATTTGAAAACACATTGCATAAGAGAGCGGCGTCCTGTTCAAGCAGTGACGCCTTTTATTTTGCTTTTTTCTATAGAAGGCTCTGCAAAAGGGCGTTTTACTCCCTCTCCCTTAGGGAGAGGGTTGGGGTGAGGGATTCGGGATGCCCCGTCAGAGCTGGTGTCCCTCCTCCTAGCCTCCTCCCTAAGGGAGGAGGAACAAAGCAAAATAGACTTTTGCAGAGCCTTCTATAGTGTTCGAAAGATACATAGTGTTTTAAAGAGAGAAGCTAAATAGGTTCAAAAATCATTTGTCCATTTTTAGGATCCAACGTCAACTTAAAGTGTTGAATAAAACTTAAGCCCAATAAGCCCGCAAAACTATTGCCTTCTCCAAAATCCATGACGGTGGCTTCCACATTAGACGCTTCAATCCCATTGACGGCCACAGTTTTTAGCCTTACCTTGGGAACATCTAATTCGCCATTGGCAGTGGTAATCGCAATTTTTTCGCTTTGCTCTAAATCTAATCCCAGCTGACGTGCCATGCGTCTTGAAATGGTGGTGTAGGTGGCACCCGTGTCTAAAATAAAATGCCCAGTGGCTTTGTCGTTAATTTTGACTTGAATAAATAAGGCTTTTGGCTTGACAGACATCGGCACAGAAGTAAAGGGCCCTGCCGTTTTAGAAACCCCCACTTGAGCGGTTCCTTGAGCGACAGACGACGTGGACGGCATACTTGGAAGGGGAACAGGTGTACCTTTACCCCCAAGGGTTTCCTGCAAATTCTGACCAATACTTGTGGCCAATTCTTCAAACCAATTAGGCCCTTGAAGCAGTTCTTCATATGGAGTAAGACGTGTGTTTTCTTCTAATGAAAGACGCCTAGTGGAATTAGACGCAACAGCAGAAGCCGTTAAAGGGGGCATTCCCTTACCTTGAGAAGCATTCACCCAAGCGGAGCCGTCCTGAAAAGCGGAGCTCTTCCCTTGAATCGTGGCATCCCACTGTTTTTGTACCGCATCGGGGTGAAAAGACAGAAGAATCAATAGGGAAGAAAGTCCCATAAAAATGGTACAACAGCGTGCTAAAAGTACTTTGGTTGTTTCCCAAGAAGGCAGGGGGAGCATCATCATGGATCCTCATCCTTTGTGTGGTCATTCGTGTGATTGCTTTTAACCCTTCGGTAAGAACACTGGATGTGTTAAAAAGGCTCCTCCATGTGAAGGGGTTCAAGACAAAAGCCCTAGTCGTTTTTAAGCGTAGCCTTTAAAATAACACTTAATAATATAAAAGGTTTCCTTAGATGATTGACATTCAACAAACCCGAAGACTCGTGGATAAGACGCCCCCACCCACAGCACCCCCTAGTGAAAAATCGAAGGCATGGTTGACGGGAATGTTGGATAAAGTGATGACCCGTTTGGATGAAAATAGTGGGATCGTTCGCCATAGCGAACCAAAAGAATTAATCGTGTGTTTGGAAGATTCTTTTTCCGCGAATCGTTGGGATGAAGATACCATTCATCATTTAATGCTTCAACTCCCCAAGCTGAATAAAATTAGTTTTGTCGGGCATGGTAATCCTTTTGTCGTTCTTGAAGATTTTTCTCAATTATTAAGCATACTTCATGAAACTTATGGGGTTGAATGCCATGTGGAAATAGCGCCTTCTACACTTGCTACGCATAGTCAAGCTCTTTTAGATTCGCCCATCACGCACTTAGCAGTTTTAATGGAAAGTCATCACCCTACACAGTTCAATTTACTTACAGGGCAAGTCCCCTCGCTTTTTTTACAGTATCAACAGGCGTTATATCGTTTCTTAACGAAGCGTTTACATTATATGAGTCAAACGCCCAAGTTTAGAGTCCCCCTTCAGGTGTGGGTTAATTTTAAGGTGAATCAATCTAACTATAAATTGATCCCTGCCATGCTTCAAACCGCTGAACAATGGGGTGTTCAGGGCGTTCGCTTTATTAACTATGCCAGTTTAGAAGAGTTGAAATTTGCGGATGCAGAGTCCTTGGAAAATTTCCAAATGCCGCTTTACCAAGAAGATCGTGAAACCACAACTTTTTTAAATCGCCTTCAACCTGAAGCTTTTCGGGTGGCCTTTGAACTACCCACTTTGATTGAATCACAAAGGGACAAGCCCGCCAATCGATTTTGTGAAGCCCCCTATTCTACGGTGACAATGGACACCGCCTTTAACACGTCGCCATGCCCTAAGTGGGCATTGCTTGAAGCGGGTAGCCGTAAAATATGGCAGGGTGATTTTTGGAATGCGTCCCATTTTCAATATGCTCGCGCCATTCATCAGCATGCTTCACTTGCGGGGCGTGCTTCAGCATCTCCAAAGAAAATCGCTGTGCCAGATGCCTGCATTAACTGTGCCATGAATTGTGGGCCTTCACAAAAGCAAGGCCTTTACAACGCGCATTTATTAAAAGACGACTAACGTAATGAGGTGTTCGACACCTGCGAAACTCGAGTCGTACTAAACACCTTGGGGGCTTCAATGTCTTCAAAATAGGTGTCTTTTTGAGCATCCTGTTCAGCATCCGTCAGGGTTTTACCTGTTTGCATTTGGCGTCTCCCACCAAAGAAGTTGGAAATGATGTTGCCTAAAGCGTTTTGGCTTAAATACTGAATAGGGTTCGTTAATTGTTGACTACGTGTTAAGTTTTGATTGGCTTGAAGCACATTAAGCTGTTCTTGAATGCGTTGGACTTGTTTCACCAAGTCTGAAAAAGAGCGAGAGCTGAGGAGTTGATCTTGACTGGGGGCCGTGAGCGCTGAATTGGGCATTGGAGGCATCGTCGTCCCGTAGCTCGGTGGATTCATCTTCGGAATGACCAAGGATTTAGACGTCAAGGCTTCAGGAGCCGTCGTAGGAGAAACGGGGTTGGTGAATCTAGGCGTGGGTGAAGAGATATTAAAGGGCATCATTTACTCGGCCGTTTCTAAAGGTGGGGAATGGTCAAGAAGGAGACGTGATTTTAAGCATCCGTATGCCTAGAGGTCTCAATGCAACCGCATGTTTACTTATAAAAACTTTGTCAAATAGACTATAAGCGTAACACACTTCAACATTGTAAGGTATTTTCTTTGAAATGTAAACGTTTAATCTAAAAAAGTTTGACTCCAGCCTTCAAAATCCCCATTATTCATACCGTTTAAACGAATGAATAGCGTGTTAGGCTATTCTAGAAGCCTAGATTTTTTTGTGCGGGCGTGTACACAGACGTACATAACCAAGCAAAAAAATCGTAGCGACAACGAAGAGACAGCACGATATTTAATCGTTTAATTGGTATCAGGGGCCTCTTCTGCCAATCGAGCCTTGACGTAAGCGTGCCAGTCCTTATTTAAGGCGCAAGAACAGTTTTCACCATGCACGTGTCGAGGGCTTTGGGGCGATGTTTCAAAGGCTTCTTGAGGCAAAGAAGCACGAAGGCGCTTTAAACGAATGCGTTTATAATCGTTGGGGTCTCGTTCAGCCAAGGCGTGGCATTGGGGGCAGAAGGTGATTAAATGACTTTCACGGGCTACGCGGTGGATGCTAAACGTATGTAAGCACGCCAAGTTGCTACACACATAGCCGTAAGTAGGCATTAGGCGTCGTCTTCCAACATGTTGGCCTGTAGCACTGTGTCGGCGTTTAAGGCGTACTTGGTGCGTTTACCTAATACGTCATAATAGCGAGACGCACAAAGTCCCGTTCCAGGGCGCTTGGTGGTGAGATGCGCTTCTTCAAGCACGGTGCCTGCGGGTACATCCACGTTCAGCACAAGGCTTTTACGCGCCACTTCAGACGTGTTTCTTTCGCAGGCGTGGGCTTCTTTAATTCCGTTGCCTAGGGTGAGTTCAGCTGAGCGTATTGTTTGCACCAACTGTTTAAACGCCTCAGGTTCAAGCGACGCTTTATGATCCGGCCCCGTTTGTGCGGAAGAATCAAGAGTGAGGTGTTTTTCATAAATTCTGGCCCCTAAGCCCACGGCGGTAGCGGGAACTTGGCTCACGGAAAGGGAGTGATCCGAATAGCCAATCACGTGGCCTAAAAAGGCGTTTTGAAGGGTACGTAAGGCTTTTAGGTTCAACGTTTCAAGAGCCGCAGGGTATTGACTGGTGCAATGCATAAAGGCCACGGCATCACTAAAGCGAAACCCATAAAAAGGGGCCAAGAACTCGTGGGTGCGTTGAACATCCTTCAAGTTAGCCATGCCTGTAGAAAGTAAGAGCGGAACCCCTTTTAGGGCCAGTCGTTTTAATAATGGAAAGTTCGTTAATTCCCCACTGCCTAATTTTACAAAAGGAAGCTGAAATTGTTCAACAAGGGCGTTGGCACTCTCTGCATCAAAGGGCGAACATAAAAAATCAATCCCTTTACTATGGGCGTAGGCTTGCACTTTTTTCAACGCTTCAGCATTCAGCCATAAGCGTTCAAGCATGGCTTGTTGGGATTCATCCCCTTCTGGCGAAGCTTCATTTGCAAGTTGGTAGTCCGCCTTGTGCGCGGAAGCCGTGGCAAGTTCATACGGATTAAACAGTTGGAATTTGACGGCGTTGGCTTGAGCGTAAATGGCGGCATCCACCAAAGCAAGCGCTTTTTCAAGGGAACCGTCGTGATTGACCCCCGCTTCAGCAATGATATAGACTTGGGCTTGGGTGAGTGCGCTAAAGGAAAACATGAACAAGTCCCTTTAAAAGCTTTCAGGGTGGCCTGTTTTAGACGTCACCGACTGTTTCATCCGCTCGTAAGACGCATACGCTTCAGCAGAATCATTGAGTTCGGCTTGTTCAACGGTTTTAGCCAAGCATACCTTGATGTTTAACTCGTCTAAATCCCGATCGCCCACCATAAACTCCGTGATGGTAGACAGCGTAATAACCCATTCCGCTTCAGGACGACCTTGCTCGTCATAGGCTTGAATGGTAAGGGTGTCTGGGGTGACTTCAAGGAGCTTGCCTTCGTAATAGCGGTTAAAGTAGCCTTGTCTCAAATACACAAAACGATTAAGCAAAGGCAAGAGCTTTTTATACATCGCCACGGTGAAGACTTCCTATCGCATGACTTGAGGATACATAAACACAGACATCAGTCTAGCATGCTTTTACCTTTTTTTCAACGTCTTTTATTAGGATCGCCACAAAAAAGACGTTTCCTTGCCCATTCCCTTATTTTTTTCGCTTGTGCTACACTTAAGGCTCAGACTTAAGGTCCACACTTAACGCACACACTAAAGAAGGACACTTCCCTTGTCGGCATTACTCGATGCGTTGAATCACACTGCCCCTGCCCCCCTTACAATCCATCGGGGCGATTTGCTCAAGGCCCTTCAGCACCACTGGGGCTATGACGATTTTAGAGCCTTACAGCTTGAAAGCATTGAAGCTGTGCTCACCGGGAAAGACAGCGTTACCCTCTTTCCTACAGGGGGCGGAAAATCCCTTTGCTTTCAATTGCCCATCCTCTTTTTTCCAAAAAGTACAGCTCTCATCATTAGCCCGCTGATTTCCTTAATGGAAGATCAAGTCCAACAAGCCAAAAGCAAAGGCTTTAGCGTGGGTTGCCTCAATTCGTCGCAATCGCTTGAAGAGCGTCGAGACACTTTTTCGCGATATCAAAACGGTGATCTGCAACTGCTTTATGTGTCTCCTGAAAAAATGGCCAACCCTTCATTTATAACGGCCCTAAAACAGCATGGGCAGTTGGCCTACATCGCGATTGATGAAGCCCACTGCATTAGCCAATGGGGGCATCAGTTTCGCCCTGATTATCAAAAACTCGGGGGCTTGCGTGAAGCCTTTCCGCATCTGGCGATTCATGCCTTTACGGCCACTGCCCCTCGCCCCGTGGTGCACGACATTGAAACCAGCCTTAAACTCAATACCCCCAAACGGTTTCAATCGTCCATGTTTAGAGCCAACCTCGCGTATAAGGTGCTTCAACGTTCTGGGCGTTTGGCAGAATTCTTACAAGATCAGGTCTTGCCCATTCTTCAAGGGCGTAAAGAACAAGCCGGCATTATATACTGCCTAAGCCGGAAAGATGTAGAAGACATGGCCCTGGCTTTGCAAGTCAATGGCTTTAATGCCAAGGCCTACCACGCGGGTTTGCCTGATGCCTTGCGCAGTCAAAACCAAGACGCCTTTATGCAAGGTAAAGTAAACATTATGGTGGCCACCACGGCCTTTGGCATGGGGATTGATCGTGCGGATATTCGCTTTGTGATTCATGCCAGCATGCCTCAATCGCTAGAAGGTTATGTGCAAGAAGCCGGCCGAGCAGGACGCGATGGCCTACCTGCAACGTGTTATTTATTTAAACGCCCTAGAGATGAACGCAGTTGGACGAATCTGCTTCAAAAAAATGGGGAATCCACCCAGCGCCTATGGAATATGCTGATGTATACTGACAGTACAACGTGTCGTCATCAGTTGATTTTGGATCACTTTGGGCAGACGCTCAAAAGCAAGCGATGCACGGGTTGCGACGTCTGCCAAACGCGTCCTGTTGTTTATCATGAATCGGCGTTATTGATGAAGCATGCTTTTTCGGTGATTCATCGTTTAAAGGAAAAGGCCTTGCCTGACACGGTGATGGGGGTGTTGTGTGGGGATTTAGCCCCTGTTCCTATGGGCGTGCGTGAATGGGTGCAAGGCTTACCTAGTTTTGGAAGCTTTAAGCAAGAAGGGGCGTTTCGTGTTTCCCTTTATTTAGAACAATTCGAACGCCAGAATTTTATCAGTATTTCCCACCCGCTGACGTCTTCACCCACGCCAAGCACACCTTACCAACTCGAACCCAAGGCCATTCGATGGATCAAATCTGGCAACGAACGCTTAGATGAAGCCCCATTAATTCGGGCCGAAGATGCCATCACGCTGGTGTCTCTTCAAGATTCAATCGCACAATTGCCGAAGGTGATTTTACCAAACGCCTGCCCAAAGCCCCCTCGCAAACCACGCAAGCCCCGACTTCGCCAAGCTAGAAATACGTCGTTTTAGTGCTTGTGTAGGTAACTGGCGTTATACACGGCTTCAAACACGGCTTGCACTTTCGGGACGGCTTCACCCAAGCTGTCATTGACGAGGACGACATCGTAATGGGGGGCTTCCTTCAGTTCTTCAACGGCTTTTGTTAATCGTAAAAAACGTTTGGCCTTGTTTTCAGTACTGCGATGATTCAAGCGACTGTAGAGCGTTGTTAGTTGAGCGGAAAGTTCTGGGGTATTAAGGGCTTGAAGTAAATGCTTTAGGGTGGGTTGTTCTGAAAGCACAATACCCACCTGAGCAGAAAGTTCTTGCTTGAGTGTCGAATCTTCATGGGCAGGGGGTAAAATAAATAGACTCAACACATTGTACGTAGATTTTAGTTTATCGATTTCTTTCTTGCCTTCTGTTTCAATTTCTAAAACAGGCAATAAACCCAGTTGAGCAATACGGTCTATTTCACTTTTAAGCGTCCCGTATAGGTCTCCAGAACCTGAAGACTTCCATTCTAGAAAGTCGCCCGTTTTTAGCTTTTGATTAAAACGTTCGCTATTTAAAAAATAATAGTCTACCCCTTCTGTTTCACAAGGCCTTGCAAGGCGAGTTGTGGCGGAAACAGTCGCTTGAAATTGTTGCCACGGCACGCCTTTATAGCCCTTGCCGTAATCACTGTGGCCCGTGTAAAGGGCGTTACGCAGCACCCCTTTCCCTACGCCTGAAGGCCCACTGTAAACGAGTAGGGTTGGTTTTTGGGGGTCAAAGTCTTTGGTTAAGTTCTGTAAGGCTTCTTGACTAGGCGTGTCAAGGGTTTCTAAAAAAAACATGATGGGGAAGTCTCCGTTTTTCTATACAGTCATCCTTTTAATCTAGCATAAAAGTCATTTGTGGATGTGACATGGACTAGACTTTTGCCATATTTGTAAAAACTTGTTAAACTACTCAATAGTTCTTATGCAAGTCGGGTTCCATTTAGGCCACCCCACTCAAACGAGGTTTTTATGAGTCTTAACATTGAAGAAATGTTAGTGCAATTGCGTCAACAGTCGGCCAAAATTTTACTGGTGGACGATGAACACATCGTGACTTCAAGCATTGAAAGCTACCTGATGCTTGAAACCCCGCATGACATTGTAAGTCATAATAACCCCCTTGACGCCCTTGCTGCGCTTGAAAGTATTCGTCCTGATGTGGTGGTCAGCGATTTTAACATGCCTCCATTAACGGGAATCGAGTTTTTAAAACAAGTGAAGGCCAAATTGCCCAATGTTGAAACGATTTTACTGACGGGTTATGCAGACAAAGAAAATGCCATTGCTGCCATTAACGAAGTGGGTATTTATCGTTACCTTGAAAAACCGTGGGACAACGCCCAACTTCAAGCCACTATTGAACAAGCCCTTGAACGTCAGCGCTTGGTTAGAGGCCTTGAAAACACCCTAAAAAAAGTCAATAAACTCAATACCACCTTAAAAAATTATAATCTGGTTCTTGAAGAAACCGTGGCCAAACGCACCGAATCGCTTGAAGAAGCCAAAGCAGAACTACAAGCCATTTTTAATTATAGTGCCGATGCCATTGTTGTGCTAGACCGCACGGGTTGTGTGGAACTGTACAACCCTGTTTTTCAAACATGGGTTAAGCAAGCGCAAGGTAAAAAAGCACCCGTGTTGAAAGAAACACCCATCCTGCAATGGGTGGCCAATTTACGGATAGAAGAAGCCCGAAACGCCTTTGAAAAGCAAGAACCCTATTACTTAGAAACACGTATCCAACAGAGTCAACGCCCTATTGAAGCCCTCGGCAGCGAATTGCCTCATGCAGAAGGCCGTAGTTTGTGGGTTTTTCGAGATGTCACGCAACGTCGAAAATTAGATGAATTAAGGCAAGACTTTGTGGCCACCTTAACCCATGATTTACGCACGCCTTTGCAGTCGACTCTTCAATTTTACGACTTTTTTAGACAAGGTAAGTTTGGTTCGCCCACCGCCCAGCAGGTGGACATGCTTCACGTGATGAGTGAAAGTCACCATGATTTGTTAAATCTCGTCAATACGTTGTTGGACGTCTACCGTTATGAATCTGGTCGTCAAAAGCTCGTCTTACAAGAGTTTGACCTGTTGCATGCCATTGAGCAAGTGCTTGAAACGTTGGCCCCTTTAGCTGAAGAGCGTCAGCACGCCTTAACGTTCTTGCCCAGCCCTTTAAGCGAAGCGCCCTTGCTGTTTGGGGATGTTTTGGAAATTAAGCGCGTTTTAACGAATTTAATCGGCAATGCCCTGAAGCATACGCCTGAAGGCACGCAGGTAGACGTTTCTGTCCAACTCAAACCGACCACTTCAACCCCCTGGCGAGGCTTTTCAGAAGACGACTTAACCCCGCCTGAAACATGGTTGGGCTGGTTGAGCATAGAGATTAAAGACAACGGCCAAGGGATCCCCATGGAAGACCAAGCCCATTTGTTTCAACGTTTTTCACAAGGAACCCAGCGTAAACGAAATAGTGGAAGTGGTTTGGGCTTGTACTTGGCTCAACAAATTATGCATCAACACGGGGGGGGAATTACGCTTAACAGCCAAGAAAAAAGCGGTTCAGTCTTTACGTTATGGATGCCTATTTTTGATCGAAGTGGCGTTGAGCATGACGCCCTGCAGACGTCGAATGCAACGTCTCGTTCTACTGTAAACGCAAGCCTTTAGTCCACTTTTTTCTGGTTTTTATTTGTCGTTGTTTTACCATTTCCCTTTAAAGAAAGGGCTGGGTTGAATACTAGTGGTGAATCCTTTTTTGAAAAGCGATTTGGTGAGGTATAGTTTTTTCTATTTAATCAGTGGTAGTCTTGAGAATCATTGTATTTTGGGGTTTCTCGCTCCCTTTTTGAGCTGGTGCTTGGAGACCTTTGTGCCGCCAAAGGTTCTCCAAACCTCTAAAAGCGGTTCAAGGGGGGACGGGGGAGGACGTATTGCGTTTCTCCTCCCCTTCGTCCCCCCTTGAAAATCCCCCCTGAATCCCCACCTCGTCGCATCATTCCCTTTCAGCATCCTTATGACTTTTCCAAACGTGAAGTGTACAACCTATAGCCACTAATATTAAAAAAAAGGCAACCCACATTGAAGTTTTTATCAAATTACTATGCCAATATTTGAAAATAAAATACCCTTCAATAAAAAATATAGCAATACATATTAAGGCAACTAGCCAAATCATATGCTCAAAAGTGAAGGCATACCAAAACTTATGAAAATTGCTTTTGTAGATTTTTTCTTTTTCTAATTCTGAATTATTTTGAAAAAAATCTTGTATTCTAGCAGCTTTAGTACAAGCCAAATGACTAGCGGCTTCCATTGTAAACTTTTCTAAGAAATACATATTAGGTATGCTAAGTATCCCTAAGCCAATAAAGCAACCACTAAGTAAAATATGAAAAGCAAAAAGGATATAAGGTCCTTCTACCAATTTTAAAATGTTTGCAGACCAAAAAATCCCATAACTTATTGCAAAATAACCTGTTACAATCTTCAAAATAAAATCCATTAAAAACTCTTGTTTTTTATGGCAAATTTCTAATTTTTCTCGATAGAGTGCTTCACACTCTTGCTTCCAAAATTTTAAAGTTTCTTCATGTGAACTCATTTCGCTCCTCCATAATCACCAACCCACCGATGCCAAGATCGGATTCCACAACAATAGCCCCGTCGATGCATCTTCGTGAGACAGCGTCAAGCCCTCTTCCACAAAGTGCAAGCCCAAACGCTCGGTCTGCAACGCCTCCAAAATAGCGACTTGGGTGTGTAAATCAGGCAAATGGCTCGCCCCTGCCCCCAAGTGAATGCTCGGCGTTTCCGCACCATACGGCAAAATGACGTCCGCCTTCAACCAGCGAATCATCGCTTGCGTCAATTCCCCCAACACCCCATGCAAAAACAAGTAATCTTGATAGCGATCTTCCTTAAACCACACCCGAGCCAACGCCGCAATGTCTTCACCCAAGGTCACCGCAAAAATCGCGAGTGGATCTCCTTCGGCGGAAACCCCTTCCACCAAGCTTAAGGACTCATCCTTGCCCCAAATAGGAGCAATCGGCGTTTCCCACGTCGCAAACGCCTCGTCGTGCGTGGGGGAGCGGTAAAGGGCAAGCAATGGATTTACCCCCTCTCCCTTTGGGAGAGGGTTGGGGTGAGGGTTGCCTTTCGCCTGCACCAAGGCCCAAATGGCTTGGGGCTTTAAGGCCTTTTCAACGTCGGGGTGATTGAGCGTGCGGTGCAAAATAGCGTCCAACGCCAGACGCTTACGCCACGCCGTTTCGCTTTCGCCGTCATTCGGTGGAGCAAATCCCCAATTACGAGTCGCCAAGGTCTTCAAATCCATATACGGCAGGAGTTCGGCAATCGTTGGCGTTAGAATCGGGGGAGCCGTTTCCCCCATATACATCGATGCCTCCACCGCTTTTTGTGGGGGCGGTGTTTCGAGCGGTTTGATTCCCTCCCCTTTAAGGGGAGGGTTAGGGAGGGGAGTAGATGTTGGAGTGTCTTTTGAAGATCCCCCCCTCTCCCCAGCCCTCTCCTCAAGGAGAGGGGGTAAAGCCTTGTCATAACTAGCATAGCGTTCCTGCACATAGGCATCAAACGACCCTTCGCCGATTTTCTGCATCATGGCGAGGCTTTCAAAGGCATCTTTCACATACGCCACATGCGGATATTCATCAAAACAATCGACTTCCACATATTGACGAGTCAACGCAGCTCCCCCTAGAAAAACAGGCAGGCTATAGCCTTTTTCCTGCAAGGCGATCATATTTTCTCGCATAATCACGGTGGATTTCACCAATAGCCCCGAAAGCCCAATCGCATTGGGCTTGTGCAATTCCACCGCTTTGAGAATGTCATCCAGCGGTTGTTTGATGCCCAAATTATGCACCTTATAGCCATTATTGGTGAGGATAATATCCACCAAGTTCTTGCCAATATCGTGAACATCACCCTTGACGGTAGCCAGCACAACCGTGCCTTTTTCCTGCCCGTCGATCTTTTCCATAAACGGTTCCAAATACGCCACGGCTGCCTTCATCGTTTCCGCCGACTGCAACACAAAAGGCAATTGCATTTGCCCACTCCCAAAGAGTTCGCCGACGACTTTCATGCCATCGAGCAACAACGTATTGATAATATCAAGGGGCGTATAGCTAAGCATCGCCTTTTCGAGATCGCTTGCTAGCTCGATTTTCACGCCGTCGATGATGCGTTGCTTGAGCCGTGCTTCAATCGCTTCAGGCAAGTGAGCAAGGGGGTCTTTTTTCATGCCACTGCTCTGCACATTTGAAAAGAGTTCCAAAAAGCGTTGTAACGGATTGCCCTTCTCATGGTTTCGGTCGTAGATGAGATCCAACGCCGTTTCTCGCTGGATTTCGTCGATTTTGTGGAAGGGCATGATTTTCGACACATGTACGATCGCTCCAGTCATCCCTCGTTTAACCGCTTCATGCAAGTACACCGAATTCAGCACCTTACGCGCCGTGGGATTCAACCCAAAGGAAATGTTCGACAATCCCAAAATAATTTGAATATCAGGATACAAGTGGCTCAATTGCTCAATGGCATCCAGTGTGTAATAGCCCAAGGGACGGTCGTCTTCATTGCCTGTACAAATGGTGAAGGTTAAGGGATCAATCAAAATATCGTGATGCGGTATGTCGTATTCCGTGACGCAAAAATCAATTAGTCGTTTGGCGACTCGCACCTTGTCTTCGGTGGTTTTGGCCATGCCTGCTTCTTCAATGGTCAGGGCAATGACGCTGGCTCCGTGGGCTTTGACGAGCTTGAGTCTTGCGTGAGTAGGGGCTTCGCCATCTTCAAAGTTGATCGAATTGAGAATCGCTTTACCGCCATACAAGGCGAGCGACGCTTCTAAAACAGGGAGTTCCGTACTGTCAATCACCAGCGGTAGCGTGCTACTGCCACGCAACCTGCTTAGAAAGGCGGTCATATTCGCGACTTCGTTGCGTCCCACGTAAGCGGTACAGACGTCGAGGGCGTGCGAGCCTTCGCGTTCTTGTTCAAGGGCGATGGACAAGCAGGTGTCCCAATCTTCGGCGGCTTGGGCGTCTCGGAAGGCTTTGGATCCGTTGGCGTTGCATCGTTCGCCTATCGCGAAATAGGCATTTTCTTGGCGTAAATCCACCGCCGAATAAAGTGACGCCACTTGTGGGATTGTTTCCAGTGTTCTAGCTTGGAAGGGAGGTCGTCTTACTCCCTCTCCCTTTGGGAGAGGGTTGGGGTGAGGGTCGCCTTGCTCCCTCTCCCTTTGGGAGAGGGCTGGGGTGAGGGAACTCAGCATCGCATCTAAGGCACGAATGTGGGATGGTGTGGTGCCACAACATCCGCCGATGAGGTTGAGCTTGTATTTGGTGATAAACGTTTTCAGATGCGTCGCCAGTTGTTCAGGCGTTAAATCATAATGCGTTTTGCCGTGCTTCAAGCAAGGCAAGCCCGCATTCGGCTGAATGAAAATCAAGTTCTCCCACCCTTCGGCGAGCTGTTGGAGGTGCGTTTCCATTTCAACAGGCCCTGTGGCACAATTCATGCCGAGGGCGTCCACGTCTAAGCTAGACAATATGGCGATAACGGCGTTAATATCCGCCCCCACCAGCAGCGTCCCAGTCGTTTCAACCGTCACTTGCACAAATATCGGGATGTACACATCGCCGTGATGCTCAAGTCGTGCTTGCTTGCACGCTTCCACCGCCGCCTTGATTTGTAGCGTGTCTTGGCAGGTTTCGATGAGAAAGGCATCGACACCACCAGCAAGCAAGCCTTGGGCTTGCGTTTTAATGCCTGCGAGCAAGTCGTGATAGCCAATATGCCCCAAGCTCGGCAGTTTCGTCCCTGGACCGATTGATCCAAGTACATAGCGAACCTTACCGTCGTTTTGCATCGCTTCGCTCACGCATTCACGAGCGAGCCTACCAGCGAGTCGGCTCAATTCAAAGGCGTCGTCTTGCAAGCCAAACTCGCCTAAGGTAATGGTGGAAGAGCCAAAGCTGTTGGTTTGGATGCAGTCGGCGCCTGCGTCGAGGTAGCTGTGGTGGATCTGCTTGACGAGATCGGGGCGTGATGTGTTGAGGATTTCGGTGCAGTTTTCGCAGTTCAAGTAGTCGACTTCCACGCTCAAGTCCATGGCTTGGACTTGGCTCCCCATGGCGCCGTCGCAAAGCAAGGTGTGGGATTTCAAGGCATCGAGCAGGGGGGAGGGTTTAGTTTGTTGGTGCATCTGGGGTGTTGTCTTTATACATTATACGTTTCAAGTCTTCATAACATTGTTCTAAAACCTGTATATTCCTTGATTGAAGTGAGAGATTAAAACATTTTGGCATAACGTCATCACGGTTTGCACTTAAGCCTTTCATATCTTTGTGAAGTGCTAAATAAGTCCAAAACATGGCTTTGTTTAGATGACCTGGAACAAACGGGATTTCTGTTTTATTTAATGTGGATTGAATTTTTTCTTTAAACTCTTTTACTAATTTGTAATGCTTAGGAAACTTTGCTTGAGAGTTTTCTAAAATCAAAGATTCTAAATCCTGATAAGTATTTTGCCCTGTGTGATTGTCCTGTAAAATAAAAATACCCAATTCAATCTCATGTTTATATTTCTCGAGTGTTATTTTTTGGAAGGTATTAGACGGTTTCTTTATATCAGGCTTAATTTCAAAATCTTGAAATAATTCCGTATTATTCTGAAACGCTTGTAAAATAGTATTTTTCCGTGTGTCAATATCGACATTGTCTCCATCGACAATAATAGCAACCGCTCTTAAAGTTTTTGTTGTTACACCTAAAGCTATTTTCCCTGCAAAACTATCATCCAACGATTTTTTAAAATGTTCAAAGCCGTTCATCTGTTCTACTTCTAAAACGTCTTCAATAGAATTTGTCTGTAAATCATTTTTTAAATCTTGAAACAAGTGGGGAATAAGCTTTGCATCTGTGTGACCTTCAACAATGACCATAATGGGTTTGAGTGATTTTTTAGTTTTTGTCATTGTTGCGTCCTCTTATTTCAATACCGTTGATAATAGCTCCTTCTAAAGCCAAACCTTGATATTTGGTATAAGTAACGACATTCTCTGTACTTTTTTCCAGCTCAAACACGCACGCCAAATCCAGACGATCTGACGTAGCATCACCCTCTTTCGGATCCACCTTGAGAGACTCGCCGTTTTCTTTCATTTCTTGCAAGACGGCGTTCAACGATTCCAGCACCTCGTAGCTGTGGGTGGTGAAGAATAGTTGTTTTTCACCTTTTTGAGCTACTCTTAGAATAAGCTCCCACATCTGCTTCTGTACTGTATGATGAAAACCATTTTCAATTTCATCAATAAAAATACATGAGGCTTTCGTTATAAACAAAATAGTCAGAAGTGCAGTTAATTTAATAAAACCGTCCCCCATCTGCGATATATCTATATGTGTACGTATTTCATTTATGACGAGTTCACAATATATTTTATCTGAGATTGTAAGAATTTTTGTCAAATTGGGCTGTATAAACTTTAAAGCACTTACGATTTCTTCATCTTTAAATTGTTTTATTGCCTCACCGATTAAACCATATAACCAAATCGGATTTTTGGTGATAGTTGAAAAATAACTTGTTGAAAAATAAGCGTGTTCTAAGTTGTCAAAATCAAATTGGAAAAATTTCTCATTTGCACTTGTTAGTTTGACATTTAGTTCTTTTTTAGCATTTTGTGGTAAATGTATTGTATCTTGAGTAAAAGAAATAGATGTATTATTTAGCTTCAATATGAAATTATTGGCTTTTTTATCTCCATAGATGAACTCTTGTATTTCCGTTGGCTTATAGCTCCAGAAATAATCAGTAAGCCATAAGAAAAATTGTTTATTTGCAAAAGTCAAAGTCGCACTCCCTAGTGCTTTTATTTTTTTTTCGAGGTTTCTGGGGTTTACATTAAAAAAATCAAACAAGTGAATCGCTTGCAACACGGAGGTCTTGCCGACGTTGTTGCCCCCCACGAACACATTCACCATGCCCAAGCCCTCAAGCTTCATCTCTCGGATGCCTTTGAAATTCTGAACCTCTAGCGTTGTATAGCTCGTCATAATGGGGAGTCTCCTTCTTGTTGTTGGCGAAAAATTGCCAATTCATCTAGATTATTCTAGCATAAAAAAGCAGGGGGGTTCTGCCGAAGCCTGACAGCCCGCTCATCGACACAGCCCAATTGTAACAGAATGTAACAGAACAAGCCCCGACGTTGTGAACCCATTCGTTTGCGGTAAGATAAAGAAACATTAGACCTCGCGGGGTGGAGCAGTCTGGTAGCTCGTTGGGCTCATAACCCAAAGGTCGTTGGTTCAAATCCAGCCCCCGCAACCATTTAAGCCTTCTCTTCAGAAGGCTTTTTTGTTGCTTGGCCAAACCCATGGTCTCGTTTTTTTATGTTTGCCGTATACTCAATAAAATAAGTTCAATACAATCCCCTAAACCTGAAAGTCCCTATTTTGACAACTTTAGACTCTCCTTCCACCGACATTCTACAAATCTACCGACAAATGCTCGCCTTCCCCTTGGATCCCTTTCAAGAAGAGGCCATTGAAATTATTCACCAAGGCCATTCGGTGGTTGTATGCGCCCCAACAGGAGCAGGTAAAACCGTTATTGCTGAATTTGCCACGCTTAAAGCCCTCAACGACGGCCAAAAACTCTTTTATACCACTCCACTTAAAGCCCTTTCAAACCAAAAATACCACGACTTAAAAGAACGCTTTGGCGAACAAAACGTGGGCCTGCTTACGGGAGACACCTCCATCAATCGTGAAGGTCAAATTATTGTCATGACCACTGAAGTCTTCCGTAACATGCTTTACGGCTTGAATGAAGACAGCACACTGGTGAACAATTTAGGCTATGTGGTGCTCGATGAATGCCACTTTATGAATGATGCCGATCGAGGGACGGTGTGGGAAGAATCGATTATTCACTGCCCGCATCATGTGAAAATGATTGCCCTTTCCGCGACGGTTTCAAACGCTGAAGAACTCACCGCATGGATGGATAAAATCCACCCCCACGTTCGTTTGGTTTACAGTACGTTTCGCCCTGTGCCACTGCACTTTCACTATTTTACGGGGCGAGAAGTGGTGCCGTTGTTTGAACAAGGTGAAGGGGGCAAAAAACGCCTAAACCACCGACTTAAGGGTGAACAAGTCATTCGCGGGGGCGCAGCACGAGGCAAGGCCTTTACCCCGCTTTCCTTGATTGATGACATGGTTGAAAAAGACATGCTTCCTGCGATTTTCTTCACCTTTAGCCGTCGCGGGTGTGACACAGGCATGAAGGAACTTGCCAACGTGCCGTTAAATTCGCCTGAACAACGCAAGCAAGTCAAGGCCTTTATTCAATTTTTTAGAGGCAATAGTACCCTTGAAATTTCTCCTGAATTTGAAACCGCCTTGGTTAATGGCGTGGCTTGTCATCATGCTGGGTTGTTGCCAGCAACCAAAATGCTGGTGGAACAACTCTTTCAGAAAAACTTGCTTAAAGCCGTATTCGCCACAGAAACGCTGGCGGCGGGCATCAATATGCCAGCGCGTTCAACGGTGATTACCGCCATTTCTAAACGCACCAACGAAGGGCATCGCCTCTTAAATCCCAACGAATTCTTGCAAATGAGTGGACGAGCTGGACGACGAGGCATGGACACCGTAGGTCATGTTATTGCCGTTCGCACGCCGTTTAACACTGCCAGTGAAGTGGGCAAGCTGGCTTCTTCCAATGCAGATGCTTTAAACAGTCAATTTACCCCCACCTATAGCATGGTGCTCAACTTGCTTCAAAAACATACCCTTTCAGTGGCAGAAACCATTGTAAACCGTAGTTTTGGCGCTTTTACGATGGACAGACGCGCCAATCCGCTTTCCACCGAACTGGGTGAACGCAAAGAAATGCTGGATTTAGCCTATAACTTTCCCTGTGACTTTGGCTTGGATTTGAAGGCGTTTCAAGAACAATTGGCCCTTCGAGAAACCATCTCTCGCTTAAATCGTCAAAAATCCACCATGAAAAAACAGATTAAGAAGTTTGGGCCTCAGCCTGAACTCTTGGCTGAACTCAAGCGGTTGGAAGACGAACTTTTTAGTGTGATTAACCAAGTGGAAGAAGCGCCTTGTGCTCAATGTCACGCGTTTAAGTCTCACCGAAGAGCCAGTGAAAAAGTCGACAAAATCGAACGACAAGTCCACCGCTTAGAAGATCAAGTCCAAGCGGAGCGAGATGTATACTGGCAAGGCTTTTTGAAGCTGTATCAACTATTACTTGAAGCGGGGTACTTGCAAAAAACGCTCACCGCTGAAGGGGTTGAAGACAATAAGCCCACCAGCCTTGGTTTATTGACGGCCAACATTCGTACGGAAAACGAGTTGTTTGTCGCTGAAGCGTTGCGTGAAGAAGTGTTTGATGAGTTAGAGTTTCATGAGTTGGCGGCTATTGCTTCAGCCATTGTGAATGATTCGACCCGTGAAAATGTACAAACCTTTGTAAGAAGTTCTAAAGCGGTGGGGTCTTGCGTGAGAAAGCTTCAGCGCATTGCGGACAAAGTCGTGCGTTTACAGCACCATTATAAGGTGGAAGTACCCTTGAACATTAACCCTGTGGCCAGTGGCTTGGTGGAAATGTGGGCCAAAGGCGCGGATTGGCAGTCGGTTATGGCCGCCACGACGATGGATCAAGGGGATTTGGTGAGAAATTTGCGTCGTACCGCGGATATTTTGCGCCAGTTTGCGAAAACCCCTGGGATGCCCCCATCGCTTGCATCTGTCGCGATGCAAGCCTTGATTGCTATTCATCGTGAGCCGATTAAAGAAGTGGAACTGCCCACTGAATAAGCCACCAAGTGGTGTTTCATTTTTCGAAGACTATAGAAGGCGCTGATTTGGCGATTCGAAAAAAGGGTAACAAAAAAGGCGACACCCAGATTCGAACTGGGGATAAGGATTTTGCAGACCCCTGCCTTACCACTTGGCCATGTCGCCTTAAGCTATTGAATTACACTTAGTGTAAAGCGAATAAAGTGAAATGTAAAGGCATGGCGCACAAAAAGACGCCCCCTTGGGTTTTATGCTGGTAAGACGTAGTTTAAATTTTCGATAGAATTTTCTTTAGGGCATTACAACGCTTTTTCATAAGCACATCAGGGACGAATCATGACACGCTTACCAGGCAATGCTATTTTCAACCAAGCAGATAATAATCTGAGGTTTTTAAGCGACCTTCCAAATCAAGCTGGGGAAGCCTTTCAAGTAGCAGAACCTGTTTTAAGCAACTATGCAATGCCGGGGCAGGGAACTCAAAATCCGCAACCACAACCGCAAGGACTACAAGCTAATGCAGTGGCCTTTAACGAAGATGAAGCGGCCGTGTTAGCACAAATGATGGGTGCGGGAGTACTTTCTGGTGCGGCGGTAGCGGGACTTCAACAAACTCACCCTAATATCAGTAGCTTGAATTTAGATCAAAGTTTAACAGAACATCATCTCTTTTCTCGCTTACCGTGGGTCAATAATCGAATAGAACGGAACCATTTTAATCGTTATTATGCGGATCCTAAGAACCCTATTGACTTATGGCAACGAACGGCTCAAAAGCATGGTATGGCATTGTTTGGGGCCGATGGGAAACCTTTAGATCCAAACATAAAAAATGTTGGGGATGGTCGTCGTCTTAAGATGCACACCGTTAACGCTGACGGCGAAGTATTGCGTTATGCCCCTAGAACTAATAACGGGTTTCAAAAAGCCGGAAACATCTTACCTCGTTTAAGGGGGATTGATACATCAGGTGCTTTTAGTGATTCTCTTGCTATGCGGGGCACTAGTGCTGAAGTTGCGGCAATGGCTAGAGGCTATGCCAACGCCAAAGCAGAATGGAAAAAACTTAAAAGCACACCAAATGTAAGTCCAGAAACTGTTGCCGCGGCAAAAGCAGCGGCACATGCGGAGTACCTAAAGTTCGACCAAATTCGCTTGCAAGAAGCCAGTAAATCCTTACTTCATTTAGAAAAAATGCAAGAAATAGAACAAGCTGCATTGGACAAACTCCCAGAAGGCGCTAAAAAGGCCGCGCAACAACAACGATTGGATCATGTAAAAGGACTTGTTGAAGCGCAACGCAAGCATGTAGGTCAGTTAAATAGAAGCAATGCTCGGTTGGTAGCGAAACATCTTTCAACAGGTAAAAATCTCGATGCCGTCGCGACTCGAATCATGAATAAGCCTCACCTATTTCAAAGAATCGTCAGCTTTTTTAATCCGAATGGAGCAAAGAACATACAACTATTCAATGAATTACAATCCTATGGCTTTAATCAAGATCAACTCAAGGCCATTCAAAAAGCAGTCGAAAGTAACAACATAGAGGTCGTAAAAACAGCATTGACGGAAGCCGCTAATCATTCTGATGAAGTAGCCACTGGAATCGTCCAAGCAGCAGGCACACCACCACCACCACCACCACCAACAACAACAACACCAACACCAACAACACCAACAACACCAACAACACCAACAACACCAACAACACAAACAACACAAACAACACAAACAACACAAACAACACAAACAACACAAACAACACAAACAACACAAACAACAACAACACCAACAACACCATTGAATGAAACAGTAAAATCTAAGGGCAATATGGGGGCTCTTCGTAATCATAGAAATGTCATGAGTAAAGTCATGAAAGGGTTGGCAGTTGTGGGAGTGGCCTTAGAAGGCTTTAATCTTTACAAAAACCTTAAAAACGGAGACCACCGTAAAGCCGCTTCGGATTTAACCACCGCTGTAGGTGTAGGACTGGTTACTGCGGGTATTATTACAGCCACTGGACTTGTCGGTCTTCCAGCGATTGCGGCAGGTATAGGGATTGGGTGGGTATTAAACAAAGTAGGTGCTCCAGTGGTTGACAAACTCTTTAAAAAGTTCACTGGCCTGAAAAACAAAAACGAACGAGAAGGAAAGAAATTGGCCGTAGAACTTAATAAGGTCCAGCAACAGTTGGCAATGGCTCCCGTGGCTTAACGCAAGGTAACACCTAAAGACGCTACCAAGTCTTCACGAATGGCGGACATCGCCGCATCCACTTCCTTGTCCGTCAAGGTGCGATCGGGGGCCTGCCAAATCAAGCGAAACGCCAAACTCCGATGCCCCGCTTCAATGCCTGAACCTTGGTACTCGTCAAAAACATCCACTGACTGCAAGGTGTCATACGCCAAGCCTTGCAGTCGGCTGACGATCGCGTGATGAGACAACCCTTGTTCCGCAACCAAGGCCAAATCTCTTTCCATTTCAGGAAAGGGGGACAGTTGAATCACTTCAGGCAAGCCCTTGTTTTGGCTTACTTCAGCTTGTTCGACGGTTTTTATAAAGAGATCTAAATCCACTTCCATCATATAAACAGGCGCTTTCAACTTCAAGCGCTTTTGAATCGACGGGTGCAACTGCCCTAAGCTTGCAAACGCCTTAGATTTTGTCGTAAAGCTGGCACTGGCACAACGCCCTGGGTGGAACATGGCGTCGTGGGGATTGGGCGAAAAAGTGACGACATTTCTTAAAGCGAACCGATCTAGCACCGATTCTAGCACGCCTTTTAGCGTGTAAAAATCTGGCGAGGGGGAGGGGATCCACGAGGTTGGGGCTTCCTGCTCGCAAAGAATCACAGCAAGCATCAACTTTTCTTGCACGCCAGTGTTTTTAAAGCTCGATTTGCCTCGCTTAAAATAGGCGCGCCCTAGTTCAAAGGCATTAAACATGGGCGTCCCTTGCTGGATGTTCGTCAAGCAGGCATCCAACAAAGTGGGCAACACACTTTGACGCATTAACGTATGTTCTGAAGAATGCGAATTAAGCAATTTTACGGCTTGTGATTCGTCAAAACTCGTCCCCACTCGTTCAAGCAACGCTTGCCCCACAAGACTTGTGGTCATGGCTTCATTGAGCCCTACCCCCGTTAGCGTGTGACGCAGTTCTTGTAAGATGCGTCGACGCAAGGTGCTTGTTACCTGTTGCTGGCTTGGTGGGAAAGTCGCTTCAATGGCGTTATAGCCCGCAATGCGAACCACTTCTTCAATTAAATCAATGGGTTGTTGAACATCTCGCTGGCGAAAGGAAGGCACCGTCACCTCTAGCGTTTCTGGGTCATTGGCGGGATCAACGCTCACGCCAAACCCTAGACGGTTCAAGCAAGCCTTTACGTGAGTGGCGTCATACCGCTTGCCGATGACCTTTTCTAAATGTGCCAAAGGCAATGCCACGGTGGCTGGCTCCACTTCATAAGGCCCTGATTCACAGGCGCTTTGAAGGGTTGCCCCAGCGATGGTTTCTAGTAAGTAAAGGGCTCGCATAAATGCCTGCTTGACGCCCCCTTCATCAATGCCCCGTTCAAAGCGGGCCGAACTTTCGGTGCGAATGCCCACCTGTCGCGCGGATCGTCGCGTACTGGCACTGGGAAAAAACGCGGCTTCTAAAAACACTTCAGTGGTAGAATCTTCAATACAGGTGGATTGGCCCCCCATCACACCAGCCAACGCAACAGGTGCTTCGTTAAAGGTTACGACGATGTTTTCTTCGTTAAGGGAGTAGGTTACTTCATCAAGGGCGTGGAGGGTTTCAGCGTCTTTGGCTCGACGCACCCCGACAACACCCGTTGCACCCAGCTTTTGGGCGTCAAACGCATGGAGCGGTTGGCCCATTTCAAGCATCACAAAATTGGTGATATCCACCACGTTGTTAATACTGCGAATGCCTGACGCTTCTAGGCGTTGCACCAACCACGCGGGCGAAGGCGCGACCTTGACGTGAGTCAAACTCGCCCCGATGTAATAGGGGCAGATGTCTTTGTCATTTAATTGCACTTGAATGGGGCTTGTGGCTTGAGAAAGCACCGCGTCCAAAGACCCCTTTTCAAGGGAATGAATCGCGTGTAAGGGGCGTTCAAACAAGGCCGAAAGCTCCCGAGCCACCCCTAGGTAACTCATCCAATCCCCACGATTGGCGGTGGGGGCGGTTTCTAAAATCGCGTCGGTTTCAGCATCTAAGCCTAAGGCTTTTTCGAGGGCTTGCCCAACGGCCTTATCACCCAACAGGTCATTTAAGACCCAAATGCCCCCGTCTGATTGCGAATACGCATGGCTCAACGCCAACTCGTCCAGCGAACAGATCATCCCTTCACTAGGCACGCTTCGAATAACGGCAGGCGCAAGCGTAAACCATTCATTTTTTTTGTAACTAAACACGGTGGCACCATTTAGGGCAAACGCAATCAACTGCCCTACAGCCACGTTAGGCGCCCCACACACCACTTGCGTTTTTCCCTGTTTAGGGCCGGCTTCAACGTTCACCAAGCGTAATTTGTCCGCATTGGGGTGTGCTTCAATACCTACGACTTTCGCCACAACCACGTTCTTAAACTTTACGCCTGTTTCTTCAATCCCCCCTTCGACTTCAAGACCGGCGTTGGTTAGGGCATCGGCGAGGGTTTGGGGTGTCAAATCATTAATTGCAATGTAATCATTTAACCAAGTGGTAGAAACTTTCATGGGGGCATCCTTCACAAAAAATCACGATTTCTTCTATTAAAGCACTTCAAGCAGAATATGCCAATCTTGAAAATGAGGCCATGTGTGGGGTTCTAAACATTAAGAAAGCCGAAAAATAAAAAAATACCGATGATCAGACTTGAACTGATAAGGATCTCTCCGCTCGATTTTGAGTCGAGTGCGTCTACCATTCCGCCACATCGGCATTTTGCATTATGTAAGGCACAAAGGCCTATTGACTTGACTTTAAGCATATGGCGAACATAATAGAAATGCAAGCCTTTTTTAGGTGAATCGTAAGGAACATGCCCATGCCTTTTGCAGAAGACTCTTTTGAGTTTGATGAAAAAGAAACCAAACGCCAGCAACAGCGCAAATTGGTGCGACGCTATATGAAGCAATTTCACCTGTTTCGCACGCCGTTTTTTAAGGCATCAAGGGGGGGGGCGTCGCATTATGGGTTTGGGGCCACGTCGTTTTTGGCATCGGTGGGCTTTGCCTTAGAAGGCTTAAAGTTCGCCTTTGAACAGGAACGCAACTTTCGCTTGGATTGTTACCTGATTGCTGGGGCGATTGCGTTGGGGGTGTTGTTTCAAATTACGTTGGCGGAATGGGCGATTTTACTTCAAATGGCGGGGTTTGTGTTGTTTGCGGAATTGGCGAATACGGTGGTGGAATGGCTGGTGGATTTGTTGACCCTAGGCCAGTTTGACTTGCGTGCCAAGCGGATTAAAGACATCGCTGCGGGGGCGTGTTTGGTGGTGGCCATGGTCAGTTATGGCGTGGTGGCGATCATTTTCTTGCCGTATGTAAAGCCCTTGCTCAACGCCCTAGGCTAATACCATTTAAACGATATGGTTCGTCAATGCCTTCTTTCGAAAAAATTGTTGTAACCTCTCTATTATGCTCGTGTTATACTAGCACTGTTATTCTTCCACTGTTATTCTTGATGCCGTTTTGCGTCGTTGATGAAGGGATTTCCCCATGAACTCCAGTCCTCTTGTTTCTAAAGTTTTTCAATTTGGCACATCGGGCTATCGCCATGACGCCGATGACGCCTTCAACGAAGCCGTGGTCACACAAATCACCCACGCCATTGCTGATGCCTTGATTCAAACCATGCAGGCTGAACAGATCGCTCGCCCCGTGTTGGTGGGGGGAGACACCCGCGAAAAAACGAAAATGGCGATTCCTATTATTATAAAAACCCTTTTGGCCAAGGGGTTAGACGTGTACGAAGTTCAAGGCGATGTCCCCACCCCAGTACTGGCTTATACCGCTGCTCACTTGGCTGAAATTTCAGGCAATGGCGTGGGTTCAGCAGGCGCGATTTTAATGACGGCAAGCCACAATCCATGGAACTATGGGGGTTATAACTTTTTAACGAATGACGGGGCTGTTGCCCCTTCTTCATTAACCAAGCAGTTTGAAGCCTTGCAAGCTCACCCCCTTAACCTCGTTTTAGACCGAAAAGCCATGGGCCTAGAACCTACTCCGCGGATCTTTCACCTGTTGCCTTATGAAGCGTATTTAGATCACCTCAAAGAAGTGATTGAACTCGATGTTCGCGCGATTAAGGCCGCACAATTGCATGTGGCGTATGACCCTTTGTATGCCACAGGTCGGCACTACTTCCCTAAGCTCATGGAAGATTTAGGCGTGCAAGACGTCAAACTGCTTCACACCGAAGACGAACGCCCTAAAGGCTATACAGGTGAACCCGAACCTTCGGCTGAAAACTTAAGGGAACTGTCTCAACTCATTAAGGCGTGGGCGCTTCAAGAGCCTGACGCCCTAATGTTTGGCGCCGCCAACGACGGAGATGCCGATCGTTTTGGCATTTTGGATGAAAACGGCGAGTTTTTACACCCCAATACGATTTTACGTTTGGTGGCGTATTTACTCGTGCATCACCGAAAAGACAAAGGCATTGTCGTGCGATCACAATCGACCACCCACGCGCTGGATGAAATGATGAAGGCGTATGACACTCCCGTGCTTCAAACCCCTGTGGGCTATAAATACATTGCCGAAGTCTTTTTAGACTATGAGAAAGATCCCCAAAAACCGAAGGTGGTGCTCGGAGGTGAAGGCAGTGGCGGCCTGAGTATTTTGAATCATGTGCCTGAAAAAGACGGTTTACTCGCCAACTTATTGATTGCTGAACTTGTGGCTAAAGAAGGCCTTCCGTTGTCAGAAATTGTGAAGAAGGTCGATGCGTTGAATACGCATCGCTACATTTTTACGGAATGGTCGATTCACACGGAACTTAAATCCGCGATTTTAAATAAAGCCTTGACGCTCTTTAGCGAAGGCGGTAGTTTAGGGCCTGATTTAGTGGTGGATGTCGCCCGTTCAAACGTTGAAGCCCAAGCCTTAATCGCAGAGTTTCACACGCAAGACGGCGTGAAGCTCTATTTAACCGATGGTTCATGGGTGTTGGTGCGTGCAAGTGGAACAGAACCCTTGGTGCGTGTTTACCTTGAAGTGCAAGATGCGGATCCCGTTCGCCTACAACGTAAGCAAGATGCCCTTGAGTCGTTTTGGCTCGATTCGTTTGACAACTTGGGTATTTCACCGTCTCACATTAAGCGCAAAGCGTAAAGCAGGTGAACGCCATGAACGTTCGATTTATTGTGCTGTACGACGCCAGCTGTGGCTTGTGCCAGCGAAGTCAGCTGTTTTTAAAGACATGGCTTAAACATCCTACTACAATGCGTTTTGTGGATGTTCATAGTGAAGAAGCCCTTGCCTATTTGGCAACATTTGCTTTATTAAGCGAAGAAACCACTCGGCGAATGCACGTGATTGATCTCGAGAAAAACGCCGTATTTCAGGCCGAAGAAGCCGTAGGGGTGTGTTTAGAACAGTGCATTGCTCCATGGGCTTGGTTGGGGATGGTGTTGAGATGCCCTTGGTTCAAGGGGATTACTCGCCCTGCGTATGAATGGGTGGCGGTACGACGGCATCAATTTTTACCCCCTTTACCCAATCAACCGACCGTCTGTGTCTTGCGAAAAACCAACTAATCTAGTCTTTTAACCTCCAATCAAACCTAGCACAGAAGCACTTACAAACTCGCTTGTTTCTACGGCATGAACTTTCACCGAAACACGCTGATTTTGGGAAAGTTGATGCGTTTGGACATCTTCAGGCGACAAACGCACCCGAATGTAATTTTCTGTAATGCCTTCCATGCTGCCATCATCCTTGATGTTTTCACACAACATCGAAAGGGTTTGCCCTACAAATTTTTGATAAAACGCCTGTTTTTTTGCTTCCGCCAACGCAATCAGACGCATCGCCCGCTCTTTTCTCACCGATTCCTGCACCTGCGGACGCATTTCCGCCGCAGGCGTCCCTGCACGAGGCGAATAGCGAAACACATGCAAATAGTGCATGGGAATGGCTTCAATCACTTGATAGCTGGCTTCAAACGCTTCATTCGATTCAGTAGGAAATCCCACAATCATGTCGGAGCCGATCGCAACCGTCGGCATCAGTTCTTGCAAACGCTCACACACATAGATTAAATCCTTCACATGATGACGACGGGCCATGGCTTTTAAAACCCCGTCTTCCGCACTTTGACTAGACAAATGCACATGAGGGGCAATTTTTCCTCGCGATTCAGCCATGGCGTTCATCAGTTCATCGGTCACTTCAAGAGGATCCAACGACGACAAACGCAACTGGTAATCCCCTTCCACCTGCGAATACACATGACGCAATAAGCCTGCTAAATGAACCCCTTCATGCTGGTATTGCCCAATGTTAATGCCTGTAATGGTAATGTCTTTAAACCCTTTAGTAACCATATGTTGAATCTGCTTGGTGACGGCTTCCACACTCAAGCAACGACTCGGGCCTCTCCCCTTCCAAATAATGCAATAGGTGCATTTGTAATCACAACCATCTTGTATTTTAATGCTTCCGCGCGTGCGAGCAATCCCTGCGTAGCTCCCGATTTGAGAGACCAACTCGCGACTTTTTTCAAATTCGTCCACCATGATGAGGGGGCCGTCGTTTAAGTCCGCATAATAATTGGCAAATTGCGTGGCCACAATATCCGCCAAGTGTTCTTTTAAATTATTGCCGATGATAAAATCCACGCCAATTTCTTTAAACACCAGTGGAGCCACTTGAGCGTAACACCCTGTAACGGCAATTCGGCTGGCTGGATTTTGGCGTTTGAGCTTGCGAATCAAGCGCCGCGCTTCTGCATCGGCTTTTTCAGTCACCGTACAGGTATTAAACACATAAAGACTGGCCGGCTGATGTTCGCTGTGAATTTGCCAGCCTAAATCCTTAAACCGTTCAGCCAGTGCCGAACTTTCAAGCGCGTTGGCTTTACACCCTAATGTAACAAAAGCCACAGTTTTTTCAACCATGGAATTAAGCTCAAAAGGTGGAATAGCTATTTGATTCGCTGTTTTAGGCATAAGCATTGCTCAAACATTGTGTGAAGTACTCCTAAAGTTTATCCTAAAAATACCGATACCTCAAATAGTCTAAAACAAATTAGTTTGGAAAGTCATTTTTGATGCACCCATTTAAAACGATTCTAAACAAAAACGCATTTACACTCACAGAACTGCTGATGGTTCTAGTCGCTATTGGAGTTATAGCCTCAATCCTTGTGCCTAAAGTAGTGATGGCTGGTCAAAATAACAGTCGAAGAGCACAATTGCAAGTCGTTTTGCAATCCTTAGAAGGCCATTTTTATGATGAAAATTTATCAGGAAATCAGTTCTTAGGCGGTGCGGATCGTTGGGCCAATCTTCAAAATCAACTCCAAGTGAGTCAACTGTGTGCGTTTGGTCAAAGCGCTTGTTTGCCTCCAGGAGTGACCAATGTTGCCACATTTGCGGGGGGGGCACTTCGTTTACAAAATGGGATGGTGGTGTACGGTCTGTTGAGTGAGCCTACCAGCACAACGGACGACTTTTATGTGGATGTCAACGGCAACGAAGGCCCTAACCTCGGTGGCTTAGGAGGAGCCAATATCGCCAATGATTGCAATGACCGTTTTCATTTTAACATCAACCACGTGACAGGGGAAGTTACCCCTATTGAATGTACGATTGCTTTTATGAGGGGCTAAAAGCGTTGCATCAAGGCGGTCCCAATTAACACGGCATTTGCGATGCCTTCAAATTCGGCGGCATCTTCTAGGGATGAAAACCCACTTGCGCTAATTATCAGACTTTCTTTAGGGCAGTGCGGGGCCAGGTGATGCGTCGTGGTTTTGTCAATTTCAAAAGTAGACAAATTGCGGTTATTGATGAGTATCACTGAAGGGTGAGGCAGACAGGCTCGCTTGAGTTCTTCTTCATTCTGCACTTCCACCACTGGGGTTAGGCCGTAACTGCGAATGGCTTCAAACAAGCTGATATACTCAAAATCATCGAGACATTTCATAATCAGTAATACGGCATCCGCCCCGCTGGCCACAGCGAGTAACACTTGGTAAATATCAATGATGAAATCCTTACACAGAACAGGTTTGCTGGTCAGCGTTTTGACGGTTTCTAGAAGGTCAAACCCTCCGCCAAAATAATGAGCATCAGTTAAAACGGATATGGCGGAACACGTTTGGTTATACGCACCGATGATTTTAGGGACATCAGGGGTTTCTTGCAACACGCCCGCACTGGGCGACTTGGGCTTTAGTTCGCCGATGAGATGCAAGCCGTTTTTGGCTTCCCGCAACGCGTGTTCAAAGCGAAAGGCGTCGTCCTGAGGCTTGGGCTTGGCTATATCCAGCCAGTAGTCGATCGACGTTTGGTTTTGCCAAAAGGCCAGCTCTTTTCGTTTGTGGGCCACAATTTCATCAAGAATGGTAGACTTGTTCATTAGACCTCACATTTACTTCTTTGCATACTACACCCTAAAGCTTCAAGGCGATGAAATATTTCTGCTGAAATACTTTTAAGTTCTTCGGTGGTATGTACATCTAAATGAATTGTTAATTCTGAAAATTTTTTCTCTCTCAAATACTGGCGAAAATTATGAGATTTTATCTCGTTGAAAAGACTATTAATAAAGATTAAAACGGCCCCATAGTCACTTCTTGGTTGAAGACTATTTTCATTATACTTAAGTGAAATTGTGGTAGGGGAAAGTCTATCTGCGAAGCCTAGCGGATTATGAGAATCGAGCCTATTCTTCATTTTGATCATATAACTCAAAATAAACCGAAGTACATGTAAATCGACTTCTGCCTGTGTTAGCTTTTTTTTCCATTGAACTCTATCTATTAATTTTAACACATCAGCAGAGATCAATGTACGATCAAAATGAACAGTACCACTGCGTTGTACAGACATTAATCTTGCTTCTTGATATTTTGGAAAAGTAGTGTTGAGCAAAAAATTTCCCAAAGAAAGACGCATAATTATATCCTAATAATTAAAAAGGGGGCTAATTCACATAACCCCCAGTTACTGTTGTTAAGCGTGAGCGGTAGCGGGCAATTTTGAAGCCACGTACTGGGTGAGTTCAGCCAAGCGGTTGGAATAACCTGTTTCGTTGTCATACCACGCACCGATTTTGACCAAGTTGCCTTCTAAGACTCTCGTCATGCTGGGGTCATAAATCGAACTGTGCGCATTGCCAATAAAATCGGTGGACACTAACGGATCGTGCATGTATTCTAACACGCCTTTTAATGAACCATTGGCCGCCTTTAACATCGCTTCGTGAATGGCTTCTACGCTAGCAGGTTTGCTGGCGGTAAAGGTTAAATCGACAATAGAAACGTCGATGGTTGGCACGCGAACTGCGAAACCATCCAATTTACCTTTAAGCTCAGGCAAGACCAAGCCAATGGCTTTCGCCGCGCCTGTAGACGTAGGAATCATGTTGACGGCGGCAGATCTCGCACGGCGTGGATCGCTATGAGGCGCATCAATCAAACGTTGATCGCCCGTGTAGCTGTGAATGGTGGTCATTAAGCCTTTTTCAATACCAAAGGTTTCATGCAAAACTTTGGCCACTGGAGCCAAGCAGTTGGTGGTACAACTGGCGTTTGAAATAATATGGTGAATGTTGGCATCATAACTGGTGTGGTTAATGCCGACGGCAAAAGTGCCGTCTTCATTGCTTGCTGGTGCAGAAATAATGACTTTTTTCGCACCTGCTTCAATATGAGCCTGTGCTTTTTTGGCATCGGTGAAGAATCCCGTACATTCAAGCACAATATCAACACCTGCTGTAGACCAAGGAATTTCAGCAGGGTTGCGTTCGCTGTAAACACGAATGGCCTTGCCGTTGACGATGATATTTTGCGCGTCGTGAGACACTTCAGCGTCTAAAATACCGTGTGTGGAATCGTATTTTAATAGGTACGCCAACATATCGGTAGAAGTTAAATCGTTAATGGCCACCACATCTAAATCCACGTTAGGATTTTGTAAAAGCGCACGAAAGGTCATGCGTCCAATGCGACCGAAGCCGTTAATTCCAATTTTTGACATAAGGGTATTCTCCAAATAATAAAACGGGGATGCCAGTGACATCTTTCACGATTATAAATCAAACTAACTTTTAAAGTAAAGTAACAAAAGCGAGCGAAGAAGGCCTTTTAACCTCAGCAAACGCTGGTTTGTTCACCCACTGCAGGAGACAACGTCGGTTTTTCAACAGAAGCAATGGATTCAGTCTTTTCTTTTTCAGCCTTGTCCGCATTTTCTTGCTTGGTGATGAGTGGCATCCCGCAAATATACATTTCATTGAGCCGTGAACCGAACTGATCCAAGGCAAAGCCCCATGTATATGCACGCGCTGCTGAACCAAGTGTGGCCAGCAATGAACCAGGAATCAACAATTTACTGAGCCAATGGGTACCTTGCAAACCACTATGAAACCAACTATAGTTCACGATCAACGCACTTAAGCCCCCAATGACGTTAAACAACAAAAGGCCTGTGCTTTCAAATGAAGAAACGGTGGCCCCTAAAATACCAAAAATACCCGCGATTGAAAAGAAGAGGCCTCCAAAGCGGCGACTTTTCCACAGGCTTTTGCTTGAAAGAACCGCTGGAACAGGAGGAAGGCCTTCATCTCTTAACAAGGCGCGCAAGGGCCAACCCGCAATTTGAAAGATGCCTTCGGTGCCCACTTTTAGGGCAATCAATACATCAGTCAAAATAAAGGCCCCGAGTTCTAAGAAGCCGGCAAACGACCCGAGCTTCGCAAAGTCGAACTCGCGTTTTTGTTCCATGGCGATGTTACTCATGCCAAAGAACAAAAAGCCCACCATGAAAATGAGAATCCCACGATAGAGGATGTTTTCAACATCTGAGGCGATGGCCATCCACATGACAAAGAAGGCGACACCAGCTAAAGCCAAAGAAGGCTGCTTGCTGAGCCAACCGCTGCGCACCATAGCAGGGGCAGCCACAATCGGACCAATCGACATCAAGACACCCGCCAAACCCTTCACCGTGAGGTTGGGATCTTTATAAAAGGGTAAATCAATGTGTTGAACAAGGGTAATATCTTGATGAAAGAGAATCGTCCCTAGCAATAAGCTAGCCCCCAGCCACCCCACAAATTGACCCCCAAGGGCCAGCACATAATCTCCAAAAGTAGGTTTTTCAATACTCATCATTACAAATGAACCTCTATAAATTAGTAGTAAAAAGCACGACAGCGCACGCTAAGTGCACAACAACTCACTCATGCTAACACAATTGACTGTTTTTGGCTTGCAATTGTTACGCATGAAATAGAATACACGCCAAAGGCCAATTTACCGAATAAACTCAATGGCACATTCAAAGGTGCGATCACACGGAAAGCGCGCTTCAATACGTTTATGGCCCAAGCCAAGTGTGTTCAAAATCCACTGCCCATGACGGAGTAAAGCATCCGTGAGATGCACACGATCCAACGGGCGATTTGTTAATCGCCACATATGACGCACCTGACTTTGAAAAACGCCGTCATCCAATAAGCGGGTGGCGATGGTTTTTCGATGTCGAGACCCTGAGCCCGTGCCGTATTTGTGCGCATACACCACCCCTAAACCCATGGCCAAGGCTGAACCAATGGCATTACCGGGGGTGTTCCAAGCGGCATAGCCTGCGAGTTGTGGAAGGACATCCGGTTCATCTTTAATCGCTTTAAGCAGCAGGGGATCCGCCCCATTGGCGTAGGCAACATCGACCAAAACAACCGATTTACCTTGTGCGACGGCTTCTGTGGTAAGGGCCAGTGTTTCATACGCGTCGTTCATGGTGGTGTCGGCGGGGGTGGCATCACCGTGATCCCCCATGCGGTAATGAGGCGCATGCACAATGCACACCAAATCGGCTTCTTCAAGTTTTGAAACGGCTCGTGAACCCGTGGCTTTAATGCGCTGGTAAATCACATTTTTAATCGGTTGACCGTCAAATTTAGCCATCGCTTCTAAGGACTGCGCCGATTTCACATAAACGTGGAGCGAATCCTGTAAACAGTCTTCTAAGGCACGAATTAGCAAGGTGTGGGCCACTTCATCGGCTCCCGTTTGCACGTGGGCAAATTCAGTGAGTTCAAGGGTTTCAATTCGGGCGCGAAGGGTGTCGGCTTCATAAACGTTTAGGCCGTATTCTCCGCGGTCGTCTTCACAAAACACCAAGTGAGCCAAGCGTTTTTGTTGCAACAGTTGCAACAAGCGTAAATTGTGCCAGTGGTTACGTTCCCGACGGGTGACAAAATCCTTAATCACTGCTTTAGGCGGAGGGGCTTCTGGCCATTCATACGAACGCCAGTTTTGCATAAGGATATTTTTTTTATGCAGATATTGCGAAAAACGCGAAAGCGTTTTTCCCCATTCGGCCCAATAGGCGGGTTCTTCTTCATTGTTGTTGTAGGTGGGAATACGTAAAATGCTTGAAAAGCCGTAAATTTTGGGGATGTCCTTTAAAATCGCCAAGCCTTTTTCAAGTTCACGAATGAGATCTTCGTTGGATTCTTCCCCAATGCGACTGGGAATCAGCCCCCCGTAGCTTAATAAATCTAAGGAAACAATCGCGGCTTGAATGGGGTGCTGTTGAACGATGCGCTCCATCCACTGGCGAAGGGCCACGAGGTTGGCGGGGGCTTTGAGCTTGCCTAGCAAATCGGCGGGGGGCAAGAACACATGAACCCCCGTTAAACGAGCCAAATCCGCAACGGCGGAATGACAGACGGGGCGCGCATCTAAGGGAATAACTAAAAAACAAGGGGCAGTCATGGGGTGAATCTCTTTGTAAAACGTTTAGGTTTATTGTAACATAAAAACACGAACGCATTCATCCGTTTCATGCCCCTACCCCTATAACGCATAAAGATTACCCCCTTATGGAAACAAACTCTTCTGAATATACTTCACCCCACTCGCCCAAACAGTTACCCCAAAGTGCCTTAGAATGGGCGACTTGGGCGGCTTACCTCGCCGATTCTAAAAAAGCGTTGGACATTCAAGTCCTTAAAACCGACAAAGTCACCACGCTGGCCGATTATTTCGTGATTTGCACAGGGCAGTCGAAACCGCAGGCGCGCGCCATTGCTGAAGAAATTGCGTATGCGTTTCGTCACGCGGGCAATACCGCCACAGGAGACGAACGCGATGTGGCCAACACCTGGTGTTTGCTTGATTTTACCGATGTGGTGGTGCATGTGATGCAACCCGATGCCCGCACCTTTTACGGGCTAGAAACCTTTTGGAACCACGCCGAAGAAGTGCCGGCCGAAGAATGGCACGCGGTGGCTAAATCCTTGGGCCTGCTGAACCACCCCACCCTTGAGGGTTAGGGCTTAGGTTTTTTTCTGATCTCACATAAACTTTTAAGACTACCACTATATAGTCCCTCTAATCTATCTAGCAGATAAAGGATTCTATGCTGTAATTTAGCTTCGATCATAAATGTTTTATCTTCTAGAAAGTTAAGTAGTGTCTGACAATAGGTCTCTATGACCCTTCGTGTTTCTAATGTCAAAGGTGTCATACTGCTTAATGAGATACGCTCAAGAGAATTTATGAAAGCTAAAATAGGATGTTCAGTAGCTCGTGCTAGTTGACCTCTGTTATATTTTACAATTGCAGTTGCATTTGCTTGACTAATATGAGCATTCCCCGAACGCAGATGAGAGGCGGGTGAATGTGCTTGGGGGTGCTGGCGTATCGCGGGGGAGGTATAAGTTGGTGGTGGATTAAGGCGAAGCATCCGAAGGGGTCCTTGTGCGGGTGGGTTTTATTTTGCAATGGCGTTGCTCTATGACTATAAAACACACTCAATTTTAAATTGTGCTAGGGGCGGGTGTTCTTTCAACGACGTTAAAAAAAGGTGACACCACACCCGAGGATTGTCAAACGCTATTATACCAAAACCCAAGGTTCCATTTCAAGCGGGCGTTACGCCATAGGCGTAAGGCGTCCACAGGGTGACGTATTCCACATTGCCTTTGGCCCCACGAATCGGGGAAGGGGCTTGCCCCGCCAAGTGCCAGCCAGCTAGGCGCTCAGCCAAATCCGCCAAGGTGGCGTTTTTAATACGCTGGCGTAGGGATTCTTCTGTAATAACGCCGTTAAACGCCTTCATTTCTTCAGCGCTTAAGGTGTATTCCGCTTCAAATTGGGGTTTCAACAACGCCACCACCCACGATGGTGCTTCCACCGTGTGATCCAAACACTCGCACAAGGGCGGTAAAATGTGCCGTAATGAAACAAAGGAAACATCCGTCACACCGATACTGGGGCGGGCATTTGGCGGGAAACATTCGGCCGTTAAACTTCGCCCATTTACCCCCTGCCAATTCACCACGTGGGCATCATGCAAAAGCGTCTGGTGCAACTGGTGCTTGCCAACATCTACGGCGTACACGCAGGCGGCCCCTGCTTGTCGCAGGCAATCGGTAAAGCCCCCTGTTGAAGCGCCAACATCCAGCGCAATTCGCCCTTGCACGTCTAAGGCAAAGGCGTCAAGGGCAAAGGCCAACTTCACGCCCCCACGGCTCACATAAGGGTGCGCTTTGGCCTTCACCTCAATAATGTCATGCGTCGGGCGAATCAGCGTGCCGGCTTTGTTTACCACGCGTTCATTGACGCGGACTTTCCCTGTCATAATGAGCGTTCGCGCTTCAGGTAAAGTCGGTGCATAAGCGTGTTCAACCAGGCAATCGTCTAAGCGTTGTTTCATTGTTTAGGTGAGGCGTCCGTGGTGTAAATCGAGCATTTGGCTCAAGGCAAGCCACTCGCCATCTTCCATGGGCGTGCTTTCAGCTTCAGGGTGGGGGAAGTGATGTTCAATGACGTCTTGACGAAATTGCCGGGCGGCTTGTTGTGTTAGTTCACCCACGGGGGCATAGCGTCGCACAAAGGAAGGCTGAACGTCACTGTATCGCCCTAAAATATCGTCAATCACCAGCACTTGGGCATCACACGCAGGGCCTGCACCAATGCCAATGGTGGGAATATCCAAGCGGGCGGTGATGAGTTTGGCGACTTCATTGGGCACCATTTCAAGCACTAGGGCGATGCATCCAGCGTTTTCAAGGGCTTGGGCTTCTTGAATGAGTTTGTAAGCGCTGTGAGCCGTCTTGGCTTGAATCCCATAGCCCCCTAACTGCAATAAAGATTGTGGAGTCAGCCCCAAGTGCCCCACCACAGGAATCCCAATTTCCGACAGGCGTTCAATCAATTCTAAGGTTTCGGTTGTGGCGCCTTCAAGCTTAATGGCATCCGCCCCGCCTTCTTGAATAAAGCGCCCTGCATGGCGAAGGCTTTCCTTTGGGTGGATGTGGTAGGACATAAAGGGCATATCCGCCACGACAAACGCTCGTTGAACGCCTCGTTTAACGGCTTTTACATGGTGAAGCATTTCATCCACCGTGACGCTCAAGGTATTTGTATGCCCCAAGACGGTCATCGCCAACGAATCGCCCACAAGTAGGGTTTCAATGCCGGCTTCATCGAGCAACTTGGCGGTGGAATAGTCGTAGGCGGTGAGCATGGCAAAGGGCTGTTGACGGTTTTTGAACTGTCTTAGGCTTTTGACGGTCACTTTTTTGGGGGTGTATAAGGATCCATCAGGCGTAAGGGGAGTTCGAAGGTCTTGTTTAGGGGGGTGGTGAATAGACATGGCTTTTCCTTTTGGGGTTGTGGGATTCCATTTCCGTAAACAACGCGTTTATTATAGCAAAAAAGTGCGGTGAAAGAAAGCCAGCCCCCTCAAGCGCTACCTTTGACTGTTTGTGTGAGTTGGTTTTGCATATTTGGTTTATAATAAGCACATCTTCCCCTAACGAGAAACGTACCCTATGACTCAAACCTTTGTTGCCCCGCTTGCCGCACTTATTGAAGCCTTTCAACAGCTCCCTGGTGTTGGGCCTAAAACCGCCCAGCGTTACGCGTTTTACATGCTACAAGCCCCTGAAGAAAAAACGCATCGCTTGATTGAAGGCCTTAAAGATGCCAAAGCCCACGTGCATGAATGCACCCACTGCCACCAGTGGAGTGTGGCGTCACCCTGTGTGGTGTGTACCGATGTTCACCGCAGTGATGCGTTGCTCTGCGTGGTGGAAGCCCCGCAAGACGTCTATGCGCTTGAGCGCACCCAAGCCTTTAAGGGCAAGTACCATGTGCTTGGGGGCGTACTTTCCCCAATGGAAGGCATTGGCCCAGAAGCACTCAACATCCGCACCTTGCTGGATCGCGTTCAGGCGTTGTGTCACACCCACGGCAGTTTAGCCGTTGAAGTGTTATTTGCCCTACCCCCAAGTACGCAAGGCGAAATGACGAGCTTATACATGGCCAGGCAGTTAAAGCCCTATGATGTGAAAGTCACGCGTATTGCGTATGGGTTGCCCGTGGGTGGGGACTTAGACTATGCCGATCAGCTGACGTTGTCTCGCGCGTTAGAAGGGCGTCAATTGTTGAATTAGGGTTTTTTGAGTGCCTCATGTCTTGCAGATATGGGTGACTTTACTGGCTTTTTATATGATAAAATGCCATTGATATACCCCCTTTGATTAAAGGCGACCACGCGGTGATGAGCATTAAACCCATTCAACCCTTTACCCCTACTGCCGAAAACCCTTGGATGGTGACGGTCAATCAGCTGAAAGAATGGGACAAATGCCACGCCCAGTTCTACCACAAAACCGTGCTAAAACAACGCTGGTTGAGTGATGAGCGCAACTTTGAACTCGGCAAATCCGTCCATGCCCTCATGGATCTTCACGCCAAAGGCCTTCCCTATGAACACTTCAAGGTGGGACTCAAGGCAAACATCTATGCCCATTTTGAAGCACTGATTCAACACCCCATTGCAAAAGCCCCTGTTGTGGCAAGCGAATACGCGTTTTATCTGCCTTTTCAAGTGGGTGACGTTTCGCCTATCACCCTCACAGGCCGTATCGATCGCATTAGCCTCTATGACGGATCGCTGGCTATTATTGACTGGAAAACAGGCACGGCGGTTCCTCACGATTATGCCACGGCGTGGCAAACCCGTTTGTACAGTTACGCCATTTGGCAAATGCGAAACGCCTTAGGCGTGGACGAGTCCTTGGGGATGCACTTTTATTATGTGGATGTGCGAACGAATCGCCAGCCAGCGGTGAAGGTATACACCGTCGTGATTGATGCCGAGTATATCGCCGAAACGGAAGGCTTGTTGAAGCAGGTGCTGGCTCGTATTTTGGCGGAAAAGCGTTTTTCCTTGCCGTCCACTTGCCCAGACAAGTATTGCCCCTTTAGCCAAGTCTGTGGAATCAACCCTGAAACAACGGCACAACTGCCGTTGTTTAGCCTGCCCCAAGCGCCTGTGTTTGGGCAGGGTGTCCGTGAGGAGACGAATCCCTTAGACCTTTTTTAGACGCTTAAGTAAACAGCGTCTACCTTATTAGTAGACCCTAAGCCACATAAATCAAGGCCTTTTCACAATACTCTAAAAAGCCGTTGCCTAGATGCCTTCTTTACGTTAGCATAAAGGGGTGTTTAAATTCGTGAGAGGAAGTTCCACCGATGAGCCAAACTGTTCTTGAAGAAGACTTTAGACTAGAAAACGATTCATTAGGGGAAAGAAAAGTACCCGCCAACGCCTACTACGGCATTCAAGCCCTCAGAGGTTCCGAAAACTTCCCGATTTCAGGCATTACCCCCCCTCAACAATACCCCCAAGCGATTTGGGCGTTTAGCCAAATTAAAAAAGCCGCCGCACAAGTCAACAAAGAACTCGGCTTGTTGGATCCCACCAACGCCGAACTCAACGACAAAATCGGCGATGCCCTTATTCAAGCCTGCGACGAGATGGCAGACGGTCGCTATAACGACCAATTTATTGTGGATGTTTACCAAGGCGGAACAGGCACCAGCAATCACATGAATTGCAACGAGATTTTGTCGAATCGTGCGAATGAATTGCTTGGCAATGAAAAAGGCACGTATACACCCGTTCACCCTAACGATCACCCCAACTTCGGGCAAAGCACCAACGATGTCACCCCCACCGTCTTGCGTTTGACGTTTTTGAAGAAGCATCCCGCTTTGGTTGCTAGCATTAAATTATTGGAAGAGACCTTCCAAAAGAAAGCGATTGAATTTAAAGACGTGCTGATTTGCGGACGCACCCACATGCAAGACGCCGTGCCGTTGACGCTGGGTCAACAATTTGGTGCTTATGCCAACGCCTTAAGCGATGCTCGCCAAAAGGTGCAAGCCGCTGCGGAAAATCTTCACTACTTGGGCTTGGGGGCTTCTGCGCTAGGCACAGGCTTAAACACGCATAAAGAATATCGCCCACGCGTGGTGAAGTATCTCGCCGAATACACAGGCATGCCCGTCAAGCAGGCAAAAGACTACTTTCAATTAACATCCAGCTTTGGGCATTTTAGTGATTATTCCGCTGCCATGCGATCAGTCGCTATTGAGCTAGAGAAAATCACGCAAGATATTAAACTCTATTCTTCCGGCCCTAAAACGGCGATCGGTGAGATCCTCATCCCTAGTTTGCAACCCGGTTCTTCTATTATGCCGGGTAAAGTCAATCCTGTCTTGCCTGAATTGATGAATCAACTTTCTTACGCGTTGCAAGGCAACGATTTAACCATTGCCTTGTGTTGTCAAAACGGGCAGTGGCAATTAAACGTCATGATGCCCATGATTTTAATCAAAGTCACGGAATCTCAAACGTGGTTGACCAACGGCTTGCGTGAATACGCGGAACGTTGCATTGCAGGGATTGAACCAAATCTTGAGTTTATTGAACAGCGCATGAATTATTCCACGATTTTGTTGACGGCGTTGAATCCCTTTATTGGCTATGCTAACGCGGCCAAAATTGCCAAAAAAGTGTTAGGCGAAGGTAAAACGGTGCGTGAAGTGGCGCTAGAACTAGATATTACCGACAAATTCGGCGTCAAGCTAGATGAAGCGCGCCTCAATGAAATTCTTTCAGTGGAAAGCATGACCCAGCCGAATGTGGGTTAAATCACAAAATGAGCTTGGCAGAATACACCGACCAATTGCTTTGAGCCAGGCTGGTGTTTAGTTCGTCGATTTGGGGCTTGAGGGGATGATTCACCCGGTACGCTTGCATCAAACTAGGCGAAGGTCGTAAAATGGTGGCTTCCATGGGAGTGGCCACATCACTCAAGACTTCTGCTGACAAAGTAGACACTTCCACTCTGTCTTCAAGAAAAGCCTGTTCAGGTGGGTGAGAGGCATTCGAAAAAGAGGGCTGTTTTTCACGTTTTTGTGGAGGCAGACCTTCACAATCGCTGGCCCCTAACACCGCGAACTCAGAGTCCGCTAGGCTTGCATTCGCTCGTAAATTACCACTACTTAAAAGCCTATGACGAGTGGGTGTAATGGAAGAGGTACTATTGGCGACCATTTCATTAAAGCACTTTCTTTATTGTTTTATGTGAAGTCTCGTTGTGATGTTTCACGTATCGTAAGGCGTGTTGATTTCAAGAGGGGACTTTACACTTCGTTACAAAATAGACCGAACAATTTTAAAAAACCCTTGACGTTTTATTCGGAGTCCAGTAAGATGGTAGACTAAATTAAGAGTGTCATTTCTTATAATGTTATAGACCCTTTTGTTTCTTAGTTTTGCTTCCATAAAGTCTTACGGGCTTTTTTTAATGTAGTTAGGTTATGTGGTTATGTTGTCTTCCCTTATTTCTCCCAATAATACGGCCTTTGCTTTACAGCGCAATGGGGTGTTTGAACTTTATGTGGGCAAAGTAACCGATGTTGACGCCCATTTGGCGGAACACAAGTCTACTCAAGACCCTTACGGACAGTTGAGTTTAAATGCCAACGTCGTGGAAAGTTCCAACAATTTAAGCTATATTATTCCAGATTCCAACGTGGGCAGAACCATTTATAAGTATGTAGACACGCACAAAGCTACGAGAAACGGCATTTTTGGGCAAGATGCCTCCTTCGTTTACCCCCTAAAGCCCCCCAGCCCCCTGAACGTGCCAACCCCGCCCGCCAATACAGATGTACGACTCGGCATTTACGCTGACGGCGAAGACCTCAAGAATTTTTTAACCTATGTTGGGGTGGATGAATGGTCCAAGCTCGTGAAGGATTCGCCTGATAAAATCACGCAGTACGCCATTGAATTTGCCGAAGACGCCCAAACCGACAGCACTGGCACCCCCATTGTGGCCAAAGAAGTTTCAACCTTTCCGAATACGGCACCCCTTCAAACGAATCGCCTGAATGTGATGGCGTAAGGGTCCTCTGGTGTTGAGCAAAAAAAACCGTCTTCTGCGGGAAGACGGCATGAGATAGAGGCATATTCACTATGCCATGGTTTCCTTAAACCACGACGTTAGATTGTAGTGTCCATTGGTGGTATTGTTGCGGCTAAAAAACTATTTTCTGCATTTAGTCGAGTTAGCTTTTGACTATTTTGATGATCCGTCCATGCTGCGGCAGTAAGTCCAGCACCGACAGCAGTAGCTGCAGCTGCTATTACTGCATTTCTAACTTTAACTGTTTTTAAGCCATCTTGAACAAAATTCCATAAATGATTTCCTTTATAAGCAACACCATTTACGCCTTGACTTATTTTATTACCTCCATTTGTGATAGGTTGAAAATTTTCTGGTCTACTTGTTTTAATTAGTGCTTTGAATTGATCACCATGACGCAATCCAGTCCACAAGGTAGCTCCCCCAATAGTGGCAGCACCAAAACCTGCACCAGCTACTAGTCCATTCCCAGCTGAACTTTCTGTTTGTACAGTTTGACATGGGTATCCTACTCCTACTCCACAAGTGTTATTAATCGTCATAAATGTCTCTTCTTCTTTGTTTGAATTGATTGTTCTTCTTCTACATAAACAAGAACTTAAACCTTGACAGTCCATGATTTACTATTGGGTCCGATAATGACCGTAACATCTTCCGGCCCACGTTTTTTTTGTAACGCGGTAATAACGTCTGGTCTTAGCGGTGCTGTGATCTGATTCGCCGTGGCATTTGAAGCGGTTGGATTTAAGAATGATGTAAAACTATTACTAGATGCAATAGAAGTCATTTGAAGTCCTCCTGCCCTGTGTGCTACTGATGAATGCAATGGCTACTAAATGGGTTGTCTTTTCTTCCGTCCTATATCAGCATAAACACCCGCGCCCCTTTTTTTTGTGCTAGTCCACACGCTTTTCAAAAAAAATGATACAATACTCTCATTCACTCCTGCCCCCTTTTCCTAAAAAAAGGCGCTAAAACAACAACAGAGCAAAGCGATGAACATTTGGACGATCCCTTTCCTACAACGCGTCGGATTCATAGCGCTAATCACAGGGGGCCTGTTGCTTTACGGATCTTCCACGTTTCAAACGCCCCATTCTAAAGCGCTTTCAACAGAAGGCTTGAACCCGATTACCACGTATCGTCCAAGCATCCCCCAATTTTATAAGGACGTTACCCTAAACGGCGAAGAACTTATCGAATCCCCCTACCCCCTTGGGCAATTTGGGGGCACCTTGTACCAAGCAGCGTTGGGCGAAGGCCCTAAAACCTTAAATCCTTGGGCTAGCTTTGACGGCACCTCTTCTTCAATTGCTAGTTTATTAACGTGTCAACCGGTGCAAAGCAATCCGTATACGGGGCAGATTGTACCGTGGGTGGCGAAATCGTATACCATTTTGCCTGACAAAACACATATTCGTTTGACGTTTCGTAAGGGCTTAAAATGGAGCGATGGGCATCCCCTCACGGTGGATGATCTACTGTTTACGTGGAATGTCATCATTCAAAAAGGCTTGGGCAACCCCAGTACGCGAGACATCCTGCTTGTTGATGGTGATTTTCCCCGTATGCGAAAAATCGATGCGCAGACGCTTGAAGTAACGAGCAAGCGTCCGTACTCGCCGTTATTACTGAACTTGGGGCAAGCCATTGCCCCCAAGCATATTTTTGAACCGATCCTAAAAAAGGGCGGTGAAGACGCCTTTGGGGCGGCGTGGTCCACTCAAGACGCTGAACAACACCCTGAACGTTTTGTTTCCTGCGGGCCATGGATGCTCGAAAAATATCAATCGAAAGAACGCATTATTTTCAAACGCAATCCCTATTATTATGTGGTGAATCAACAGGGCGAGCGCCTGCCGTATTTGGAACGTGAAGTCATGACGTTTGCTAAAGATATGAGCAACATTCAGTTGTTGTTTGAACAAGGGGCGTTGCACACCCATTCAGGCACCCCCCAAAACTTAGGACGCTTGCAACGTTTGAAATCCCCTTCCTTCAAACTGATGGATCTCGGGCCTGCGGATGGTACCACTTTTATGGCCTTTAATCTCAATACTCGAAAAGACGCCAATGGCCACCCGATTATGGACCCCACCTTATTACGATGGTTTCAAAATAAGGGGTTTCGCCAAGCCTTGAATGTGGCGGTAAACCGTCCGCAAATGGTGGAAAATGTGCTAAAAGGGCTAGGAACACCATTACTCAGTAGCATGGGTTTAAATAGTATTTACTTGAATCAAGGGGTGGCGCGTCAAAACCCCTATGATTTAAAAAAAGCGAAAAGCCTTCTAAAGGCCAATGGGTTTCGATTAAACGCCAAGCATGAACTCTATGACGATCGTGGCAATCGTGTGGCCTTTACGGTGGTGACCAATTCAGGCAATAGCGATCGTGAATCGGCTTTGGTGCAGTTACAGCACGACTACAAAGCCTTGGGCATTCAGCTTAGCCTTCAACCTGTGGAGTTCAACACGCTGGTGGATCGTATGAAAACAGGCCGTTGGCAAGCCATGGTGATGGGCTTGAGTGGGGGCAGTAATTTAGAACCGCATCAGGGGGCGAATGTGTTTAAAAGTAATGCGGCCTTACACTTGTTTAACCAGCGTCCCACAGAACAATTAAGCGCACCAGCCAGGGATTTGTACCCCTTTGAAGCGAAGATAGACAGGCTCTATGACCTTGGAACCAGCGAGTTTGAGTTTAAAAAACGAAAACCGTATTATGACGAGATTCAAGCGATTTTGTATGATGAAAGCCCCATGGTGTATTTGTTTACTGGCAAAGTGCTTATGGCGGTACGAAACGACTTAAAGAATGTAGAGGTCACACCATTAGGCGGGGCTTTGCATAATGTTGAAAGTGTATGGATCAAAACGTCTTAAGGCGGGTTTGGGTTGGCGGTAGGATTCGTAACTTTTTAGGGAAGTTGGCTAGTCTTTTTCGTAATTTATGTTAGACTTTAGGTAACGTTAAAAAGCGTAGCCCTTTTGGACAACACCCTTAATTTAACCATTCGCCATTAGCAACGCTTTAGACGCATTATCCGTGTTTTTGTGTGGAGATTATTTTATGATGATGACTTTAAGCGTGCTTTCCAAAAGCCGTAGCATTGACGATATTTTAAAAGAAGCGCAAGCCAAGAAGGTCAGCCAAGTGTGCTTACAATTTGTGGACATTAACGGACGCCCTAAGCATATGTCCATTCATGTGGCTCAACTTGAAAAAGCCCTAAACAATGAAATTTTGTTGGACGGCTCTTCCATTCAAGGCTTTAGAACCATTGAAACCAGTGATATGGCCTTCTTTCCTGATTTAGACACCTTTCAAGTCTTACCTGTAGCGCGTGATGGTGAACGCGTGACGGCTCGAGTCATGTGTAACATCCACAACCCAGATGGCACCGTCTTTGAAGGATGCCCCCGTGGTAACTTGCAACGTGTTTTAAAAGAAGCCAGAGAGTTAGGCTACATTTTCAACGTCGGCCCTGAACTCGAGTTCTTCTTGTTCAAAAAAGACGCCGATGGTAAACCCACCCTTGAAACTCATGACAGCGCCGGCTACTATGATTTAGCCCCTGACGATTTGGGCGAACATGTGCGTTCTGAAATTGTGGATTACTTGCTTGAATTGGGCTTTTACATGGAAGCGGATCACCATGAAGTGGCCGAAGGTCAGCATGAAATTGATTTTCGTTATGACAACGCCCTTCGCCAAGCCGACAACGTCATTAACGTGAAAATCGCCACACGTAAAATTGCGTCTAAATACGGCTTGCACGCCACTTTTATGCCTAAACCCGTGTTTGGCGTCAATGGTTCAGGCATGCACTGTAATATGTCCTTAGCAAGCCTTGAAGGCGAAAACCTGTTTTACGATCCAGAAGGGGAGCATCAGCTTTCAGAAACAGCGCATCACTTTGTGGCAGGTATTTTAGAGCATGTTCAAGGCTTTACGGCGGTTTCTAACCCTACCGTCAATAGCTACAAGCGTTTGGTACCTGGCTATGAAGCCCCTGTGTATGTGGCGTGGTCAACAGCGAATCGTTCGGCGTTGGTTCGTGTACCCGCTAAGCGCGGTGCGGGCACCCGCATTGAGTTGCGTTCGCCTGACACGGCGGCCAATCCCTACCTTGCGTTTGCGGTTATGTTGCAAGCCGGCTTAGATGGCATTAAAAACAAAACGGTTTGCCCCAATACGACTCAGCTCAACATCTACAAGTTGGATGAAGCCGAACGTAAAGAATACGGCATCGCCTCTTTACCCGGTAGTTTAAATGAAGCGTTACATTTGTACAAAAAAAGCAAAATTGCGCGCCAAGCCCTTGGTGAACACATTTATGATGAGTTCTTAAAAGCCAAAAATGCTGAATGGGACAGCTTCCGCACCTATGTGTCTTCATGGGAAATTGAACAGTACATGTAGTTCTGTGCTTGCAACCTAACATCAAACCGCTTTCTTTTTATTGGAGAAAGCGGTTTTTGTTACAAATACGTTAAATTCTTGAAGTTTTAGAACAAGTAGACCGATACACGTAAAAAAACATCATTAAAGGATTTTATATGCCAAGTACGATCGTTCCGCCACTCAAAAATGCGTTTACGCTTTCAGAAGCGATGGTATCTCTCGTTTTAACGGGTACGTTGATTGCCATTTCAACGCCCATGATTTTATCTTCGGTGCAAAACTCTACGGAAGGTGCCAATGGTGCCAAAATTAGACGCATGCAAGTTGAACTGGCCAATGCCATGTCGACTTTTAAACGCCGTAGTGACGTCAATGTGGCCACAGCGCTTAATGTGGTTGAAAATATGACGTTTTCTAGACGTTTAACCACTGGTAGAATTACCCTTGATGCCCCGCCCCTTGATGAAGCCAATGAAGCAGGCACGACCATGACTTTTACGCTTACTGCGGCAGGAACCAACGCGTACACCCTACCTTTTGGGGGAACTTTAGTGGTAGAAAGTCAAGCGTTTGCAAATGCTGCGTTTGCGGATTGTGTGAACCCCGAACAACGGGCCTTTCGTTTTTTGTATGACCCCGACAGTCGTGTTTCAGGTAATAATGACAGTGTGGGTCTATACCTTTATGAAAACGATCGGGTGCGTAGTTTAGGGACTTTAGTGCCGAATACGTGCACGCAAAACGCCGCGGCGTTGAATCGTGTTGTTGGGGCAGATCCTCGTGGGTTTGTCACTTAGCATGTCAAGCCATTAGACTTTTTCTCTGTTCTGGCATAGAATAACACTGTTACCAAAAGTTGCTACAAAAAGTGGAAATGTCGTTCATGCAAGCCAAAACTGCTGTACTTAATTTAAATCAACATGCTGTGGTGAGTCATGCCTTAGCCAACATTCGCAATGAAACTACCCCCCCTGCCTTGTTTCGCTTGGCCATGCGTCAAGTCGGCCATGTGTTGCTAAGTCATGCGACTGAACATTTGCCGTGTGTGGCAGTTTCCGTAAAAACGCCTTTAGAAGAAACCACGGTGCTGGTGCGTAATGCAGAAGTCCCTTTGTTAATTGTGCCTATTTTAAGGGCTGGCCTTGTGTGGACTGATTTGGCGTTAGAATGGTTGCCTGAAGCCAGTGTATTCCACTTGGGCTTAGCCCGTAATGAAGAAACCCTTGAACCAATGACCTATTACAACAAGTTTTCCACCCATTCTTTTGATTATAGTAAGGCCCATGTTTTGGTGTTGGATCCCATGCTGGCAACAGGCGGTTCTGCGGTTTCAGCGATTGAAGTGCTCAAGGCTCAAGGGGTGAAGGAAGCCCATATTCATTTTATCTGCTTGTTGGCTTCTCCTGAAGGGGTAGAGCATCTGCAAGGTCACCTGCCTCAGGTCAACATTATTACCGCAGCCATTGATTCGCATTTAAATGAAAAGGGTTACATCGTCCCAGGGCTAGGAGACGCGGGCGATCGTACCTTTGGCACCTTATAGAAAGCCCTGCAAAAGTCCAATTCGGCGAATCTTCTTTGTCAAAACAAGCCATTTGTTTTCCCTTGAAGCTTCATCCGACTTGGACTTTTCCAGTGCTTTCTTTAGAAGCTTTTGCCTTTGTGACTTGAAAGCGTTACAATAATAAAACCAGAACGCTTTGAAGGAAGCTTGCCGATGAACGATGCTGAAAAATATCCCTTGCCTTGCGCCCCTGAATTAAATCGTCAAACCATGATGCAAGAACTGTTGATTCGTCCCCTAGAAAAGGCCGACGCTCCTTTTTTGTTACCCATTGAAGTGCTTTCCTTTGGCAGGTTCCACTGGAATGAAGACTCCTTTCGCAATGAAGTCAGTAACCAAGTGGCCCATTACGTGGTGTTAATTCACCAACCCACAGGCCAATACTTAGGCTATGCCGGCGTGTGGTTTGTGGTGGATGAAGGCCATATTACTACGCTTGCCACGCACCCCGCTTTACGGGGCTTGGGTTTGGGTGAACTACTGGTAAGCCATTTATACGGGTTGGCATATCAGGCTCAAATGCTTTTACTAACTCTAGAAGTACGGGCCAGTAATTTTTCTGCCCAAAACCTTTACTATAAATACGGCTTTCACATGGTAGGCACCCGTCCCCGATACTACCAAGACACCCAAGAAGACGCCCTATTACTGACCACCCCCTTGCTCGGAGACGAACCACAAGTGGCCTTAGTCAACCAAGTGGCGCAAGACTTCATTCAACGTGCAGGCGGGGCGTGGTGCGAAGGTCATTCACTGAAGCAAGCCCCTGCTTTTACGCCCTTTCTTCCCCCGCTTAACTTGGCGGAAATGCCCCAATGAGCCTAGCCTTAATGTTAGAATCCCACTTAAAGCCCTACACACAAGCCCCCACATGGCGATGGTTTTCAGGCTTGACGTGCGTGCTTTTTGCGTTTGCCTTATTTTTAGTCAGCCTTGGCTTTTTAGAACTCCCTAATCTTTTGCGCGGGCTCATCCCGCTTGATTGGCCTTTACTTGCGGGGGCGCCGTTGCCTGTTCGTATTTCGTATTCGCCTCAATTATGGGCGTATGCCTTTTTATTTTGCACCTTGGGCGTGCGTTTGGCCACGCTGGTCTACCTTCTTTTACTGCTTAGCGCTCTGGTGTTTCCTGTTTTTGCAGAAGGTGGAAGCTGGCCTTTTTGGTTAAGTCCTTCTTTTGCTTATGTCTTAGGATCTTTATTTGCGTTTATAGTCATGGCTCAAAAATGGCAGTTCTTATTGAAATACACCTATAATCAAGCCCCTGTTCGCAGCGAAAAAAACAAAGAATCCCCCTTGGCCAAACGTTCCCCGTGGAAACTTCGTCTAAAAGGTGCCTTGCTCGTGTTGTGGACGCTTTTTACCCTTCATTTTTTTGGATGCGTTGGTTTGGCGTTGTTGGTGCTGTTTCAACAAATGACGTTGTTTGAAGCCACACAGTGGTGCTTGACGCACACCGTGTTCCCCTTACCTTACGATTATGTGGGTCTTTTACTTATTTTGTGGGGAACGCGCACCTGGCGGATGCCCTTTCGCTTCTTTTTGTACAGTCCTGAACGAGCGAAACCCCCTGCTTTGGAGCTTAGTGAAGATGTTGCCTAAATCAGACACCTATGCACAATTCATTCGCCGTTACCGCCTCGATCGCTTTACCTTGCATGAAAACCGTCGACTGTTTAACGAAGCGCTTGCCTTACGCATACAAGTGCTGGTGCAAGAAGAAGGCTTTTTGTTGGAACATGAACCTGACGCGCATGACGACACCGCCACGCATTGGACGGTTCGACACGCTGAAACTTATGCCGTTTTAGCCGTGGCGCGTATGTGCTTGTTTGAAGTGCCCAAGCCCAAATCTGAAGAACTAGAAACGTTTGTGTTGATTGATCGCTTGGTGGTTTCGCCTCAACACCGCAATGAAGGCATGGGGCGTTTTTTATTGGTGGATGTATTGAGTTACGTACGTGAAAACCTTTATTTAAATCGCATAGGGGTAATGGCCACAGTAAAAACCGCCATGTTTTTTGAAAATATGGGCTTTAGTCCAAATAAACGTCTTGGCACCTTCTTGCCCCTGCCTGAAGGCACAATCGTGATGGAAAAAACGTCGTAGGGCCCGCGTTCTAGTCGTAAGTAGTCAGCAATGAATTGATTTCATCAAACGCGGATTCTACCATAGAGGTATCTTTTTTCGTTAGCGTGAGATGCCCCATTTTTCGATTCGGACGCAGTTCTTTTTTACCATACAAATGTACACTCAAACGTGGGTAACGCAACAGGAGTTCGGGCCAATTGGGTGAATCGCCTTCTTTGCTCCAACGATTGCTAAGCAAATTCATCAGCCCAACAGCCTTTACGTGCATTTCGGCGTTGCCTAGGGGCATGCCTGTTAAGGCATTGACTTGTTGCTGATATTGACTGACGTGGCAGGCTTCAATGGTAAAATGCCCAGAATTATGCGGACGAGACGCCAATTCGTTCACCAGCAGGCTACCGTCTTCTAACTCAAAAAACTCCACACATAAAATACCCACGTAATTCAAGGCTTTCACCAAGCGTTTGGCAATATCTTCCGCTTCTAATAGCGTATGCCCTTGTGTTTCAGGGGCGGGCATAAAGGACATATTCAACACGCCATTAACGTGGTGATTTTCAACCAGCGGGTAGTTCCGCCGAGAACCATCAATCCCTCGCGCTATTAGAATAGACACTTCACGCTTAAAGGCAATCACATGTTCAACCAATAAGGGCGCCTCAGGCGCACCTTCAAGATCTTTCCACGCTTGCTTGAGTTCTGCAAGGCTACTGATGCGGCGTTGACCCTTGCCGTCATAGCCAAAACGGGTGGTTTTAACAATGCAAGGCTGTTCTCCTAGGGTTAAAAAGGCCATTTCAAGTTCACGCTTGTGGTAAACCACCACATGGGGCGATACTGCAATGCCGTTTGCCACCAAAAACGCGCGTTCTAGGGCGCGGTTTTGGCACACGGCAATGGCACGACTGCCTGGACGAACACGAGCGCCTAAGGATTCAAGCGCAAGCATCGTGGCAATGGGAACGGCCTCAAATTCAACGGTTACGGCATCAACGGTTTTGGCAAACGCTGCCAAGGCGGTTTCATCGTCATACGGGGCGTGAATGACTTGGTCTGAAAGGCCTTTGGCGGGCGGTGTTTGCTCTGGTGTCCATAACACGGTGGAATAGCCCCGTTGTTTGGCCGCCATGAGGAAGTAGCGTCCGAGTTGGCCCCCGCCCAGCACGCCAAGGGTATGAATACCGGGGAGAAGCACGTCTTCGCGAAGGGGGCAGTGTAATTCAAGCGATTCTTTTGAACAATGATGGGGCATGGCCTTTTGCGGATCTAAAATCGTCGCAAATTGTGCTTCCACCCATTTTTGGGCATCGGCTTGGCTGTAGGTTTGTGTAGGAAGGGCTGATTGCATCTCAAACACCTTATTCGTCAAAAAACTGATTCTATTGGATTTTATAGTATACCTTTAAACGAAATAAAAAGAAAGTAGCCCTTTTAAAAAAAACAGATTAAAAGTGCCTCATTTCCGACACACAGAATACCTTTTTTTGACACACACTTGCATTGATTTTTGATTCTTTTGGCGTGTTTTTTGAAAGGTTTAACAGGCTACTCTGTTTTAGTATGACCTATCTTGACGAGTGCTTAATGCCCACTATTTTAGGAAACATCCAAAGGGGTATTGAGTACTTTAGCGCTTTGTTCTTGACGAAAACGATGCAGTTGTTGTTTCAATGAATCATTTTCATTGGCCAGTAAAGCCACCGCAAATAAGGCCGCGTTTTTGGCTCCCGCAATGCCAATCGCGAAAGTCGCCACAGGCACTCCAGCGGGCATTTGCACGATTGAATAGAGGGAATCCAGACCGTTCAGCGCACCTGACTGAATCGGTACGCCTAGCACAGGCACCGTGGTTTGAGCTGCAAGCATACCCGGTAAGTGGGCAGCGCCGCCTGCTCCTGCAATGATGGCACGAATACCACGATCTTCGGCATTAGTGGCCACGTGAGCCATCCAGTTGGGGGTTCGATGCGCTGAAACCACTAGGCATTCATGGGGTATGCCAAATTCTTTGAGTAGCTCGTGGGCGTGTTGCATGGTGGCCCAGTCGCTATGGCTCCCCATTAGCACTGAAATCAGGGGAGTGTGGGTTAAGGCAGGAGTTTTAAGTGAAATGAGATCATGTTCACTGGCGTTGGAATCGGTCATGGGGTGAAGTGCCTTTCGTCTTTAAAAAAGGTATTCAAAAAAAGTGTTTTTCTTTCCGTTCAAGCCACCTTATTGTAACACACCCTATGCAAAACGGGAGGATTCAGCATCCCCCCGTTAAGTAGGTGTGGGTGTATTTTAATTCACGGCGTTAATAATACTTTGCATGACTTCACTTTGCGCACGAATAATGCGACTGTTTGCTTCTAAGCCTCGTTGTGCCACCACGAGGTTTGAAAACTCTAGGGCCATGTCCACATTAGAAGATTCTAAACTGCCGGCTTGAATGCGTCCACGCGCCCCCGAACCCGGTGTACCGTAAAAGAAGTCCCCAACGTTAGGGCCAGAGACAAAGCTATTGCCTTCTTTGGAAAGTAAACCATTTTGGTTGGTAAAGGTCACGGTTTGAAGTTGTAAGGTCATGCCTTCCATCGGGTCACCGCCAGTGGCGTTGTCCGGAATGACTTGATCTGCTCCACTTAACTGACCCGTTTTTCCATTGGCTTGAGCAGGGTTGAAGGCGGAATAGGTTCCCCCTTCATTGGTGACGTGTACCAGTTCCATTTTATTGGTGGTCGCATCGGGATTGGCCCGTGCGGTTAGCTTGTCTCCATTTGAATAGAATGCTGTTAAAGCCCCTGTGGCCCCTACGTTAAAGGTGGTGAGATCCGCATTTTCGTAAATCGTCGTGACTACAGGAATACTATTGGTGGTGGCATAGGTGTTAAAAGTGGCATTAGGGGTATTGTACTTACCAATGCAGGTGGCGATGGTTTTGCCTGAAGCATCTAAGTACTTTGCCACCTTCATTTGTCGAGGAACTTGAATGTTATTGGTGTCTACAGGTGAAGAGCCTTCAATTAGTGAACTTCCTACTAATCTGTCCCCCGCTGAAGTAACCAAGAAGCCGTCTGCATCTAGGCTAAAGTTACCTGCTCGCGTGTAAACGCTTGGGGTACCGGCTGGTGAAAAGCCACTTAAATCTTTTGTTACAAAATAGCCTTCACCACTAATTAACATGTCCGAAGTACGGCCCGTGAATTGGCTACCACCTTGAGAGTAATTCGTACTGATTTCACCCAAGGTCGTGCCTAAACCCGTTTGAATGGGATTTGAACCGCCTCGAGTTAAACTGGGTCTGCCTCCTGCGGAAATGGTGCGTAAAAAGGTGGTGGCAAAATTTGCTTTAGAAGATTTAAAGGCAGAGGTGTTGACGTTTGAAATGTTATTTGAAATCACGTCAATGGATGTTTGGTTAGCACGAATTCCTGAAGCGGCAATATATAAACCTTGTGTCATCGTTGGGGGGTCTCTCTTTCTGGGTTAAATTAGGTTAATTAGTTAGAAGCTCGAAGTTCTGTGACTTGTTTAGGGGTAATGACGTCATTATTGACATACAAGCCTATGCCGTCTTTTCCAAAGGCGACTTTGTCTACTCGACCAGTTTTGGTTTGGCCATTTAGGGTATAGGTAATGTTTTTACCCACGTAATTCGATCCTTGAGTCAACGCATTGCTTTGGCTCATGTTGGCATTAAGCTGTTGAAGTTGTTCAATTTGCGTGTACTGGGCTTGTTGCATCATTTGTTGGGTATTGTCTGTTGGTTCTAGCGGATTTTGCGAAGACAGTTGCGCCAACATGAGCTGGAAGAAGCCGGCTTTGTCAATGTTACTTTCGCCGAGCTTTTTAAGCCCTGCTTCATAGTTTGATTTGTTGGTGTTGTTTTTCATTACATTCAACGTGTTTTGTAAATTAGTGACTGAGGCCATCGCGTTGGGTTCCTTCTTTCTTGGGGTTTATGAGTAGTTTAAAATCAAGCAAGGACATTTAGTCCTGCTTGCTGAAAGGGACTAAAGATCTGATTCTTGGGTTGTTCAGGCGTAGAAACACCTAGACTTTCACGCAAGCTTTGTTGTTTATACGTTTGGTACGACTGACGCAAACTATTTAATTCTTCTAAGCGTGCTTGGACGCCTTGATCTTCAACGGGGAAAGCACCCTGGGGGCTTGTTGCGTTAAAATTTTCTTGAAAGGCTTGGCGCTGTTCTTCTTGAGCCGACTGCTGAAAGCCTCCACTGGGATTGTCTTGAAAGGCCTCTTGTTCCTTGCCGTCGTTTTTGGATTCTTTGTTTGTTTCACCACTGGCTTGGTTATTGGCCCCTGCCAAGACGATGTCGATCTTGTCCATTTTTAAGCCCTGCTGTTCAAGGCTACGTTGCAAGTCTTGCAATTGGGTCTTCACTTGTTCTACCGCTTCTGGGCGTTCCACCACCAAGCGAGCAGAAACCAGCCCTTCACCCACTTGTTTAATTTGAATGCGCATATGCCCCAAGTCTTCAGGGTTGAGTTGGAGTTGCATGGTTTTAGAAGCACTGTCATAAGCAGATTGAATACCGCGAACCACTTGAAGGCCCAAGGGTTGAATCCCTTGTTCGACTATGTTTTGATTCAACACGCCTTCAACCGATTTAGCCGTAAAGGCATCAGCAGGCGCCATGCTGGGATCAATTAGAGGGGCATTAAGAACCACCGTTTCTTCAGTTGGGGTGTTTTCGTCATTCAACAACCCGTCTTCTTGCGTCGAATCATCTTGAAGGGTTGGACGTCCTTGTTCAACAGAGCTAGAGGTTTCAGTTGCAAGGGGCCCTTCTACTGAAGTTTGTTCAGATACAGGGAAAGCGTTAGAGCGTTCTCCTGCTTTTAGGCTGGATTCTAAGGAGTTGGCGCTTATAAGAATTTGAAGCGTTTCCACTGTTTTAGAACCTTGAAGCACATTTTCTAAGGCGTTATTTTGCTCGGCGATAGGGAGTTCTGGCTTCAAAAATGGGGAAGTTTCTGGGACGTTTTGTAAGACGTTACCGTCAACACTCACGCTTTTTTGATTGGCTTGAAGCTTCATCGCCGCTAAAGCCTCTTCTACAACCGCTGGGTTCACTTCATCAATTGGGGTAAGTTCTAAAGGGTTTAGAGGCGTTGGTCCAGCTGTTGGAAATGAAGGCTCAGGGGTGGGCGAGTTACTGAATTCTTCCACCGGGGCATTCCGTTCTAGGGTCATTGGCGGAGCTGGGGTGACGTAAGCGAACGCCATGGCTGCTTCTGCATTTAAAACGGCCGTATTTTCTTGCCCTGTGGAAGGTGCGGTTGTTTCTAGGGCTGAAGACGGCTCTTCTGTTGAGGAAAGCGCTATTTTTTCGGGAGATGGGGTATTCGTCTCATTTTCAACGACGCTTTCACGGTTCGCTTCATCTTCATTGGCGTCTACCCTGTTTACTTGTTTGCCATGCGTTTCTGTCTGTTGAGGGGTTTGTAGTTGGGCTTGATTCAGGGCTGATTTAAAATCGTTAGGAGCAGCATTATTCTTTAGAGAATTGTTCTTTCCATTCACCACCAAAGCTTCACTATTGGCGGAAGAAACCGCCTTTAAAAGGGGTTCTGAAGTAGGGGTAAAAGTGTTTAACATTAAACATCATCCTTTATACAGATTGACGAAATTGACGTAGGCCCATTTCATCCATTTCACGGGCGTCTTGCAAGGCGACTTCTGCTTTCCACGCCTGTATTTGTTTGGTTTTTAACTTTTCTAATGATTTTTCTTTGATTTTGGCTTCAATATAAGTGGCTTTCGCCTGCGCGCAACAGTGTTCTTGTTCCGTAATATCTTGCGAAAGCTTGGCTTGGTAATTACGTTGTTCTTGAATGTAAAGGGGAAAGTGCAGGCCGTAGTCGTAGCCTTGCGTCTTTTGAAAAGAATCGTAGGCGTCTTGAATACACTGTTGCGCTTTTGTCATGGCTTGCTGTAAGTCACGCAATTGAGCCTCTTCCTTCTGAAGCATTTGTAAGGCCTTTAGGGCTTCATCTGCTCGCAGATCCATCACCTTCTGCAATGCAAAGCGATACGACTTCGGCATACCTTAGGGGCTCTCTTTCCTTAATTCTCTCATCTCTACATTGTGAAATACGCACCAGCACGATCAAGGGTGTTGGCTTCCCTTAGTGTGACATATTCTGTAGGGGGTTTCCTCATCCCTTCGGTGTATTTCATTCAAGCCTGTTAAATAATGCGAGCCGACCAGCCTAGGGGCTTATTGATCACTAAACTCTTACTTAGCTTACTGGAAGGACACACAACCAGGACTTGATGGGTGGATTTGTGTGCCGTGCCTTCTGCCAAGGCCAGTAGCCGTGAATTTGGAATTAAGGGTAAAACCACTTCTATAAAAACGGTTTCTTTCTTGTAGATTTCAATAAAGTGTGCCTTGTTTAAGGGTAACTCTTCTGGCCACTGAATCATGCGTCCTTCAAACCAGTGATCCATTTCACGATACAATAAGAAAAGAAACTCTTCGTCATAAGCAATTTCTTCTAGGGATTCCGTCCATGAATCAGCCGTCACAAAGTCACCAAAACGAGATTCTAGGCATAAATAACCAAACCCTAGCTGTTCAGAATAACGTTGAATACTGGCTAAAAACGCGACCCCTTCACGAACCACATAATGCAATGCCACCAAATTACTGATGTTGCCTTTTAGGTACAGATAATTTTCAACAATCGAACGCCATACGCGTTCAGCAAAAGCGTTGATCATTAATTGAGGGTAGTCTTTTGCGCAGAGATGTTCTATATTGAGCGAAAAAGGGAGCTTAAGCTTATGGGCATTTAACACGTGATGCCATTGTTGTAGAACAGAAGAGGCCGGTGTTTTGAGTTGCATCCTAAGGGTGCTGATATAATCGTCTATACTTTGAGACAACACCTTGTAGCCATTAAGCTGCCCGTTGTCGGAGGCCCCTAAAATGGCACCTAGAATCTCACAATTACGATGCCTGTTTTTCATGTGCATGTGGCTTGTAAATACATCACTTAAAGGCAAGGGAGCAATGTGCTCAAATCCACTTCGAATATACGTCTGTTTTGTGACATTCTGTACAATTGAAGCGTCTAACATAATGTCTTCAACAGAAGAAATACTGTTGCTGTCGTAGGTTTCAAAGGTGCTAAAGAGTTGGGTGAGGTATTGCATGCGAATATATTCAGCCAGTTCTAGAGCATGTTCTATAGATTCAGGCGTCGCATGGCAAATAAGCGAATTATTTTCTACACCACGTTCTAGGTGAAGTTGTGTTAAATGACGCACAAACCCATTTTCTACCACATACCCTGAATCTAAGTTTTCCATTAAAGCACTTACCGCTGAAACACCTAATTCAACCACTGGAATGTTATAGTGGATCGACAACGCTTCTAAATGAGGTAAAATACAGGTGGCCCCTAAGCGAACACAATGTTCAGGGCTAAGAAAGATCGTCAACAATGCCGAAGCCAATGAAGGATGCGACACCAGCATCGCCATTTGATCTTCTAAAGCGACATTGATTTTAGGATCGTGAAGTAAACTCACTAAAACAGACATGGCTTGTAAGGAACGAGGCACTTCTAAATAACGGCATAGGGCAATAGAACTTAGGGCCACTTTAATGCTGTGATCCAAGGCATCATGGAATCCCTGCTTTTCTAAAAAAGGCAAGCCCCAAGAAGCGACGCCTTCAACCACTTGAAGTTCTATGGTATTAAAGGCATAGTCGTGTTTAAGTACCTGAGTTAAATCATTGATTTTTCTTTGAATGGTTTGAAGATGTTCTGCTGAAAGTTCAAGGGCATGGTAGGTTTCAATACACGGGAGCCATCGTTCTAAATTTTCGTACAAATCTAAGGCAACGGGTTGAAGTATTTTGAAAAATTGCTTGGCTTCGCTCACACGCGTATTCATTGCTTCTTGAGTAAGGCTATGAAGTTGATTCACGTCTGATTCAAAAGACATACGCAAGGAAGGCTCCACATCGCAGGAAAAAATACAGTGTTTGTCTTTCGGTAGAGATTTAAAGACTCTGCAAAGCCTCCTTTATTTAAAGGACGCCCTGAAATAAAAAAATGACGCGTTTTATCTTTCAAACACTATAAAAGACTAATCACATCACGATGACTTAAAAACGGCAGGTGCCCTGCTTGAATACGTTCGCCACTAAGTAACACGGGAATACCAGGAGGGCAAGAAACAATGGTTTCTCCACTTAAACGCCCAATGATTTTTTCGTCTATTGGGTGTTGTGTAGACGCACTAAAAAAAGCGTCACGGGGTGAAAGGCAAGCGTCCACCGTGGGCAGAACAGGGGAGGTGAGTGGTGTAAAAAACGGTGTTTCATTCCCCTGAACCGAGGGGTGTTTGTGCTTGGGGTATAATTTGGCCAGTGCTTGTAAGCCTTGCATGAAGGCGACAAAATCGGGTGGGGTATGACCCATTTGCGCTATAAACAATGCCCCATAAGGGTTTGCCAGTTCATACGAAAGTCCGTGGTTTTGCTCGAGTGCTTCGGCCCAGTCGTGCCCTTGGCAATAGGCATGCCGCAGGTAAAGACGCATCTTGTCTAAATCGGCATTGGCCTTTGGGGTTTCAAGCAGTTTAAAGGCCGTCATGCCATGAATACGTTGACGAAGCGCTTTAATGTTTCGCCACACACTTTGTCGCTGGGCTTGTCCTTCTAAAGAACCCAGCCACGCACTGCTTAAATCTAAGCTTGCCAGTAGCAGGTAATTGGGACTGGTACTTTGCAAGTGGTTTAAGGTTTCTTGCACGCGAACTGCTGAAAGAGAAGAACCATGCGGAAGGTGTAAGACGGCGGATTGAGTCAAAGAACCCACGGTTTTATGAAAGCTTTGAATCACGGCATCGACCCCGTGAAATTGAGTTGCGGAAGCAGGAGTGTTCGGCACATGGCCAAAGAGGCTACCGTGGGCTTCATCCACAATCAAACGCAGATTTTTAGCTTGACACCAGTGAGCAATGGCTTGAAGATCACTTACAATTCCTTCGTAAGTGGGCGATGTAATGACGATTCCCTTGGCGGTAGGGTGTTGTTCAAAGGCGTCTTGTAATTGTTCAAGGGTAACAGCACCCCAAATGCCCCACGCTTCTTCCCAGGTGGGGGTAAACCAAGCAGGGCGAATCCCACTGAGCACCATTGCCGCGCTAATCGCTCGATGCACGTTACGAGGCATCAACACCAGTTCTTCAGGCTGAAAAGTTGCCAATAAAGCCGCATGCAGACCCACTGAAGCACCATTGACCAAGTAAAAACTTCGTGAAACACCACACCTTAAAGCTGTTAGAGTTTGACTTTCAGCGATGACGCCTTCAGGGATGGAAAGAACATCCAGTCCTTCCACTTCGCTTAAATCATGTTGTAATAAGTGAGATTGAAATCCAAGTGCGTGGGCTTTTTCAGCCAGTTCACCCGTCCAAAAAAATTGGCCCCCATGGCCAGGAACATGAAAACGTCTTCGTTTAAGCTTGGCGTACGCGACTAAAGCGTCGATCAAGGGGGTTTGGGGGTGTTGTTCAAGTTCGCTCATCAAGGATTCTCAATCAGGGGCTTTGTGGAAAGACCCGTCTATTTAAGGGATGTTATTTTAGAATCGTTTCCGTTACACTGATACTAGGTTCAAAGTGTTTTAAAACGCATAAGGATTTTACCATGAAAATGCACATTGCTTTACTCACGTTGATTTTGGCCTTTAGTCAAGTGGCCCCAATAACGGCTTCTGCCTTCACCCCAGAAGTAGAGATTATGACGTTAAAGGGCTATTCCCCTGAAACGATTGAAACCACCATGGTGGCACGCAGTCGGGCGGAATGGCGTGGAACAGCTCCTTCTAAGCGTTCGCCTGTAGAACGTTTTCTCTACAATTTGATTCATAGCAATTTTGTGGATCCGATTGATGAAACAGGCTATAGTCAAATTCGCCGTAACTAAGCACCTATTGCGGTTTAATCGTCATAAAGCGTTTATTGAATCGGTTTTATGGGTAATTAACATCGCCCCGTTCTTCCAGCCCAGTGGGGGTAGTTTTTGCCATGTTAAACCCGCAGATTCCACCGCGTTTTTCACTTGGCGAGCTAAAGAGTATGTCAATATCGACCCATGCGTTGGGCTAAGTACTGAGGCATAGCTCTGAAACAGTTCATCCGTCCATAAGTGAGGCACTTTGGCGGGGGAAAAGGCATCGTGAAAAATAAGATCGATCGGTTCGTTTTGGGTCCTGGCCCATTGCGGTAAAACGACTAAAGCATCGGAGATGTGGACTTCAATGCGAATGCTTGGTAAGGGGTAAGAATCCTGCCTTGGGGTAAAAGTAATTTCGTAACCAAAAGTGGTTTGGGTTTGTGCGTGCTTGAACTGCTGGTTTAAGAAACGAAAATGCGCTTGAGCCAAGACGTCCGCCCATAGCGGTTGTAAGCTCGCATCTAATTCAACTGCTTGAATGTGTATGTGTTGGAATGCAACAGGCAAGGGTTGTTCAAGCAACGCTTGAATTAAGGCAAAGCTATTGTAGCCAAGCCCAAAGCATACATCCCAAACGCTAAGCGACTGAATGCTATTTTGATGATGCAATAGGCGAGACAAAGCAGGTTTGGCATAATGTTCGCTTGCTTCAGAAAAGGCCCCTTGCCAATTATGGAACGTTTCTTGAAGTTCAGAATCTTCAAGGCTAAAGGAACCGTCTTTAAGACGTTTAAGCAGTCGAACGGGGTTGGCGAAAAGGGTCATTTACAGGTATTTTTCCAACAAAAAAAGCAGGCCTTTTTTCGCAGAAGGTTTGACATAGTTGTGCCAATTTTCAGGCGTTGCATGGCGCTTAAGGGCTTTGCCTCCAAGGATTAAGCCTAAAGAGAACCAAAACCACTTGGGGCTTTTAAAAAATGAAAGCACCAAAGAAGCCACGCTTAACCAAGTCAAGATTCTTTCTTGAAGGGTAAAGGTTTCGTACAGGGGGTTAATAACATCGGCATAAAAACCGTTTAAGGCGTCTTTTAGGCCCAAGTTTTTTAAGGCAAGTAAGAACATGAGCGAACGCTTTCTTTGAATCATTCTTTTAAGGGAGGCTTTAAAAACGACGAGTTTAGGACTTTCCTATTGAAAAGTAGGGGAGAGTCCTACAGCAGAGCGTTTTAGGCAAACAAAGGCGCGACATAAGTCATAAAGGCCCAAACCAAAACGAAAAACAAAACCATAACAGCCATAAAAACAAGCGGATAAATAACGAGCTGTATTTTGTCTGCCCCTTGACGTGCTTTTGCCATAACAGAGTTCCTTTATGTAGTAAAAAACCTTCTTATGCTTAAAAAGGTTTTTAAGGATTAACGCTTTTATTATAGCACAGTTTTACAGTTTCTGAAACATGTAGCCAATGCCACGCGCGGTTAAAATTAGTTCTGGGTTGGCCTTGTCAAGCTCCAACTTTTCACGTAGGCGGCTCACATGAACGTCTACCACACGCGTGTCAATACGTTGATCCGAAGGGTAATTCCACACGTGTTGTAAAATATCACCACGGCTAAAGGGTTGCCCTGAATTGGACGCCAGCAATTCCAACAGGCAAAACTCCATGCCCGTTAAACGAATACGTTCGTTTTGACGAAACACCTGTCGCTTCACAAAGTCAATTTTAACGCCTGCAATAGTCACCATGCCCATTGTAGAACTACCGCTAGAACTGCTGTTGTTTGTTTCTGAAAGCGCCGTGTTTTTAGGATCACCTTCATTGGCACCAGAAAAAGAAGAACTGGCATTGACACGACGCAAAATCGTCTTAACCCGAGCTTCTAATTCTTTTGGGCTAAAGGGTTTAACGACGTAGTCATCCGCTCCAAGTTCAAGGCCTGTAATGCGCTCAGCCACATCTCCTAGGGCGGTCAGCAAAATAATGGGGGTGTCACTCGTGCTACGAATGTGCTTAGTCACGCCGTAGCCATCAATTTTAGGCATCATAATGTCCAACACCACAATGTCAGGATTAAACTTTTCAAACATACTTAAGGCTTCTTCACCATCACCAGCGGAAGCGGTTTCAAAACCCAACATTTTAAAACGTGTTTCTAAAATACGACGAATACTCACTTCGTCGTCCACAATCAAAATGCGTTCAGAACGGGTCACTTCTTCAGGGGTGTCGAGTTCATCAAGGGAATTAATCATGAGTATCACAATCCTATCTCAACTGTAGTGAAAATCTTATGAATCAGCGTGAAGCAATGGTTCACAGAGCTGTTCATTCCTTAGCATGAAGGAAGAAGAACCTGTTAGGCATCCACCAAATAGACGGAGTGCAAGTACTTCACTTGTGATGGATAGAATCAAAACAGAATACAACCCTTAAGGTTGAAACAATCCCAAGCGTTTATACAATCTTGTAAAACGTTCAGACGGGGACCGTGGACGATAATCCTATACATTACAAATTCAATCACAATGTTGTTTATTATAAACTAAAATTGAAAAACTGTCATGTTTATTTTGGGATGGATTAATTTGGATGCCCACCTGCCCTAAGCCGATGAAAAAGTCCTGCGTTTAAAGGGCTATGTTTAAATCATATCTACGAAATCAACCGCTTTTTCACTCATAAGTAAAGCAAAGCGAGGATTATTTTTTAGCCCTTCGGGTAATTCTGTTTTAAGTACTTGACTCACAGGGGAATCCAAAAAGGTGACGAGTGATTCAGCCACTCGTTTTTGTACTTGTTCAGGTGAATAACTTGCAAATGTAGATTGTTGCAAGGCTTCTTTTGCCGTGAGTGGAGAAAGTTCGAGTGTGTCTGTACTGCTTGATGTTAGGACGTTAGAAGAAGTAAGAGGCGCCACACCACTTCTAGCTGTTGATGTTAAGTTTACCAACGAAGGCCGTAGCGTGAGCGTTTTTAATGGAGCGTTAAATGTATTTTCAAAAGAAGTCATGGTGTGGTTCCCTTAAATAATTCAGTGGTGCGTGAAGCAAGTTCAAGCCTAGGGCGAAAAAATTGCTTTAGTGCTTAGCCTTGATTAAACAGGTTTTTTTATAGGCTAACACGGTGTTCTCTATCTGGACTCTACTGAGAAGCGAGTTGTGATGACGAAAGTATTTTTTCGTTACGCTCAACCCTAACAATCCTTTAAACGGTTTGATTCGTTGAGATTCTTCATTGTCAATGCCTTCTCATTTACATCTTTATAAACACCAACGCCCTTATAAAATTGCTCGCAAGTCCCTATACTGTTACAATGTGTTACAATGTATCAAGCTAAAGAAGTTAATTTTTTAAAGAGATTGAGGTTAGCCCATGCCCAAAAGCACCGATATTCGTGAAGTTCAACAGTCCCGCACCTTGATTCATACAGGAAAAGTTATTTCCACCGTGCAGGACGAAATACTGAGCGCCTATGGCAACCCCGCCATTCGAGACGTCGTCTTACATCCGGGAGGTGTATGTATTTTACCCCTATTGCCCAGCGGTGAATTGATTCTGATTCGTCAATTTCGCTACCCCACAGGTGAATTTTTGTGGGAATTTCCTGCGGGAAAACTCGATGTAGAAGGGGAAGCTCCTGAGGCTACGGCGGTTCGTGAATTATGGGAAGAAACAGGCTATGAAAGTCCCCAATGGCAAGCGTTCGGGTATATTTATACCGCACCGGGTTTTTGTAATGAACGGATTTATCTCTATACGGCTCAAAACTGCACGCTGGCCAAACAAGCGCCCCCACAAGTCGATGATGAAGCCATTTTCACCCAAGTCTTTACCCCCCAAGCGTTTAGGGATCTCATTTGCCAAGGGCAGGTCAAAGATGCCAAGACTCTTGCCTTGTGGTCGTATTACGCGTTCCTACATTAAAAGAGCCTTCACTAAAAACGTATTCCTTAACACGCGATACACGTTAGATGTGCTAGTGAAGACTCGAGGGAGGGGGATCCTTGGGATCCTCTTTTTTCTGCGCTTCTCGCCATTTGAGCCAATGCGCCGAAGGGGGTGTTTTTGAAGAGGATTTGTTTTTATCGTCCTTGTCAAGACCCTTAAACCGTAAATCTCGCGCATCAAGGCGTTTAACAGAGACTTTGATTTGGGGCTTGAAGACAATCATCACCGTTAAAACCACCATAAACCACAACAAAACCCCTTGAAACAGCGAAATAGAAACCCCATGCAATAGTTTAAACACAACCGCATTCCACAACGTCATACATAGCAGACTAGGCAAGACAAGGAGTGTAAACACTGTCACCAGAAGGCTTATAAGACTAAAGAAAAATCCAAGCACGGCGGGAAACATAATAGAACATCCTTTTTCGTTTTTACCTAATGGAACTATACCATAAAGAAAAAAAAGTATACGGCGTCTACGCTTTTTATTAAGAAATAAACCCATATTTTAAAATAGAAAAATACGTCTACTTATCGCTTCTTTGTTATATAATAAACGGGTTGATGATATACTGCCTGAAAGGACATCTTCGATGAACAGTAATTCTACGTTTGACGTGCGTCACAAGTCTAAAGAAATCAACTACGGCCCCGCTCGCGCGCCGCATCGGGCGTTTCATCGAGCGATGGGATTGGTTGAAGCGGATTTTCAAAAACCGTTTATTGGGGTGGCTAACACCTGGAATGAAGTCACGCCGTGTAATTTAACCTTGCATGATCAAGCAACTTTAATTAAGGCAGGCATCCATGAAGCGGGGGCCATTGCGCGAGAGTTCACTGCTATTTCGGTGAGTGACGGCATTGCGATGGGGCATGAAGGCATGAAGGCTTCTTTAGTCAGCCGTGAAATTATCGCCGATAGTGTGGAACTTGTCATGCGCGCCCATTGCTACGATGCCTTTGTGGGCATTGCGGGTTGTGACAAATCCTTACCGGGTATGATGATGGCGATGGCTCGCTTGAATGTGCCCGCTATTTTCTTGTATGGTGGCACGATTATGCCTGGTCATTTAGACGGTCAAGATCTCACCGTGCAAGACGTTTACGAAGCGGTGGGTTCACACGCGGCGGGCAAATTAAGCGATGCAGGCTTAAAAGCCGTTGAAGAAAATGCTTGCCCTGGAGCAGGTAGTTGTGGCGGTCAATTTACGGCGAACACCATGGCATGCGTCGCCGAAGCGATAGGACTTGCCTTACCGGGATCTTCCGCCATCCCCGCCGAGCATCCTGCTCGTGCAGCGATGAACCATCGTTACGGTCAAGCTATTGTCGATTTATTGAAGGCAGGCATTTTACCGCGAGATATTCTCACCAAAAAAGCGTTTGAAAATGCCGTGCGCATTGTCGCCGCAACAGGGGGTTCCACCAATACCGTTTTGCATATGCCCGCATTGGCGCATGAATGTGGCTTTGAAGTCACCTTACAAGACATTGAAACATGGTTTAATACCACGCCTTACTTTGTGGATCTTAAACCTGGGGGGCGCTTTGTGATGTGGGACGTCTACCAAATCGGGGGCGTGCCTGTGATTCTTAAAGCGTTGTTGGAAGCGGGCTACCTGCATGGAGATTGCTTGACGGTAACAGGCAAAACCCACGCCGAAAACCTAAAAGATGTTCAGCTCCCCACGGGGCAAGACGTTATGGTGCCGATTGAAACGCCTTTAAGCGCGGGCGGAGGCTTGAAAATACTGTTTGGAAACCTCGCCCCTGAAGGCGCCGTCGTAAAAACGGCGGGGCTTACTAAACTGGTGCATCGGGGTAAGGCGAAAGTGTACAATGGTGAACAGGATTGTTTTGCCGCCATTGTCAAAAACGAAATCGTTGCGGGAGATGTCGTCATTATTCGTTATGAAGGCCCCAAAGGTGGCCCTGGTATGCGAGAAATGCTTTCTGTCACAGCCGCGATCGTGGGACAAGGCTTGGGCTATGATGTGGCCTTATTGACCGACGGTCGCTTTAGTGGGGCGACTCGTGGGTTAATGGTGGGTCATGTCGCCCCTGAAGCCTATGTCGGCGGGGTGATTGGCTTGGTTGAAGCAGGCGATGAGATTGAAGTCAACGCCGAAACTGGTATTATTACCTTGTTTGTGGAAGAGGCCACCCTCGCTGAGCGTCGAGCGAAGTGGGTACAACCTGAGCCGAACTATCCCGCAGGCGCGTTATGGAAATATGCACAACAGGTAGGCAGTGCGGCTCAAGGGGCGGTGACGCATCCGGGCAATTGCCTTAAATAGAAAAAGGAGATGAAGATGAGCGGATTTATTCAAGAGTTTAAAGATTTTGCCTTAAAGGGCAACGTAATGGATTTGGCCATTGGGGTCATTATTGGCGGATCCTTTGCTAAGGTGGTGAGCTCTTTAGTAGACAACATTATTATGCCCCCGATTGGTTTTTTAATCGGTGGAGTAGATTTTTCAAATTTAGCGATTACCCTTCGTACCCCTGAAGCTATGGGTCTTGAAGTCACGCCTGTTTTATGGAAGTATGGCGCTTTTCTTCAAAGCGTCTTGGATTTTTTGATTGTGGCCTTCGCCATTTTTAGCGTGGTTAAAGCGATGAATCACTTTAAAAAAGAAGCGCCTCCTTCTATTGAAGAGACGGTTCCGCCAGCCACACCAAGAGACATTGAATTATTGGAAGCTATTCTGGAAACGTTAAAGGCAAAGTCTTGAATTTTTTCTATACTTTGGTGCTTTGTTTAGTTGACAAACACTTGTACTTGTATTAACATTTTTTGGGTTATCTCATTTGCTCATTTCTAAAATCAATCTCTAAAGGTAGGCTTTCATGAAAATCTCTGCTTTTCATTCTTCTTCCGTCTTAAACTCATCAAACTCGCAAAAAAATGCCGTCCAAAATCAACGACAAGGTGTCGCTGTTGTAAATTTAGGAGGCACTTCGGTTACTTACGCCACACAAAACGGATCAAACAACATTATAGAACTAAAGCGAGCTAACACACCGAAAGGTACGTCACAAGAAGTAGCTTCCAAGCTTGTTCAAGGGCTTGTGTCGCCTTATATTGTCTATTTCAGAAATATGTCTCCAAAAGAGTTTGAGAAGGAAAGAGCTTTTGTTTTAGCCATGCCGGGTTTGATTGCAGATGGTGTTGCCCAAACGTCTGGGGAAGTCGGTCTTCCTGCTGGCTTTAATATAAAAGCAGCCATTGAAGCAGAATTTGAAAAGCAGGGGATTAGTGGCTTAGCTGTCCGTGTGGTGAATGATGCTGTTGCTCCTGCCAATGCGACTTATGGCAATCTTAATAACCCTATTTTTGTTATAGACGGCACGGGTGTCGGTGGAACCGTTCATAAAGGTATGCCTGGAGAACCAGGACATTTCCGTTTAGATGGTCCTAAGGGTGAAACGGTTGAAGATACCCTTTCAGGCAAAGCCCTTGCGAAAAAAGTACAAGAACTCGCCAGAGCTAAAAGGCTAAGGACCTTCTTGGGTATTAAAGTGGATGATTTATACAAAGACGAACCGGGTTCTAAACATTATGATGCTACCATGTATCGTGTGTTTGCAAACCACGAACCCTTCCAGAACGCCGCCACGTATTTGAAAAAAGAAGATCAATTGGTTCAGTCATCCCTCCACAAGAACGAAAAAGCGGTTCTACAAGAACTAGACGACCACTTACATCATGAAATGGGACGCTTCTTGGCGACCTTACGAACGGTGAACCCCACCGCAGACGGTATTGTGCTAAATGGTTCTGTCACTGATTATCTCAATTTGGAAAAATTGCGAAAAGCCACCAATGCCAACATCGGGGATAAGGTAAAAAATGCAATCGGCATCAAAGACACGAACTTCTTTATCAAAGTCGAAGCAGGCAAAGCCTTAGAAGGCGCTACTAATATCGCACGTGACCTTTTGAAAAACGGTACCGCTACAACGGAAGCCAAAGCCGCCACAAATGGTTTCCCATGGTGGCAAACTTGCATTGCATTAGGTCTAGGTGCTGGACTGGGCTTCTTAGGCAAGAGCTTGATGGATCGTTCAAAGCCGACTCCTTCCGTCAATACGGAAAAAATAACATCAAATAAATATAGTTCTACCAAATCCTAAATCCCTTTAGATGATGCTACTCCTTTGAAAAAGGCATCAAAACTTAAATCAAGCTAAAATTTTTAGCCCAAAGACTGTTCTTGTGCTACATTAAAAAAGTCATGCGCTTACGTTAAGTGGTGTATGGCCTATATTATTTTTTATAAAGGATCTTACAATGACCACTCAAGTAACATTTAAAGGCAATGCCATTGACTTACAAGGTTCAGAAATTCGTGTTGGGCAAACCGCGCCTAACTTTGAATTGTTGAACAGCAAGCTTGAAGCCATCACCTTAAACAACTATACAGGCAAAACCTTGTTCTTAAACATCGTCCCTTCCTTGGATACCCCTGTTTGTCAGATTCAAAGCCGTCACTTTTACCAAAAGTTAAACGGTAGATCCAATGTTGAATTCATCACCGTTTCGGTGGATTTGCCTTTCGCTCAAGCTCGTTTTTGTGGCGCTGAAAACATTGAAGCCACGACTTTAAGCGATCACCGCACTTTGAGCTTCGGCGAAGCTTACGGTTTGATTTTGCCTAACTTGCGTTTGTTGACTCGTGCGGTTATTATCATTGATGCTCAAGGCAAGATCGCTTACAGCGAAATCGTGCCTGAAGTCACCAATGAGCCTAACTACGACGCAGCGTTAAACGCACTTGAGCAAGCCCTTTCCGCAGGCGCTTCTGCTTAATCGTTTGAACAGTGTTCATTTAAAAAGCGACGTTTCTTGGAAAAGAACGTCGCTTTTTGGTGTCTTGTCTTTTTTAGATAAAAAGTGGGAGTATCTAACTCGTTGCACCAGCCGACGTCCAAGCACTAAATCCGAGCGGGTGAGCGAATTGCGAATCCCCGAGCGATTTTGCGGACGTCCGACGTGTAGAAAGTGGAGCAAGCGAAAAGGATGAGAAAGGGGGAGGATTTTTAAGGAGGGGGAAAGAGAAGGAGAGCCGCAACAATTTCCTTCTCTTTCCCCCTCCTTAAACCGCCTTTAGAGGTGTTGGAGACCTTTGGCGGAGCAAAGGTCTCTGACGACGACCAACTAAAAACGGAGCAAACAATCCAGATGCTTAGACTTTTGCCGTCAACAGCTTTTCAAGGGTAGATCCCATATCCGCTGGGGATTCAACTACCGCAATGCCAGCTTCCGTAAGAGCCTTCATTTTTTCAGCAGCCGTTCCCTTACCGCCTGAAATAATCGCACCCGCATGACCCATGCGTTTGCCAGGAGGCGCCGTTTGACCCGCAATAAAGCATACCATGGGCTTAGTGACGTGTTCTTTGTAATAGGCTGCGGCTTCTTCTTCAGCCGAACCGCCGATTTCGCCAATCATGATAATGGCATCCGTATCAGGATCCGCTTGGAACAACGCTAACGCATCGATGAAGTTCGTGCCGTTGATGGGATCTCCCCCGATACCGATACAAGTGCTTTGCCCAATGCCTCGTTGGGTGAGCTGATCCACCGCTTCGTAGGTGAGCGTTCCTGAGCGAGAAACAACACCCACACGACCCGCCAAGTGAATCGACGCTGGCATAATGCCGACCTTTGCTTGCCCTGGGCTAATAATACCGGGACAGTTGGGCCCGATGAGACGCACGCTAGGGTATTCGGTCAACAACAAATGCTTGACCTTCATCATATCCACCACAGGGATGCCTTCGGTGATGCAAATCACGAGAGCCACACCAGCGTCCGCTGCTTCTAAAATCGCATCCGCCGCAAAAGGAGGAGGCACAAAAATCACGGAACAATCGGCTCCTGTTTGAGCTACAGCGTCTTTCACGGTGTTAAAAATAGGGAGGTCTGCGCCGTTTACGGTGTGAGTCGTTCCGCCTTTGTTGGGGGTGACGCCTCCGACGATTTGCGTGCCGTATTTAAGACACTGCTCGGCATGAAACGTACCTTCACGCCCTGTCAAACCTTGCACGATGACTTTTGTTTCTTTGGTTAATAAAACCGCCATGTCGTAATTTCCTTTTTAAATAGGGGGTTATATATGTGAAGTCTTTAGCTCGACTATGCTATACAGATGTGGTCTCTTTGAGCGAAAGTACTACCTTTTCAGCCGCAGCTTCAATGGTTTCACCCACTTCGTAGCGAATGCCACTTTCAGCCAAAATACGTTTGCCTTCTTCCACATTGGTGCCTTTCATGCGAATGACAATCGGCAAGCTCATATTCAGCTTTTGAGCCGCTTTCACCACGCCCGTGGCCAGCAAATCGCAACGCAAAATACCCCCAAAAATGTTGATGAAAATGACTTTTACGTCTTTGTCACTCATAATAATGCGGAAGGCGTTTTCAATGGCGTCTTCCGTGGCACTGCCGCCAACGTCTAAAAAGTTGGCTGGCGAGGCTCCGTAGAGTTTGACGATGTCCATGGTGGCCATGGCGAGACCCGCACCGTTGACCATGCAAGCCACTTCACCGTCTAACTTAATGTAATTGAGCCCAAATTTAGATGCTTCCACTTCCAGCGGATCTTCTTCATCCAAGTCTCGCAAGGCGACGATGTCCGCATGTCGGTACAAGGCGTTGGAATCAAAGTTGACTTTACCGTCAAGGGCGAAGACTTGGTCGTCCGCCGTGATGATAAGCGGGTTGATTTCAAGCAAGCTACAGTCTGTTTCAATAAACATCGTGTAAAGATTTTTAATCAATTTGTGAGCCTGCTTACTTTGAGCGGGATTTAGCCCAAGACTAAAGCAGACTTCACGAATTTCATAGTCTTGAATGCCTAACGCAGGATGAATCACGGTTTTATTGATTTTTTCTGGTGTATGCTCAGCTACCGCTTCAATATCCATACCGCCTTCGGTCGATGCCATCAAAACCGCACGAGAGGTGGCTCTGTCCATGACGATCGCTAAATACAATTCACGAGCGATGTTGGAACCTTCTTCCACCAAAACGCATTTGACTTTTTGTCCTTCGGCACTGGTTTGGTGCGTAATCAATTGCATGCCGATAATCGTTTCCGCAGCAGTGCGGACGGCTTCAGGGGTGTTTTCCACCACTTTTACACCGCCGCCTTTACCGCGCCCGCCGGCATGGATTTGGGCTTTAACGACGACTTTAGGCGTTTTTAGGGTAGAGGCGACTTGAACCGCTCCTTCGGCAGTGGTGGCCACATCTCCATTGGGCACGTTGATCTTGTACTGACGAAACAAGCCTTTGGCTTGGTATTCATGGATTTTCATTCACAATTTCCTTCACTAATCACGATATAGACGAACATAATACTATTGTAACTTCACCCCTGCAAAAAAAGCAATAGACGTTCTGGCAAACAAGGCGTTTTTTACGCCAAGTGAAGCGTCTTAAGGATAAAGTCCACGCAGTTTCTTGGCTTCGGCGACTCGCCCCACCCCGATGATCATCGCCGCTGTGCGAGGCGACACCTTACGTTCTAAGGCCGTATGAAACACCTCGTCGAAGGCTTTACTCATCAGATACGTCAACTTGTTGGTGACTTCATTTTCAGACCAAAACAAGTGCTGAATATCCTGCACCCATTCAAAGTAAGAAACAACCACACCGCCCGCATTTGCCAAAATACCAGGGATGACATAAATCCCCTTGGCATCTAAAATGCGGTCGGCTTCTGTAGTGACAGGACCGTTCGCCCCTTCGGCGACAATACGCGCCTTCACACGATCCGCATTCGCATCGGTGATGCAATTCGCCACCGCCGCAGGTACGAGTACATCCACATCTAGCTCAAAAATTTCTTTTAAATCTAACGCATCACCGGGGGTGTAGCCTTCTACAGAACCATGTTCACGCACATAGGCTTGAAGTTTAGGCACATCAATGCCCGTAGGGTCATAAATACCCCCTTTTACATCCGTAATAGCGACAATTCTATACCCCTTTTGATGCAAAAACTTCGCCGTAATACTCCCCACATTTCCAAATCCCTGCACCGCCACAGTTGGCGCTTCGCTAAAGTGGCCAAGCTTCTGCACCGCCAGTTCAACTGTTAAGGCCACGCCACGGCCTGTGGCTTCTACACGCCCAAGCGTCCCGCCTACGCTGACAGGCTTGCCTGTTACGACTCCGGGAACCGCATAGCCAATGAAGTTGGAATAGGTATCCATCATCCACGCCATCATTTTTTCGTTGGTGTACATATCGGGCGCAGGGATATCTTTTTCGGGCCCAATCATCGATAAAATTTCCGTCGTGTAACGACGCGTCAGGCGTTCAAGCTCGTTTTCGCTCATTTCTTCAGGAAAGCAACACACCCCACCTTTGGCACCGCCATAAGGCAAGTTCAGCAGGGAACACTTCCAGGTCATCCACATGGCAAGCGCTGCCACTTCACCGAGTTGAACATCATGGTGAAAACGCACGCCTCCTTTAGAAGGCCCAAGGGTTTGATCATGTTGCACACGGTAGCCCATAAACAGCTTGGTCAGGCCGTTGTCCAACTTAATGGGGACTGAAACAATCAACGATTTACGCGGAAAGCGCAGCCGTTCGTGGACGCCCGCATCCAAGTTCATGATCTCCGCAACGGCGTCGAGTTGCTTTTGTGCCATGTCAAAGGTTTCGTTGTAAAACTCTTTCATCGGATGTTGCGCCATCATGGTAGGTCATCCCTCTCTTAAAAACACTATGTACCTTTTTATTGTAGCAAATTTATTGAAAAGAAACCAGTTCATCGGGCGAATGTTTGAACATCGCATTACGCCCCCAATCAGACGCCTTCATTAACGCCTTGCCAGCGGGTTGAAGCGTTTCAATGCACAAAACCCCGTCGCCTGTTTGCACGAAAATGCCTTGTTTATTGACGTCTAGCACTTGTCCAGCTCGTGCTTCACTTACTTCAGTGTCTTTCACCACCGAAACTGTGCCCAGTTTTAACACGACGTCTTTAAAGCTCACTTTCGCACTGGGGAAAGGCGTCAAGGCTTGAATGCGTTGCTTGATCACCGTCGCTGAAGCCGTCCAATCGATCGACGCATCTTCTTTTTTGAGTTTGGGGGCAAAAGTGGCCAAGGTGTCGTTTTGTTTTTGGGGCGTGAGGCGTCCGTTTTCAAGCCCTGCAAGCGTTTCAAGCAAAACACCCCCCGCGATTTGGGCCAACTTGTCCGACAGCGAGCCTGTGGTATCGTCCGCTTCAATGGGGAGGCTCCGCTTGAGGAGCATATCGCCTGTGTCGACGCCTTCATCGCTAAACATAGTGGTTAAGCCTGTTTCCGCCTTACCGTCTAGCACGGCCCACTGAATCGGATTCGCCCCTCGGTATTCAGGCAATAAGGAGGCATGCACATTGACGACCCCTTTTTTCGGCGTGTTTAGGACGCGTGGGGGGAGAATCTGCCCAAAGGCAATGGTGACGATATAGTCAGGGGTAAGCTCTTCAAGGGCTTGCATCACATCGTCTTCCTTGCGGAGCCGTTCAGGCGTAAAGACTTGTATGCCGTGGGTTTTCGCCACTATTTTTACGGGCGAAGGCGTGAGTTTTTTGCCTCGACCTGCGGGGCGATCGGGTTGGGTCACCACCGCCACGACTTGAATATCGGGTGCGTTGAGTAGTTCATTCAAACACGGCACAGAAAAGTCGGGGGTTCCCATAAATACGATGCGTAGGGGGGGCATGAGGCAATCTCCATTTTCTTTCGTTTTCTTTAGTTTTCTTTAGTTTTCTTTAGTTTTCTTTAGTTTTATTTAGTTTGTTTTAGCTTTCTTTCGTTTTTTGCCAAAAAAGGGGCATATTTATTTATTTTCTTTCGTTTATTTCGTTTCTTTAGTTTGACGTGTTTTGTCTTTCGGACACTATAGAAAAACGTCTTTGTTAGAAACGTATTTATCAAAAAGGGCTCAAGAAATTAGATCAAAGAAAAAATTATTTTAGCAGAAAAGATCCATCCTGTCCCTTTATCGCATGAAATTTTGTGTGTTCTAAGTTTACCTTGAAAGACTCGTGATAAGCTTACCTTACTATTATTTAAGAGTTTTGTTTAGAAGCAAAAAGAGCTTTTGTGCAGAGAAAGACGGTGTGTAATGCCAACTTATGAACAAGTACAGTTTCTTGCAATCATTGGTGTAGGATTTGCTATTGGGTTTCCATCCTTTTTAATTTGGTTACAATATATTGCTAGAAATAAGACCTTAAAATATACGTATCAAGACATTGCTCAAAAAAATCCAGAGGTAGAGGAGTATTTAAACCAAGGTTATCATTTATTGACGATTGCAAGAGACAAGGCCTTAATAGGCGAACAGTATTTCGTCTATAATTACCCTACTAAGTATAACTTGAATACCTTCCCACTGTTCAAACTTTCATTTGAAAGTTCGACGACACACTATCACAATAAAGAATGTAGTCAAACTTCCAGTACAGAAGATTATACAGAGTGGCTACCGTTTCAGAGTCAGATAAAAAAACAGCCTTTTGTTACTACAACAACTCATTATTATTTTACTAAAAATGATATACCCTTCTTGACTGTTTTATACCCTGGAAATAATCCATTCCTAGAACTTTATAAAGAACAAACGAGTTCGACACTAACGGGGACTGCTATTCCTAAAGGGCAATCTTGGGAGTGGCAAATAAACAATAAAATCGAATATAAAAACAAACTCGTAGATGTCACCAACCATAATAGAATCTTGCTAGCGTCGTTCCCTTCAAAAGGATTTAGTTTTAGGGAAGTTCTCTACTTAGTCATTCATCCTGAAATGCCTAAACACTTAGTACCTGCTTTTGTGTATTTTAGTTTATTGGTTCAAAATGGTAGCTCATGTAGTTCAAATTGAATGTAAATCCTTATCATAAACCGTTTTCTTCTGAAACAGATGACTTGGCATTTTTGAGCGCTTCAGGTAGAATAAAAGCAGTTTCATTTCACCCAAAAGGATGTGTGCCATGGTCTATACCCTTGTTTTAATTCGTCACGGGCAGAGCGAATGGAATCTGTCAAACCGCTTCACCGGCTGGCATGATGTCGACTTAACCGCCCAAGGCGTTCAAGAAGCGCAAGATGCGGGAAAACTGCTTAAAGCCAACGGTTATGGCTTTGATTTAAGTTTTACCTCCCTTCAAAAACGAGCCATTAAAACGCAAAATCAAGTCCTCGACGCCATGGATGAACTCTACATTCCTGTGGTGAAGGATTGGCACCTTAATGAACGCCATTACGGCGCGTTGCAAGGGCTAGACAAAAGCGAAACGGCTCAAAAATACGGTGAAGAACAAGTCAAAATCTGGCGCCGTAGCTATGATATTACCCCCCCACCCTTAACGAAAGACGACCTTCGTTACCCTGGGCATGACCCACGCTACGCCCACTTAAACGAAGCAGAACTCCCCCTTACCGAAAGCTTGAAGGAAACGGTGGCGCGTGTGGTGCCATACTGGCAAACGGTGATTGCTCCTGAAGTAAAAGCCGGCAAACGTGTGTTAATTGCCGCACATGGCAATAGTTTGCGCGCCTTGGTGAAATATCTGGACGAGCTAAGTGAAGCGGAAGTCCTCGAACTCAACATTCCCACAGGGCAACCGTTGGTCTATGAGTTGGATGAAAACCTTAAACCCATTAAGCATTATTACTTGGGCGATGCTGAGGCCATTCAAGCCGCCATGCACGCCGTAGCCAGTCAAGGTTCCACTAAATAAGTGGTGGGCAACTACTTCAAAACCCGAAAAGGTGGCCTTCATGCACGCATCGATTTTACAAGAATCGCACTTACCGTTGTACCGTAAGTACCGCCCCCAAAGTTTACCTGAACTGGTGGGGCAACAGGCTGTGGCGCAAACGCTCAGTAATGCCATTGCCTTAAACCGTATTGCCCACGCTTATTTATTCACCGGCCCACGAGGCACGGGTAAAACCTCTTCTGCGCGTATTTTGGCGAAATCGCTGAACTGTCTGCAAGGCCCCACCTCAACGCCTTGTCAAGTCTGTGATTCGTGTGTCAACATCACCGCAGGCAATGATTTAGACGTCATTGAATTTGACGCCGCCTCTAACGGAGGCGTTGAAGATGCGCGCCACTTAATCGAATCGTGTCAATTTGCGCCACTCGCGGGGCGTTACAAGATTTACATCATTGATGAAATTCACATGTTGTCTTCTCAAGCCTTTAACGCGTTGCTTAAAACGCTTGAAGAACCGCCTGATCGGGTTATTTTTATTTTTGCCACCACCGAAGCCCACAAGGTGTTGCCCACCATTGTTTCACGATGCCAGCAGTTTAACTTTAATCGTATTCCAACAGCGGCGATTCATCAGCATTTGATTGAAATCTGCCAAAAAGAAGGCTTGTCGATTGAATCCAACGCGTTGTTGCACTTGGCTCGTAAGGCGCGTGGGGGATTGCGCGATGCCTTGTCGAACTTGGATCAAGTTTCTGTATTGGCGCGTGGCAAGCAGGGGGCCTTTGCTTTGGCGGAATTGATTGAGTTTTTAGGCGAAGTCCCTGAAGAGCAAATGTTGGCCCTCGCCGAAGCCCTGATTCAACATGACGCCCAAATGGCGCTCAACTATATTTCAGACTTCAACCAAAAAGGCATTGAAGCCCGCCAAGTAATTCGGCCGTTAATGATGAGTTTGCGTCACTTGCTCATTGCCACAGCAGTGGGGGCAGACGCCTTAAGCGCCGATGATTTAGATACGTCTGAAGCGGTGGTGGAAAGCGTCAAGCGTTTGGCGCCTTTAGTGAATTCGGCTCAAGTGGCCAGCATTATGAACGCCCTAAACCAGTTGGATCAAGACATTCGCCACGCCCAAGAACCTTCTTTAAACTTGGAAGTGGGCTTACTGGCGATTTGCATGAATGTGATGCCTCACGATATGACGGCTTTGCTGGAGCGTTTGGAAGCCCTTGAACAACAGCTCAACCAGCTCAAGCATGCCAAACCTTCTCAGGCCAGCCACGCGCCGATGCAAGCCCCCGCCTATCGATCGGCACCGCCTCCTTCAGGGCCCCCACCGTATAACCCGTCGGCTCCAGTGGCTCAAATGCCTGCTCCTCAAGCGAATCCAGCCCCCGCTCCACGACAAGCCCCACCGCAAGTTCAAACGGCTTCGCCAGCCCCTAGCAATTTGCAAGATTTACATCAACACATTTGTGCCTTAATCAGCTCAGGGGCGGTGCGTCCGTTGTTTTTACAGCACGTGCATATTGTCGAACAAAACGCGCAAAAGCTCGTGCTTTCTTGCAAAAGCGCACCCCTGCTTAAAATGATGCAAACCCCTGACAAAATCGCCCATTATAAAAAGGCGGCCGCCCAAGTCTTGGGCCAAGAACTACACATTGCCTTTCAAGTGGCTGGAGCTTCCATAGTCCAGCCCATAGCCCCCCCTGCAACTGCTCCAGCAAAACAGGGGAATCCGCTTAATACGCTTGAAGGCCAAACGTTAATTCCAGTTGAAGTGATGCCTGTTTCACCCGCGCCGTTGCCCCTTCAAAACGTTGCCACGCCAGCACTTGTGACTTCAGCGGCGGGCTTGTTTCCCGAAAAAGAAACGGAGCCTGTGCAAGTGTTCAATGAAGAGGATGAGCAATCCTTACCAAAAGAACCGATGACGCCTTTAACACAAGACGCCCTCGCCCCCATAACGATTCAAGGGTCGGGGGACGATTTAGAAGCGTCTAAATTACAAGCTGTGGCCTTATTAAACGCCACGGATGTGGCCATCACCACGGTGGATGATGAAGACCCCACCGTCATTCAAGGCACGCTGTTAGACACCACCGACGACGATTAAGATTTTGAATTCAAATTTTCAATGTGTGCACAAAGTTCAGAAACGCTAGTAATGTTAGGGATGCCGTATTCGGTTAAAACTGCTTGAAATTTATCGGACGTGTCAGTACTTTTATTCACAGTCTTTCCTGCACGGACTATTTCTAAACATCTATTTTGCTCATTCTGCGTTAATCTATAACATAACTCTACAATGGCTTGCTTAGTCAAAGGATCACGCATTATTTTTGTAACACTTATTTGTTCAGAACTGCTAGAACAGACAACTATACAAGACCTCATCCACTCAGGCCAACGGTCTAAGTTTGTTAGGAGTAAAATGTTGCGTAACTGCGTAATGTTAATCTTTCCTGGATTTTCAGGGAACAGAAGTAGCAGATTTTGTGAAGGTTTACCACGATTAGCACATAGAAGAGGAATATGTCGAAATGGGAAGTCTGCAAAGAAATTGCCCCCAACACGACCCGTATTTGTAAGCCGCTTATGGGATAAAGTAGACAAGGGAAAAGATATAGGAGCAGACGTTTGAAGTTTCATTATAACTAATAGAACTTATGTATTTTTATAAATAAAGAGAAAGTATCTGTAGATATTAAAACAGAGAAATCACTTCTTGGAAGCCCTTTCACTATTATTTCACAAACAAAATAATATCCTGATAGTAATCCGCTTCAATATCGATCCGCCATAAGGCTTCGGCGTTTTCAGCCGTGCGGGTTTTTAGTGTTTCGAGCAAGGCGAACTCATCGTCGACCGCAAGGCCGTTGTCTCCATACAGGCAGAGGTAAACCGCCATGCTGTCTAGGGCAGGCTTGTCGCCTTCCCACGGCGTAGCGTCTTCAGCTAGGGCGTTGAAGGCGCTTTCGTATTCGCTAAAACGTTTGTGATTTACATCCATGAGGCGTTCCTTTCTTCTGTTTTAACGGGTTTTTTTCCTTCTTCCTTGGGGAGGAGGTTAGGAGGAGGGACACCAGCGATGACGGGGCATCCCGTATCCCTCACCCCAACCCTCTCCCTAAGGGAGAGGGGGTAAAGACACTTTCCTATATATAAAGCACACGAAAAGATTGATGCGACTTTATGTTAGTGGTACTTTTACTATACATGAAACAAAATCCCCCATCGTGAAATGAGACCCTACCCGCATGCCCACGGCCACTTCTGAAACCCACAAACCCCTTAACATTAGCTTTGTACACCTTGGATGCCCCAAAAACCTCGTCGACACCGAAACCATGCTCGGTTCCTTGGAACAAGACGGGCACACCATTGTGGCCGATGAAGCGCAAGCCGATCTGGTGTTGGTCAACACCTGTGCTTTTATTGAAGAAGCTCAAAAGGAAAGCGTCCAAACCTTGGTGCGTTTGGCTGAAGGGGGCAAGCGCTTGTTGATTTCAGGGTGCTTGGCGCAAAAGTTTCAAGGCGAACTGCTGGATTTATTCCCCGAAGCCGATGCCGTAGTCGGTACCCATCAAGTGGCGGATGTCGCCAGTGTGGTGCGAAAAATCCAGCAAGGCGAACGCGTGTTGGCCATTCAGCAGGATCCAACCTATCTCCTGCAAGACGACCGCCACCGTCGTCATGTGACGATGGGGGCCAGCGTCTATGTCAAAATTTCTGAAGGGTGCGATTACCGATGCAAGTTTTGCATCATCCCTTCGATGCGGGGCAATTTAAGAAGTCGAACCGTCGCCAGCATTGAAGCGAGCGTCCGAGAACTCGTTGCCAAAGGCGTCAGCGAAATTGTGCTAATTGGTCAGGACAACACCAGCTACGGCCGAGACATTGACACGGATTTGCCTACTTTGTTGAAAACGCTGAATCAAATTGACGGTCTAAAATGGTTGCGCTTTTTATACGCCTACCCCAATAACCGCTTGAATCAAGAGCTGTTGGACACCATTCGTGAGTCGGAACACATCGTGAAATATCTCGATTGCCCGCTTCAGCATACGCACCCTGAAATGTTGAAACGCATGAGCCGTCCGATTATTGACACGGTGGAATGGGCCCAGTGGGTGCGCGAAAGTATTCCTGGGGTGAAGCTTCGCACGACCTTTATTGTGGGTTTCCCTGGTGAAACGGAAGAAGAATTCCAACACTTGAAAGAAACCGTCCGCCAAGTGGAATGGGATCGCTTGGGCGTGTTTGAATACAGCGATGTAGACACCGCAGCCAGCACCGATTTACCCCACAAAGTCCCTGCAGACGTAAAAAAACGACGTCGCCATGAAATTATGGAACTGCAGCAAACCATTAGCTATCGAAAAAATCAGGCCATGCTCGGGCAAACAATCCCTGTGGTGATTGATGAAATTCGCGCGTCTGGCTTAATTGTGGGCCGTAGTCAGTGGGATTCTCCTGAAATTGACAACCAAGTGCTGATTAAACAAAGTTCGCAGAACATCATTCCCGGAGACCTCGTCGCCGTGAAAATTGGGCAAGTCACGCCGTATGACCTTAAAGGCGAGATAGTTTCTTTATGGGAAGACAGCTTAAGCCCGACGCTCCTCTGTATTTAAGGCGTGTGAAGTTCCAGGTAAAGTTTCAGGTAAGGTTTTAAGTGTAGACGTTGATGAAAGGAAGACGCTTTAATCATGTTTAAAAACGCTTTACTGATTCTCCTTCTATTGCTTGCTTGTGTGAACTTCAGTGCCTGTACGTCGCAAGAAGAACACCCCCTTATCAAATCTGGCACCTTACAAGGCTATGAAACCTTAAGTCCTGATGAAGAAGCCTTATTGCGCATTCGTATGGCGTTAATTCTAAAGCATATGCAACGCTTGGACTACCCATTTTTGTTGGACACGTGGCAGTTGCCTGAATTGGCTCAAAATCCCGTGTATCGCACACAATTTTTGAATTTGATGTACTGTGCGGATCGTTTTTTGGGGCATTTTCAAAGCTATGAAGCGGATCGCATGGTGCTTTTAAAAGAAAAAGACGCTCGCCTTACGGAACAAACCACCTATGTGGTGCATGTGTTGACATTTCGAGAACATGCCGTTGGGGTGGAAGAACAGTTTCGCTTCGTGCAAAGCGGATTGGATTATAAATGGCTCGGCTATTTTGTGAAAGTTCACCATAAGCCCGCCTTTTATAACTGCGTTAGCCGTATTCGTTAAACTTAAGAAAGAACTCGCACCATGATGATTCCAGTTTTAGAAAGGAAAGACGTTCAAGCCTATGTGGAAACGACGGTTAAAGGTCTTTCAAACGCGCAAGCTCAGGCACAACAACTGGCCACCACCCACGCTGTTGAACGCATCATTGAAGAGGTCATCACCCGCGGGGACACCGCCCTGTATGACTTGGCCCAGCGTTTTAACGATGCCCTTGCCCCAAATGAACCTATCGCCTTGAGCGAAAAAGACTGGCAAGCGGCGTGCGATCGAATCCCTGAAGAGGTCAAAGCATCCTTGGAAGAAGCGGTGGCAAACATTCGTTTATTTGGTGAAACAATGATGGACGCCCTGCCCAAAGAAGCGCGCCTGTATGAACATCACGGTTATAAAACGGGCTTTGTGTTGCGCCCTGTTGAAAAAGTGGCCTGCTATGTGCCCGCCGGGCGCTACCCACTGGTTTCTTCTGCCATGATGACGGCCATCACCGCCCAAGTCGCAGGCGTGAAAGAACTCGTGTTGTTGTGCGCTAACCCGGCGGATGAAATCTTGTATGTGGCACAACTCGCAGGCGTCGCCAGTGTCTTCAAAATCGGAGGTGCCCAAGCCCTCGCAGCCGTCGCCTACGGCACGACGCAAGTCCCTAAAATGGACATGGTCGTAGGCCCTGGGAATCGCTTTGTGGTAGAAGCCAAACGCCAGCTCAACGGACGCATTGGCATTGATTCGCTCGCAGGGCCTTCTGAAGCCTTGCTCATTGTGGATGAAACGGCGAATCTAAGCTTTGTCGTCAGCGACTTGCTTGGGCAAGCCGAACATGACCCTGACGCTCGTATTACGTTATTAACGCATGATGCTCAAGTGGCTCACGCCTTGCAAGCGGAGTTGGAATCGGCGCTGAAACTACTGGACTTACCTGCTTTTGTGAAAGTCAGCAGTCTGAAAAATAGCGTCATTCTCATCACAAAGGATCTGGATGCGTCTATCCAAATTGCCAATCAGCTCGCCCCTGAACACTTGCACTTGCACGGTAAAGCGGTGGAAGCTCGTCAAAACGAATTAACGCATTACGGTACGCTATTTGTCGGGGAATACGCCACAATCGCCCATGGGGATTACTGTGCAGGTCCAAACCATACGCTGCCTACCTCGGGTTCGGCACGCTTTAGTTCGTCCCTTTCGCCGATGACGTTCTTGCGTGTGCAAAACATTTTAGAAGTCTCCGCATCGAACAGTTACTTGAATGAATTGACGGCGAACTTGGCGAATCTCGAACATTTAACGGCTCATGCCTATTCGGCGTTGATCCGTGAAGAAGATTAAATCAAGCCGTTTTAGTTTTTTGAGGAGTATCTTTTTTAAGCTTTTTAAGATCTTCTTTTAAATCGTGCTTGGTCATTTGATTGATGCCATACATGACTCCAATCATAAGAGCCAAATTAGCCGAAAAAATGCCGATGTATTTCAGTGCCGAATTTTTAGCAATTTTAACCAATTGCTCGGGAGCCTTGCCCGCTTTTGCTTCGGCTTCTAAAAGTTTGACAATCGTCGTGTGACCCTTATTCAATAGCAAAGTCAGTGTCGGTCCAACAATAAACACAGAAGAAAAAATGGCACCACCACGAACGGCATTTTCTTTAAAATCCCGTGGGCTTCGAGACGAGGCAATGTCCCCCATATTCAATAAAAAAGCCACCAATGCCAAGCCAGAAAGAGGCAACATCGGTATTTCCTTTAAAGCGGGAACCCACTTCCCTAAGAATTGACTAAAGTTATAATCAAAATGAGGGGCAAGTTTAGCCATTTGTCGCTGTAAGAAATTTCGTTTTTCGGGGGCCTCTAACATGCTTTTTTTAAGGCCTTGCCCAAATAGAAAGGATAAAATCGTTGCGGCTAGAATAGTGGCAAGTTCTCTGAAGTGCGGTATACCAAAAGGATCTTTCTTTTTTTCTTTCTTGTATAAGGCATTTAAATCTGAGTCACTGGCAAGTCCTTTTTCTCCTGTGAATCGTTTATTGCCTGTTTGCCATTCACTAAACAAAACCTTCAACAGTCCAACAGACGCTAATAAACCGCCTTCTGCGGCCAAATCCCATGCCAAATGAGTCCCCTTTGCTTCTAAAACCGAAACACGCATGGCTTCAGTGGCAAGATCCTTTGCTTCAGGCAGATGTTCTTTTACGGCTTTTTGAAACGCATCTAGGTGAGCGAGTTCTTCAAATTTTAAGCCGAGTAGTTTTTTCTTGGTTTTGACGTCGTGAGTCCCATCTATTTTTTTAGCAAAATGGTAAGCCAATAACGTTGAATGAAGCGGTGCCATACCAAACATAAACGCCAGAATCAAGGATTGCCTCACCATGCGTTCTTTTTGCTCTTCTGGATTTTTAGCCAAAGCTACATAGGGAACATCAATACCAAAGGTCGTCATGACCGCTTTATTGACTAAGCCCAATTGTTGAAATTCACTTACCCCTTGCACCCAAGCAGGCAGATTGACATTTACACCAGACATAGAAACTCCAAAATCATTTAAGTATACTTAGTATATCTTAATTGCTTCAAAACGCCAAATTAAATAATTTTGTTGCCAAGCCAGGTGAGCAAAAGCAGAAAGCTCGTATACATCGACAGATCCATGATCGTGGTGATAAAAGGTCCGCCGACGCCTGCGGGATCCTGCTTAAAGCCGAACTTGATCACATAAGGGATCAACACGCCCATTAAGGCCGAAATACAATTGCTCAATAAGACATAGCCCATCAAAATCAAACTCAAAAACACATGACCATACATTAAGAAGGACGCTCCGCCCAAGACGAGGGCAAACAAGCCCCCAATCATCAACGCCACACGGATTTCACGCACCGCTTGCTGGCGGATGTTCTTCGCATCGATTAGTTCGAGTGCGATGCCTCGAACGCTGATGGTGTCGCTTTGTGTGCCGACATTGCCAGCCAATCCGCAGAGCAACGGCAAAAACGACACGGCCGCCACCGTATGAGACACCGTGTTATGAAAGTACCCAATAATACTCGCCACACACAACTGACCAATCAACGTGACTGAAAGCCACGGGATTCTGGCTCGAAAGGCGTAAATCGGCTTACCCTTGAGCAAATCCTGCTCATCGACTTCTTCGTCAATGCGGATCCCTGAGGTACGGTACAAATCTTCTTGCGATTCTTCATCAATAACGTCAATAATGTCGTCCAGCGTGATGATGCCGAGCAAGTGATCGTCATCATCCACCACAGGCATGGCCAGCAAATTATAGTATTTACGGAAGATATTGGCCACCAGTTCTTGGTCAAAGGCTTCATGCACGTGTTTCACATCATCGACCAAGGCGAGGTCTTTCAACAGGCGTTCAGGCGTTTTATAGGCGAGCAACAGACTTTTAATGCTCAAGACGCCTTTGAGCACATGGTCTTCATCCGTCAAATAAAGGTAGTACACAAAATCATGTTGATCCGCATTTTGAAGCAATAACAAGGCATCGCCAACAGTGGCATTTTCAGCCAAGCTCACATAATGAGTCGACATAATCCCCACCGCCGTGTCGGGGGATTCTTTGAGCAATTCATGCAAAGATTTTGTGTCATCATCTTGCGGAAGTTCGCCCAACACACGCCCTGCTTCTTCCAGTGTCAGTTCTTGCAACAAATCCACAGCATCATCAGCCGGCATGGAACGAATAATGCGGTGTAAGCGCACGGAAGGCAGGGCGAGAATAAACTGGTGTTGCGTTTCACGCTCTAGCGATGTAAAAATGTTGGCCCCTAGTGTCGGAGAAATCGCTTCTAAACAGACCAACGCTTCCGCTAAAGTCAACTCACCTTCTAGGGCATCGGCAATATCGGCGAAATGCACGGTGTTGAGGTACTGACGCAACACAAAGCGCGGTTGTTTTTTGTAGATATGTTCCCGCACCCGCCCCGAGATGATGTCCCTGAGGGTTTCGCGTTCTTGACGAATCTGGGCTTCTTGCTCGTGCAACGACTCCTGCTCTGTAGGGACAGTGGGGGTCGTGATGCCGATATGCTGTTCGTCGTCATGTTCAGGCGTCATCATGGTGGGAGCTTTCTAGGCAGTTTTGAAGTGATTACTTCAACTTACACAGTATACCCCAAGCTCGACGCAAAAGCTATAAATCGACGTTACGCATCAGATCCTTGAGGATGACCAGCGTTTGTTCCATGCGCATGGGTTCCGTGATTTTTTGGCGTAAAAACCGATTGATTTCAGGCATCAACTGAATCGCCATATCAATTTTCGGACTCGACCCATGCTCATACGCCCCAATATCAATGAGATCCTTGGCATCTTTATAAATCGCCATCAGCTCACGCATGCGACCCGCCGCAACCTGATGCTCTTCATCGCACACCGTGGTAAACACACGGCTGACACTGCCCAACACGTCAATGGCGGGGTAATGATTCTGCGCCGCAACTTTGCGAGACAAAAAGATGTGACCATCCACAATACCGCGCACCGTGTCAACGACTGGATCGTTAATATCATCGCCTTCCATCAGCGTGGTATACAACGCCGTGATGCTCCCCTGCTTTGTGCGACCCGCCCGTTCTAAAACCACCTGTAACCATGAAAATATCGACGGCGGATACCCCTTCATCGTGGGAGGCTCGCCGATTGACAAGCCCACTTCTCGCCCAGACATCGCACATCGGGTGACCGTATCCGTCATTAAAAAGACTTTCTTGCCTTGGCCCCGGAAGTATTCGGCTACCGCTGTGGCGGATTGCAAGGCTTTCATCCGCAACAAGGGCGGTTGATCGCCAGTGGCACACACCAGCACCGAACGCTTCATGCCTTTTTCCCCTAGGGATTCTTCCATGAACTCCTTCACTTCACGCCCCCGCTCACCAATCAAGGCCATGACGTTAACATCCGCTTCTGATTCACGCGCAATCATACCCAAAAGGGTTGATTTCCCCACACCCGAACCGGCAAACAAGCCCATGCGTTGCCCGTTGCCCATGGTCAACAAGCTGTCGATCGCTCGAACGCCTGTTTCAAATTTTTGATCAATAATCGGGCGATCCAGCGGATCAGGGGGAGGGGCTTGGATGTTGACAAAACTCGCGCCTTTGGTGTCAAGTGGCATTCCATCCATCGGTTCACCGAGTGGTGAAACCAAGCGACCGAGCAAGAAATCGCCTACGGGAATCTGCGTGGTTTCGCCTGTTGAAAACACCCACGAGCCTTGAAAAATCCCTTCCGCACTATAGAGCAAAATCAACTGGGCCTTGTCTCCACGAAAAGCGACGACTTCAGCGGCTTTCATGGTGCCATCCATGGTTTCCACAAAGCAGAGATCGCCAATTTTGACTTTGGGGAGCGACGCTTCCAGCATCATGCCCAAGAGCTTAGACACTCGCCCTTTATACTGATAGGTATCCACACCACCGAGCAGGCGAAACAGGCGTTGTTGTTCGTGTTTCATCACGTCTTGCGGAATGCTTGGCACCCACAAACCCGATTCACGCACATGCCCTTGCCGAGCCAGTGCTTGCGGTGATTCAGGGGTGATGAGGTTGTTTTGGGTGGGGTCGTCCCACACAGCGTGGTGAAGGTCTGTCATCGGCGAGGGTGTTTCCTTCTTTAACGCTATTGTAAAGGGGGATCTGCGCTTTAGGCAAGCGTCTCCGTTGTGTAGAGGAGGGCTTTACGTTCTATGTTTAGAAGCGGGCATCCCACTGAAGAAACTGACAATCACACAATCGTTCGAGTAAAAGAGTCGTCCTCATCCCCCTGACGCCCTGGTTTTGGCAGACAGGTACGTCAAATACGTCAATAAGGACTCGATTTGGGCATCGTCCAACGGGCCGCCTTTGGCTTTGGCATACGGAGGCATCGAAGGGTTGAGCTTGGAGCCGTTGCGGATCACGTCTTCCACATACGCTCGAGTCGTGGGGTTTTGTAGATCGATGTTGTTCAAACGAGGCGCCACCCCGCCTTCGGCTTGCAAACCGTGGCACATCCCACAATCGGCAATAAACAGCTCTTCGCCCATTTTGCCGATGCCCTTCTGCACATGGCAACTGGCACAATCACCTTTAAACAAGACTAAAGGGTCTTTGACTTTGACCATGCCGTTATGTGTTTTGGCGTGTTTTGGGGCAATCGATTGAGCCTTCATCGTTAAGACTTGGTGCGGGGCGCGAGGGTCGTTGCTGTAGATGTCCACCATTTTGGTGATGTGGCCGAGCTTTAGGCTGGCATCCAACCCTACGTGGAGGTAAGTGGTTTTACCGGGGGGGACTAGTTTGGCTTGAGGGATCACGGCGGTGCATCCGCAGGAAGGCACCACGGAATTGATGTGTAACACGCCACCGCCCGTGTTTTGAATCGCAATGCGATGATTGCTAACGGTGTCCATCACCACCACGCCTAGGTGCACGTCGCCTTTGGGAAGGGAAAGGCGAGGGGGGCTATAGGCATCCACCAGCATGGGGCGATGTTCAGGAAAGGCAAAAACCACGACCAAATAGGCCAGCACTGAAAGAATCAGGCCGATGAGAATAAGAAGTGTTTTGCTGAAACGCATCGGGTGCCTTTCTTTTTCTTAGTACTTCTTCATGATAGTACTTTAAAATTAAAATAACAAGGGATTGCCTGATGGGTACTAGTCAATTTCATACAAAGGACTGGGGGGAGGGAGTTGGGAAGCAGGAGGTGTTTAACGGTTGACAGGGTTGTTTCTTTACGTTACTATTCATTCAAAAGCTTAAGTGCTTTTCTCTAGCTTCCCACTCTCAACACGCAAAGGACAACCCCATGCGTCTCAGGCCGTCTTCAACCTACACGCAATCGTTTACCCCAAACACCCACGCCTCATTTACCCCCCCAATAACAAAAGTATAAATGCTATCGCCACAATAAATACCAAACAACGCCAAGGCTTTGATTACTCTTTTTACACAGAACTTAAGACCTTAACATACAGAAATTTCAATCAATTAAGACTTCTCGTCTATAAGCAAAATAAAACTCTCAAGGACGCTGAGGTAGAACTGTTAATAAAGCAACTCAATCAACTAAAATCCTTAATACATTTCATAGTTTTAATGCTTGAAAATGACCAACGTGTTAATCTTAAAGAACATTCAAAAATTTGCAAATCTCTAACAAGACTTTTCAATTGTTTCGGTTTGAAACCAAAGGCAGGAAAAGAACGATTACGTCAATCTTATGAAGAAATGCTAACCACTAAGAAAAAGAAAAATCGAATATATTACAGTGCGTTGTGTACTGGTTGGCGCAAGCTTCATCAAGAGGTTAATGGCTTAGTATATGAATACCATGACTTTCTTAACTTACCCCAAACGTAAATTTTTCTGTATCTATTTGATCAAATTCATTCGTTAGAGCCTTTTGATTTCCCACAATGCCATTATGCCAGTCATCAGAATACCTAATGTATAAATAGGGAGATTTATCGATACTCCCTTTGAATGCCTACCTTCTCGTCCTCCCTTCAAGGAAAGAAAAGTAGACGCTTACTGCTTAGAAATAGCCGGCGTTGAAAAAATCAAATCACCCACTTGGTACATCAAACGCACAGTGTCGGGGGTTTCGTCTAAAATCCAAGCACGACGGAACGGGGCTTGTAAGGCTTGTGGGGCTTGAGCATCAGACACAGAAGGCAGTTGTACAATCGGGGACTTTCGGGTATTAGGCACGGCTTGCAGCGGAAGCGTCAAGCAAAGGGTTCCTTTGTAGCTTAGGCTCATATGCGTGGGGGCACTTTGAATGGAACCGTCTTGCGCGACTTGTAAGCCATGGGTATGCACCAAATACAACCCTGGGTAGAGGGTGGCCCCAGCATCAGTAACCAGGGCGACATCTAGGCGGAGCAAGGGTTCCTTAGACGCGGGATAGTCCCGCGGGCCCACATTGATGATGAAGGATTCTGGTACCTTGGGTGGGGGGTCTTGCCGTTTGCCAAAGAGCTTGCCTTTTAAGCTGTTTTCAACAGGTTGAAGGGGGGCGGGTCGGTTTTTTTGATGCCCTGGGGGTCCAAAATAGGGATCGGTTTCTTGCGGGGCGGTTTTTTCAAGATTTGGCGTAATGGTGTAACCATTGGCAGGCTCATCTCCCCAACGATCGGGATCGTAAGCAGGGACTTCAACGGCGCAGGCGTGGGAAAGCACACCCAGCAACACGCCAAGCGTCCACACCATGAGGAAGATCCCTCTTTGGCGTTGAATAATGATGAAAAAATAACCCAGTGGTGGAAGCACGCTTAACATGTGGTCAACTCCTTTACCAAGGGCATCAATCCGAAGAAAACACCTTTTTAGGGAAGGCTTAGTGAAACAGTGAAAAAATCACGGTGAAATACATGAGATACGTCCACAATCCCCCTAAAACAGGCAGGCTTAACGCGAGCAACACATGCTCATTCGACCAATCAAAAACAACCGCCACTGATTTAACAAATAGGTAAGACGTCCACAGCCAAAGCAGCGCATACGCAAACGCCCCCACCATCGGCACGGATGCTTTGAGCACACTAACCACTGGCAACAAAAGCCACGGAAGGGTGCTGGCCCCTGTTAGGGTCAACAACAAACCAAATCGACTTTCATGGGTGAAAATATGATGCGCATACGCGATGCCCCCGGCCAACGCCGCCCACAAAAATAAATGACTAAACGCTTGAACGGCTAAAAGAAGCGGGCTTAGATCCGCCTTGCCTTTAAACAAAATGCCACATAGCACTTGTACCGCAATAATGGCGAGGGTCATCAGTACTTGCTGACGCAAGAGAGGGTGATCTACTTCAGCCGGATTGCCATAGGCGTTTTTAAGTGCCGTAAACGTCTGTGCGCTATTGAGCAAAATCCCTTGCACAATTTCATGCCACGCAAACGCGGGAGACTCCTGCAACTGGAGCTGGACATCTCGCGGCGGTTTAGGGGAATTAGACGATTCAGAAGTAAATTCAGGGCTTACTGTAGCATTCATTGAAAAAATCCCTCGTCTTTCTTACTGATACAACCACAGGGGCTGATTGGCATAACGCATCGTCAACGGCAAGGCACTTTCAGGAGGGCTACTTTGCCCAAGTCCTTGAAGCATGCTGGCTAAGTCGAGGTGCTGGCTCGCTTCCCCAAAAGGCAGGTGAAAGAAGCTTTGTAAGAAGTCTTCGTCTGATTCATAGGGAACCAGTTCTAGTTCGGTTGAAGCGTCGTACTTAAAGCGTTCATTCACCAACTGTTGCAATACATCTTTGGCATGGTAAGCATCCCCGATTTCATCGGCAAGGCCTGCGGCAACGGCTTGATTCCCCGTGACGACGCGACCGTCTGCAATTCGGGTAATTAACTGACGTCGACGTTCTTTCTCGGCTTCGGTTTTAAGGTTTCTTAAGCGTCCTTCTAACACCGTATGGAAAAAATCGTTGTAACTGTCGTTAATAATGGTTTGCAATAAGGCCACTTCGGCTGGATTAGTTTTACGATACGGGTTCAATAAATCCTTAAACTTGCCACTTTTAATGGTAATTGATTTTACACCCAATTTTTCTTCCATGAGCTTTTGCAGATTCATGGCTTGCATAATCACGCCAATGGAAGCGGTTAGCGTTCCTTCGTTGGTGACGATTTTGTCTGTGGCACAAGCCGTGTAATACCCCCCACTGGCGGCGACATCCAACAACGTGGCGACAATAGGCTTGTTGGCACGAACGCGTTTAACGGCGGCATTGAGTTCTTGGCTCATGCCAACCGTACCCCCAGGGCTGTTAATCAACAGTAAAACACCTTTGACTTTGTCGTCTTTAGCAGCGGCGTCTAGGGCATCTCTCACGGCGGGGGCTCCACTGCCTGATTCCATGAAGTTTCCACCGCTTGAATCGCTATTGATTTCCCCTTCTAGTTTAATCAACGCAAGGGTATCGCCTTTCAAGGACTTTAATGCACTAATGCCTTTTTTAAGACGGGCTTCTTTTTCAATATGGGACGCTTCTGGAGAAGGGGGGGCAGCGTTATTTTTCAGCAATAAGGCAAGGCTCCCCACCAGTAAACTTAATGCAACAAGCCCAATAAGGACCAATGAAAAGGTTTTGGAAGAGGTGACATCTAACGGCATAAGGGGGTTCTCTCTTTTAAGGGGGATCACAACAAACGTATTCTATGTTCTAGCATAACATAATTTTGAAAAGAACGGCGTCCCGTATTTGATTTAAACGCTTGTAACAAAATGTTTCGAAATCACACTTTTGATCTTAATGTTTCCTTTATTAAATCAACAATGAATCATTTCTTTTAATTGAACAAGCTTTGCATAGCTCAAAATTAAAGAACTACACATTTCGCTGAAAGGATCTAACGATGACGTCTACAACAGAAACCAACGCCACCCTTCAGCCAGATGCTTACTTTGATTACATTGTAAAAACGCCCGAATGGGAACTAAAACTACGAAAAGCCAGCCACCGCATTGCTTTTTTTAGCGTGAATTACTTCATTAGTTTAGCGATTTTAATGGTGACGTTTCCGCTTTCGCAAGAGTTTATTGCCCCGTTATTTAGTACCTTCTTACCGATTAGCCATACGTCGTTACCCAAGGCCATGACGATTTTAACCGTCATGTACTGGTTGCCCATTTTTATTGATGTGGCGAAACGCTGGAAACGTAACAATTTTTAAAGACTTTGAAAAAAGTAACCGATTAATGAAAGGACGCCCTTCCAAACACACCTGACTGAAACACAATTTTTATGAGACAACAGCATTCACAGCAAAGAAAAAATAGAGGACATAACAAAAATGGGATCTTTAATGTATATGGGGATGTACCAAATGGGTACCCCGCAAAGCAACTATCTTACGCAAACTAAACCTGGAGACAACCCTTATGGGATGGTCCAAAACAACTATGGTGGCTACGCGCCTAGCTATGACTTACCGATGCCTAATCCGTATTATGAAGCTAATATCACTCCGTACCCTAGCAATTATGCACCCACCTATGCACCTACTTCATACACACCGAATTATGATGTTCAACTGACTTATCCACCCGTTTACAATCACCCCGGCTACCAAGCCCCTTATATTTCTATTCCTACGGCTCCACCGCTTTATATGCCGGCCAATCCACCCGCTCCACTTCCTTACCAAATTCCACCACCTCCACAAATTGAAGCCCCACCTGTAGCCACACCGTTGGCGTATGCACCTACAATTGCGAAGCCCTTGGATTTTGGCTACCCGCCTCCTACACAACAAGCCCCTTATGTGAACACGCCTCAGGCTCCTTACGGCCCCACACGCCCCGGAACTCCTGTGTACCCTCAACAACCACCGGTTTACTACCAAAATCAAGGAACCCCAAACTACTACCCTTTACAACAAAGTCCTCACTACCCAGGTGCTTACCCACAAACGAATTACCAAGCACCTTACCAACCGCAGATTCCTAACTACGGCATGCCTTACAATTTTGCCCAACAGGGTTACGCTCAACCAAAACAGTACGTTGGATACCAACAACCTTCGAATAATTCCTACCGATCTGGAATTACGTCCTACTAAACACCACCACAACTGATCAGGAAGGAAGCCCTTCCTTCCTGATCTCCCATTTACAGCACGACAAACAATAGTCCTTTTGGAGACAACCGTTATGCAATCTATCAACAACACGTCTATTCAGCCTCAATACAATAATTCTCGAACGGTTCTTCAAGGCAACCCACAGACCTATGCGTCTCAAGCTCAAGCGTCTGGCTATATCGTCGGCGGATACCAAACGTCTTACAGTAAATATCCACCTGTGCAAGCACCACGAAATGGCTATTTTAAACTTCCTGGATTTTTCCAATTTCCACAATTTCCTGCCTTTCCACAATTGAAATTTCCTCCGTTTCCTTGGGGCGCAGGCGCATACCCTAAACCAGGGCCAGCACCAAGACCTGTCCCTCCAAGCCCTCAACCTGTAGATGGTTTAGGCATCCCTGATGGGACTCGCCCCGTTGATCAAGACTGGCGTGGTTTAACCACCGACCAACGCACGGACGTCAGCGGCCTGAGTGCCGAAGAACTCGGCTTCTTACATGTAGGCGGACGTGGACTTGCCTTTACAGGCAGTCGTGAAGGGATTTACCAAAGTTACTGGACGGTCCTTGAAAAAGTTAAAAAAGGTGAAGCCGTTTCTGAACGTGACAAAGCCGCCGTTTTGGCTGCTGAACAATCCGATATGGCCAATAGACTCCCTTCAGGCATGTCCTTTGAACGGGCGTACTTGCAAACCCTAACCAACATCACCGGTTCACAAAACTTCATTAACATGATGCGTAATGCCCCTGTTATTCGTGACACAGGCAAGCGCTTACAAGTGCCAGAAGGTATCAACCCCGCGTCTCAAGAATTTGTCGACTTCCAAAGAAGTCAAGGCAACACCAACGCGAACCTAGGTTCTTTGATGGTCTTGACCCAGTGGAACCACGATATGCTAGACAACGGCAAAATCGACGGTTCCGTGGGGGTTCATGAATTGGCGTCCCAACAAAGAGGCACAGCCTTGGTCAATACCCCCGATGGTAACAAATACATTGAAGCTTTGGCTGAAAATGAACTTGCCGATCGTTCGTTCAACAACAGCACCGCGAAGTTTTTTGGCCAAGCCTTTGCCAACGCTTACGGCACAGGGGCTGCCCCCGTTGATTTAAACATGATTAAAAACGACACCGCCCTTCAAGCCCAACGCCAAGGCGTAAGCTTGGATCGCGTCAAACAATTCACCGCAGCCACTGTCCGCAACTTCATTAGTGGAACCAAAGACGGCTTTGGCGCAGGCTTACGTTCCGCCATGGGTATGGTGAAAAATCACCCTATTCTTGCAGGAGCTAACGCCGCCACCATTGCCGCGAGTGCTGGGGTTTGCCCCTACTTGAGTGGGCTTTCCGTCAACATTGCCAATACCGTACCACTTGCTCAAGGCATTAACGCTGTAGGTATCGGAACCGATAACGAACTTCCATTGCTCTAAACATCAGAATTGAAAAGCGCAATTTCACGCAACCAAGACAAAACAAACATCCTTTTGATGCGTTCATCCGAAGGATGTTTTGGGATTTTTAGGGTATACTAAAAGCAATTCCCCCTATTGAAACGAGGTCGCTTCTGAGTGGTTCTTCACTTTTCTTCACCAGACAACCCCAAACGCAGTAGCTTTCAAGACGGTTCCACCTCTGTTGAACTAGTGGCCACTGATTTAATCGCCCAGCTCAAGGCCAAACCCACCGAACGTCGAAATCGTTCCATGATGAACCAAAATAGCACCCCCGCAGAAGCCGATCAAGAAAACTCCTTACGCCCTCAATCCTTAGCGGACTACATTGGCCAAGGGGACCTTAAAACCCATTTGGCTATTTCTCTTGAAGCGAGCATGACGCGAAATGAACCGTTGGATCACGCCTTGTTTTACGGCCCCCCTGGGTTGGGTAAAACCAGTTTGGCCATGGTCATTGCCGAAGAAATGAAAACAAACATACATTTTACATCCGCCCCCGCCCTAGAACGCCCTCGCGATGTGGTGGGCTTGTTAATGAACCTAGAAGAAGGCGATATTTTATTTATTGACGAAATTCACCGCCTAAATAGCGTGACTGAAGAAATTTTATACCCTGCCATGGAAGATGCTTCTATTGACCGTACCGTGGGAAAAGGAGCCAGTGCCAGAACCTTACGCGTTCCCCTGCCCAAGTTTACCCTGATTGGTGCCACCACCAAGGCGGGTGCTTTGTCGTCTCCCTTGCGGGATCGATTTGGGTTGATTTTTAGGTTAAACTATTACACGGCTGAAGAATTACAAGCCATTATTTTACGTTCAGCCCACATTTTAAACGTTCAGGTGGATGACGATTCCGCCCTGGTGCTGGGCAAACGTAGTCGCGGCACACCGCGTATTGCCAATCGTTTACTGCGACGCGTTAGAGATGTAGCCGAAGTGTTATGTAAGCGTGAAGGGGTTGACGCTGTGGTGAATGAAGCCATGGTTGAAGAAGCCTTACGCATCTACCAAGTGGATCATCTCGGGCTAGAGCCGTCTGATCGCTTAATGCTTTCCACCATGAAAGATTTTTTTCAAGGGGGGCCTGTCGGTTTAGAAGCGATTGCTTCAACCATGGGTGAAGATGTTCGCACCTTAGAAGATGTCACCGAACCCTTTTTACTGCAAAGTGGTTTAATTCAACGAACGCCTCGAGGAAGGCAATTAACCCCAAGAGCTTATGAACACTTGGGCTGGTTTCAAGAAAATGGCTAGCTATAGAAGCTTCTACGATAGTGGCTTTACTCCCTCTCCCTTAGGGAGAGGGTTGGGGTGAGGGATTAGAGATGTTCAGTTAGAGCTGGTGAGTCCCTCCTCCTAGCGTAGCCCGCCATAGGCGAGGCGTGCGACCTAAGGGAGGAGGAACAAGGCAAAAAAGACGTTCCCCTAGTCTTCAGGGGTTTGAGCTTCCAACAACGTCACCCCAAGCTTATACGCCTGAAACAATGTTTTAGGATTCAACAAAATAGCGGGGTAATTACGTTGACTTTCTAGCGTACAGCCCACACATTCGGTTGAACACCCCGTCAACTGACGAAAACGCTTGGCTTGCTTGCCCTTCCACAACGCTAAAAAGTTATAATTATGTTCACGCACATTGCCATAGCCCTTTGGATTTTGGGGATGGTGCACAAACTCTTCACAACCGCCAATTTCACCTGTAGCAGACAAATACGCCCCAATTGTTCCGGCCTTACATTTAAATTGCTTGGGCGCGTCAAATAAGGTATTGCGGTTTTCACGTTGAGAAATTAAATCCACCGCCGATTTCATCGCCCCTTCTAAAGGCGTGCCGGTATGGTAGGTAAACCCTAAATCCCCCGCTTTGGCATCCTGCAGAACTTGGCTGGTAATGTTAATATACATTTCTTCAAAGGGTTGCAAACGTCGACTGCTTCGCCGTTCAATAAAATCAGGCAACGCACTTTCACTCATTTGAACACTGCGACGCATCAAGTTTAAGTTCCACTTGTCAGGTTTTAACACGTCTTTAACAAAGGCGTACCACAAGGGCATTTGGGCTTGATTGTCAGGACTGCACACGGTGCAAAGTTGTACATCTAACTGATGGTATCCATAACGACGACGAGCCTCTTGTAACGCAAACAAAGTGTCTATCGTATTTTGCCATGCATCCCATTGGGGGGCCTTGGTATGGCGAACGCTATTATTATGTTCTTTAAAGCCTTCAATACTGAGCGACCACGTCAAATGCAGTTCGGGGCATCGGTGCATAAGCGTGTGCGTGATTTCAAGCAAGCGTTCAGGTTTCCACGCATTGGAAATAATATAGACGGATTTCACCCGAGTAATTCGATACGCGGCTTCTATAATTTCAATAATGTTGGGATGCAACGTCGTTTCACCCCCTGAATACACAATGGTATTTAAGGCACTGCCCATACTGCTATAGGTGAGTTCAATTTCATCCAAGCCCATTTCATCGTTTTTTTGGTTTAAGCTGTCCGCAAAGGAACAAAAATTACAACTGTAATTACACCGAGTCGTTAAAATATGCGTCAGCATCACAGGGTCAGGCGTAATACCCAAACCTTGTTTGACCAAACCTTTGGCAATGGGTAAAGCGATTGAACGAGGGGTTTTAGTGACAATAGGCGAACCCAGTACTTCAGTAGCAGGCGGGCTAAAGTCATAGCGATTCAACTCCACCCCCAAGGCATGACGACGTTCGCTTTCATCAAGTTGGCTTAGCAAATCAATGTCTTCAAGGGTCAATTGACCTGAAGCAATTTTGTCCGTTGTGGTAGCTAGGGGCATGGAAGCAATTCCTACGGGTGCAGTGTTTACCCATTATAGAATAGGTAAATCACCCTATATTTATAGAGTCAGTAAACTATATTTTAGCCTAAATCACCCTGAATGCAAGTTTTCAGTAAAAATCGAATAAAAGTCTCCCTGTGTCATTGCTTGGTTTGTCATTCTTTTTATAATAAGGTATAGTAAAATTATTAGCCTTTTATAGAGACTCTTCCTGCCCATGAGTATGATCCACATCCTTAAACACAAACTAAACGATTATTTTATTGGGGTAAACGGGACGCTTATTTTGGCTTTTGTGGGTTGTTGGCTTGGGGGCATCTTTGATGGCCTTGATTCTTCACTGATGCATATTACCATGCCGCTGGCACTTCGAGATTTAACCGGGCAAGAACCTAAAGCAGTTGCTTACTTAGGGAGCTACATTACCGCTATATTTCTGGTGGGTTGGACGCTTGGGGGCTTGCTGTTTGGTTATATTGGAGACAAATTCGGCCGAGTCAAAGCCATGATGGGATCGATTCTGTTGTATTCCATTTTTACAGGCCTAGGCGGGCTTGCTCATAATTGGGAACTATTGGCATTTTTTCGCTTCTTAACAGGCTTAGGTATTGGAGGGGAACTGGTGAGTATTACCACGTTCTTGTCTGAAATCTGGCCTGAAAAAAGCCGTTCTTTTGCGGTGGCCATGCTCATTAGTAGCTATCAAATCGGGCAGATGCTTTCAGGTGTTTTAAACTATTTTGTACACGACTGGCGACACGCCTTCTTTTTTGGCGCCTTACCCGCTTTACTCATCTTCTTTTTAAGACGCAACCTTGGCGAAAGCGAAAAGTGGATGGATGATCAACTTACTCAAGCAGAAGCGCAACAAGAAAAGGCGTCGCTTTGGACGCTTTTATTTGACGCAGGAAATCGTCGAAATCTATGGGTGGGGGGCGTTTCTTTTGCGGCTTACCTGACGGTGTTTTGGGCGGCCTTGGCGTGGTTGCCTTCTTGGGTAGATTCGTTGGCCCATCGCCCCGAAAATGCTCGCGCCCTTCAAGTAATGATTCAAGGCATTTTCGCCATTTTAGGATGCACCTGTGCTGGTTTTTCTACCCATCTACTGGGTCGAAAAACCTCTATCTTCATAGGTAGTCTAGGGATCCTGATGACTTCGCTGGTCTTATTCTTAGGATTTAAAAGCTTTCATCCTGCCTTGTACTGGGTGGGGGGAGGCTTTGGTTTCTTTCATGGTTTAACGCAATCATCGTTTTATGTCTACATTCCTGAACTCTTCCCCACGCGCATTCGGATGTCTGCCGTGGGCTTTTGCTTTAATGTAGGGCGAGTGTTTACGGCTTTTGCTGTGTTAATGGTGGGGGTATTGGTGCAGGCTTTGGGTGGCTTTGCACAATCAGCGACGGTATTTAGCCTGTTCACCCTAATTATTATGGCGACACTCTTTTTTGGTGAAGAAACCAAGGGAAAAACCCTTTAGCCCACTCAATTTAAACGACAACCTTCACGCCGTAGCCAACACCTAAAATAAACGAAACGGCTTACGACTTTCTTCTTTTAAGAATAGAATGCTCTCTACATCTTCTGGAGTTAAAAGTTCTAAACGTATCAGAATATCTGCAATTTTAGTATGCTCACCCATGGCTGATTGAATATATTCTTGCGTTTGAAGTGCCAGTTCCATTTGGGTTCGATCGAGGCGGCCAATAAACACCAAGTATTCTCCAATACGAATTTCATCCCCTAAAAAGCGAATAGAGGCTTCTAAAATTCTGGAATTCGGTGCTTTAATAAGCTGTTCACGTAAGGCCACAATCAATAAATGGCAGGCATTTTGTAAAGACCATTCATATCTGGCACACATCATGGCAACATTGTCATTATGACGAAAAGCATCCAACAATAAAACCATGTTTCCAGGTTCACTTGAAGAAAAACTTTCCAAGGCTTCTTGCCCACGTGGCGTTAAAGTAGGTTTCCACAACTGTAAGAAGTCTTCTCGATCAATGGGACTTAAGCGATGAATAGCTTCATCTTTTTCAAGATGGCTTTTTAAATCGGTGTAAATAACTTGCAGTACCCATAAGGGCAAGTTAGCCATTTCAGAAAGGACCATACCTAATTTATTAGCACGAGCTTGGGCTTCAGGCGAATTGTAATTAGTTTGCTGTTTGGCCTTGGCTTCAGTAGCACTGGTTGCTTGAGACATTGGCACAATACCTTCGACTCTAATTTGAGCAGAGGGAGGGTTGTTTCCATGAAGAGGTTGCTGAGAAAGTGGAGTATTGGCTTGTGTAGGAAAGTCAGACATCAGCGAGCATCCTTATAGGGGGATTATAATAATAACAATCCTTTAGTATTAATGGTATATCCAGTATAAAAGAAAAGGTCGTCTATTTTTATTGTTGGCTTGAAAGAATCCTCTATTAAACGGACTCGCTTTGCTTTGAGTCGTAAAATAAAGGCTGTGAATTTTACTCCCAAGGGGATTCGAACCGCCTTGTTGAGACTTTGTCATAATTCTATAAAGTTTGATAGTATTCTGTTTTATTGGGTTTGAGGGGTTTCTCTTCGTTTAAACGTTTGATGTAATTCGACTGTTTTTGATGCTTTTCGAGTCCAAGTGCCCCCAAAACGTCCCCTAAAAAACAGGGGGTGTGTTCATGCTCATTTTAGAGCAATTCTATAAAGACAACCCTCTATTTTGACGGGATGCTTTGATTGTTAAAATCAAAAGCTCCCCCATTGCGATTGCGAATTTGCGAAACCTGCGAAAGCTCTTGTCTTGATCTTGCGGAGATTTTTTGACTCTTTAAACCTATCACGTATGAGTGAATATGCCAGCATCGGGCGTGACGTTGACAGTTCATTTTCAAACCGTGGATCTGTCCCCACTCTAAATTCAGGGGAGAAAAAACATTTAGAGTAGCAAAAGACGCCGATTCCTGCAAGTTAAAATGTCCTTAATCACCCGTCTGTCGATGGGTTTTTGTTCTTTCTCGCAAAAGACTTTAACACCACAAACAAGACAGGTACAATGGCAAGGGTTAAAAACGTCGAGAGTAACATCCCTGCAAATACGGATGTCCCCAGAGATTGCCGTGCATAAGCCCCTGCCCCTGTGGCAATCACCAAAGGCCAAACGCCAAAAATAAAGCTAAACGACGTCATTAAAATCGGACGCAATCGAATCACGCTCGCCTGAATCGCTGCTTCTACGAGTGGCATCCCTTGTTCATGTAGCTGATTCGCAAATTCGACAATTAAAATACTGTTTTTAGACGCTAGGCCAATCAGCATCACAAGCCCCAATTGACTAAAGACATCGTTCGGTAAACCCCGTACTTTAAGCCCGATTAAGGCACCTAAAATCGCTAAAGGCACGGAAAGAATAATAATCAAGGGATCTAAAAAGCTTTCATATTGTGCGGCTAAAACCAAGTACACAAAAACCATACTCAAGGCAAACAACGCCGCTTCTGTGCTACTGGATTCTCGTTGTTCTAAGGAGAGATTCGTCCATTCAAAGCCAAACCCTGGGGTTAAGATTTTTTTGGCTAAGCTTTCCATTTTAAGCAAGGCATCCCCACTGGAAACACCCATGGCGGCGTTGCCACTAATGGAAGTGGATCGAAACATATTATAATGACTAATGACTTGTGTGCCTGTTGTGCGTTTAACTTTTACCAAGGCATCCAACGGTATCATGTTGCCGTTTCGGCTTTTCACGTACAAGCCTTCTAGGGCGTTGGCATTCATGCGATAAGGGGCATCTGCCTGAGCCAGCACCCTATACACCCGACCGTTGAAGTTAAAATCATTGACGTATAAGGATCCTAAAAAGACCTTCATGGTGCTAAACACATCTTCAATAGGAACCTCTAACAAAACGGCTTTTTCTCGGTCGACTTCAACGGCAAGTTGAGGCGTTGTGGAGTTGAATCCTGAAAAGGCGCCTTCAATTTTGCCTGATTGATTGGCTGACCCTATTAGCTTCCATTGCTCAGCTTCTAATTCGGCAGGCGTATGCGTTCCGCTTGTGTCTTGCAAAACGAAGGTAAACCCTCCTAGGCTTCCGATGCCTTCAACTGCAGGAGGCTCAAAAGGCACGACAATGGCTTCGCTTAGCCTCATCAATTGAGGACGAATCCGGTTGATGATTGCAGAGGAACTTTCATTGGCACCCAGTCGTTCGCTAATGGGCTTCAACGTCACAAACATCATAGAACGATTAGGAGCAGACCCAAGGAAGCTCCAACCGTTAATGGCAAAGGCGCCTTCGACTTCTGGTTGACGAAGCAATAAGGCTTCTATTTTTTGAATCGCCTTTAGCATGTAGCTAGAAGACGTCCCTTCAGGGGATTGAGCGGTGACAATGAAATAGCCTTGATCTTCCGCTGGCACAAAGCCCTTGGGCGTAGAGATAAAGGCGAAATAGGTCAGTACCAATATCCCGACAAAAATAAGTAGCACCAGTCCTTTTACTTGTAATGCTTTTTTCAGCACACGCTCATAAAAGGTGGAAAGCCCCATGATGCCTGCATTCATTTTTTTAAACACAATAAACTTAGGTTCTTTACTCAGGAATTCTTTATTTAAGAAAATTGCCGCCAAAGCAGGCGTAATGGTTAAGGCGTTAAAAGTTGAAATTAAAATGGTAAAGGCAATGGTCATGGCAAATTGTTCGTACAGTTTACCTGTGGTACCTGGGAATAATGCAACAGGGATGAATACCGCCGTTAGCACAAGAGAAATTGCAATAACCGCACCGAAGACTTCTTGCATGCCTTTAATGGCCGCATTTAAAGGACTTAAGCCTTCATCCTTAATCAAGCGAGCAATGTTTTCCACCACCACAATCGCATCATCGACGACTAAACCTGTGGCAAGGGTAATCCCGAATAAAGTGAGGTTGTTAATCGAATAGCCAAAGGCTTTAATCAGTGCGAAACTACCAATGAGCGAAACAGGAATGGTAATGGCAGGAATCAGCGTCGTTCGCCAATCAAACAAAAAGATCCAAATCGAAAAAACAACCAAACCAATCGCCACCAACAAGGTAAAGACCACTTCTTTAATCGATTCCTGCACAAAATGCGTGGAATCAAAGCCTGTTTCATAGCTTAGCCCTGTAGGAAACTTCTTACCTAGACGCTCTAAACGTTCATGGACTTGATTTGCCACACTCAAGGCGTTCGCATTAGGTAATTGTTCAACAGCTAAACCCACAGCGTCATTCCGCTTCCACCAAACGCCTTTGCCGTATTCTTCAGAACCTATTTCAATGCGAGCCACATCCTTCAAACGCACTGTGCTATAGCCTTTGCCTTGCTTTAGCACAATGTTGCCAAACTCTTCAGGGCTATGCAATTTAGAATCAACCAATAAACTTAATTGATAATCCATGGGCTTGGGGGTGGGAAGCATGCCCACAGAACCAGCGGCGACATCCGTATTTTGGGTGCGAATGGCATTAGCCACTTCATTTACGCTTAAACTCTGAGCGGCCAGCTTAATGGGATCCAACCACACACGCATGGCGTATTTGCGTTCCCCAAAAATCTGGACGTTGCCAACACCTTTAATACGTTTGATTTCATCCATGACTTCTCGATCAATATAGTTACTGATAAAACTTGGGGGAAGTTGCTTGCTTTTGTCAAAAAAGGCAAAGGCTAAAATCAATTGCCCTGTGCGTTTTTCCGTCTTAATGCCTGTGGCTTTGACATCCGCAGGCAAGCGACCTTGGGCTTGGCTAATGCGGTTCTGCACGTTGACAACCGCATTTTCTAAATCCGTGCCTTGATTAAAGGTAATGGTGATTTCAGCCGTGCCATCCGCCGTGGAGTTTGACGACATATACCGCATGCCTTCCACGCCATTAAGGGCCTGTTCAAGAGGGGTGGTCACACTTTCTTCAACGACTTTAGCATCTGCCCCTGTATATTGAGCCACGACGACCACTTGGGGTGCCGCAATACTGGGGTACTGCGTAATCGGTAAAGTGGGTAAGGCAATTAAGCCCAATAGTGTAATAACGAGGGCAGAGACAATGGCAAAAATAGGACGTTTAATAAAAAATTCACTCAGCATGGGCATCTTCTTTTGGGTTATTTACAGACGCTTGCTTCTTTGCAAGTTCAATAGGTACACCGTCTTGCAACATCTGAATACCGCCGACAATGATGCCATCCCCCAAACGTAAGGACGACCCCTTCAGCACATAACGATTATTCACCAAAGCACCCAAGGACACAGGCACACGTTTTGCAACCAAGCCCTGTTCTTTGTGCTTAAACGTGGTGTAGACAAAGGCTTGAGTGCCAATAAAGGTAACGGCTTGTACAGGTAAAACCGTTTGCTTACTAGTCGATTCCCTAACGCCAATGGAAAGGCGTTGCCCACTAATTAGTGGGGTTTCCTTTGCACGAACGGGTTTAATAGACGCTTTTGCCATAATTGCTTGGGTGTTTTCATCCATTTGACTTGCCACATAATTCACCTGACCCTGATGCGTGAGCACCCCTTCTTGATTCTGCAAGATTACCGTTTGTCCTTTTTTGAGATAGCCTAAACTTTCAACAGGGGCTTCAAATAAAACGTTTAGGGGCTTGCTTGTATCGCTTAGCGTGGTGAGTACATCCAAATTCAGCACGAATTCCCCAACTTTAAAAGGCATATAGCCTACGGTTCCTGCAAAGGGAGCCACGATTTTGGCATACGCCACATCTTCTTTTTGCGTGGCTTCTTGGCTTAAGGCTTCTGCTTTGCGAGCTTGGGCTTGACGAATCACCCCTTCTTGCACCTGCAACTTGCGTTGGATTCCTGCCAATCGAGAGGCCTCCACATCCTTTTGGGTTTTCACTTCTTCCCATTGTTGTGGACTCACCGATTGTTGTTGATGCAAATTGTCGATGCGTTTAAAGGTATCAGAAGCCAGCTTGAACCTGGCTTGCGCTTCTTTAAGTTCTTCTCTGTACGCCTTTAATTGCAAGGTGGCGGTTTGGACTTGGGCTTGAGAACTTTGCGTTTGAGTTTGCAAGCTTTTTAGTGTAGATTCTTGCTTGTGAGCATCCAAGCTCAAAAGGAGCTGTCCTTTTTGAACGGTATCCCCTGCTTCCACATAGATTTGTTCAATATAACCTTGAATACGAGGCTTAATTTCAATCGCCGCTCGATTTTCTACTTCACCCATAAAGGTGTGCGTTATATCCAAGGCTTCTTGTTTGAGCGGTTCCACTTCAACAGGCAAACGGGGGACTGGAGCAGGGGCTTCTGTTTGATTAAAACAGCCTTGCATCGGCACTATAAACCCAAGCATCAGCAGGCTTTTTAAAAGTAAAGATTTTTTATTTTGAATCCACATCATAATAAGTACCGTCCAGTTCCTAGTGCTTTAAGTAAGGAAATTTCATCGATGAGTTGCTTGGCACGAATTTGCGTCAAGGCGATTTCCGCATTAAGTGCTTCGACTTGCGTGCCTATGGTTTCAGAAGGGTGCACATAGCCCACCGCAATTTTAGTTTGTTCCAATTGCCATTTATGTTGAAGCACATGAACGGCGGTTGCCAAGTCTTGAGCCTGTTGCTTAGAAGCTTGCCGAATCACCAAGGCATTTTCAACATCGCTCAACGCCGAAACCACGGTTTGATGATAAATCTGTAAGGCTTCTAAGGCTTCGCTTTGTTTCAGTTTCAGCCCTGCCTTAATCGCTCCCCCACGAAAGACGGGCTGCACCAACGATGTTGCCACGCTATACGCCAAACTTTCCCAATTCAACCAATCCTTTAAGTGGACTGCAATAAAGCCAATACTCGATTCTAGCTTAATACGAGGGAGTATCATGCGTTTGGCCATACTGACTTCAAGATCCTTTTGACTCAAAAACGCTTCCGCCGCTTGCAGATCAGGACGACTTTGAATCAGTTCACTCGGCAAGCCTGCATCCACTTGAAGGGGTGGAGAAATTTCCATTAAATTGCGTTGAAAGTTAAACGGTTCGGCCACAGTAGGGGCGTTCCCCACTAGGGTGTGTAGCATATTTTCAAACAAGGTAACTCGTGCATTTAGAAACGCCAAATCGGCATTGGCGGCGAAAATAAGTCCTTGTCTACTTTGCAGGCTTTGCACATCCACAAAGCCTTGTTCAAGCATCGCGCGTTGACGAAACGAATCTTGATGCAAGACTTCAAGGCGTTTTTCTTGCAAGGCTTTTAAGCGATTGGCTTCTAATAAACTAATGTAATTGCACGCCACTTCTGCAATCAAGGCTTCTTTTATGCGTTCTAATTGCCAGGCTTGGCGTTTTATGGCGATGTCAAAGACTTTGGTAGTGTCTCGATTGATTTGCCACAGATCGACTTCATAGCTCGCCGTAAGGGGTAGATTGTAGGTATTAAAGACAGGCAAGGTCCCAAAATTGGTTCCGAAAATAAATTGATTTTGAGAATACTTTTGTCGAGTTATCGCTGGTTCTAAATTGAGTTCAGGGAGTTCTTTCGCCAATTGCATTCTTTTTAAGGAAACGGCTTGTTTTAAGCGTTCTTGAGCAATCGCTAGCGTCTGATTTTGAGCCAGTGCGGTTTGCAATAGGGTTTTGAGTTCAGTGGGTACCCAGGCGAACAGTTCTTGGCGAATCTGCCGTTCTTCGTCTTCACTTAAGGCAGGCAAGGCATCTACGCCCAGCGCTTTCCAATGTTCTTCAGGCGTCTTCGCTAAGACCTGCGTTTGCAGGCTAGGCGGCGACTTAATGGATTCAATGCGAAAGGGATTGAGATGTGAAGGGCTAAAATCAGCACGACTTAGCACACAACTGGAAACGCCAAGGCCAAGCAACACAGTAAAAGCCAATCGTTGGAATAATCTAGGGTGTTTTAAGCTAAACCGAAACATTAAAAAACTTCTCTTCAAAAAAACTACTCAAATTATATCACAGAAGGTATAGTAGACAACGTAATAGTTTCGTAAGGCGTTTCTTTTAAGCCTAATTTTTGATTCAAGTGAAACAGGGCTTCGTTGTAATTTTTAGACGCCTCATAATCCCAGCACTTACTTAACCCCGTGATCGTGCCTGTTTCAAGTGGAGGATAATCAATCTACAAGCTGTAAACGAGTCAAACGGTAGCCTGAAGTTTTTCTATGGTGTTAAAATTTATTTGGAGCTGTATTCGGTTTAGACTTATGGGCAAGCGACCTATTTCTTCTCATAGTCAAAGTAAAAATCAATCGTGATATACTCCCCACGGCACTCTATGGGTAAAGGCGGGAAAGTCGTCGCTGTAATGGCGGCGGTAGCCAATTCTTCAAACAAAGCGTTGCCACTAGAACGCTTTAAGCGGTAGTTCAACAATGCCCCTGTACGTGAAATAACCAGCGTGTATTTAGAAGTTAGTGAACTTAGTTCCTGAGAAGGTCGCCAGTTGCTGTAAACACGATATTGCAGGGTTGAAATATAAGGCGACATATCCACATTCGAAAGATAAAACGCATCCCACACTTCGTGATACAATAAAAAAGCATCAAACTTGGAGGTTTGCCATGTCAAAATCCACCCTCAAATTGGGACTCATCTGCTTAGTGGCCATAAGCCTATTGGCCCTTTACAGTAGTCGCTTTGTTCATGGATTCTCAACGAGTTCAAAGGCATGGGCCACGCAAGCGCCTCAACAGGCTTCTATTATAAAAAACAACGTGCCAGAAGCGTCTGCTGATTTGATTCGCGTAGGAATCAGCAACGACGATATGTCCGAACAAAGCATGGCAACCACTGTGCTTACCGCTGAAGCCGCCTTTGACTTATTTGCCCAAGAACAGGGCGACGCCATAAGCCATTTTCAAGCAGGCGATGCCCTTTCCTTCAGCGTGGAAGGGGAGCATCTTAAGGTACAGGTTAGACGCATAGGCCAAAACGAATTCACCCCTTTACGACTTTCTAACCAAGGTTATTTAGGCAAAGAAGCCTGGCTTAAGACCGAGGATGCTCCTGGTTTTTTGAAGGTACTAAATCTTCAAAGGCAGGGTAAAACCCCACGCTTTCGCGGGGTAATGCAAGTTAAAACATTGTCTGCTCAATCGTCTCAATTACAACTGATTAACCAACTGCCTATGCAAGATTATTTACGTGCGGTGGTTCCCAATGAATTGCCCATCCGTTTTGGGATAGAAGCCGTGAAGGCTCAGGCGGTCACCGCACGAAATTATGCCGTAAGACCTAGAGAGAAAAGCTGGCAGGACTTTGATATTTGTGACAGTCAATTGTGCCAAGCCTATTACGGCCAACAAACGGAAACGCTCGCTACTGATGAAATGCTTGAAAAAACCGCTGGGCAAGTTTTGCTTAGTGGCGAAGAAGTCGCGCTTACGCTGTATAGTTCTTCTCACGGAGGGGTGAGCACCAATTACCATAACGCCTTTAGCGATGTAAAAACCCAAGCCTTTCCCGCTCCCCCCTTACCTTATTTAACCAGCGTGCAAGACGACGCAACGATCAAGGCTCGCTACCCCAACTTGAGTGAAGAATCTACCTTTTTGGCGTACCTAAAAGATGACACGCTCCCGAGTTTTGACAAAAAATCACCGCATTTTCGTTGGAAACAAAACATCACGTATGCCCAATTAACCGAAAATGTTCAGCGAAACTTGCCTCAGTTATTGAAGCGTCCCTATACAGCACGGTGGATTGATACCAGTGTTCGCGTGCAAAAAAAAATAGGCAACGTCACAAAACTTGAGCCTTTAGAACGTGATGAATCCGGTAAGTTAATGCGTTTGAAGGTGCATACTACAACAGGTTCCATTATAGCCACTAAAGAATTTGTGATTCGTAGTTTACTTCGCACACCGCATAAACTATTTCTTTCAGCCAGTATTGCCTTTGAACCTTGGCAAAATGAAGCGGGAGATGTTGTTGGGGTAACGATTTACGGCACGGGCTTTGGCCATGGCGTGGGCATGAGTCAATTCGGCGCGAGTGGCATGAATGATCTGGGCTATACGTATCCCCAAATTTTGGCACACTATTATTCAAATACCGAATTAGGAAGCCTGCCTTTAGTATTAAACGATTCTACTCCTCGGCAACAAAGGGTTCATGGGATTTTGGGGCATCGGGCTTTATTGCATGTTAAGCCATTGAAGGATCATCGAATCGACACGCCTTTTGTTTTACGGGTTAATGACGTGAGCTTGCGCATTTTGCCCTTTCACAGTGCGCATCGTGTGTTTGAGGTCACTCCCTACGTGCAAACGGAAGCCCTAAACACCTTGCATTGGCCAGCATACCCGAACGTTAAAGTGTGGTTGACCTTTCCACTTGCTTAATCTTCCTTTATATAGTGTTTTAAATAATTTCACCTACAGTTTCTATAGAATACCTTTGAGACGCTTTCTTTTTTTTGTCTTCAGGGTAAAATAATGGCATATGATTTAATGACTAAAAGGAGTTTTTGAAATGGCTAATGCAAAGCGTGGATTATTTATTGCGGGTAACTGGAAGATGTTTAAAACCAATACAGAAGCACGGCAGTTTGTGCTTGAACTGTCGCAAAACATGCCCACTCATCCAGGGGTTCAGGCGTGGGTGGCACCCAGTTATACCCTATTGGCAACGACGCTTTCAAACATTCAACAAGCGGGCATTACGCTTCAAGTTGCGGCCCAAAATGTGGAATCCTCACTTGAAGGGGCGTTTACTGGCGAAGTTTCTGCCAAACAGCTGAATGATATTAACGTAGCAGGTGTGATTATTGGGCATAGTGAACGTCGCACCTATTACAACGAAACAAACGCAAGCGTGAATGCCAAAACCAAAACCGCCTTGGTTCAAGGGTTATTACCGATTGTTTGTGTGGGTGAAACCCTAAACGAACGCGAATCAGGCCAAACCGATGCGGTTGTGACGGCTCAAACCCTTGAAGGTTTAGTAGGTTTAACGGCAGCACAAGTGGCTGGCGTGGTGATTGCGTACGAACCCGTGTGGGCCATTGGGACTGGAAAAGTCTGTGAAACACCTGAAGCCAACCGCGTTTGTGGGGTGATTCGTCAAGTGCTGGCTGAACAATTTGGGCAAACCACTGCGCAAGCCGTTCGTATTTTGTACGGCGGAAGCATGAAGCCCGACAATGCCGAAGGCTTGCTCGCGAGTTCTGATATTGACGGTGGCTTAATCGGAGGCGCCAGCTTGCAAGCCGATTCCTTCGCTCAATTGCTAACAATAGCCAAAACAACGCTTGAACAGCTTCAAACCCTTCAGGTTTAATTGTTTAAGAAACGGTTTATAGCGCTTTCTTTAGAACTTAGAACTTAGAACTTAGAACTTAGCCACCCCCCGCTTCAACAAGAAGCGGGGGGTGGCGTTTCTATAGTGTTGGATAGATAAAATATAACGTGATTTGTTACAAAACGTTATATTAGGCAATTCTTAAAAGAATCTTTTCTTTATTACAGTACGAAAAGCAGATTTCCTTCCTTCACACACACCACACACACCTATGAACCCCTTACAGAGAAATTCATGCACACCCATGTGTTGATGTTTCCCCCTTAGTGTGCAACGCATTCGTTTAGACATTTAAACGCTTCATCCACAAGCAAACGTAGACTTCATTTTACCCTTACTGTTCACCCCTGATAGAAAATAGAGAAATACCCATTATGATTGCAGAAACCACCACTCCTGTAACCCCTCCAAATCCCGTGAGTCCTGAAACGATTCGTCGTTACGTCGGTACTGAAGGCATTGTTGGACCTGACCATGCCGCTAGAATTGCCATTGAAGCCTTCAAAAATAAAGAAGTACCTTTGGCACAATTTTTTGCCAAAATCGCCAAAGATTTTTCCTTTGCCAAAGCCCTTTCCGCCGTGGATGGAGACAGTGCTTCCATTAGTTGGAAGGATCTTTCAAAACTTGCAGCGGGTAAGGCGTTTATTGCCAAATCCGATGTCGGTACCGTTCCAGAACTGAATGAAGCCACCTTAAGTGACCTTACTGCTTTAGGCAAGTTAAGACCCTTGCCCCAAGAACAAACAGTTCCAGAACCTTACAAGCTCCTTTCTTCCAACTCTACCCCTTACGTTCAACCCCAACCCTCCCAACAACCCGAACCTGTGTATTACGCTCAATCCGCACAGAACATTTCCTCCCCTCCTCCCCAAATTATATACCTACAACCTATTCAATCCCCTTGTTGCCCTCCGTCTCCGCAGGGTGGATACCCACAACAACCGCCGAATTACCCACAACCTCAACCGAGCATCTACCCCCCTATGCCTTACCCTGCCTACCCTCAGCCTTATGGACAAGACCCCTACGCCACTGCCCATTCGGGTGGATATGGCGCTTGCCCCCCCCCTTACCCTATGCCTTATTCTGCGCCATGCCCGACACCGCCCCCGCCTGTGCAACCCACGCCTCAACCGCCTATTTTCCAAACCAATAATACTTATAATACCTACAACACGACGCATAACACCTTTAACAATCAGGTTTATAACAATCAAACCTACACCACCAACAATAACCAGCGGTTTAACATGCCCATGAACTTCAACCAATTGAACAATTCTGGCCAAATGGCGTTCAACACTCAAACCATGAATCAATACAACCGCAAGACATTCCCACCCATGCCCTATAGAGCCGCTATGCCGGGTATGATGCCCGGTCGTCCGCCCATGTATGGCAACGCGCGTATGTCCCCCGTGTAATCAAGTGAAATAAAGCCACATTTTCATGAACCCCCGCAGAAGCAAAAAATTCTGCGGGGGTTTGTTTGCCGTCCTCTATCGAACACTATAACTCACCTCGCGGTCAAAATTATCCCGTTTAAGGGGTGCTAAAACCTCGCAAAAGGGTGTATTTATTTCTCAAAAAAGCTAACCTTTGGATGCTCTAAAACACTTGGTAAATCTTTCATACTAAGTATATAAATCACTCGATTCAAAGCACAAACACCAAAAGAGAGAGAGACAGCGCTTCACCCCGCAAAACGTCTACAGAACCTAAGGGAAATTTAGACTTAACACTCCCATAATCTTCCCCGCACATGATTGAATAAGAAAGTATCCCCCCTCCCCCTTCTTCTTTTTTAGCATTGAAAGAAAGAATACACACACCTACCTTTAACATAGGGACGCGTTGCAAATGCTCCTCTGTTTCAGAAGATCCTTTTCCCTTTTACATTTTTTATATCTAACCCCTTGCACATGATGAACCAGCCTTTTAAATAAAAAAAACGAATTAAGCCACCCCCCCTTCCAACGAGAAAGAGAATCTACCCCATGACACAACCCCCTCATAAACAAACGCTTCTCAAAGAACCTCGCTTCACCAAAGACGATGCTCGGCATGACATTACTGTAGTCCCGTTGCGACGTGGACTGAAACAACGCATTACGCATCGTAAACACCCTGCACGCATCCTTCCTCAAAAAGCATCCCTTCATTCAAATGCTCTAAGGCCCAGTCCTCATGCCTTAGAAGCATCTGTTCACGCCTTACAAACAGGCAAGGGATTCATGCAAGCCTTAAAGTGGAATGAGGCGATTGCTTACTTCAATGAAGCCTTGACGTTGAATCCGACATTGACGGCTGCATGGCACGCCCTAGCTCACGCTTATCACGCCTTAGAAGTCAGTGAGCTTGCCTTTGACGCCTTTCAAGAAGTCTTGCGATTGGATCCCTTTAACACACAGGTGTTAAAACCCTTGGCATACTTAAGTAGCACCTTACGCCTGTGGGACAAAGCCACCCACTACTTCCAACGGTATATAAACCTTTTTTCAGCCAGTGAAGGGGACTATTTTTCTTACGCCGTTGCCCTTGAACACGAAGAACGATTTGAAGAAGCCATTGCCGTGTATGATTCGCTGATTGCCCAAGAAGCCCAGCATTTACCAGCACTAAACAACCGTGCGGGCTGTTACATGAACTTAAACGAATACGAACAAGCAATCGCCGGTTTTCAACACGTCTTACACATGATGCCCAACTTTTCACGAGCCATTTTAGGCTTAGCCATCGCGCAAGACATGGCTGGCCAGCCTGCCCATGCGATCTTGGGGTATCGGCGTTACCTGCATGTACAACCCTGTGGGGGGCATGCTCAAAGTGTGGAAGAACGTTTAGAAGAACTGCGTGCCATACGCTAAACTACAGTAACGAAACACAATAAAACGCCTCCTAAAAAGGAGGCGTTTGTTTATGGTGGGCAAGAGAGGACTCGAACCTCCACGCATTGCTACACTAGTTCCTAAGACTAGCGCGTCTACCATTCCGCCACTTGCCCACGATTCTATTATTATGACGCAAAATCAATTTTACGCAAGCCTTAGGCGTTCTCTTTTACCTTAAAGAGTTTATGGCGTCTACAGAACCCTTTTATCTTATTACCCAAAGAAGGCTCCCTACCATGTTTATTCACCAAGGCTTCAAACGCATCTTTGTCTAAGGTTTCGTATGTAAGTAGGGCTTGTGTGGCTGCTTTAAGCAAACCGTACTGTTCCCATAATTTGTCTCTGGCTCTTTTTTCACCCAACGCAACGATTTCATCCACCGCTTTTTCAAGGCGTTGCTTCATGCCTTCGCTCAAGTGTTCAGAATTACTGAAATTTCGTGGAGAAAACCCAGACCAACCAAGCTTCCACACCATATCTTCCGCTATTCCACGTATTGCTTCTAAATCACTGTAAGCACCGCTCGTAACACCTTTAGGTTTGTATATTATTTCTTCCGCAATACGCCCGCCAAAAGCCATTGCGATTTCGTTTATATAGTCTTCTTTTGTTTTAGAAACAACATCATATTCATGATTGGGTTGACTCCAAGTTACTCCTAAAGTTTTACCACGTGGGAGAATAGTTATTTTTTTAATTTCTTTGTTTCGTTCTAGGAAATGCCCCACAATGGCATGACCAATTTCATGGTAAGCCGTATTTTCCTTTTCCGATTGAGGCATCTTTAAATCTCGCTTGTTACCAATTGAGACCCGATCCACCGCTTCTTCAAGCATAGCGGGGGTAATGCTGGGTAGATTATTTCTGGCCGTCAACATGGCGGCTTCATTTAAAATGTTTTCAATATCTGCCCCAGAAAAACCAAAACTATTTTTGGCCAAGGTATTTAAATGCGCCATAGCTTCTGAACTTAACTTATATTTCTTGCCATAGTAGTCAAATAAGCCTTGACGCCCCTTTAAATCAGGTAACGCCACTTGGACATGACGACTCAAGCGTCCTGGTCGCAACATGGCAGGATCCAGACTTTCTAAAGGCGCATTGGTGGCCCCCATCACAATAATGGGATGCTCCGATTGAACCATGCCATCCATTTCATCCAACAGCGCAGTTATAGTTCGAAGATGTTCAGAATCTCCTCCATTCGAAACGAGTTTGGCTCGATTTTGAATCAAACTATCAATTTCATCAATAAAAATAATCACAGGGGTATTTTTTGACTTTTCACGGGCTTGGCGAAACAGATCTCGTACTCTTTTGGCTCCTACCCCGACAAACATTTCGACGAAATCAGACCCACTGGCACTTAAAAACGGAATACCTGCTTCACCTGCCACGGCTTTGGCCAATAGCGTTTTCCCGGTCCCAGGGGGGCCTTGCAATAAAACCCCTGAAGGCACTTTCGCCCCCAACGCTCTGTATTTTTCAGGATTCTTGATAAAATCCAGAATATCCATTAAGTCTTTCTTGGATTCTTCCGCCCCAATCACATCGTTAAAAGTTACCCCTGTCTTTTCAATCAGTTTAAACTCCGTTTGTGCCGCTTCTTGCATTACCTTAATAAGGTCTGTTTGTCCCTTTGGCCACCACAAAGGAGCCGTCACTGCACCGACAAAAAGACCTAAAAATGCCCAAGACTTCCAATCCGTTTTGGGCTTTCGATTAGACGGTACAATTTCCACCTGAATCGGTTTCGCCACCGTCGTATTTTCGGCAGGGGTGGGGCTAGCCGAAGCAGGCTGGGAAGCCTTCACGTTTTTGGTCCTGAATTGTTGTTGTATGTGCTGGGCCAGTAAAGAAGAGGACAGAGAAGTGGTCATCAAACTATTCCATCGCGTTAAAGAAACTGTACTTCCATAAAACACCCTAAAGCTTTTATTGTGCTAGGCGCATTATTTCGATTATAATGAAAGAAATAGTCTTATTCCACGCAAAAGGGCGCCCCACCATGACTGAATCCACGATTCAACCTACGTTACATCCTGAATTTTTGGCTCAAGCCAAATTTCTGGTTCAAGGAGCCGAACTCCTTCCTACTCATGTAGAACAATTGGCCCTACGCTTACAAACTGCCATTGAAACGGGCGTGCCACTGCGCATCAAGTTGGGGCTGGATCCCACACGGCCGGACTTACACTTGGGGCATGCTGTGGTGCTAAAAAAACTGCGCATGTTTCAAGATTTAGGGCATCAAGCCGTGATGATCATCGGCGATGCCACCGCCATGGTGGGGGATCCATCTGGTCGAAATAAGACGCGTCCACCCTTAACCGAAGAAGAAGTGCAAGTCAACGCTCAAACTTACCTAGAACAAGCGGGCAAAGTCATTAAGCTTGAAACGGTTGAAATTGTGCGAAACAGTAGCTTTTTCAACGCCATGGGCTTGTCTGAACTCCTGCAACTGATGGCGCAAGTCACGATGGCCCAAATTCTAACCCGTGAAGATTTTCATAAACGGTATACGGAAAATACGTCCATTGCCCTTCATGAATTTTTATACCCCCTAATGCAAGCTTATGATTCGGTCATGGTGAAAGCCGATCTCGAACTCGGTGGGACGGATCAACGTTTCAACAACCTACTAGGGCGTGAAATGCAGTTGGCCTACGCCAAGCTTCATGGGCAAGACGTCCGCAAGCTCAATCCGCAAATGGTCTTGCTCTTGCCTCTGTTAGAAGGGACGGATGGCAAAATAAAAATGTCGAAATCCTACCCCGAACATTGCATTAATTTCACCGATGCTCCTGAAGAGATGTTTGGTAAACTCATGTCCATTCCCGATGACATGATTCTGCGTTATGAAACCTTGTTAAGCATTTTACCGCCTGAACAACTGCAACAACACGCCACGATTCTAGCAGAACCTGCCAAGCACGGCGTCAACCCGCGAGACATCAAGGCAGGGATGGCCAAATACATCGTCGCGCAATTTTATGATGCCCAACAGGCTGAAGCGTCAGAACAAGCCTTTGTGAATCGTTTTCGCAATAAAGAATTACCGACTGAAATGGCTGAAGCCACGCTCGTGGCAGGCCAAACCTATGCCATTATTGATTTGCTGGCTCATTTTGAACTGGCGACTTCCAAAAGCGATGCCAAGCGCCTGGTGCAAGGCGGAGGCGTGAAAATCAACGGGGTTGAAAAAATTAGTGACCCAGACGCCACGCTTGTACTCAGCGCGGGGGAATCGGTGGTGCTACAAGCCGGCAAGCGTAAGTTCATCCGCTTTACGACGTAAGCGCTTATTAGAGCATTAAAAGAGTCAAAAGACCTTCAACGCCCACACTAATCAATTCTAATACCGACATTTGTGCGAAGATCCCAACAATATGAGCGGGCCATCTCACCCATCTACTGTCATGCGTTAAGGCCTTTTGAACAATCTGACTTTTAACAAGTTGAGTTGAAAGGCATTGCACCCCAATGATGCCAGCGGTTAAGCCCGCCGCTCCAATGAGTAAGCGTTGCCACCAGCTAATTCTTCTGGGTTTTTCTTGCTTTCTTACAAGGGTCTGTTCCTGCAAGTAATCATTAAAAGGCGTGTAACTGTCTGCCATTAAATAGGCTGAATTACGTATGGCATCGAAGCCCGTGCGTTGTGGTGTGGCTGTGGTGTGGGATTGTAAAACTTGAGAAGAAGGGTTTCCCACAGAAGCAAGGGGTTGATCAGAAAGTGAAAGAGGACTCATGGAGGAAGGTAAACCTTTTTGCTTAGGAAAAGATAATAACACACAGGAGCATAAAACCGCCAGCGCAATTTTTTGTGCGTGCAGGGCATTTATAAAAGCCGGGGCGGGGGGTTGACGGCGTGTTTTGTTTATATGATGATGTAAACGTTGAAGTCCTCGCGTGCTTTGACGAAAGACAATTAAATGCTCCCATCGTCTAGAGGCCTAGGACACATCCCTTTCACGGATGCGGCAGGGGTTCGAATCCCCTTGGGAGTATTTTTCTTTGTTTTGGGAGAATAGCTAGCCAATGTATATTTCCAACATACTTATTAAAAACTTTCGTAATTTTGAAAAAATAGAGATTGATTTTACAGAAAAAAGTCCAATTGTGCTTGTTGGGGAAACACAATCAGGTAAGTCTAACATTATTCATGCTTTACGTTTGATTTTAGATGAAACCCTAACGCAAGACGAACTAGAAATAAGAGAAAATGATTTTTACGATTCAAGACAAGCAATCTCAATCTCTATTGAAATTGCTTGTGATTTAGATCACTCTCTATCTGCTTTATTACTTGAATGCTATAAAGAAACTAAAGACAATACCTTAATTGGTAAAATTACATTTCATGCAAAACTGGATGAAGATCAAGGTTACACTCTTGGGAAACAAAATACAGATGAATGGAAATCTCGTTTGTCGTCTAACTTTAGAGAAGGCTTTCAACTTGGATTTTTAGATGCTTTGAGAGATGTTGAAGCAGAATTAAACAACAAGCTCCGTTCTCCTTTACGTTATGCTCTTGAAAAATTATCCAATGAACCTACTGATTTTCAAGTGGCTACAGAAAATTTAAATCAAATAATAGAAGCTACAGAAGGTTTGGATGATATTAAGAATGAGGTTGTAAAAAAGACAAAAGACTTAACAGGTGAACGTCATTCGTTAGATTATAAGTTTCAAGCCCAACCACTAGATTTTTCTAAAATGTTGAAAGAATTAAAACTCATTTTTGGAGACAAGCAATTTACACTTGAAGAAGCAAGCTTGGGTACAAATAATGCTTTATTTTTAGCCTTAAAAGCCCTGAGCTTTACAGAAAATGATTTTCGGAAACCACGCCGCCACCAAAAAAAAGAAACTCAGCCGCCATTTACTTGGCTTGCCATTGAAGAACCTGAAGCTCACCTACATCCCCAATTACAACGGCAGGTATTCACACAATTACAGGAATACAGTAAGGATCCCTTATTTTCTACAATTATTTCAACTCATTCGCCTCACTTGGTTTCAATTGTACCAATTCAAAACATCGTAATGTTGAAAAGAAATCATGACGGAATAAGTCAAGCCAAACAGATTCAAAAAGGCACTTTCGATGAAAAAGACCTTTTTAAATTACAAAGTTATTTACAAGTCACTCGTGCAGAAATGTTGTTTGCTTCGGGTGTTGTTTTGGTGGAAGGTATTGCAGAAAAATTATTACTTCAAGCATGGTTTCCTGAATTAGACAGGTTCGGAATCTCCATTTGTTCCATTGAAGGAACTCATTTTGACTTGTACACGAAGTTTTTAGACGCTTTTTCAATCCCTTGGGTTATCATTACAGATGGAGACTTTGTGGGAAATGAAACAAGAAATCCTTATCTCCAGAGCCATTATACAGAGTCTACAAAAGATTTAATTTTTTACAATAAGATTACTTTGGAGTATGATTTGTTGTCTATTCAAGCATTCATGGATTTCTATACTGAAAAACTAAATAATCTATACAAGTCACCTAAGACTATTGAAAAACATCTATCAAACTTAAGAGACTATACAAAGTTTAAAAAAACATGGGAAACTATTTCAAAGTATAAGCCTCGTAATAACAATACCAAAAATCCTTTCACAAAAGGTTCGCTTGCTCAAGAATTAGCGTATGAAATACAGAAATGCCCCTCGGAATACACTATTCCTGATTATATTCAAAATGCTGTAAATAAGATAAAAGAGCTTATTGAAAATGACTAAAGAACCCACAGAAGAGCAAAAAGCGATTATCGAATCCGAACATAAGTATATCCATGTCGAAGCTGGACCAGGCACAGGTAAAACTTTTACGCTTCTTCATCGGATAAAGTGGTTGGTGGATAACAATAAACTTGATTCAACACAAAAAATTCTATTTGTAACCTTTACCAATGCCCTTACCAATGCAAACCGAAGAGACCTGTTAAAGCTAGGTGAAGAATATCAACAGTATGTAAGCATCTCTACCTTGGATGCTTTTTTATTTAAAATGGTCTGTGATTTAGGAACACAAAACCAAATAGAAGACGCCCAAAAATTTGACACGGAATACTCTAAAGCTGAAAAAGTTTTTAATACCATTTTAAGTAATATGCCCGAAACGTATTTAAGGCTTATCGCCAAGCGTTACCCGTATATGCTGGTTGACGAAGTGCAAGACATTAAAAAAGGCAATCCCAAAATAAAATTTGTTTGTAAAATGAGTAAAACCAATCAAGATCTCATGTTTGTAGGTAACGCTAATCAAAGCATTTACAAAGGGGATTCTTTAGACCTCTCTCCTGTACATTGTAAATATCCATTAAGTGAAACCTTTCGTAATTTAAGCATCAATTATGCACAATACGACTCTAATAGCATTGATAGGGTTATTCAAACAGAAGAAACCTTTGAATCAGAAGAGCAATTATTTGAAAAGTTTGAGATTTTATATCAAGACTCTCTATTTGAAAGTTTTTTCATTCTATGTACCCCAAAATGCAAAATTGAGAAAGTAAAACTAAGGTATCCTTTTTTCATTACCCATTCTGATGCAAAAGGACAACTCTCACTCCCCCAAGCCCTGATTGAAAGTTTATACTTGAAGCAAACAAACAAATTAGAAAAGCTCCCTTCACTACTTCACACGTTTAGAAAAGAATTAAAAGCGGATGTTTCTTTTACCTTGTTTTGTTCTCGCTATTTTGCATCATTACTGAAAGCTCGAACTTTTAAAGATTTCAAAGAAGCAGACTGGATGAGCTACCTGAAAGAAAACTCTACACAAGTTAGTGGTCTAAACTCTTTTTTCGATGCACACGAGCATTTAGATGAGATACCGATAAACAATTTTCAGAAAAAAATTATTGTTAGCACCATTCACAGCGTAAAAGGACTTGAAGCGGATGTTGTATTTCTTTTAGGCACACCCAATACACCAAACTTAAACTACGTTGCGAAAACACGACACAAGAAACACTTTTATCATTACCCTTAGGCGGGCATTCCATGAAAGACGACAACCAAACAGGCACGATCACAGGCTTAAGCAAGTGCTGGGATGGCGACACTTTCAAGCGTATCCGTGCGGTGGAGGGGAATCACATCATTTCAGGTAAACGCCTTGCATTGCACCTAATGATGCAACCGATCGTGGCGGACGGCTTGCTTGAAAACAAACTCTATCAACAACAAGGCTTGTTGGCTCGAATGCTCGTGATTCACCCCACCTCGACAATGGGGCATCGAAGATTTAAGCAAGCCTCACAAGAATCGGATGATAATTTACAAAAGTATCACAGGCACTTGCTCGCTATTTTGAACACGCCACCCCCCACGGATATGAATCATGCGAATGAACTTAAGCCACGTGTTTTAAAGCTCACACCCGAAGCAGAAGCCTTGTTGGTTGCTTTGCATGATGAAATTGAAGCACAGTTAGGTGAACATGGCGATTTACGACACATTTCGGGCTTTGCGAATAAGATCCCCGAACACGCCACACGGATTGCGGGCGTTTTAACCTTCATTCAGAATACGCAAGCCACCGAATTGAAAGAAAATGCAGTAAAAGCGGGGATTATGTTGGCTCGGTATTATTTAGCCGAAGCCTTACGATTGAACGAATCACACCCCGATGATGAGGGTATACGGCTTGCGAAGAAATTAAAGGCATGGCTAGATGATAAATGGGATGAACCCACTGTGTCGAAGGCGTGCATTCAAAACAAGGTGCCGAATGAACTCCGAAATAAAGCCAAACTGAACACCGCCTTTGATGTGCTGGTCGACTATGGCTGGCTAGCACCGCTCGATGAACCCACGTCGATCAAGGGGCATACACGGCAAGAAGCGTTTAAGGTGAGGGGCTAAGGCTTCAAAATGGTGCTTGGCTTCATAACCCTTCTTTACGAATACCTTTAAACTTATCAACAAAAGCCTCTATTTTCTGAAAGACGCTTTGTTTCTTTTTTAAATACTCAGGATTAAGCGGACTCATTTTAGGTAAAATCTCGTTTAGTTCGGTACCATTATCACTAGCGAATTCTCGTTTTAGGGAGGTACTAATATACCGTTTTGCGGCTTCTTCGTTTAATTTTTCGGATTCAATCAACGCATGAGCTTCACGTTGCCGTTCTTGATAAGCAAAAGTAAAAAAGGCTTCAATAATACTCGCTATATTATTCATGCTATCTAGGTTTGTTAGGTTGATAAACTCCACCAACAACCCTTCCTTAGCACGATGCCCTAGGCTAGAGCGAATCATCCGACGAACATCCTCAACGAGCGTCGTTTTATCTTTTATCTTATTGTTGCTTTCAAAAATTTGTTCTAAAATATAATCCAAGTTGATTTCTTGTGATTTCAGTAATTCGACCTCAAGAACAATATCATCCCAATCTAAGGTGTCTTTTTCTGCATTGTTGGCTTGTTGTTCCTTCCGAAGCCAATCACGAATATCATTGTACGTGGATCGATAATCTTGAATTACACGCTCAGAAGGCAACTTAATCTCTGCAAGTAATGCAAAATCGGCATCGCTTAACTGATGTGTGGCTTTAAATGTTTCCACGGCTTGAGTATCATTTATATCCAGTTTTTGCAAGTATTTTAGACTCGTAAACTCATCGTAGTTTTGTAGTATGTTTTCTGCTCGTAAGTAATCCCCAAAGAGTTTGACAAACTCTTTTTTATCTGATTCTTTAGAAATGGTTGTAGGATCAGGGAAGCGGACTTCTAGTTCAGAAACTACTTCTATAAAACCACGACGACTTTCGCCTGTAACGGTATCCTGATAGCCTTCCATGTATTCTTTATAGCTTTTTTCAAGTACAACGCTTTTCGTATTTTGAGTGCCAAACACGGTAATCGCATCAATTGTGGCTTGCTCTAAATCACGGAAAGAAACGATATTACCAAATGTCTTAGTGGCATCGTAAATACGATTAGTGCGGGAATAAGCTTGTATCAACCCATGGTAACGCACGTTTTTATCGATAAACAAGGTGTTGAGCTTGGGGGCATCAAACCCTGTAAGAAACATTCCCACCACAATGAGTAAATCCACTTCCTGAGATTTTACCCGTTTGGCTAAGTTTTTATAATAATCTTCAAAACTCTTACTTTCTAAGCTATAATTTGTTTTAAATGATTTGTTGTAGTCTTGAATGGCAACACCTAAAAACTCTTTCGCCGTGCTATTTAAGGCGGAAACCTCAAAACTTTCGTCTGCAATAGTACCCGCAGGGTCTTGTTCTTCGTTAGAGGCAAACGAGAAAATGGTGGCAATATTTAAGGGTTTTTCACACCCAGCTTGTAAGGTCTTTAGTGCCTCGTAATACAATTTTGCAGCGTCTACACTGCTAACGGCAAACATCGCATTAAACCCTTTGTCAGAGCCTTGAAGGCGATGCGTTTTAAGCCGAAAATTGTTTAAAATATATTGGCTTATTTCTCGTATGCGTTCAGGATGGAGTAGAGCTTGTTTATTTTCTGAAGCACTAAGCTTGGCTTCATCCTTCTCAGTTTCAAATGTTCTAAAATGTGGTCGAACGTCGTTATAATCCACCTTAAACTTAAGCACTTTTTCATCACGAATGGCATCGGTAATCACATAGGCGTGAAGCTGGCTACCAAATACGCTGGCAGTTGTTTCAGCACCTGAAGCGTTTTGAGGAAAAATAGGTGTCCCCGTAAAACCAAACTGATAAAAGTGTTTAAACTTTTTCTTTAAGTTTTTTTGAGCTTCGCCAAATTGACTACGGTGGCATTCGTCAAAAATAAAGACCACTTGTTTGTTATAAATAGCAAGCGTTTCATTGCTTTTTATTAGGTTGTTTAGTTTTTGAATGGTGGTAACAATGATTTTATTATCATCTTTCTCTAAGTTTCGTTCTAGTCCTTTCGTGCTTTGAGAACCATTAACGCTATCAGGCGAAAACCGCTTATATTCTATCATGGTCTGGTCATCTAAGTCTTTACGATCCACCACAAAAAACACTTTATCAATAAAAGGGACTTCGGTCGCTAAGCGTGCGGCTTTAAAGCTAGTGAGGGTTTTGCCACTGCCTGTAGTGTGCCAAATATAGCCCCCGCTTTCCGTTTTGCTCCATTGCTTTGCTTGAAACGAGCTTTTAATCTTCCATAAAATACGCTCGGTAGCAGCAATCTGATAAGGTCGCATAATCAATAGAGTATCTCTAGTATCAAACACCGAATACTTTAATAGGACATCAAGCAACGTGTTTTTTTCAAAAAAAGTAGCGGTAAAATCTTTTAAATCTTTAAGAGGCGTATTGTCTGCCTTCGCCCAGTGCATGGTAAAATCAAAGCTATTTTTATCTCGCTTGGTGGTATTGGCAAAGTAGCGAGTATCCGTGCCGTTGGAAATGACAAACACTTGCAGATACGCATAAAGCGACTTTTCGGTGTTAAAACTTTCTTTACTATAGCGATGTATTTGGTTGAAGGCTTCACGAATCGCAACGCCTCGTCTTTTTAGTTCAATCTGAACCAGTGGCAAGCCGTTAATGAGAATGGTTACATCATAGCGATTCTTATAAACGCCTGTTTGTTCAAGTTGCTTGATCACCTGCCTTTTATTACGAAGCTTATTTGCTTTATCAAGCAGATAGATGTTTTGAATACGACCATCATCAAAGACAAAATCATGAATATAATCATCATGGATCTTTCGGGTTTTCTCAACAATGCCATCGCTCGGTTTATCTAAATACGTGCTAACAAAGCGACGCCATTCCGCATCCGTGAATTGAACGGCGTTTAGGTCTTGCAGTTGGGTGCGTACATTGGCTAATAAGGCTTCAGGCGTGTTGATCTTAGGTTCATATTCATAGCCTAGATTTTGTAAGTCCGCAATGAATTCATTTTCCAAGCTGGCTTCGCTTTGGTAGTGTTCGCTTGCTTGCCAAGTGGGGGTGTATTTATCGAGTACGATGAATTCGTTTGATTGAGCGATCGGGGTGGTTTGTTCAAGCATTTTGTGTTCCCTTTGAATTGTAGACAGAGTTCTCCAATAAGTGATTTAACAACAGTTTTACCGTTTGTTTTTCTTGCGGGGTAGGTTCTGCTACTTCTTCGTTTGATAGCGTACTATGGCTTGTAAATTGAATAATACGGTTATAGTAAAGTCGTTTGTCATCGGGTAAAAGTTCCGACCATCTTGGATACCCTAGAAATGTCGCCGTTTTTTCGTAAAGATTACGTAAAAGGGTAAAGTGATATTTTTGAACCTGATTATTTTCAATTGCCTCTTCCAGTACTTGTTTTAAGTATAAATGATATGAAAAACTTTGATTAGAGTCCCCTTGTTTTTCAATTAAGGTAAACGTACCGTCTTCTAAAGCATTCAATAGGTAACCAGTTTTCTGACTGAACTCATTGTACAAAACATTATAAAAAAGTGGGTTGTGGGTTGTGATGATAAACTTTATTTTAGACCCACTTCTTTTAATCAAATCCGCCAAACTAACAGCGAGTTCAATTAGGTGATTTTCATCAAGTGAACTTACAGGATCATCAATAAACACATATTCAAGTAAATTAAATTCTGAGGTTTCACGTTCATCAGGTTCTAACTCATTAAGGTGTTTCAGTAGCGTATAAAAAAGGCTCCAAATAAAGAGACTTTCTTCACCTTTAGATATTTTTATGTTGCCCGACCTTGTATCATCCCCACGCTGAAATGAAAAAGTCACCTCAGAATAGGCTGGAATAATGATTTCTTTATTGTCTTTATTTTTAGTTTTATATTCTTCATTAAACTTTGGCGTGAGTTTATCATTTCCATAACTTTGGAAATTTGCAATGATGTTTTGATCTAGCCCTCCTTCTTTCAGTTCTTTCAAAATCCGATCTGTGAAGCTGTTGGGCTGGATCTTTAGCTTTGGTTCGGCATCATGTTTTAAATCGTTATCCCAATAGAATAAATCTTCTGTAAAAGCATTGTAATACAAAATTTTCTTAAATGTTGAGCCACCCGCATCATCAAACGATCCCTCCATATCATCAAACAGCCCCTCCATATCATCAAATTTTGGGAAGACCAATTTTTTTAACTCAAGTGAAAGGCGTGTTTTACCCGTACCGTTAAAAGCATAGATTAACTGCACTTTAGGGACAGGCTTGGACTCTTCAATTTCTTTAGTTGGAATCTGCTTGGTTTTTTTCTTGGTAACTTGAGGCGTACTCAGTTGTTGAGCTATTTCCTTGAGTGTCTTGCTCATTTTACGATGTCACCTCTTCAAGTTTGGGGAAGGTGAGCAATTGGTTGCGATAGTATTCGTATTGTTGACGGCGGGCTTGCAGTTCGGCAGGCAAACCGCTTGAAAGATCGTTCACCAAGGCATCAAACTTGTCGAGAATGCGGACAATCTCGTTTTGTACGTCAATGTGTGGGATGGGTATTTGAAATTGTCTTAATGTGGTTAAATTGAGCATTCCATAATTTCGCATTTCTGATTTAAGTTTATTGTATAAATTCGTAATATAGTGAAAAACAAATTTATCGTTTATAACATTATTATTTGTGGATTTAATACTGGCAATGTTCTGATTAGTTGTAGCTTGAAATTCCAGAAAAGCAGTTTTAAAAATAGTAGCACCAACCAATGCAATTAAAGTTGTTTCTTTCTCTAAAAGCTTTGCACTTGATTTTTGTAGACCTAGAGGGGTGATGTAATCATTAGCTAAATAAACAGGTTCATTATTGCATGATTCAGATTTAAGCCATGGAATAGTTCCGTCATGCCAATACTCTGATTTAGATTTTGAGGGTGTTCCTCCTGAGCCAACATCAAAGTAATCGTTATCCCCCAAAGTCTTCCACTCAACGGAGCCTTCTTCAAACGTGAGGAGCTGGTTGCGGTAGAAGGTGTATTGTTGTTTCCGTGCTTCTAGCTCTGCTTCTAGCTCTGCTTCTAGCTCTGCTTCTAGCTCTGTGAAATTGTCCAAAATACGGACAATTTCACGTTGCACCTCTATCGGCGGTACGGGGATTTGGAGTTTCCTAAACAGAGCCTTGGATATATTAAAACGAGTTACACCATTGGCAGTTTTTGCGATTTCAGTTCGCATAAAACTACCACGGAACAAAAATTTTGAAAACTCTGGAATTAGCTTTATGTCTTTATTAAATCTGACACCAAATGAAAAACTATTTAAATAAACTGGTTCATCGAACCCTGTGGTTACAGCCGAGGACATGCCTGCTTCGTCAGCAATTTCAGATGACCCTGTAAACAAAACGTCTCCATATTTCACTTGATGCTGATTTTCATAGTCAGATGTTTTGACAAACTCTAGAGTATTTACATCAATATCTATGTTTTTAAAAATATTTTTGTATGAAATATATTTTGCGTTGCCGTTTTCAAAGTCAGCCTTACTTTTTCCCGTAAGACCTCCATATATTTCAGCCACATCTCCCAACGATTTCCACTCCACGCCGTTGGGGCAGTGTTGGGCGATCAGGTCTTTTATTTGGGGTGTCGTGGTACTCATGCGGTATCCTTTGCGTTGGGGGGCAGGTCTGCCCATACACCGTCCCTAGGGGGTGGGGTTGTCTTTGTTTTTAAATCGTTTAATAACACGGTCAAAATCCGATTCAATGCGTTGGGTTTTATTAAATACATCGTATTCAGCTTTGGCTTTTGCATGGGCTTGTTTCTTAGAAACTTTGCCTTTATTTTTATCAGCGAGTACTTCATATTTTCTAAATTCTAAAAACGCATTTACGCTTTCAATAAAACTTTCCATGGTAAACGTATTTTCTCGCTCAATCAAATCTTCAATATAATCAAAATAACCCGTTACGGTTCGCTCCAACTGGCGTATTTCTTTTTCAGCGAGGTAGTTTTTAGCGACCGTTACATCTGATTTCAAAATGCGTCCATCGGGGGAGTTCTTCCACGTAACCAACCCCATGTGTTCTTGAGTTTTGTCGGCTTTCGTGTGAATAATTTCAGCCGCTGTTTGCCCTGTAATGGCATAATGAAACTTGTTTTGAATAATGGCGAAAAACTCTTTGGTGAGTTCTGCATTTTTGTCGTAATCAATGCTACATTCCGAAAAAATATCCGTAATTTGTTGCCAAATGCGACGCTCGCTTGAGCGAATAGAACGGACACGTTCCAGCAACTCTTTAAAATAATCCTTACCAAAAGCGGTTTTACCCTGCTTTAAGCGTTCATCATCCAGCACAAAGCCTTTTTGCATGTATTCTTTTAATACTTGGGTTGCCCATATTCTAAAATGGGTTGCCTTGAGTGAATTGACTCGATAGCCCACCGAAATAATGGCATCAAGATTGTAGAAAGCCTGTTGTCGCTTAACTAAACGCTCACCTTCTTGCTGAACTATTTCCAAAATGGAAACAGTTGAAGATTCTTGTAATTCCCCTTCACTAAAAATACTATTCAAATGTTTGTTAATGGCAGGGGTTTGCACACCAAACAGTTCCGCCATGGCTTTTTGAGTCAGCCAAATGGTATCATCCTTAATCACGGCATTCACGGTGACAGTGGTTTCGGGCAAGGTGTACAATAAAAATTGAAAGTTTGGCTTCATGCTATGCTCCTTCCAGTTCCGCTACAATGGCATCAATACTCGTACGAAGTTCGCGTTGTCGTGCCACAATGCCCTCGATTTTTTGATTCAGGATGTGAATATCAATCACTTCACGAGTATCTTTAGTTTCCACATAGCTACTAACGGAAAGATTGTAGTCCTTCTCCGCAATTTCTTTGTGCGGTATGTTTTTAGCAAAATGCTCAACATCCTGCTTACTTTCAAAAACCTGCATTATTTGTTGAATGTGTCCTAGATTATCTTGATCATCGTTATCAGTAAGAACGTTGTTGTTGGTTTCCTTTTTAAACAAAGCACTGGCATCAATAAACTGAACAACGGCATTACTTTTTTTAGAAAGTACCAAAATAGTAACCGCAATGCTTGTACCATAAAACAAGTTGGGGGCAAGTGAAATAATCGTTTCCACATAACCATTATCTACTAGATATTGGCGTATTTTTTGCTCAGCCCCTCCTCGATAAAAAATACCAGGGAAGCAAACCAAAGCCGCCCTCCCTTTGGATGAAAGATAACTTAGGGCATGAAGTACAAAAGCAAAATCAGCTTTTGATTTAGGAGCCAACACACCCGCAGGAGCAAAGCGATCGTCGTTAATCAAGGTGGGATCATCAGACCCTATCCATTTAACGGAATAGGGCGGATTGGAAACAATGGCATCAAAGGGTTTGTCATCTTGAAATTTAGGGACAATCAGCGTGTCGCCTAATTGGATATTGAATTTATCGTAATTGATGTTGTGCAAAAACATGTTCATGCGTGCTAGATTGTAGGTGGTGTGATTGATTTCTTGACCAAAGAAGCCGTCTTCTACAATGTGAGCATCGAATTGTTTTTTCGCCTGCAACAATAAAGAACCTGAACCGCAGGCAGGATCATAGATTTTATTCACCTTGTCTTGTCCGTGAAGAGCAAGCCGAGCAATCAGTTTAGATACTTGCTGTGGGGTGAAAAACTCTCCGCCTGATTTACCTGCATTAGCCGCATAATTCGAGATTAAAAACTCATAGGCATCGCCAAATAGATCAATTTGGTTGTTCTGAAAATCACCAAACTGTAAAGCAGAAACCCCTTTAAGTACGGCGGAAAGACGTGTGTTTTTGTCCTTTACCGTGTTGCCAAGACGGTTGCTGGTGGTGTCAAAATCGGCAAATAACCCTTTGATGTCATGCTCAGAGGGGTAGCCCTGAGCAGACGCTTCAATGGCGGTAAAGATTTTGGCTAAATCCGTGTTTAGGGTTTCATTACTATGAGCATTTTTAGCCACATTCACAAAAAGCTGGCTAGGGTAAATAAAGTATCCCTTGGTTTTAATAGCATCGTCTTTAATGGCGGGCGTAATAACACTATCAGGTAGTTCTGCATATTGGATGCTATCGTCATCGGCTTCGATGTAGAGGGTAAAGTTTTCGCTAATAAAGCGATAAAACAGTGTGCCAAGTACAAATTGTTTAAAGTCCCAACCGTCAACGGCTCCACGCACATCGTTAGCAATCTGCCAAATTTGGCGGTGTAGTTCTGCACGTTGTTGGTTGCTTGTCATGGTCTAATGTTTCTTTCTTGTCTGATTTTAGGTGGCTAATTTTATTAGTTTTTTATAACAGGTATTGATTATTTTATCCCAAATAAAACAAAGGTTCAACTTGTGTTCTGGTGGCTACTTTCTAATGTGTGTGTCGTAAACGAGAAGTCTCCTTCTATTTTTTTGTGGCGATTTTTTTTTGCAAAGCATAAACTAGAAGGAGTACCCCCTTTTTCTCCCGTCTACCAATCATCAACAATACTTTCTAAACTAAACATATTCAATCGTTTTCAATGCACACCACAACATGCTATAATAGGCGTAACCAACAAGGAGGGCATGGCATGAAGGCACTGGCAACACATCCGATATTTAAACGCAACGACGAAAACCAGTGGATGCTTAGCAACGACGAAAACATTCACGAACTAGCCACGTTGTTTGGCACCACAAGCCCCACCCTTGCCATGCACTGGCTTCACCAGTATATGAACACGTTTCCTAGTGCCTCAATCGAAATGGATCCGAACATGGTGGTGCAATACCTCCACGATATACAGGCACAATCCAGCACCGAAGCCTTGCTTGCCTTAAATATGCTCATGCTTCAAGAACAAACCTTTATGATGAGTGGACGTTTGAAAGATCAAACCTTTCATAGCGGTTTTAAAGTCTTCACCAATTGTATTTTAAAGTTAAGCGGTGCCTTTGCCAAACAAGCCGAAGCACTTGCCAAACTACGAGGCAAGTCGGGCAATACCTTCTTGCAACAAGTGAATGTGAATGACGGTGGGCAAGCGGTCGTGACGCAAGGGACGTAAAAAATGGAAGTCCTACCCCATGTCCCAAAACTTCACTTTTTCAAGCCTTGTGGAGCCACTAGTAAGCGTTCAGGCTTGCCATGCTCACAACCAGCGATGAAGAACGGTCGGTGTCGCTTTCACGGGGGAAAGTCGACAGGGGCGAAAACGTCCGAAGGCAAGTTGGCTCAACGACAGGCGAATCTTAAGGCGGGCTTGCATACGAAAGAAGCGATTGCCGAACGTCAAGAAGTGCGGGAGCTTTTGAATCAATGTAAGGCAGTCTTGCGTCAAGTTTAGAATTGTAAACTTTCGCAACTTTCGCAGGTTTCGCAATCGCAAGCGTGGCAATTTAAAAAACCGTTTATTAAATAGACGTACCTATCCCCCTTTTCTAATTTTCTCCAAAGGGGGGAGGGGCGGGGTAAAAACAATTTGAAAATATAGTGAAAACCGCATGTTGGCAACATTCACGCATGCGTCAATCAGATGTTTTGGGTAAAACTTAAAACGTTTTTAGATTTGATGCTTACTCAACACGTCAAGATACGCCGAATACGCATAAAGCTTGCCTCGTTGTTTACCGCTTTCTTCTTGCACAATACCTAACGTTTCAAGCGTTTGAAATGCTTTCGTCACCGTCGGTTGTGAAAGCCCTAATTGTTCCGACGCATAAGGAATCGACAAAACAGGTTTATTCAAAAGGAAGTGAAACACACTTAACAAGGTTTCTTTTTGCCTGCCTTGACTCGCAAGCTTTGCTTCATCTGAACTAATTAAGGTGTTAAGGGCTTTGGTTTGAGCCATTGCCGAATCGCAAGTGTCTATCACGCCTTGCAGAAAAAAGCGTATCCATTCAAGCCAGCCATCCGCAAGACGAACGTCTTGAAGCAAGCGGTAATAGGTGTGTCGATGCGTTTTAAGGTAAAGGCTCAAATACAAAATAGGGGCATCGAGCATGCCTTTATCAATTAAATAAAGTGTTATCAATAAACGCCCTGCCCGACCGTTGCCATCTAAAAAGGGGTGAATGGTCTCAAATTGCAAGTGTAGCATGGCGACCTTCACCAAGTGGGGCAACTTACTTTGCTCTTCGTGGATGAAGGCTTCGAGGTTCTTCAAGAGATCCGCCAACTTTTCAGGAGGAGGAGGAACGAAAAGGGCGTTACTCGGGCGACTACCGCCTATCCAGTTTTGAGACTGGCGAAAGTGACCTGCTTGTTTGTGCATGCCTCGGGTGTTGTGGAGTAGTTTTTCATGCACTTCACGGATCAATCTTAAGGAAAGTGGGAAGTCGTCCTTTTGCAAGCGTGCGATGCCATGATGAATGGCGTTAATATAGGTCGACACCTCTTCAATGTCTTCCAGTGGCACGCTTGGAGCTTCTAGGGCTTCGTGGAGCATGAGGTCGTGGTAAGACGATTGCGTTCCTTCAATTTGAGACGATAGCAAGGCTTCTTGCCTTATGTAGTGGTACAAAAACAGGTTCACATTCGGCAATAGCGATGCCATGCCGTTTAGCTCTCCTAGCTTGCGGGAGGCTTTTTCAAGCAGTGGTTCCAGCGAGCTTAGATCGAGGGGTGGGCTTAAGGGCAAGTCCGCAGGCATGAAGGCGTTGACGAGTTCTCCTGAAGCAGTGCTTTGAATGTATGTGCCGTATTGTGAAGGCTTTGAAGGGGGCATAAAATTATCCTTTAATAAGTGTTTTACTTGTTAAATGATAACACATTAAAGTTTAATAATAAAGTATCTGATTAAACGATAAGACGGATTCCACTTTCGCAGGTTTCGCAACTTTCGCAATCGCAATGGGGGAGCTTTTGATTTTAACGATCAAAGCATCCCGTCAAAATAGACGGATGGCTTTATAGAATCGCTCTAAAATGAGCATGAACACGCCCCCTATTTTTAGGGGACGTTTTGGGGACACTTGGCATCGAAAAGCATCAAAAACAGTCGAATTACATCAAACGTTCAAGCGTGCTATGATGTCATAAATTCAGTAATATCAATTACTATCAAACAATATAGAATTATGACAAAGTCTAAACAAGGCGGTTCGAATCCCCTTGGGAGTATTTTTCTTTTCTTGCTTTTCCCTGATTTACAAACGTTCACCCGCTTATGAATCACTAGGGACTGTAGCCTTGATTGAAAATGGGTTGACGCTGGCGTGTTTTTAAGTGATACTATAAACACCTTCTGATTTGTACCGCTTTAATTCTGGAGTCTTGCACCAATGGGCTTAAAAGTAAAACGCAAAATTACCCTTGCCTGTAATGATTGCCAAGAACGAAACTATCAAACCGTTAAAAATCAGCAGGTGCATCGTGAACGCTTGGAAATGAATAAGTTCTGCCCCAAATGTCGTTCTCACACCTTGCATAAAGAAACAAAGTAACGCTTTATTATTCTAAAATGCGTCCCTAGTTCAGTTGGTAGAACGTCGGTCTCCAAAGCCGAATGTCGTGGGTTCAAGTCCTACGGGGCGCGTTTTTCATTTTAAATAACAATGCCACCTTCCAAATAAACAAGGGGGCATTGTTATTTAAAAGTATCTACTATCTATCGAACACTATAACAGCTTAAAATTCGTGGCTGTCCGCTTGGGGCTGTAACGGGGCAGATTGAATCACGGGTAACAAAGAAGCCTTCGCCGTGTGACTGACGGCAAAATCCTTAAAGGCGGAAAGAATGTCTATAGGCACAGGGAATACAACCGTACTGGAGTTTTCTGTGCTAATTTCAGCCAGCGTTTGCAAGTAACGCATTTGCAACGCCATGGGGTAGCGTTCCATCAATTGAGCGGCTTGACAGAGCTTTTCAGCGGCTTGAAATTCAGCGTCTGCCCCAATGATTTTGGCTCGACGCTCACGCTCGGCTTCCGCTTGTCGCGCAATGGCGCGTTGCATATCCGCAGGCAGCTCAACATCCTTAATATCCACGTTAATGACTTTTATTCCCCACGGTTCTGTTTGATCATCAATAATCACTTCAAGCTGTTCAGAAATGGCTTTACGGTTAGAAAGCACGCTGTCTAATTCAAACTGGCCGATGATTGAACGCAATATACTTTGTGCGGATTGACTGGTGGCATACGCATAGTTTTCAATCGAAACAACGGCCTTAACAGGATCCGCCACACGATAGTACACCACAGCAGAAACCCGCGCAGTGATGTTGTCCTTCGTAATCACGTCTTGCGGAGCAACATCCAGCGTCACCGTGCGCATGTCCACTTTTACCATTTTGTCAAGCAAGGGAACCACAATCCCGATTCCAGGCCCTAAGGCACGAGCTTTTACCTTCCCCAAACGAAAGACGACGCCACGTTCGTATTCGTTAAAAATGCGTACCCAGCTAAACAAAATGCGTAAGGCGGTTAAGCCAATCACGACCTGTACGATTAAATTAATAATGTTAAACTCTTCCATGTTAACGACGCTCCTTTTTATATTACATAGCATTTGCCTGCATTGTAACAAATTGCGAAAGAAAAGTCTATGAACGCTTGTTCCATTTCTGAATTGATGGGACGGATTAAAGCAGACAGCCGTCTTTTCTTACTTATACTGCTACGAGCTTAAGCTTGGCAAACAGTTGAGCATCCCGACTGGCTTGGGGGTTCGGTGTTGTCAACAGTGTTTCTCCACTAAAAATGGAGTTCGCCCCTGCCAAAAAGCACAAGGCTTGCGCTTCATCACTTAACGTTAAACGCCCTGCTGAAAGCCTGACCTTGGCGTGTGGAAAGAAAATACGCGTGGTGGCAATTAAGCGCACCAATTCTAATGGGTCCACAGGGGGCTGATGTTCAAGCGGAGTCCCTTCTACGGCAACCAAGCAGTTAATGGGAATTGATTCAGGCGGATGCTCTAAAGCCATTAAGGCAGCGAGTAGTTCTAGGCGCTGATCTTCACTTTCACCCATGCCTAAAATCCCGCCACAGCACACTTGTAACCCCGCACGACCCACCGCTTGTAGCGTCTGCAGACGGTCTTCATAGCTACGAGTCGTAATGACTTCCTTATAATAGTGAGGCGACGTGTCTAAATTATGATTATACGCGGTTAAACCCGCTTCTTTCAGACGTTCGGCTTGCTTGGCGTCAATCATTCCCAAAGTCACGCAAGCTTCTAAGCCTTCGGCTTTAACCGCTTTGACCATGTTTAACACGTGGGCAAAGGCTTCTTCGTTGGGGGGGGTGCGCCATGCAGCCCCCATGCAAAACCGACTGGCCCCATTGGCTTTGGCTTGGCTAACTTGGGATTGAATCTCTTCTAAACTGGGCAAGTCGTAGGTGTCCACCCCCGTGTTGTATCGAGAGGATTGTGGGCAGTACTTACAGTCTTCAGGGCATTTACCACTTTTAATGTTGGCGAGTGTCGCCAACTGCACTTCCCCCACCCGTTGATTCGCTTGATGCACTTGCCCCGCTTGGTAGAGCAAGGTTAAAAACGGTTGATGATAAAGCGCCTTAATTTCAGCGAGTTTTTCGCTTGCCACGGCAATGGCTTTTTCGGTGAGCGGGGCAGAACTGGGGGAGCAGGTCGACATAGAGGGCATCCTTGTGAGTTTGCGTGCATGCCCTTTTATTATAAGTCAAACATAGCGGTTTAATGCAACTCATCTCAGAAGAGTTATCCCTTGTTTCGAGACGTTTGGTATTTTAAAGGCAAGGGCGGAAAAGGGAACGGATTTTGTCTCAAAGGCGGATACACCCCAAAACCTTTAAAAAAGTTTTGTTCTCGCAGGCGTTCATTATAAGGTTGGGTTACAATGAACCCCCCACGATTAGGTAAGCCCGGATTCAGCGGAAATTGCGCAAGGGTTGGCTGACCCGCACCGTAAAACAGGCTAGAATACGGCTGAAAAGGGTTGGCTGGGGTATAAAAGGGCGCTAAATTACCGATGGCCGCAAAGTGGAGCGCTTCAGCGCCTACGGTGGGTAGGCTAGGAAAGGCGACGCCCGTGTTGGGGTTTTGTTCGAGTTGCACGGGGACTTTGACGTCTTGACCGTAGGTTGGGTTGTTGAGTATGTTGTAAAAGGTATCCATGGGGACGCTGAGAAAATCAAAACTGCTGTTGGTCGCAGGGTTAAACAATTTACTGGGGAAGATTTGTTCCATTAAACCGGGGGCAAAGCTCGAACTCATGTTGTCAACCACTTTGCCCATGACTTTGTGCAAGCGCTTGGGATCATAAAACGAACTATAGCTCAGGGTGCTGTTGCTCATATCTAAGGCGGCGGCGTTATAAACGGCAATGTCTTGTTGCCATTTGGGAAGGGCGGGATTGATTTTTGAAACGGCTTGGTTGAAGTCGTTGTCCAGCCCCGTCAGAGGGCCCAATTGAATGCGAAACCCGTTGTTGAAGTTCACCATGCGCGTATCTCCTTTTATGAAGGAGCTTCGACCGCGGGCGGGGTGCAGTTGAACGCTTGTTACAACTTGTGAGAATCCACGTGTTTTAAAAACTAAAGGAATTGGAACGGATTGTTCAATCCACATAGTCCGATTTTTGTTTTTATGGAATAATAACAACAGTTCCACAATAAAAGGAGACGCCTGCCATGTTGCTCGACACTCAAACCCTCACACGCCTTTCTATTATGGTGTTAATCCCCGTTATCCTCGCGATTATTCCCTTTAAACTCGACCGCTACGCCCTGATGCGTCTCGCCTTTGCCATTTGGATGAGCGGAGGAATCATCCTCAGTAAGCGGGGCATCGACTTTTTAATACAAGTCGAACAACCCTTTAGCGTCCTGGTGTATTGTGTGTTTGGGGCGTTGTTACTGGGCATGTTAAAAGGCAAGTTCATCCTAAACAAGTCTTCCATTCGCAACATTATTCGCCTAGAAGCCTTAAGCGAACCCCAAAAAGCCATCCATGTCTACCCCCTGCGAAGCTGGATTGTGATTGGCGTGATGCTATTGATTAGCTTAAGCTTGACTGTGTTTGATGTTAGTTTGCTCATTCGTGGAATCGTCAACATCGCGGTGGGCATGGGCTTAATTACCAGTAGTTTTATTTACTTAAAGCACTTGCGTTCACCCTTTACACCTGCTGAATCGACTCAAGCGGAGCCTCAAGGGGACGCCAATGACGCCCCCTAAGCTCATTGATGCGCATGATGTGAGGGCTCAAGCCCATGTGCTAGAAGACTTAAACACTCGCTTGGCTGAACTGCCTAAACTGCCACTCAATCCCCTACAACCGTGGATTTTTGTGGCCGAAGGCTCAAGCTATAACGCAGTCCAATGGCAACTAACGCCGTTACTTCAAGCGCACCTTCAACACAGCGTTTTGCTTTTTTACCCGTGGGAACTAGAAGCTTACCTTGCGGAAGGGCAACCTAGACTTCACCACACAAACGCTTTAAGGCCTTATCTCATTGCAGTGTCTCAATCCGGGAAAACGGCTTCTTTACTGCGTTCGATTGAAAAAGCCAAGGCCACTTGGGGCCACTTAGAAGGGCTGCTACTGACGAATGCTTCCCCTGAATCGCTGGATGAAGAGGCTTGGCAAGGCTTGACGCCGTATTTTCTTCACGCAGGAAAAGAAGAGGCGATTGCCGCAACCAAAACATTTATGGCCACCAGTTTTACGCTAAAAGCCATGGCCAAGCAATCACTGAAACAAGAAGATGCCTTTGCCCATGAACTGGGGGAGCTGGCGCCTGAAATACGGCGTGTGTTAAGCCTGTTGCCTGAACATTCGGCGTGGCAAGCGGCGGTGGATTTATTAAAGTCTGATCGAGACACCGCAATTGCTGTTATTGGCGCTGAAACCGTGATGCCCGTTTTAAATGAAGTTCATTTAAAATGGACGGAAACACTCAGTCGGCCTGTCTTGACGTATCACCATGAAGGCTTTAAGCATGGGCCACGTTCGATTTTACACCGTAAGCAATCGGCTTGGGCGTTATTGGTTTACGTCCCACCGGTGGACAACGCCCCCGCCTTTTACGCCGATGCGTTCTTTCATCTTCAACATGTAGATGCTACGCACGCGTCACGGCTCAAGCAATTATGGATCCGATCCGCATCCACACCTCCATTGCCCAAGGCCTTGGGTGAACTGGGCCATGTGGTTGATTTGGCGGTGGAAACTACCTTGCCCGATGATGTCTTACTGCTTCTGGTGATTCAATCACTGGCAGTCGCCGTCGTGGATGCCTTGGGCTTAGAAGCGGATGGATTGACCAAGTTCGTGGCGGAACCTCTATAATGTCAACCCCTGCATTCACTTGTTTAGATGCAACCATTTTCCTACCAGAAGCCCTAAAATCGCAAGGGGGCGTATATGCCCTTGGCGTATTTGACGGCGTGCATTTGGGGCATCAAGCCGTCTTTTCGCGCACGTTAGAAGAAGCGCATCGCTTAGGCACGTGGGCAGGCGTCTTTAGTTTTTCAACACATCCTAAAGCCTACCTTAAAAAAACCCATGCGCCCTATTTACTCGCCAGTGTGGAAGAAAAAATGGCCTTGTGTCGTGGGTTTGGTCTTGATGTATTGGTCATGCCCCCCTTTAATGAAACCTTTCGACGTATGAGTGCCACCGCCTTTATAACAGACTTTATGAAAGCGCAACTCGGTGCGGTGCATGTGGTGGTGGGCTATGACTTTCATTTTGGCTTTCAGCGTCAAGGCAATGCCGATTGGTTGCTTGAAAATGCCGAACGCTTAGGCATTGGCGTCAGCGTTGTTGAAGCTTTGCCTCCTACGCATTTGGCGGAAGAATCAAATACGCTGGCCATTTCCAGCACCTGGATTCGCCATCTTCTTGGCAAAGGCGATGTAAAAGAAGCGAGCCTTTTACTGGGTAGGGCCTATCGCGTTTTAGGCAAAACCCAAGCAGGGCGTCAATTAGGCCGAACACTTGGATTCCCTACGCTCAACATTCAACCCACTGAAGCGGAAAAAATTATTCCCAAAAATGGTGTGTATATCACCCATACGATTACGGCGGGGCAGGTATTTAAAAGTGTCACCAACGTAGGCACTGCCCCCACCGTGAATGAAGGCTCTTCTGTCAAGATAGAATCCCACGTGCTGGAAGTCTTTGCCTATGAAAATTGGTGGCAACAACCCGCCGAAGTCGTTTTTCACCAGCGTTTAAGAGACGAAATTCGCTTTGAAAATGTGGAGGCCCTGACCCGCCAAATCACGCAGGACGTTGAAAAAGCCCGCGCGTGGCATCGGGAGCATCCACAACAGGGGTTAATGCCCCTTGACTGTAGAAGTATTGTAGAGGTATAAGGCGAATGCAACAGTCGTTACTGTCGTTTTTACAACCCGTTCTTTCCTCCTTTCACGCGTCTAAAGAGCAGGAAGAATTCCCCCTTAAAGCCTTGGTGCTTCATACGGGCTTACCGGTTTCACTCAAGGAATCCGCGCGAGCCAAGCGGGCTTCAGGGCGTATTTTAGGAAACACGGCCGTTATCACCCTTCCGCCCCATTGGTCCAAACGCTTGAAACAACATGCCATTGATGAATTGGTGATCAAACTTTCGCACGTTCATTTTAAACAGCAACGGCATCGGTTGTCTATGGAATCCTTGCACGCTGAAGATCTGGCCCATGGTGCGCCAAGCCTTTCCATTCAAACCCTTTCTGAACTCAAGGCCTATGTTCACCAGTTAAATGCAAGCACCTTTCAAGCCCCTTTAAAGGACGTCAAAATAGGGCGTTCAAAAGTGTCACACTTGGCTCAAGTCAATTTACGGATCGGGGTGATGACGGTGTCTCGTTATTGTTTGGGGCAAGCCATTCCAGCAGAAGCCTTTCGATACCTCATTTTGCATGAACTGGCTCATTTTCAGGAAGCCAACCACAGTAAACGTTTTTGGGCTTTAGTCGCACGGTATTGCCCTGATTATAAACGTCAACGTCAACTCATGCGTCTGTATTTTCAGCAGACTCAGGATTAATTTTTGCGGAATATCTTTCATGGTGTTTTTTGTACACCATTCCCCCGCCTGTTGTAAGATTTCAAGCGCATTCGCCTAAGTCTTGACAAAGCGTTCATAAATTGTCTAAACTAACAAGGCGATCCAATCAACATCACGAGAGTTTTGAAGGAGTCTGTTTTCATGTCTAAAAAAAGCAATCCCATTCAGTGGTTTTTAGGTACTGCGCTTCTTTTTAGTGTTTTAGGCGTCCTGTTTTTCTTGCCAGAAACAATCGCTTCCGCCAGAGATGAAATCAATCTTGAAAGCACCTATTCGCAAGCCAAAACCGCTTTCGCAAACGGAGACAAAACCAAGGCCGTTCAACTCTTCACCAACGCTGCTCAAGCCGGGCATGCAGAATCTCAATATCAACTCGGCTTAATGTACATGAAGGGCTGGGGGGTGGTTCGTAACGTCAAGGACGCTTACCACTGGTTAAGCTTGGCCGAACAATCGGGCCATAGCCAAGCGGCGCGAGCCAAAGAAGCCCTTGTTTCGCAATTAGACGCCGAAACACGTCGCTTACTAGAATCAGAGAATTAGGGCGAGTTCTCGCTTTATTTTGTTTCTGTGCTAGAATAACAGGGTCATGACGTTTACTTTGAGGTCTCCCTGTTTATGAACTTAACAAAATCGTGGAAGGCTTGGATTAGCAGTCTTCTTGGCGTTTGTGGCCTTTTTAGCTTCATGTTCATGGTGCCCCCGCTGGAACCTCGTCCCGTACAAGCGGCGGAACAGTTTTTAGCCATGGGTAATGCTGTGGTGATTGAAGCCAATGAACAGACCGTTGATTTAAAAAATAACATTAGCTATTTTAAGGGTAACGTCATTGTTCGTTCAGGCGAAACAACGATTAAAGCCCCCCGTGGTAAAGTGTTGATGGATGCTAATGCTCAACCGTCAGTGGCTCAATTTGAAGGGGGTGTGAGTGTCAATAAAGGCAAGGATTCACTCAATAGTGAAGGTTTGATTTTTGACTTCAAAAAAGAAGCCTTTACCGCGAGTGGAAATGTAGACACCTTCATTACGCCAGAAGGAAAATCGCCCGTTCGTATTCAGTCTAGCATGCAACAGTACCTTAAATCACGTGCTCAAATGTTGGCTTCAGGCGATGTACGCATCACCAGTAGCGAAGCCAACGCCACGGCTGCACAAGCCTTGCTTGTTTTAGGGGCCAACAATTCCGCAGAACGCATTACCTTTACAGGCGAGGCCAAGCTTCACCAAAAAGACGCCGACGTCTACGCCCATCAAATTATTCTGGTTCCTAAGCAAAACATCTTTATGGCCGAAGGCAATGCCTTTACCCGCGTTATTCAGGCCGGTAATCCTAAGCCTATTCTATTGCGTGCGGCCTACCAACAGTTTGATCGCCAACAGGGATTGCTTATTGCAAGTGGTTCAGTGGATTTAGATTTTGAAGCGTACAAGGCACGTGGCCCCAAAGCGGTGTTTTACATGAGCAAAGGCAAGAACATGGATCTGGAACGGGCGGTTTTTTCAGGTCGCTCCACCATCAAGGAAGGACAGATTCGGCAAGTCACGGCTGATATTATTGAAGTGACCATGAACCCTCGGCACTTTGACGCCCGCGGTAACGTAAAAACCAAGCTCATTCAAAAGCCAAAGGCCTCAACAGCCAGTCGTTCCAGCAAGACGCTAAAAAATGGCGTAGCCCGTGCCACCAAAAAAGGGCACACCGTCACCGAAGAAGACGAATACAATAGTAAAGACTTCGACTTGGGCCCATTTAAAACGGGAGATGCAGATCAAACATGATGCTAGTGGCTGAACATTTAAAAAAATCATACGGCGAACGTAACGTGGTGGATGATGTTAGCTTTACGGTGAATCCTGGGGAAGTGGTCGGCTTACTCGGGCCCAATGGAGCCGGAAAAACGACCAGTTTTTATTCAGTGGTCGGGGTTATTCGCCCGGATGAAGGCACCATTCGTATTGACAATGTGCCTGTAGAACAGTTGCCCATTCATGAAAGAGCTTCCCTTGGCTTGGGGTACCTTCCGCAGGAATCGTCCATTTTTAGGGGCTTAACTGTGGGTGAAAATCTCGACTTGGTGCTTGAATTTCAACCCTACACGGAGCTTGAACGTCAAGAACGTCGTAATGCCTTGTTAGAAGAATTTGGCATTTTACGTCTGAAAGACGCGCCTGCCATTAAACTTTCTGGTGGGGAACGCCGTCGCCTTGAAATTGCCCGCGCTTTGGCCGCCAACCCCAAGTACCTGTTGTTAGACGAGCCCTTTACCGGTATTGACCCTATAACCATTGAAGAATTACAGAAGCTTATTGCCCACTTACAAGAACGGGGCTTAGGGATTCTTATTACGGACCACAACCCACAAGCCACGTTAAACATTGTTTCCCGTGCCTATGTGATGTTCGACGGTAAAGTCCTGTTTCATGGCAGTAGCCAAGAAGTGGCCCAAAGTGATTTGGTGCGTAAAAGCTACTTAGGCGAAGGATTTTCAATTTAATGTTTCGGCTGGTTTCAAAGGTGGAAGACTATTTAATTCGTCCCTTGCTGTGGAATGTTTGCGTGGCGGTGCTAATTTTTACCTTGATTTGGATGGCGCCTGAAGCCTTCTTCAAAGTGGTGCAGGCGATTCAAAATGGTAATCTACCCTTTCATGAAGGGCTGATTGTTTTGGCCTTGCAAGTGCCTGACATTCTCATTCAAGCCCTACCGATGGCCAGCTTAATGGCCAGCGTATTTTTGGTACGCCGGTTGAATCAAGATTTAGAGTGGGTGTCGTTTTTTGCCCTAGGTGTGCCGTGGAATCGGGTGATTCGCCCTTTTATCGGGGTGGGATTTTTGCTGATGGGGGCGATGGTGTTTATTCAAAATGTGCTTATGCCCTTGAGCTTTCCAACGCTGAAACAAAAACTGATTCAGTATCAAATTCGATCCAAAACCCCAATTAGTGCCTTGGTTTCGCTCGATTCGGATGTTCAAAATACGCATCCCAACCTTTTATTGATTGGCGATGTGTACAGCCCCAATCAAGCGTCGGACTTACTTTGGCTGGAGTTCTGTCGTGAAGCAAATCCCACCCACTCTGTTAAACTGTGCCGATGGACAAAATCGGAGCGTCTTACCTTGAACCACTTACCCAGTGCCACGCTTGAAAATAGTCGTCGTGTCACCATTGACGCGGGGGGTCAAGTGTCTCAAGTGATTTACCAGCCCTTGCTTGAAGCGAAACTTTTTGCGCCGCTTAAGCCCTTGTTAGAAGTGATGAGCCTAGAGCCGAAGGGGCAAACGGTTCAGGTGCTTTTAAACGCTCGACGGGTGTTGCGTCAGTATCGTCAATGGCATACGCTTGGAAGTGTTGACAATCACTTGTGGGATCGCGTTGCCACGCCACTTGCCTTACCCTTGTTAATGCTTTTGGGCATTCCCATTGCGTTAGAAGAGCCTCGTAAACGGAGCATTCAGCCGTTGGCTTTCGCCACCATCGCCTTGTTTTTGTTCTTGGTTTCTAAGCCCTTGGCCACTCAATTGGCCAGTACAGGGGCGATTCATGGAGGAATTGCGGCCTTTTTCCCGATTGTATTGTTGTTGATCTTTTTTCTAGGCTTGCTTCGTTACAAAAAAGGCTAGCATTTTTTTAAGTTTAGGGGCTTTTATGATATAAAATAAGTATCTCTTATTTCTTAATAGAGGATTTTTTATGGCTTCTCCAATTTCAGATTCAAATGTCTTAAGAACTGTGCCAGCGTCGCGTGTGGCGGTTCAAGCACAACCCAGTAATGAAAATACCGCAGAAGACACCCCGTTTTATAAGACATACCCCTTCGCCTTAGGTACTGGTGGGCTTGTGTTAGGTAGCTTGGGTGGATTCATTCACACAAGCTTAAGACCTGATGTATACACTGGAACGGACCCTGATGGGGCAACAAAATGCTTAACAGTCCACGATTATAAGCAAGGTAATAAGCCCCTGGCTTATGCCAGTTACGCTCATTATATAGATCCCCCAAATTCTAAGCCAAGGGAGTTTTTTCATGATACGTTTACACTAAAAGCAGGGGGGAACGGCTATGAAGCAAAAATCCCTTTATTTGAAACCCCATCACCAGACTTGACGGAGATAGACTACGAACGGGTCTTTCTTGATGATAGGGGATTAATTCGAGGCCGTGAATTTCGGGTCGATTCACCAGTACGGGCTTGGTGTGAAGCGCCTATTCCCGCTGAAGAAAAAGAAATATCCGCATTAACAGGCATGACTCACTTCGTTCAACTCCAACTAAACAAACCTATCGCCTTAGAAACGGAAGCCCCCCCCGTCGAGGCACCACTGGTGTTATTTCATGGAGGTGAAAGCTCTAAAACAGCAAAACTTTTCATAAAGGAAGGGAATTACATGACAGTTGCCCTAAATGAGAAAGGTGAAATCCACAGCTCCACCATAGCAGCTTTAAATGGCTTGCCTGTCATCTTTAAAAAGCCCTTCTCTGAGCTAGAGACCATGATGCAAAATGTCCCCGCTTACATCAACCAGCTAAAAGAAGGTTTACAGGCACAAGAAAAGACCTTTGGCCAGAATATATTTGTCGGTATGTTACTGGTTGGCGGGCTGGGTTACGGCTTGGGCTGGTTTTTGGATTGGAAAAAACGTCACGAGCGTAAGAAAATCGAGCCTTCTCAAGAAGCGAAAAAATCGACCGGCAAAATCAGTTAAATCACATAAAAAATATGCCCACAACGAGATTCGAACTCGTGGCCTCTCCCTTACCAAGGGAGTGCGCTACCACTGCGCCATGTGGGCAAACAACCATCAAAAACCACTGTGTAAGCAGAAGAAAAAGAAAAATGGGCAGGGTTGGATTCGAACCAACGTAGCCGAAGCAGTGGTTTTACAGACCACCCTCATTAACCACTCGAGCACCTACCCATTTAGAAGACAGAAGTCTATTTTAAAAGTACAAATTGCTGGTGATAGGAATCGAACCCACAACCTACGGTTTACAAAACCGTTGCTCTGCCAATTGAGCTACACCAGCTTGAAAAGGGCAGAAAAAACGCTTCAAAATCGGATGAACCCAATCACCAAATCTCTCAACATCCATGTTTTTAGAATACCGCATCAATCAAGGGTGTCAACCCTTACGGGTGAAATAACCTTCGTTCAATCGAGATAAAAGCGGGTGACGATCTTATGCGTCTCTTCCGCATAATCAATCGCCTTTTGAAGCGTTGTCGAATCATGGAATAAAAACACGATGAGCTGATCGCAGGCATCGACAATGGCACGGTTGCACAAGCGAGAGGCATCAGACAACTTCATCTTGTCCCATTCAGGATGCTCTTCAATTTTGGGTATGCCGATCAATTCATCCTGCACTTCGCTCGGCTGATGCCCAATCGTTTGCGGCAAAATCACTTTTAAAAAGTTTGGGTTCGCCTTCATCGCACCACGAATGGCCGCCGCGTTAATGCCTGAAGCCCCCCCCGATGTAATCAAGGTATTGCCGTCTTTCACCAAGCTATAAGCCAAGCCTTCCACCAAGTTTTGATGAGGCAACGGCACGTTTCGACTTCCAATTAAGGCGATGTTTTTAGCGTTTGATTGCAAGGCTTTTAGCTCTTGAGCCAACGAATCAAAGGGATCCGCTTCGTCTTGGCTTTGGGCATCGCTTACGGCAAGGCCAGATGCATTGTCTTTGGAGGCATCCGTACTATTTTGCTCAGTTAACACGGCTTGTTCAAACATCGGAATAGACATTGTAAAAAATCTTTCTCATAACTCATAGAGGTGACTTTTTTTATTGTAGCAAAGGACGACAAAAGAATAAAGCTTTTTTTAACATTTCTAATACAGAGCATGCCCACCAAAGCTCAGGACGTTTAAACCCGCCAACCTATTTTTAAGACCTCAGAAGATTCTGTCTCCTTTCTAATCAAAAAGGCTGGCGTTGACTTGCAGGGTTTTTAGATTGAGCGTATAATAAAAGCGTAGTTTTATTTATATTGAAGGGATGGATTATGTTTACTAAAATTGCCGTGATCGGTGCGGGAAATGTTGGTGCCACCACAGCGCAACGTATTGCTGAAGCAGAACTGGCTAAAACCGTTGTGTTGGTCGATGTCGCTGAAGGCATTCCCCAAGGTAAAGCCTTGGATCTCGCTCAAAGTGGCCCTGTTTATGGGTATGACACGCAACTCATCGGCAGTAACGGCTATGACGAAGTAACAGGGGCAAACCTGGTGATTATTACCGCAGGGATTGCTCGTAAACCCGGTATGAGTCGCGACGATTTGCTCGAAACCAACGCCAAAATTATGCGATCCGTTTGCCAAGAAATTAAGCGTGTGGCACCTGATTCGATTGTGATTGTAGTGTCGAATCCGCTGGATGTCATGTGCCACGTGGCTCTTGAAGCCACAGGCTTCCCCAAAGAGCGTGTCATCGGGATGGCGGGCGTCTTGGATACGTCTCGCTTCCGCACCTTCATTGCCGAAGCCGCCGATGTTTCGGTGAAAGATGTGCAAGCCTTCGTGCTTGGCGGTCACGGAGACAGCATGGTGCCATTGGTTCGTTATAGCTCGATTGCAGGCATTCCGCTCGACAAGTTTATTGCCCAAGACAAGTTGGATGAAATCGTGTTGCGTGCCAGAAATGGCGGCGCCGAAATCGTCAAGCATTTGAAGACGGGTTCGGCGTTTTATGCCCCTGCGGCGTCTGTGCTTGACATGGTGGAAAGCATCGTGAAAGACAAGAAACGCATTTTGCCAGCGGCGGCGTATTTGCAGGGTGAATATGGCGTGGATGGTTTATATGTGGGCGTGCCTTGTAAGCTTGGTGCTGGCGGTTTATTGCAGATTATTGAACTAGAACTCACCGCTGAAGAGAAGGCGGCGTTAAGCATTTCGGTGAATGATGTCGCTGAAAATGTAGACAAACTCAAGGCGTTTGTTTAAGTTTTAGGATTAATTGCACGATTCCCTCTCCTTATGGAGGGGGTTTTTGCGTTTTTGCTCGTGTCCTGTCCCCTCTCCCTCTGGGAGAGGGGTGGGGTGAGGGGGTCTTGTTCCTCCTCCCTTAGGGAGGAGGCTAGGAGGAGGGACACCCGCTCTAGACGGGCCTCTCGAATCCCTCACCCCTGCCCTCTCCCTAAGGGAGAGGGTTCTTGCGCTGTTCCCTCTCCTAAAATTAGGAGAGGGAACAGCGTTTTCATGCTAAACTAGGGCTAGCCCCCAACGCAAGAAGGACGACCCTGTGAACTCAAATATCGACAATGTCATTATCACCGAGGACGCCCCTGCCCCTGACAGCCTTATCATTAAGGATAAATCACATTTGCGTCCTTTGATAGAGGAAGCATTAAGGACTAGCGGGAATCGTGTATTGGATATATCAGACTGTAAGATTGAAATAGATTTTAATTTGGCTGAGATATTACAGGAATATCTAGAATACGATTTATTATTACCAAGCGTTAAAGATCCTGATTTTCATAACTTTATTCGCCAAACTATTAGATGCCCCTTTATATTAAAAGCTAAGAATGCACATTTTTTTAAGTCATTTGTAACGTTTTACCCTGATTACTCAAAGAGGCAATATAGTGATATTACTTTTACTGAACAAGTAGATTTTGCAGGGGCGATTTTTGAGAAAAATGCCGAATTTATCCGTTGTACTTTCAACGAAGAAGCATTATTCTTCAACACCATATTCAAGGGATACGCCGCTTTTGATAGTACCACCTTCAAAAAGGGAGCGATGTTTGCCACGACTACTTTCCATGATGCTTTTTTATTATCACCTAAAGAACTACAGGGTAAAATCGAGATTCAGACGCCTAATCTTGAATCAGACAAACGTTCACTTGTCGTTGATTTAGAACAGTGTTCCCCCGAAAGTAAAGGTATAGTTTCCTTCAAAAATATAGAAATGGACGAAAAAAAGACTTGCATTAAGCTACGAAATCTTAAATCTGATTCAGGTGTAAAAGTACATTTTACGGATTGTAATTTTCATGGTGAAAATGTTGTTTTAAGACACGTAGACTTTGAGAAAATTAACATTGAAGGAGGAACACTTGCGAAAGGGTTTGACTTTGGCTATTTAGACCCAACACCACTAACAATTACATTAGGATGTTTAGGCTTTCCTATACACTGTCAATTTCAAGCTATCCATAAAAATAGGAAACTTCCAGAAAACAAACTAAAAATGTGGGCGTCTATTTACGCAAACCTAAAAGCGAAAGCGGATGAAAAAGGGGAAAGGCAACTTGGTAACGACTACTTTTTTTGGCAACAGTATTTTCAGAGAGTAGAACACCAGCCACCCTTTTGTAATTTTAATGAAATCTATTTGTGTAGTTCCACTTATGGGTTAAATTTCAAATTACCTTTGTTTTATTTTACCGCCTATTTATTTGCGTTTGCTCTCTTCTACATGATGACTGCTTTACATTCATTTCGAGAAGGCTTTTTAGTGAGTTTGAGTGCGAGTATTCCCTTTGTGTTTAATGATATAGACACGATTCAAAATACAATTGCTTTAATCGCCATCAAAGAAAACTGGTGGTGGTTTTATCCACTCTACATCCTGCAACACCTCATTCAAGGGTACTTGCTCTTCCAAATCGGGGCGGCGATCCGCAATAAGGTCAAACGCTAAACCACCGATGCCCGCTTCAACAACGGGTAACCCAAGGCTTCTCGCTGTTCAACATACGCCTTTGCCACGCCTTCCGCCATACGGCGAATGCGCAAAATGTAATTCGTTCGCTCGTCACGGCTCAACATCCCACGGGCGTCCATCAAGTTAAAGGTGTGCGAACATTTCAACACATGCTCATACGCAGGCATCACCAGCTTGGCTTCAAGGCAATCGACGGCTTCCGCAGCGTAGAGATCGTAACGTTGCGTCAAACGCTCACGGCTACTGACTTCAAAGTTGTAGGTGCTACTTTCAATTTCATTTTGCATGTAAAGGTCGCCGTAGCTCAATTGCTCGTTCCAACGCAGGTCGTAGACGCTGTCCACATTTTGCAGATACATCGCAATACGCTCGCATCCGTAAGTGATTTCCACCGCACAGGGCTTCACATCAATGCCGCCTGCCTGCTGAAAGTAAGTAAACTGCGTAATTTCCATGCCATCGAGCCAGACTTCCCAGCCCACACCCCACGCCCCAAGCGTCGGCGATTCCCAGTTGTCTTCCACAAAACGCACGTCATGCTCTTCAGGCACAATCCCCAGAACTTTCAAGCTTTCCAAGTACAATTCTTGAATGTTCGACGGCGACGGCTTCATAATCACTTGAAATTGAAAGTAGTGTTGCAAGCGGTTGGGGTTCTGCCCGTAACGACCGTCTGTGGGGCGACGGCACGGATCCACATTGGCTAAGTTCCACGGCTCTGGGCCCAGCACTCGTAGGAAGGTGGCAGGATTCATGGTGCTGGCGCCTTTTTCAACATCAAAGGGCTGTTGAATCACGCATCCTTGTTCGGCCCAAAACTGTTGTAAGCGAAGCAGGACGTCTTGAAAGGGTAGGCCATTAGGGGTGGGAAGCGTAGACATAAGCGAGATTTCCTATAGCAAAAGGGATTTTAAATCAGTTTAACATAAAATCACACAGCTAACCTATATAGAAAGCGCTTTTAAGTGATTAGCGACGCACTGATATTTGCTCATGGGTAAGGAGCCCCTGTGGTTTTTCTGGGGAAGGATCTGTTGCTTTGAATTTGGTGAGTATAGTTTTGGATAAGGGGTTGAGTCATTCGGACTAGACGCATAGTGAAAGGTAGGAAACAATGTGGTGAGGCCGTCTTGCGTGATGTCAGGCTGGCTTGTGTTAGGCTCAGCGTCTGCATAGGTGGGGGGAGGCGAGCTTGTGGTAGCGCCGCCTTCTTTGGCTTGAATGCCTCCCTTTTTGGCGCGTAGGGGGCGCGTCACTAGACTTAAGCCTGTGGGCAACATACCGTAAAGCGTGGTTGAAATAAGCATTTTAGAAAGTTGACCTGTGTTTTCAACGCCTCCAAAATTTTTAATGGCCGCCTGCACCAAGGGATGATTCGGATGATTGGTCAGGGCTTTCTGAATCATGGCCCGTAAGGCCTTGGGTCCCGCTTCAAAAGAAAATAAGGCTACTGCCGTACCCAAGACGGCTTCAAAGGCTTCTAAGGGGTCACGAATGAAGGCGAGATAGCCTAAGTACCCCGGTAAAATCCACGAAAGAACTAGAGGTAAGCCTGCAAAATTGCTGAACTGTCCGTCCTTAAATAAAATGCTGTCTTCAGGTTTTTTGCTCCCGATAAAAGGCAAACTTTTAAAATGTTCGTTAAATCCACTTACGGCGGATTGGTAGCCTTTCAACGCTCCTGAAAGAGCTTTGCCTTCCATGGCTCTATCCATCCCTCTGCGAGCAGCCAGCGCCCCAACCAGCCCCAAGGCCAGCCCCCCGACGTTGGCCCCTATAGAAATGCTCAAATTTTTATGTAGTGCCTTTTTTTCTTGTTCTTTATGTTTGGGATCCTTACGATCATAGGCTTGCAAACCTGACATTTGAGCAAAGTTCGTCGCCCCAGACTGCCACACCGTAAACGCATTTCGCAAACAAGGCAGGGTAAACATCCAAGGCATAATAAGCCCAAACATACCAGCGCTTTTACCGATGGCGTGCCATTCTTTGGCCTGTTTTATCTGCTCACTCTGATCGAGGCCTTTCATCACCTTCTCATAATGCGCGGAAGATTTAAAGATCGTATTTTCTAAGAATTTGTCATAAAAGCTGCCAACCCCCCAAATCACGGATGTATTAAAGAACTGCATAATAAACTGTTCACGCCGTTCTTTTTCACCCCCCACCATCATCACTTTGGGGAAGTTACAGCCCACCACTTCGGTAAATAAGCTCCCGTAAAACTGATTTTTTTCAATAAAATGAAGCCCCTTGGCAAGTCTATGGCGCATAGACTTAAGCCATGGTGTTTCATTAAAAAAAGCAGGGGGGCGTGCCAAGAGAAAATCCTTTATGGCCTTGAATCGTTCTGATGTAATCGCGAGAGATGTAATACATAAAACACTACTTTTCATTTTTTCACAAAAAAACGGGAAAGTCAAAAACCGAAGCGTCAAACGACGTGGGTAATGTGTTACAAAATGTATCTATTTTTCAATTATAGTCTCCGCTATATAAAACGGTCTATGGTCTCTTCGTTGTCGCTACGACTTTTTTGCTTGGTTCTGTACGTCTATGTACACGCCCGCACAAAAAATCTAGGCTGCTAGAATAGCCTCATCGCCTGTTTATCTATCGAACCTCAATTATTGTCAATCTGAGCCTTTTGAAGTTGACCGCTATAGTCAATATACACGGTCTTCCATTCCGTAAACACGTCAAAGGCTTGGCTTGCCGCTTCTCGATGCCCATTGCCCGTTTTCTTCACGCCTCCAAAAGGCAAGTGAACTTCCGCCCCAATACTAGGGGCGTTCACGTAAGTAATCCCCGCTTCCAGTTGTTCGACGGCTTGAAAGGCGGAGCTCATATTCGTGGTAAATATCGCGGAAGACAACCCGTATTCTACCCCATTAGCAATTGTAATGGCTTCTTCTAGCGTGTTGAAATCCATGACGGCAAGCACAGGACCAAACACCTCTTCTTGCGCGATTCGCATGGTGGGCGTGACCCCGTCCAAAATCGTGGGAGCCACAAAGTAACCGTCCAATTCAATCGGATGCCCCCCACATAAGAGCGTGGCTCCTTCGGCTTGGGCAATGGCGATGTAGTCCAACACACGCTTAAGCTGTGTCGGATTGATAATTGGTCCAATATCCGATCCTTCAAGGGTATTGCCAACGACTAGTTTTTCGGTTTCTTTAAGCAGTAAATCGAGCAAGCGTTTTTTTACTGAATGATGCACCAGCAGGCGACTGGTGGCGGTGCATCGTTGACCGCTGGTACCAAAGGCTCCCCAGGCAATGCCTTGTGCGGCGAGTGCTAAATCGGCGTCTTCCATAACGATACACGCATTTTTTCCGCCGAGCTCAAGGGCGACTCGCTTGAGTTGCGATCCACATTGTGCCGCAATCATCGCCCCCGCTTCACTAGAACCTGTAAAACTAATCAGCCTGATGTCAGGATGATTCACCACGGCTTGACCGGTCGTTTCCCCTGGGCCTTGCACCAAGTTTAAGACCCCTTTAGGCAAGCCGGCTTCTTCAAACAGTTCTACAAAACGTTGTGCCATTAAGGGAGCCTCTTCCGCCGGTTTAAACACAATGGTGTTGCCCGCCAGTAAACAGGGTAAAATCTTCCAGCTGGGTACGGCAATTGGGAAGTTCCACGAGGTAATCAAGCCACAAACGCCCACAGGCTGACGCATCGTCATCGCCCATTTGTGCGGTAATTCAGACGGCGTGGTTTGCCCATACAACCTTCGCCCTTCGCCTGCCACAAAGTACGCCATATCAATGGCTTCTTGAATGTCTCCGCCGGCTTCAATGAGGCTTTTCCCCATTTCTCGGGTCATTTCTTGGGTCAACGTGGGCTTGTCACGTTCGAGTAATTGGGCGACTTTGAGCAACACTTTCGCGCGCTGAGGCGCAGGCGTCGCCTTCCATTGCTGAAAGGCGCGTTGGGCCGATTGAACGGCTTGATCCACATCTTCACTGGTAGACGCAGGAAACACCCCGATGAGATCTTGCGGTTGGTTGGGGCTACGGTTTTCAAAGCAAGCACCAGACTGGGCGTCTTGCCAGTGGCCGTTGATGTAATTTTGCCCTTTTATCGGTGTCTTCATGTAAGGTGTTACCTTTGTTACAATTTGCCTAGGCCCTGTATGCCAAATTTTAAAAACATCATACAATAAAAGAAGCAAACATTCTAAAATCCCGCCAGTAAGGAACATGATGCAAGCCACAACGCGTGAAGCCCCTCCAATACCTCCCTCCACATCATGGCGAACGGCTCAGGTCGAAATACCGTTGCGGGTGGTGGCGCATCAGTTAAATGTACCGACTTACTTGGTATTGCGATTGGCCAGTCGTTTGGGCTTTTTTTCAGGGGAACAGCCTCATACTTCAGGCAATTACCTCAGCAAGGCCATTCAAAAGGACGGCGTATTTTTTACCCCACCGCAATGTAGCGCCATGCAAAACGCAATTGTGCAGCTGAACGCTGGTAAGTCGTGGCAGGATTTAACTTCCTTTGAAGCGCAACCGCCGCCCCCTTCACAAGTGAAAATAACCCCGCTGTACGTAAAAGCCTTGCAAGGTAAGGCGTGGTTGCCTCAGTATCAACGTCCGCCATTGAAACAAGACGCCAAAACCCCGCCAAAACCCCGATCCATAAAAACACCCTCCCCACCGAAGAATCACCCCATTTCTAGCCAAGTAACCCCCTTTGGCAGTGCCAAACCCTTTCAACGAATCAACATCAACCAAGCCATTTGGACGCATCCACCTGAAGGCAAGCACCCCTTCTTGCCATAAGCCAGCCGAACAGAACGAATCCCCCCCTTGCTGAGCCTAAGGGGGGTGCTTGTTTTTGTAAATAAATGTTACGAATGCATCATTTTTCGTGCTGAATTGTTTTTATTAAGACACAGCAGAATGACGTTCTTCTCAAGAACCGATTCCCTGTGTGTGTTACCCCTACCCCCTTACCCCCCCTGATGAAATTAAAAAGGATATGATATTATGATGACTAAAACAAATACTTCTACTACCAAAACACTGAACTTACATGGCACCCCAATTAAGCTAGATGGTTCTACAGTTCGTTTGCGCGATTTCAATACTCGTAGCAATTACTCTTCTATAGCGGACTTTAAAGATAAAAACGGAACCCCAAAAGAACGGTCTTGGAACTATATTACGTCAAGCGGAAAAAATCATGCCGATGAAAACTTTCATGATATTATGCTTAAAAGTAGTACGGATGGGAAAAAACTCGTATTATGGAACAGAGCTAACTTCAACGAGCGTTTAGAGATTAATACAAATGAAGATGGAACAATTAGCGCTAATGATAAAACAAGAATCGAAAGCACTATTACAGCTTGGGAAGAAGAAGCGTTACGTTTTAGTGATAGAAAGTTTGTCGCTGCGAACTCCGCGATTAAAGGTGCTAAACTTTCTCGTCCTGGTGAACAACCAGCATCAGCCTCAAACGATGATACAGACAACCGTTTTTCAGTCCCTATTTCAGAATCTGCCTCTAGATTCTTAGACCCTAAAGCCACTAAATTCGCCACTACATTTATGGGTAAAACGCTAATTGCAGGTCAAGCTACAGACGTTGTAACGTTTCCAGAGAATCCAGCCTATAACATCAGCGTGACGTATGATTCCGAAACAGGCTATAGCGTCAAAGCTCCAATAAAAGGTGTTACTGAAGGCAAAACCTTTAAAAATGCTCAAAAAGCACAACGCGCTATAGCAAAATACGAGACCGCTATTAAAAAGCATCTTGAAAAAACTAAGAAGCCCGAACAAAACGCTAACCCCTATGCCAAAGCATTGAAAACGCCAAACCTATTAAACGTATTCGATCCTAATTTCAAAATCGAAGGTTTAGATTTCAAAAAATACAAGATACCCGCTACTAATAGCACTAAACCATTATTCCAGACCGACTAGAAAGACTTTTTACCAAAATACCGAGGGGCGTTTGAATCTTCAAACGCCCCTTGCTTATTGCACGGGTTTACAACAAATCAGGGCGCACGCGCTGGGTTTTTTTTAGGGCTTCGTTCTGGCGCCACGCGTCAATGGCGGCATGGTTGCCACTTAACAACACCGCAGGCACCGCCACCCCTTCAAACACCGCAGGTTTTGTATAATGCGGAAAATCAAGCAAGCCATTATAAAACGAATCATTTTCCACGCTCGACGCTTCTTTCACCACTTGTGGAATAAAACGCGCCACGGCATCCAACATCGCCAAAGCAGGCAATTCGCCTCCTGTCAACACAAAATCGCCCACGCTCACTTCCTCAATCCCCGGAATCAATTCCAGCAAACGCGCGTCAAAGCCTTCATAATGCCCACAAAAAAAGACGACATCTAAGGCGGTTTCGGCAAAAGCTTTGGCCGTTTTATGTTGAAAAACGGCTCCAGCGGGGCTGGTCATCAAGACTTTGCTGCGTCCTTGACGTAAATCACCTTCAATGGAACGAAAGGCATCCAACACGGGTTGGCACATCAGCACCATGCCTGCCCCCCCGCCGTAGGGGGTGTCGTCCACTTTGTGGTGGGCGCTCGTGGTAAAGTCCCGAATATTTAGCACCGTCACTTGAAAAAGGCCTTTTTCAATGGCGCGCTTCATCAGGCTACTATCGAGGTAAGCGTGAATGGCATCGGGGAACAGCGTCAAAAAGTAAAAATGAAGGGTTTCACGAGGGGGCTGTGGCGTCATGGGTGGGGAAAATCCTAATTGGTGAGCGAAAGCTCTTCAGTAAAGCCCATGTCTTGCAAGAGTTTGTAGGCTTGCAAACCCAATTCTGTGCGACTTTGCGACTGAATCAACTGCACCAAAGGGCGAACAGCCTTTCTGTCTTGCCCCAAATCCCGATACAACTGCGCAAGCGCCAACAGGTTACGGTCTCGTAATTTGGCAAATTCAAGCCCAAGCTTTTTTTCAAACGCCGCTTGCACACGAGCCGAAGGCACACGGGTGAGCACTTGGTACAGTTCAATATGCGTTTCAGTGGCGTCAATCAACCAGGCGTCTAAATCTTTAGAAAGAACGACAGCTTGCACGGTTTGGCCTTTTTTTTGAAGATCCATCACCTTGTTTAATTCTTCTGCGGCAAAGGCCAAGCCCATTTTATTGGTGGGATTGTCCACTCGGGTGTGGGCAGGCAACTTGGGCAGGGGATCATCTTCCACCAAGGGCGGGACTTCGGGCAAATTAGGGGCAGTGGTAGAAATAAAGGGGGCGCGTTCTACAGGCGCATTCAGCGTTTTGGGTTCTGGTGAAACAGGGGTGGGCTTAAACAAGGTGCTTAAGTTGTTGATGACTTTTTCACCCGTACTAGAAGCCTTACCCTTACTAGGTTCAGCTGGGGTGGCTTTTTGCTTAGCCACTTGCTTTTCCTTCACCACAGAAGGGGGTAAAAACGGGCCGTATTCTTCAGCCTGCACAAGCGCAGGGGCAAGACACACACCTGCCGTGTACACCAAGGCAAGTACTAAAAACAAACGATGAAATATCATAGAAGGCGAGTCCTTTTTACTAGTGTATGCATGCTATTATAGCAAAGAAGTGAAAGAAGACAAGAACACAACGGCAAAAGTTGATGTGTCAAGTCGTGGGGTATTGCAATTCACCTACCAAAAAAAGTTCCGGCGGGTGATGTTCCACCATTCGCCAAGAAACGGTGGCCCACGATTCTGGCGAAAAGCCAGTACCCCCTACCAAAGCAGGCGTGTTTGTGCCTCCAATCAACTGGGGAGTGAGGGTTAAATGTAATTCATCCACCGCGTGGGCGTGTAGAAAAAAGTCAAACAGCTGCCCCCCGCCTTCGAGCATCCAGGTGGCGGTGTGGGGGTTTATAAGGCTGGGGTTGACGGCGGTTTTAACGGCGTGGAGCTGTTGTGCGGGCGAGTGGGACGCATCCAAATGAATGGGCTGAAGGAACTCCCGCAATGTTGAAGGAAGTGATGCTGGGGGTGCTTGGGTGGATGCCACAAAGAAAGGGGGCCATGAATCGCGGTAGGTGTGCCATTCGCTAAAACAGGGGGCCTGCCAATCCAACGCCCACGACTGGGTGAACAAGACAGGCACTGGCGGTGCTAAAGACGTGTTTGCCTGATGCCGCAACCCACGACGCACACTAGGCCACGCCCTAAAGGTAGACGCCCCAAAGCAGAGTACATCGGCAGAATCACGCAGGTGAAAAAGGCGCTGAAGATCGCGGGGGGTGCCGAGCTTGACCCAAGCGTTGGGATCGCTGGGCTGGGGGGGGGCGCTGATTTTGCCGTCCACTGAACTGGCAAAGCACGCGATGCATCGGGGGAAGGGGGAATCATTCATACAACACACAAAACAAGCTTAATTAAGGTGATTCAATAAATCGGCAGGCTCATGCCCAATGGGGAAAAAGAGTCGATCTTCTTTCTTAGAAATAAGCGCCAAATCATAACTCGGATCTTCCAATACATCCACCAAGCGCTGATGCTTTTCATTCTTCATGTATTCCGCTCCCGTCTTAAAATCAATAGGGGAAGAATTCTTGTAATACAGATTATTCAATGTACCGTCACTTGAAATGTAATGTTGCAACAGGTGCTTGCCTTCAAGTTGGGCTTTTAAATTACTGAGTAAAACATTTTCCTTCTTACGAGCGTTGACTTCAATGTCGTGACTTTTTTCTTCGTTGACGTGCGTGGGCACCGAAAGAAGCGCCATGGTAAAGGTGTCGCTGGTTTTAGACGCCTGCACCAGTTGGTAAATCACATGTTTTTTATGCAAGTAGCGTTGCGTGGAACTTTTGTTTCTTAAATCGTTTGCTTCAGGTTGGTAAGGTTCTGATTCAGAAGTGAGTATAGATTTCTTGGTGGCGTCTAAAACCGTGCTCAAATCCTCTTCTGGAATGTTCTTCATCAGCACAAGGCCTTGGCGTTGGGTAATGGGTGAAAAGCCTGAAGAAAGTGTAGGTAACATGAAAAGTAGCCTCATGGTTATTTTGATACAAATAGTATAGCACCTAATAAAGGGGTGTCTAGCGATTTTGATTGGTTATGAAGTTTTGTAACAGTGGAATCAACCGATCTAGAGTGTTCAAAAGATGAAACAGGCCTTTGGCGTGAAAAAGGCGTTTTGAAAAAGCAAACACTCAAACAAACCCTTCACCTCTCATTGGCTCATCGTTTAAGGACTCCTCCAGATTAAGGACGCTACTTTAGTGTGAGGGGGTTCCTTCCGAAACCTTCTTTGTGAAGTCAATATACTCACCAACGCGCTTTGTATCACCTAGAAAACGTGGATACGCGATAACGAGTGCATACTTCACCGCAAGTGACGGAAAACTTGCGTTTACCTTCAACACCTCACACTAGTGGATGGATTCACTTTGTAGGCAATATCTTTATATTACCTGCTTCTTTGCCTCGCCCACGGCTGGCAAGACTTAAAGGAAATCCTTCACATGAATCTTCCTCAGCATTCTTTTCATGCCCAACGCAACGCGTTGAAATCGTCTTCTCCCTCTCGGGTCTCGACTTCACTCAATGTTCATGGGTTTTCATCTGTCTTTACAATACTTTCTGAAGCGCAGGCGAATCAAGTGTGGGGCAGACTGCTTAAACAAGCGTCTGTGCAAGACTTAGATGCGTTGCTGGGGTTTTACAACAATCAAGGCCAACGACTATTAGAAAGCACCTTACACCAAGCGCGTTATACGTGGGCCACATGGCTGACTGGAACCATGGTGTTGATGGAAGGCTTAGGCACCTTACAGCGATTGGTGGAAGAAGATCCACAATGTGCTGAAGCGTGGCACTTTTTGGCCTTTTTTCAGTGGGAATGTGGCTTAAAGGCTCCTGCTCAAACCTCTGCTCAGCACGCGTTAGCGTTAGCCCCTGTGTTTAATAGTCATACACGTCAGCTCGTGACGACATGGGCCTTACAAGAAAATCTCTTAAGCCTTCGCGTCTTACAACACAGCTTTTTGCTCTTACTTGCAGAAAGCATTCAACCCCTGCTCAACCTACTGGGGTATAACCGCTTGGGGACTTCTCAACGTATTAAGACGACTTTATTCAAAGAATCGGTGAACGGGCATCACACAGGGGTTCATTCCAAGACGTATACAAAAGACTTTGACGAGAGATTGGCTTCTGGATTTGAACACAAGGAACATGCTCCCTTTTTTGAAGCGTTGACTGATGCGTTTGAAACTCACTCGTTTCCTAAACAGTCTCCTTCAAGCGAGCAAGATGAAGTAAGCGCTTTGCTAGATGCCAACGAAATTGACGAAGCCATTCGTGTCATGGAAGCCCGCATTGCACGACACCCCAATGAAGGAGACTTACACTTTGAATTGGCAAAAATCCTTCAAAATCATGGGGCCTTCACCAAGGCGTTATATCATTTAAGAGTCGCCTTAAACACGATGCCTCATCACGCCAAAAGTTACTACCACATGGGTGAAGTCTTAAAATCAATGGATGACATTGACGGATGTATTGAAGCGTATAAAACCGCCATCACCTTTGGGATTGACCCCTTGTGGACAGCACAAGTGTCTCGTCAACTCGCGCGCATTTACGAAGCGCATAAGGGGGATACTGATCATGCCTTTGCCTGCTTGCAATTGGCTCAAGAACTTGAACCTGCGAACATCAACGATTTGTTTAGTTTGGCAGAAGCCCATTGCAAAGCCGAACGCTATGATGAAGCGGTAGATGTGTATCAAAAAATCCTACGTTTTCAACCAGAAAATGCAGAAGTCTACGGATTTTTAGGCTACCTGTACTGGCAAGCAGGGCGCCACCAAGAAGCGGAAAAATCCTATAAAAAGGCTATTTTTCTGAACAAACAAAACCCCATTGCCTTAAATAACTTAGGGGTACTGTACTTGGATGTTTGGCAAGACTTTAAGGAAGCACGTAAGTATTTTGAAGAAGCCCAACGCTTAGATGCCACTTATGCAATGGCTCGCTTTAATTTGGGACGCACATTGATAAAGCTAGACCAAGTGCATTTAGCCAAACCCTTATTTCAAGAAGCCTTGTATTTAAATGATCAAACTCAGGAACTGGCTCCCGCTGAAATAGAATCACTTATGCGTGAACTTGATTTTTAAATAGGGCAGCATCAAAACCTAAAGCCTCTTTGCTGAAATTCAACAAAGAGGCTTTCTTTATCACGTCTTTTCACAAAATAGTGTTCGAAAGATGAAACAGGCGATGAAGCTATACTAGGAACCTTGGGTTTTTTGTGCGGGCGTGAGCACAAAAGTACATAAGCAAGCAAAATCGTCGCAACAACGAAGAGACCCTAGACCGTTTTATCTAGCCAATACTATACACTAGCCCGTGACATCTAAATATCGGCCCACTTCACTGGCTTTTTTGTCGGCCAGTTTTTTGGAAGATTCCTGCATGGCTTCATACATTTTTAAGTTCGTTTGTTGACGAGATTGGTTTAACAGTAAAGCCCGTTCGCTTTGAAAGAGATTCGTCATATAAGCACCTGGGCCGTATCCATTTTCAATCGCGGTGGGGTTTGCCATGGCCACTTGGCTGGCTTGATTGCTGAGCGCCATCAAACTTTGAGCACCCGTCATTAAGCTGTACTGTGCATTCATGGCTTGCATCATGGAAAATTGATTCATAAAAGACGCAGTCGCTAAACCCATGGCCTATTCCTCCTTGACTTTACACAGTAAGACGCCTCACGTAAGACTATTGTAGTAGAATACTCACGACCTGTCAAGAAAAACGTGGTCTACCCATGCCAACGTGCCAAACGAACGGCTAAAATATTCAGCAAATCGTTTACCCCATCTATAGTACTATACTGCCCTAAACTCATGCGTAAGGTAGATTTTGCCAAGGCTTCATTCCCACCTTGTGCCAAAACCACATGGCTGGGCGAAAGTTGATCCGCATGGCAGGCTGAACCACTTGAAACAGCGATGTTTTGCATGTCCAGTTGCATCACCATTTTATCACCGCTCACCCCTTCAACCGAAACGTTCACAATCCCTGGGACTCGCTTGTCTTCTTCTAAAGGCGTGTTTAAATGAAGTTTCCCTTTGCTTAGCCCATGGGTATTGAGATTTTGAATCCCCTGAATTAAAAAAGCGGTTAAGTCTTTTAAGTGAGCTTGACGTTCTACTTCATGCGTTTTTAAAAGTTCTACCGCCTTGCCAAAACCAACAATAGCGGGTGTATTGAGCGTCCCCCCTCGAAAGCCGTTTTCTTGCCCCCCGCCCATAATCACGGGGTGAGGCTTGAAGGCGATCTTACGACTAAAGAAAAGCCCAACCCCCTTAGGGCCGTAAATCTTGTGTGCGGTGGCGGTTAGGTAATCCACCGCAGGCAAGTTCTGGGTTAAATCAAGGGAAACTTTGCCTAGACTTTGAACAGCATCCGTATGAAAAAACGCCTGATAACGATGCGTTAGTGCAGAAAGGGCTTGAATATCATTCAACGCCCCTGTTTCGTTATTGGCATGCATAATGGACACCAACGCGGTGGGTTGCGATTGTAAGGCCTCTTCTAAGGCGTCACATACAATAATGCCTTGGCTATTGGGGTTCACTTCCAACAAAGGAACGCCTTCATAACGAGCCATGTAGCGAGCCGCTTCCAGCACGGCACTATGTTCGGTACTAGAAACGATGAGGCCTCGACGTTCGCCTTGGACTTTCAAGGCACGCATAACCCCCATAATTCCTAGATTGTTACTTTCAGTCCCGCCACTGGTAAAAATCAATTCTGAAGGATTCACATTCAAGTAAGTGGCGATTTGCGAGCGAGCCGTTTCTACCGCTTTTTTAGCCGCTTGCCCTGCGTGATGCGGACTATGGGCATTGGCAAAATGCCCCCCTAAAAAAGGAAGCATGGCTTCTAACACCTCAGGATGCACAGGGGTGGTGGCCGCATAATCAAAGTAGTGGGAATAGAATGTTTCCATGCCCACTACTGTAACAGATTTATACTAAATTGCAAAGCCAAGCACGTTTAGACTTTGTACGTTTCAAGGCCAAAGTTTAACTTGGTACGAACGAGGTTGTCCATGTCAAAGCCTTCACCTAAAATACCGGTGGGTAGAATGCCGTCTGAAAAGACGCCTTTGTACGTGCTGTTAATCCAGGTGTCTAGGTAATTGACTCCACCGCCAGCTTGTTGACGAGTCACATCTAAATTATATTCGCCAAAATTGGCATTCTTCACACTTAAGGTCGTTCCGTTCCAATTGACACTAGACCCATCAGGTAAGGTCATCAGCTTACCTTGTTCCAAGGCTTGACCGTTAAGGGTCGGTGTTCCGTAAGCATTAAATACCACGTTAGAAGTACCTAAGGCGAGATTAATTTGATTGGTCACTTCAATAGCCCAACGATCATATTTTTTATGTTCAGCGGAAAGGGCAATGTTTTTGTCTTTTAACAAGTTATAAGTACCCGGACCAGTGACGATAAAATGATTATTAGCACTTTCGGCATCAAGCACATGAGGGTCACCCCAGTACCCTGAACGTTGCCCCGTTGCTACGGTGCCTTTAAAGGTAAGCGTCTGAAAAAGGTCATTTAATGAAGGGCTCAAGAATGGGCCGGTTGGTTTCGGTGTACTTAGGTCTCCTCCCCCAAAAATAGGAAGGGTAACATCGTTTTTAGGAAGTTTAGGCTTAGCAGGATTCTTAGGTTTCATAACCACAGGCGTTGAAATAAAGTCCCCTCCCAAAAGAGGTAAGCTTAAGAGGTCTTCATCCTTTTTAGAAACAGCGGGTTTAACCACTGCTGCTGAAGCCTTTGGAAGACTCGGTGTTTTTAAAGTCTTATTTTTACCAAAAAGGGCAAGCATCATCCCCCATTTTTTCGTTTCATTGGATGGTTCGAAAGAAGGGACAGACGTATTTTTTTTAGAAGTATTCAATGTTTTACCCCAGTAAGGTGTTTGGGGAATTGAAGTGGCGTTGTAATTGGAATCTGAAGTGTTTGTTTGTCCATAAAAATAGCGTTCAAAATCAAACGGCAACACTCTCGTGGTGTTATTCATGTAAGTTGTTCCTCTCTATGTCGAATATATGGTTTGTCTCTAAGCAATTTTAGTATGTAAGGCTCAAACTAATAAAAACACGAGGCTTTAGTAAGTGCTTGTTTTGTTACATTTGATTACAATAGGTTTAAACTTCTTTTTTGCAGATTACAGACCGTTTTATCTATAGCACACCCATTTATGTTCATGCCTTTATGCCCATGAGTCCCCTTGTATTGACCGTTACTTTCAGGCACAATAAACACGTTTTATGTATAAAATTTCTTCAACGCCACCTTCTTTCAACACTTCGCCGCGTTTGGCGTTGCAACGCAGTGGCTTTAATCCCAAAAACATGGCTCAGCAAAGCAAGCTTCTTACGGCGACTTTACTAAAGTTTGGGGTGCCTTTTGGGCTGGCTACGGCGTCTGGCGCCAGCGTTTATAATGTGATGTCATGGCCTTTAGTAGTAGGTGGCCTGGGCATTAGCTATGGCGGTGGCTTACTGGCCAAAGCATTGATGAAAGACCTCACCCACCACCCCCCCACAACTTCAGTGACCTCAACACTACTGATGAATTTAAACAACGCCGATTTTTCAGGCCTACTGCTAGATGAACAAGGCTACGCTGAACTAGGCACCACCGTCATTAAGGGAAAAGAAAAGTACCGCAGTAAGTATGAATACTTCTTAAAGCAAGTCAATCACTTGGGCGGGCATTGGTTGGGCTTGTTTGACGCGGTTAAACCCTACGAACAGGGTAAAAAACAACAGGCCTTAATGCAAAAGGCGCTAAGCACCTATCAACACCGCGTTCAAAACGCTCGGCATCTTACACCGGATCAACAAGCCAAGGCCATGCTCGCCTTTCACTTTCAACAAAAAAAAGACATGCCCTTTTTAGCCCGTGGCATTAACAGTCTACTTCATTTTGCCCCTGTTCGTTGGGTAAGCAGTACCCCCCTGTTTATGGCCTTCGTCCCAAAAGTCGACGGCAAACGCGGAACGTTAGATCAAGTCGATAGTTGGATCAGTAATATCCCCGTTTTTGGCGCCGTGTTGGATGCCAAAGCCAAAGCCCTTTCAAAAGCCAAAGATCTTTACTTTAGAACCGATCCCAAAGGCCATATGGAAGATCTTAAATTGAGCCATTGGCAGGATTTTATACGGCATATTAAGCGACTAAACGAAGGCATTACTGAAAAGAATCAGCACTTGCCAACGCCCTTGCCTTTGCTCCAGCAAAACGAAGCCACCTTTAAAGAATACTTACACCTGCTTTCTCGTCATGAAAAGCAAACGGCCGTTCGCTTGGCGCTGTATAAAACCTTCTTTGATTTATATGCCCATAAAGATTTAGGCATGCTGTTAAAAGTATGGCATGACGTTGATGGGATGGCCTTACGTTCGATGTTTGACATTGCCCAGTGTTTAAATCCCGCCAAAGGGTTTATTTGGTTTTTGCATAACCTGTTTAATGAAACGTACGCCACGCTGGCCAATGGAGGTTTTGCAACCCTGATGCAATTTGTCACTTCGCTGGTGCCCTCGCCATTTAACGGTTTTGCCCGATTCCTAGGCGATTCATTTATGTTGGCTTTCGACATTCGCCTAAAACCCCTTACGAAACAACGCTTTGACTACAACGGGGCAGATTTTCGCCCCCACGCAAACAATGCAAAACCTCGACCGTAAAAAACGGCAGTCCGTATAGTATTTTATCTATACTATACCTATTACATGGGGGGTTTCAGGGTGGCGCCTTTGTAAAATAAAAAGGGACTTTGGTAAGCGATGTTTTCAGGAGGCAAATCCACCTGTGGCAAGCGATTTAACCTGTCAAAGGGATCTTGAGGATTTTTCACCCACGACTGCAAACGTTCAGCGAGTGCTTGTGGCGAAAGTGGGTAAGTGCTAGGGTAAATGGGTTTGGGTGAACCTTTTTCTCCTTCTTGTTCTGAAGAAGCGTCATTTCGCTTGCTTAAATCCGGCGGGGAAGGGAGATCCGACAAGTCCGCCGTTTGTTCAGGTGAAGAAGGGTTTGGGTTTTTGGGTGAATCAGGCACGGTAGACTTTCCTTAAATAAAAAACTTCCAACTAAAAACGAAACATTTAGAACCAAAACTAAAGAAACGAAAGAAACGAAAGAAACGAAAGAAAATAAATAAACTAAAGATTTTAAGGCAAAAACGAAAGATTTAAAACGAAAGAATAAAGATTAACTAAATAAAATAAATAAACGAAAGAAAATAAAGATTTTGATGCAAAACGAAAGATTTGAACTAAATACTTTTGGGGGTACTTTGTGGGGGTTGGGCTAAGGTGTACAATAAGGCCGCTTCTTGCGCCGTCAAAGGTTTTGTTCCCCCTACGGCTGGCCCCGTAGAAGCGCTTCCTTGCTGAGCCAAAGTATACAACAAAGCGGCTTCTTGAGCGGTTAATGTTTTACCAATTCCTGTAGATTCAGTCGCTGTAGGGTTCTTGGCACTTTGTGCCAAGGCGTACAACAAGGCGGCTTCCTTGGGGTCGATTTCTCTAACAGGTTTATGGCCGGCTAAACGAAAGGCTTCTTCAATTTGAGCAGGCGTCAACTGAATCTTGGCCTTTTTGGATGCTTCAGGATATTTGGCAATAAGGGCAATGTCTTCCTTTTTTAAGTCGCTAAACTGACGATTCTTAATCGCTTCAAGCGCAGAAACCGCCTTTTCACGTTCTTCATATTCCACCAAGTACGTGGGTTTGCCGACGCTTTTGTCTTGCACTTTTTTAGCCCCTTGGCCTAAAAGGTTTGAAAGAAACAGCATGTTTCCAATAGTAATGACGGCTCCAGTTGCTGTTAACCAATGTAAACCAGCTACACCAAAAGGGAACTTAAAACTTGTTAAGTAATGCCCCCCCATTAGTTTCCCCAAGGGGTTACCACGGTTAAGGAACATAATCAGCTGGTGGCCACCTACCAGGGGCAACGCCATGCCTAAAAAGGAACGTACGCCTGCTTTGAGCTGTTCACCTAGCACAAAGCGATCTTCCTTTGCTGGTGAACTTTTAGCGACTGCCACAGGCGTTTTTGACGCTTGCGTCGTGGGTTGAGCCGTGGGTTGCGCTTGAAAGACAGCCGTGCCTGAACGCACCGCAGGGGTGCTTGCCTGCGAAGCCTTGGCTTGAGCCGTTGCTGGCACTGGGGCCTTGGCCTGTGGCCCTTGCAAAGCTTTGGCTTTTGTAGGCTTACCCGCTGCCATAAATGCAGCCCACCCCGCACTAAAGGCTGTCATTGCGAATAGAAAGAAGGCCATGTACCGAGGGTCTTTAATGCTTTGTAACATGTTTGAAAGTGGGTGTGTGGCCCCTCTTTTTAAATCCGCCATGGCCAAGGCCTTGTTTTTCAAGACTTCTTCAGGGGTTTCATGTAAACCCACCTTGACTAAGTCAATCATCCCTCGCCACAGTGATGCCACACTGCGACCCAAACCACTTACGCCCCATGCTTCAGAAAGTTCTTTCTGATTGTGGATGAACTGCTCGTGTTCCGCAATGTTTTGAACCAAACGCTTAATGGAACGAGGCAAGACTTCGTGTATTTTTTGGAAGCTTTCTAGGTGTGCACGGGCATATTTACCAAATTCTAAATTGCGCTTAAAGAATTCGCCTTTGCTCATGGGATTTGCGAGATCTAATGCGTCAAGGTGTTTTTGCACGACCTCTGGACCTAGCAACTGTTCCCAATGGGATCGGTTGGATTCTATTTCCTTAATTGCTTGGGTTCTTAATGTCTTAAGTTTGGCATCAGAGGTGAAGAGCTTGGAAACAAAGCGACTAAAGGGGATCCAGTGGTCCTTGTCGCCAATTCTTTGCACGCTTAAAATAGAGTCTCGAAGTGTTTTTACATCCACCTTTACGTCGGTTTGTTGCGCGTGTTTTGGCACAAATCGAGCTTGCGCTAGGTCAATCATCTGGCTTCTGCGGTACAAATTGTGATGCACCGCTTCTAAAACCGCACGTTTAACGCTTAAGGGATTGATCTTGTGTACGTCGTTCAGCACATCTGTTTGTAGGGCTTGGAAGTGTTTAGAGTCATGAGGCACGAGCTCTAGAATCTGCTTCATTTCATGGTTCAACGAATGAGACGGACATTCTTTGATGAATTGCTCAAATGTTAAAGCGTCTGGCCCTTTTTGTCTAAACCACCCCAGCAAGGGGTGACCCACCCCAGAATTCGGCCGACGGAATGGCCACAAGGCGTCATGGCTTTGGCTTTGTTTAGCGTGTGCTAAGGCTTCTTCATACAATGCTTTAAAGTGTGGGTAAAACGTAGTGCTTTCTTCTAGCACTAAATTACCACGAGGGTCCGCTTCCATTAAAGGGTGGAGCAATGAAAGCGTCAGCTTTTTTTGTTGTTCGCCAGAAAGAATATCCTGAAAAGGGGTGAAATAATTTCTTCCTGCATGCGCCTTTTCTAGCCTCTTGTGCACATCGGTATATTGGGCAATATAGCGTTGCAACAAACTCCCTTCAGGCAGTTCTGAACCTTTTGTAAAGGCATTTGGGTTTTCTGGCTTTGGCGGAGAAAATCGACTGAGCCACTTGGGTTGTGGGGGCGTGGTTAAATGCTTGCTCAACTTACTGGCCGTCGCATTCACCGCATGTTCGTGATTTAAAAGCCAGTGATCCATGTATTCATTCGTGGGTAGATCCCCGATATAGACCCTTAACCACGTAGGCAGATTTTTAAAACGTCCTTCTTGGGGGCCAAATTTGTCGACGGCACGGGCAAGCTTACCCATGAGGCTATTTTTGGCGGTGGCTTTACTTTCTGGGGTTAGGGTGCCAAGGTTGGCATCCAATCCCGCTAAACGATGCGCAATTTGCGTAAACGCCAAAAACGACACCAGACCCAATCCCACCGCACCCCCTTTTTCAGGCAAAGTCAAGCGCTCAGAAGATTCAGCGTCCATAAACTGCATGGTTAAAGCCATGTCAAGCATTTTTTGAGAAAGTGATTGGCCCTCTTCATTGACTTTGTCAAGGGCTGTTCCCGCGATATTTTCAACCGCTTGTAAATTATAAGGGTTCAGTGGCATGTTTGGATTGTTTGATGAACTGGCATTAACCGAACCCATAGTGAAAAACCTTTATGCTTGCTAGGCCACCCTTGACGCCTGAAACGTGATGGCCCTACATTAAAAAACAGTCTAAAAGACTTGTATAAGCATGAAAACCATTTGAGTCCCACTTGTTGCTAGTGGGGACTCCTAGAGTCTTTTATACCGTTTAAAGATTGAATCGCGTTTGCTCTAAAGAACCTCTAAGCATTAGGCGAGCAAGGATTTTACGGTCTCTAAAACATGATCAACAGTCACCAGTTCCGCTTCTTTGGCACGTCGATGTTTCACTTCCACCTGAGCTTGGCCCGCAAACTTACCCACCGTCACACGAATGGGGAATCCCATGAGATCGGCATCCTTAAACTTTACGCCAGCGCGTTCATCTCGATCATCTAAAATTACGCCGTCGGGGTAATGGCAAGCAAGCGACTGATACACCGCTTCACCCACCTGCATTTGCGTTTCATCGTTGGTGTTGGCCACCACTACCGTGATTTTATAAGGGGCAATCGAAGCCGGCCAAATAATGCCCCACTCATCGTGATGCTGTTCTACCGTTGCGGCTGCCACGCGCGTTACTCCAATGCCGTAGCACCCCATTAGGGCGTGTTGTTCACTACCTGCTTCATCCGTAAAGGTGTAACCCATGGGTGCGGTGTATTTGGTGCCTAGTTGAAATATGTTGCCAACTTCAATCCCACGGCTTACGGCAACAGGGCTGGCACAATCAGGGCACGCATCGCCGGCTTGAACCGCATACAAAGGCTGAGCGTGAGTCTTTACCCAAGTGGCAAGTGTAGTAGACCAATTAAAGCCAACCGTGTGCTCGTCATACTTATTATGCGCAATCACAAAATGGTGCATCCCCACCACCGAAGCTTCCACCAAAAAAGGCAGACGCTCACCATGTTCTAGCACCAGTTGCAAGGCTTCATTAAAACGTTGTTCAGAAGGCGAGGCTTCCACAATGGCCTGCTGTAGGTGAGCCACCCCTAAAAAGCCTTTAATGGTGTTAAAGCGTTCTTTGAGTTCTTCAGCGCTTGCTAGGCGTATTTCATGCACGGGGCGTTCAGCCGTGTGCAAGGCATTTTTAAGCTTGGTTGGTTCAACATGACGATCGCCACGAATCACCACCAACACGGGGACTTCTTCATTGACGATATAAAGTAAATGCTTGGCAATTAAGGTGGCGGGCACATTTAAGCACTTTTCTAAGAGTTCAATGGTGGTAGTTTTTTTGGTGGGAACAATGGCTTCTTGCTCATAGCCGAGAGTGGCGCCATCCAGCGTGGTGGGGGTGCATAAGCCGCCTTCGGCTTTTTCAACATTTGCAGCATACCCACAAGTGGGGCAGTGAATCACATCATTTTCCCCCGATTTTTGGCCATTGGCATCTTCTTTCGTAAGCATCATAAACTCGTGGCTTACATCCCCGCCAATGGCCCCTGAATCTGAACGCACCATTTTGGTTTCTAGGCCACAACGCTCAAAAATGCGTTTGTACACATCCGCCATCACCTCGTATTCTTTTTGCAAGCATTCTGGGGTGGCATGGAAGCTGTAGGCGTCTTTCATAATAAACTCACGCCCCCGCAACAACCCAAAACGAGGACGCACTTCATCTCGAAACTTTGTGCCGATTTGATACAAGTTCACGGGCAATTGACGATACGACTTCAATTCTGCTCCCCCTAGCGCGGTAATGACTTCTTCACCGGTGGGGGCAAAACACCCTGGACGATCATGCCTGTCCGTAAAGCGAAGCAGTTCCTTACCGTAAGTGGCCCAACGGCCAGAAGCTTCCCACAACGTGGCGGGTTGCACCACGGGCAACAGCAGTTCTTGGGCTTGTGCCGCATTCATTTCTTCACGAATAATCTGTTCAATGTTCATTAACACGCGCCACATTAAGGGCAAAAAGTTATAGATACCACTTGAAACTCGGCGAATGTAACCCGCGCGCAACAGCAACTGATGACTGACGACTTCGGCTTCAGCGGGGACGTCTCTAAGGGTACTGGCAAATAGTCGGGTCATACGCATAGTAAGGGGTCACTCACTCTTCTTCAAATAGATGGATTTAAACAGGGGTTTCTTCCTTTTGAGGAAGCACAAACTGCATGTACAGATCACCCAGCTGTTGGGAATCTGGCAGGCTAGGAGATGAAGTCAAGAGGCATTGCGCCGCGTTGTTTTTCGGGAACGCAATGACTTCACGAATGCTTTGAGCATTCGTGAGCATCTGCACAATACGGTCCATCCCAAAGGCCAAGCCCCCATGGGGTGGAGCGCCAAAATCAAGGGCATCGAGCAAAAAGCCAAATTGATTGTGTGCTTCTTCAGGAGTAAAGCCAATCAGACTCAACAATTTGGCTTGTAGCTCGCTTTGGTGAATCCGAATGGAGCCTCCCCCAATTTCGGCGCCGTTGTAAGCCAAATCATAGCCCAGGCTCCGCACACGCGCGGGATCGGTGTCAAGCAAGTGCATATCATCAGGGTGGGGCGAGGTGAAGGGATGATGACACGGCGACAACGCCCCCGATTCTTCATCGACTTCAAACATGGGAAAATCCACGACCCACGTAATTTGAGGGTTGTTTTCATCAATTAACTGGTGACGCTTAGCAAAATGAAGACGAAAACGCCCAAGTGTTTCACACGCCTTGTTAAAGTGATTGTCTGCCATAAAGAAAATGGCATCACCTGTTTGGGCCTGTGTTTTTTCAAGAACCGCTTGGGTTTCGGCTTCACTAAAAAACTTTAAAATCGGGGATTTAAGGCCTTCTTCTTCACTTAATAAAATATACGCCAAGCCTTTGGCCCCATATTGACGCGCCTGTTTTTGCAGGTCGTCCAGTTCTTTACGGCTGTAGCTCGCCGCATCAGGCACTCTTAAGGCAAGGACAATCCCTTTTTGTGCGGCTTCTTTAAAGACGGCAAAATCGGTGTCTTTAAACACATCCGTTAAGTTCGTAAAGGTCAGCCCAAAACGCAAATCGGGCTTGTCGCTTCCGTACGTTTCCATGGCTTGTTGCCACGTTAAACGAGGGAAAGGCGTCGGCAAATGAACATTGGCCTGCTTAAACATGTGACGAATCAACCCTTCCATGGTGGCCATGACGTCTTCTTGGGTGACGAAACTCATTTCTAAGTCAATTTGCGTGAACTCTGGTTGACGATCCGCACGCAAATCTTCGTCTCGAAAGCAACGGGCCAACTGGTAATAGCGTTCCATGCCAGACATCATTAAAATCTGCTTAAACAATTGCGGAGACTGAGGCAACGCATAGACATGGGCAGGATTCACACGGCTGGGCACCAAGTAATCTCTGGCGCCTTCAGGGGTGGATTTAATCAAAACAGGCGTTTCAATTTCTAAAAAGCCTTCGCCATTGAGGTATTCACGCATGGCCTGTGCCAAACGATGGCGCAATTCAAGGTTTTGATACATTTGGGGGCGTCGTAAATCTAAGTAACGGTGTTTTAGGCGAAGGGCTTCATCGACGTGTTCGGCTTCGTCTAAGGGGAAGGGGAGGGTTTTGGCACGACTCAGCACCGTGACGCTTTCAGGATATATTTCAATGATGCCGGTGGGTAATTTTTCATTGATCGTTTCTTCTGGACGCAAGCTCACCAAGCCTGTGACACTAATAACGGATTCACTTTTTAACGTGCCCAAAACGGCATGAACGTCAGGGTTGTGTTGAGGATCCGCCACCAGTTGAAACAACCCGGTGCGATCACGCAATTCAATGAAGGTAATACCGCCTAAATCACGATTAACCGCTACCCAACCGTTTAGGGTAATGCGTTGGCCAACATCACTAGGGCGGACGTGACCTGCCCAATGGCTTCGTTTTTGAGAAGAGTTAAATAAGGCAAGCGAAGGGGTGGCGTTCATAGATCTACCTTTTCCACAACTGTAAATATCGTTTCCTTATTGTAACGCAAACCAACTAAGGGGTCTATAAAAACTCTCAAATTAAAACGATTAACTCGTTCAAATCCGTTTTGTGAATGTTATCATGGAAGGGTACCCCCCTTCATACAGGAGCCTTGCCATGACCTCAAAAACCGTTGAACGCGTCACCCAAAAATTACAAGAAGCCTTTGCCCCCCAAGCCTTTGAACTGATTGACAACAGCTGGCAACACGCAGGACATGCGGGTAACACGATGGGCGGGAGCCACTTGGCCATTCGCATCACCAGCGACGCCTTTCGCGCAGTGCCCACCTTAAAACGACACCGCATGGTGCATGAAGTGCTTAAAGAAGAAATGCAAGGCCCTGTTCACGCCCTTGAACTCACGCTCCAAAGCCCTGATGAACTTAACTAGGAAACACGCTCACATTGCCCCCACTGACCATGCAAATCACCAGACGCTCTCTGGTGGGCTTCCATGCATCAATGTGCGTGGCCATAAACAACGGCGCCCCCGAAGGCCCTTCCACCCGATCGCCCAAATGACGAAACGTTTCCTTCATGCCCCACGCCATTTGTTCGTCATTCATTTTGGCAGGAATAACGTTTAAGGCATTAAAAATCGCCTGATTCCCTTCGGCAGGGGACTTGACTCGAACCGCATCGCCGTATTTGGTGGACATATTTTGAAGTCGCAAACCCACAAACTTCAGATCAATCGACTTAAAGCGAGCGTCCCACGCGGCGGCCATCGCAAGTGCAGTGGCCGTTCCCGCCAGTAAGCCCCCCCCGCCAATGGGGCAAATCAGCACCACTTCTTTAATCGCAGGGTTTTTCGCCAAAATCGGCGTAAGTTGACGAAACAATTCTAGGCCAATGGTGCCTTGCCCCGCCACCACCCACGGATTGCTATAGGGATCCAAATAATAGCCTTCACCGCCCAAGCTTTGTTCAATGGCCCAGGCGCGGGCTTCGTCGAAGGTATCGCCGATGTACAGCACGCTGGCGTCCACACCTCGGTGACGCACGGCAAGAATCTTACTATTGATGTTTTTGAGCTTGAGTTCGGACGTATTATTCGGCACCACAATTTGCACCGATTTTGGGCGCAACAGCTCCGCCGCCTTTAAAATGCCCATGGCATGATTGCCCGTAGAAACGGCAATAAATTGCGTTTGCCCGTAAGACTGCATGGCCCGACGCATCCCGCAAAAGGCGCCACGCATTTTATAGGCCTTAATAATGGTTTGATCTTCGCGCTTGAAGTAGAGATTTTCAAGCAGTGGACTTGCTTCTAGGGCGGTTACCGCGCTTGAAAGCACCGCTGTGCCAATTTCTTTGGGACGCAAACTTAAGCTTTTGCGGAAGGGATGCATCAGGCGCTCAGCTTCTAAAATGCTGGTGTACAAATGAAGCAAGGGAATGTACGTTTCCACAGGCAGGCCTTCAGGCACGCTGGGTAAAATAATGCGACCGTTGGGGTCCACTTGCGGAGGCATAAGGCCATTAAGCGCTTCAGTGGGAAAAAGCTGTTGAGACATACCCATGGCTTCGCTGTGGCGGGGGCGAAGGGATTCAGGGTGGGCAGGGGAATGGCCGTGCATCGGGGGGAGCATCCTTGTGAAGGGAGGGGGGTGTTGTCTTTATAAGCATAAACGCATTTTGAATTAAAAACAATGCGCGGGTTTGTCATGTTCAGAAGCTTCTTTCATTATACAAAAAATGTGGCTTCGGGTGAAACCACATTTGATGCGTTGGATGTTACAACCCCTTTTGTAAGGCTTAGGCGAAAGAACCAAGCGTCGCGGTAGGCGCTGGAGTGGCTAATGCTTTAGCGACTGGCTGCCCAGGAATCGTGAGGCCAGGTGCGGTTGGAGGGGCGGAAGCTCCCCAAGAAGCATCAGCGACTGCTGGGGCGGACGCAACCGACGTGGTCGGTTGTTGACCTGGTTGAGCTTGAGCCGTGGCGACTGGAGCGTTTGCTACAGAGCCTTGAGGATTTTGAGCGTTGCCAGCGACTGCTTGACCCTGTGGACTGTTTGCATCCGCGGTGTTAGCACCCTCGCCACCTGCTGGAGCCATGGGGTTGGCGGAGGCTTGGAGGAGTCCAGCGTCAGGTTGGTTGGCTCCGTTCTTTTGGGCTTCTAGTTCAGCTTTAAATTGTTCGTATTTTTGAACCAATTGAGGATTTTGACCCGCATCTTGAACGGCGAGAGGACCCATATTGCTTCCATTAAACTTTGATGGTGCTTTTGCAATCAGGTCTTGTGCTAAAGCCGTGGCTTGATTACCATTACCTTGTTGCTCTTCAAAAGCTGTAACAAATTGCTGTTTCATCGCTAATTGAGGATCTTCTGGACCATTAGCAGAAGAAGCGAGGTCTGGCGAACTGGGGGCTGTATTCCAAGTACTAGCTGTCAGTGTAGAACCAGCTGGTGAGTTCGAAGATGCCGTGGTAGGTGGCGTGGGAGTTGCTGGGGTGTTCCAAGAAGTGTCTATTGCAGGAGTAGCAAGGGGCGTAGAAGTACCACCTGAACCATTCAAGAGGCCAGCATTAGCACTAGGATTAATTTGTGCCAACAAACCATTTAATCCGTTGACACCTTGTTGAGCGCCATTCAGAGCAGGAAACGCTTGTGCATTTAAACCTTGATACAATTCTTGCATAGCCTTATTGCTAGCATCTATAGCAGCCATGTTTAGTGCAGCATCTTGGTAGGCCTTTTCTGACTGGTGGGCAGTATCCGTTTGTGCACGTCTAGCTGTTTCTTGTCCGCCACTACCTTCAGTCAATCCTCCACCAATTTGAACAACTCCTTTGGCTATCATAGCCAAGAAAGGAGCCAAACCAATACCAGTCCAACCTACAGCAGAAGCACCAGTTATACCAGCAGTCACTTCCCCTGTACCCGAAACCACTTTACCCAAGCCACCACCAATCGCGTCACCTGCCGTTTCAAGTGCATCACCTGTTGCCTCACCCCAATTGTTTGCTTGAGTGATACTGCCCTTGGTTGTTTGAGTATCTCCCAATAAATTTGCTGTATAATCAGAGGTAGAACCCTTTAAAGCCTCACTTGCCTTAGTAAAGTCAAAGATAGATTCAGATCCATTAGCACTGAACGCATTACTAGGAAGCGTAAAACTCGGTTGACTTCCAGCACCAAGGCTACTTTGAAAGCTAGAAATCCCCTTTGTTACTTGAGTATTAAAAGCCATAGATGTATCAAAGTTGACTTTATTATTTTGTGCAACAGCGGGACTCGCCTTCTGAACAGAACCCAAGGCTGTTTTGAGTGCTTGTTGACCAGATTTTCCAGCTCGCAACGAAGCTTTTCCACCAGTTTTGCCTGTTCCTCCTGCACCAGCCGCATTAACTTGTGGTCCTGCAACGGAAGCACCTGAAAATAAATTCCTAACTGGGACGGATGATTGCATGTTAATCATAATATTTTTTCTTTCTGTGTATCTTAAAGGGGGAACAATGGGGAGTCATCTGTGAACAAGGGTTGAATGATTCCTATGCCTTAATAAACAAACAAGCCTTCCCAAAATTGACGATTGTTTTAATTTTGTTACAATCGTAATGAAATACAGGCTTTTTTCTTTACAGGTTTCGTAGTATAATTAGCTACATGCTAGCGTCACACTCAGTAAAAAGGCGGTTCCCACATGAACGAATGCTATTACATGGGCATGAGCCTCATGACGCTCTTTATGAGCCTGTTCCCCACCACTGAAGTGAATCCTTCGCAAGCATCCCTGCCCGCCAAGGCGCCCGCGTATTTGGCCTACCGTTGCCCCGCTGAAGGCACTGAAAATCAATACCAACGCAGTCTAGAACTGCTGTTTTCCCCTAGGCAAACCCCTCAATACGGCGAAGGTTTCGCCTGTTTAGACGCATCTGCTAAAGGCGGGCAAGGCAAGGCGCAGTTCTTCTTGGGCATGGCCTTTAATGAAGGCATTAAGGTCAAAAACGCCCAAGCCCAAGACTACATTCCGCAAGACAAAGTGCAAGCCCGTTACTGGCTAGAACAATCGGCCAAGCAAGGCGAAGCAGACGCCCAGCTCTACTTGGCACGCCTGTATCAAAGCGGGCAAGGCGGTAATCCGGATTTTACTCTAGCGCGCTATTGGTTTGAAAAATCCGCCAAGCAAGGCAACACCGAAGCCCAAAAGGAACTGGCGAGCCTTTACCTGCAAGGTAAAAATCATCCACTGGCCTACCAATGGTTTCGCATTGCTGAAAAGCAAAACGAAAAACAATCGCTTTCTGCTAAAGCCGCTTCCCAGAAGCCAGACAAAACCCTCAAGCTTCGCCTGCAAGAACTTCAAGCGCTTTTAACCCTTGAAGAACGCGCCAAAATTGACGCCGTGGTGGTGTCGTGGCATCCTGAAGTGCAACAGCAGTTTAATGACGTGGTGCCTAGCCCTAAACCCGTGAGCTTCCCGGCCACAGAAGTCATGGTTTCTGCCCCTATTATTTCGCCCGCCAAGCCTTCTTCGCCCTTTTTAAATTGGCGCATGGCTCCTTTTAGCCCTTCAAGCGAAAAAACCCCTCGCCTGCCGTCGTTTCAGTTGCCAGCGTCCTAAGTGGCGCCGTATAAGGATCCTATTGCCTTGATGCTCGCATCTTCACACCCTGCACACCCTGCACCCCTTCAATTTCCCTTACAGTTCTACAATTCACAAAGTCGACAGGTGGAACGCTTTGAACCGCTTGAAGCGGGCAAAGTGAAGCTCTATGTGTGTGGGCCAACCGTTTACAATGACGCGCACCTCGGTCATGCCCGATGCTACATTACTTGGGACGTCTTGTTCCGCACGCTACAATGCTTTGGCTATGACGTCACCTACGCGCGCAATTTAACCGATGTTGACGATAAAATCATCCAACGCGCGATTGAAACAGGCACCACGCCTGAAGCCGTGGCTACAACCTACACCCATCGTTTTCATGAAGATTTGGCGCGACTCAACACGCTTTCGCCGACGATTGAACCCAAGGCCACCGAACACATCGCAGCCATGCACCGGATGATTGCCACGTTGATTGAAAAAAATCACGCCTATGTCAGCGAAGACGGCGTTTACTTTCACACGCCTTCGATGCCCAGTTACGGCAAATTGGCGCGCAAACCGATTGAAGCCTTACAAGCGGGCGCTCGGGTGGATGTCAACACGCAGAAGCGTCATTCCGCTGATTTTGCCTTGTGGAAGCGGGTGGATGAATCGACGGATGCCTATGGTTGGGCGTCTCCGTGGGGATTTGGCAGACCCGGTTGGCACATTGAATGTTCCGCCATGATTTTTCAAAATTTGGGGCAACAAATTGATATTCACGCTGGTGGAGCCGATTTAATGTTTCCTCACCATGAAAATGAAATCGCCCAAAGTGAATGTTGTTCAGGACATCCTTTTGTCAACACCTGGATGCACAATGGTTTTGTGAACGTGGACGGTGAAAAGATGAGTAAGAGTCTCGGTAATTTTTCCACTGTACGAGAGTTGCTCGAACATTATGACGCCAACACCTTACGTTACTTTATGTTGGGGCATCACTACCGCATGCCAGTGGATTTCACGCCTGACGCCCTGAATGGGGCGAAAATCCGTTGGCATAAGTTGTTGCAACAGTTTGCCAAGGGCATGCAAGTGGCCCAAGTTTCTCAAGCGTGGCTTGAAAGCGTGGTGAATCAGCCGGTGAACGAAGCGACTTTAAGGGCAGCGCATCCTGAGTTTGTGGCTGTCATGGCACAAGACATGAACACCCCTCGTGCCTTAGCCGAATGGGGTCAAGGCTTTAAGGCCTTAAAACAAACGTCGGACGCTGAAACGGCCAAAACCCTGCTAAACACCCTGGTGCAAGAAGCGTGGGTACTGGGCTTTGATTTGCGTCCGGCCTTGGCGTATTTAAATGAAGCTGAACCCCGCTTAGAAGGCGCTTTTCACGTCTTACACGGGGTAAATTCGGCCAAAGAACCTGAGTTGCTTAAACAGCTAGACGCCCGCCGTAACGCCAAGCTCGCCAAAGACTATGCCACCAGCGACGCCATTCGCCACGCCCTAGAAGCCCAAGGGCTTCACTTGGTGGATCGCGCAGGCGGGTGGACGACGGTCACTTCCACGATGGAAACCCCCTAATGCAGGACGTTTCAAGCCTATTCGCCCAAGGGGGTAACACGACTGAAGCCCCCGCTTTTTTAGGGAGATCCTTACCGCAACACGCCGTTGAAGCCAGTCTAGGTTTACACGATTTACCCCTGCGTGTGTTGGCTCACTTGGGGGATGGCGTCTATGAGCTATTGTTGCGTGAATGGGTCATGTGGACGTTTCCCAATGCGTCGGTGAAAGTGATTCATGAAGAAAGCATCCGTTTGGCGTGTGGGGCTTTTCAAGCGACCTTGTTGCAAGTCCTTTTGCCTGACTTGAGCGAGGCGGAGCAGGAGATTCTGCGTCGTGGGCGTAATGTGGGCGTGGCGAACCATCGGCGTAATAAGCAGGCGATTTCTCGTCTTTCTACCAGCTTTGAAGCCCTTGTGGGCTTTTGGTACTTGCATGAGCCTCATCGGCTGGACTTGCTCAAGCAAAGCCTTTGGCAAGTGGCGAACCTCTCTGCGGAAGCTTATCAGCAACTGTCCTTATCTTTTCAGGATATTGAGCCATTACCTGTGGAGCAACCGTCGCCTGTGGTAAAGAAGGCCTTGTTTCAGAACCTCAAAAAATCTAAGAACACGCCTTCCTAGATCCCCAACGCCTCACGAATGGTGGGAAGGTCTTTGTCTCCACGACCGGACAAGTTCACCAGCAAAATGGAATCTTTCGGCAAAGTCGGCGCCAGACGAATTGCTTCCCATAAGGCGTGACTACTTTCTAAGGCGGGCAAAATGCCTTCTGTTCGGCTGACGATTTTAAAGGCGTCTAGGGCTTCTTCATCGGTGGCGGAAACATAGCTGGCTCGCCCGATTTCTTGCAGGTACGCATGTTCAGGCCCCACTGATGGATAATCTAAGCCAGCAGAAATACTGTGTGTATTCAACACTTGACCGTCATCCGTCTGAAGCATGAGGCTTTTCATGCCTTGCAAAACGCCAAAGGTGCCTTTTGCTAAAACCGCTCCGTGAAAATCGGTATGCACGCCGTGACCCGCAGGTTCCACGCCGATGAGTTTCACGTCCGCGTCATCCATAAAACCTTGAAAAATACCAATCGCGTTAGAACCACCCCCCACACAAGCCAACACGGCATCGGGCAAACGGCCCGCTTGTTCAAGCATTTGCTGACGCGATTCTTGGCCAATGACTTGATGAAAGTACTTCACCATTTGTGGAAAAGGGTGAGGCCCTGCCACCGTACCGATTAAATAGTGCGTGTTGTGGGTATTGGCGATCCAGTCGCGCATGGCGTCGTTAATCGCGTCTTTTAGCGTTTTTCCGCCACTTTCTACCGAATTCACCTTGGCACCCAGCAGTTCCATACGCAAGACGTTGGGGGCTTGACGCTTCACATCAACCGCGCCCATGTAGATTTCAGTGGGCATGCCCATCATGGCGCCTGCCATGGCGGTGGCCACCCCATGCTGACCTGCGCCTGTTTCCGCAATGAGACGGGTTTTGCCCATGCGTTTGGCGAGCAAGGCTTGGCCAATGGCGTTGTTGGTTTTATGCGCCCCCCCATGTAATAAATCTTCCCGCTTGAACCAGATTTGCGCCCCACCGAGCTGTTGGCTCAAGTTTTTGGCATGGTACATCGCGGTGGGACGCCCCGCATAATGGTGTAACAAGTCATGGAACTCTGCTTGAAAGGCGTCATCGCTTTGAATGTCTAAAAACGCAGCTTCAAGCTCTTCAAGCGCAGGCATCAAGGATTCAGGGGCGTAGCACCCCCCAAAGCGACCAAACTTTCCCAATGTTTTCACGGCACATTTCCTTTTTTAATTCATTATAGTTCTAGTTTAGTACGAACATAGCCAAGTTACAAAATGTAAAGATTTTTAAAACCGTGGCATATTTTAGTTTTCAAGTGTTATTAAATGAGTAAGGTTAGGATGTGCTTAACTGAAGAAAAATAGAAAAGGATCAATAAATGAAAAGGCTTTTTTTGCGAAATTTGGGCTGTTATGGAGCTCTCGCTGGGCTTGTAACTGTATTTAACAGTCCTTCTATACTAAGTCGTTTACACGTTAACTCTAGTGTTGAGGCAACATTAGAACGGGTTCATAAAATTTGTTTAGACATCGTGGAACCGCCAGATCGCGTAAACATTTTTGCTCCGACCAACAAAGCAGAGGAATGTTTTAACACATATCTGCCTAGACACTTAAATGGTTTTAAATCTTCAGGTTACGGAAAGTGGACCACTGTTACCCGAGACACAATAGGAAATGAAGCTCGAAATTCTCGAAAAAGAATTATGGGGCAGTCATTGCCCATTCCGACCGTTTCTGAAGAGGTAAAAGCTAGAGTAAATGCAGATATGACACAAAACGGCCCTCCAACCTATTTAAGTATGGTACTACCAGGCTATAAAGTGTTACAAGGAATTCCTAGAATAGGGTTTGTTTTCTAGGGTTTCCAGAGAAGGAAGCTTTTTCAAGAAAGTACATTTGGTTTTAATCATCCAACGACGCTGATAAAGCCAAATCATCCAAGCTCGTGATGTCTTCTAGCGGAGCTTTCAACGCCTGTTGACGCTGTTCTTTTTCAAGCCCCAATTCACTTTCTACCAACACGTCTAAGTCCTTTTTGTCGCCTGAAAGTTTAAACAGTTGATGAAAAGTCGGCGTCACATTCAAGCGAAACGACACCCCACTGCGGTTTTTAGAAATCAACTTATGGCTCAATAATTCTTTAACGTGATCATACGCCGTGGCCCCACGCAAGTCAATCAGTTCCTTTTGCAATAACGGGGCTTTAATCGCAATTACACTAAGCGTGCGTAACGCCGCCGTGCTAATTTCCATGGGTATCATTTTATTGACTAAGTGTTGATACGGCTTGCGAACTTGCAGGATATAGCCTTCTTCACTATCATCAATTTCAAGCGAAGACGCTTCACGAAAGTTGTAATCGCTCAAGAGTTCTGAAACCGCGTCCACCACATGATCCAAGGGGCGTTCCAATAACAGGGCCATGTCTTCCATGTGCAGGGGACGACTTGTCATAAACAACAAAGCTTCTATTTCGCCTTTTAGGCAGGGGGCGTCATCATCCGCAGGGGGGGACGCTTCGCGAGCGGGCGCTTCAGACGGTAGGGGCGTTTTAGATTGTGAGGCTTCAAAGGCTTGAAAGTCATCCTCACGCCCGACGACATCCCCCAAATCGGCGTCTTCCACAGCGGTTGAAGCTTCGTCGAATTCGTCCCAAAAATCGCTGGTTTTTTCGGTGTCTGGCATGGGGAAGGGAGCCTTTTCAATAGAGGGAACGTTTCTATTATACCTGCTTTTGTGGATTTAACCAAGGGGTTAATCCAACGAAAGAATATCTTTCAGGTCGTCTAGACTGATTTTTTTGGTAATGGAACGATCCGCTGAAATGACGCTGTCGACCAAATCACGCTTTTGCGACTTGAGTTGCATAATCCGCTCTTCAACTGTTGAACGAGCAATGAGACGATACACAAACACGCTTTTGGTTTGCCCAATGCGGTGCACCCGATCGGTGGCTTGATCTTCTGCAGCAGGGTTCCACCATGGGTCGTAATGAACAACCATGTCTGCTCCAGTTAGGTTTAAGCCCGTACCGCCCGCTTTTAGGGACACCAAAAAGATTTTAATGGTCTCGTCTGTATTGAAGTGATCCACCTTGTTTTGTCGATCTTCGGATTTGGTTTCCCCCGTAAGAATTTCGTAGCAAATACCTTTCTTTTTCAGGTGTTTTTCCATGATTTTAAGCATTCGTACAAATTGACTAAACACTAAAATCCGATGCCCGTTGGCAATGGCATTCTCAAGCAATTCCTTTAACAGTTCAAACTTGCCTGATTCATGCACGCCCGCAGAAAGTTCACTGCTTAATAGCGCGGGATGGTTACAGACTTGTCTCAATTTGGTGAGGGCTGAAAAGACGTGTTGCTGGTTGATTTTACCGCCCCGTGAAATGGCTTCTTCCATCAATTCTTCGCGGGCTTTTTCAAGCACATCCAAGTACAATTGGCGTTGATTGTCGGTGAGATCGCAGTACAAGACTTGTTCCATTTTAGGGGGCAAGTCTTTTAATACATCACGCTTCATGCGACGCAAAATAAAGGGCGACACCTGCTTCTTCAAGCGATGCCCCGCATCCAAACTACCCCGTTCTTCAATGGGTTGAATATAGCGACGCCGAAAATCGTCGTGGTCTTCTAAAAATCCCGGCATTAAAAAGTCAAACACGCTCCATAATTCGCTCAAGCGATTTTCAATGGGCGTACCTGAAAGGGCAATACGGTGTTGGGATTGCAGTTGTTTGGCCGCTTGAGCCGTTTGCGAACTGAAGTTTTTAATCTGCTGGGATTCATCCAAAATCGCAAAGCGAAAGGCATAATCCTTAATGGCATTGATGTCTCGGCGTAAAATGGCGTAACTGGTAATGACAATATCGGCGTCTTTAATTTTGGGGTAGTTGTCGTAACGATCCGATCCCGTCAAGTCGAGCACGGTGAGTTCAGGGGTAAAGCGCGAAATTTCATTCTGCCAATTTCGCACCAGCGTGGTGGGGCATACAATTAAAGAAGGAAACTGCCCGTGCTTGTTGCGGGCTTGTTGCAAGGCCACCAGCGCTTGAAGCGTTTTACCGAGGCCCATGTCGTCCGCCAAAATACCGTTTAAGCCGTAAGAATACAAGAACCACAACCATTGAAAGCCCCGTTCTTGGTAAGGGCGCAGTTCCGCTTCCACATTGGCGGGCACACTCAATTCTTCCATGGGTTTGCCTGCGGTCATAATTTCCCAAAAACGCTGAAACTTTTTAGACATATCCAACGTGACTTTGGCATCCAGCAATTCCATCAGCAAGCCGGCTTTAAAGGTCGGGATTTTGTAGAAGTCCACATCCAGAATCTCAGGTTCAAAAGCTTGAATTGTGCGCCCAACAGCCAGTAACGTATGCAACGGTACTTCCACAAAGCCTGTTCCCTGCACGTAAAAATACTTCTTGCCTGCCACCATGTGCTTTTGAATTTCAGACATTGAAATACTTTTTTGACCCAAGCGCGCTTCTAACTTCAAGGTAAAAAACGTCACCGATTCATCAAATTCAAGCCGAGCCACAATACTCAACGGGTTACGAGACGCCTGTAAAAGCGTCATGTCTTGCGGATTAATCATATTGATAATCCAGCCTTCTTTTTCCCATCGCGGTAAGTACACATTGTACAAATCCACCGCCTCATCCCCTTCAGACATTAACGCATGCGCCTGCATCAGTTGAGACGACACCTGATTCACCCGTTCATACGCCTTTTCTTCAAAGGCAAAATCGCGCTTATACCAGGTGGTTTTATTTTTCTTTTTATTGGTAGACGCTAAATACGGGGCCTGTTTGTTTTGCTTGGCATAAGGGATTCGGGTTTTGTCATAATTAAAGTGAAGCACTAAACGAAGACGCATCGCAGCAGGATCCAGCATTTCAACGTTTAAAGAAGGCGCAGGCGGTTGCGACATTTTTTTAAGCGTTTCTGCCACAGCGGTGTCATCCACCAACAACAGTTTGCGTAAGTTGGGCAAGACTTCAAACAAAAAGCTACCGCTGTCTTGCATGGGAACATCCGTAAACGTGCTTTTTTTAAGCGCCTTGGGAAGTTTTGCTAAAACAGGTTGTAGCGGGTAGATGCGCTGAAGGTGCTTGCCCCATGTCGCTTGTGGATCCAACAACTCTAGTTCTTCAAGGGCAAGAACGGTTTTGGCTTTTTCTGTAGTGATGGGTTCCCCTAGTGAAGGCGTTGCTTCAAATTGACTCCAGTGCATGGCGAGGGTTGTTTGCCCATTACTATTTTGACTCACTTCAAGCAGGGGCATTAAGGGCTGTTCTTCCACCTGAAGGCGAAGGCCTTTTTCATCCAGCACTTCTTCACACGCGCTTAGCGTAGTAAAAAACGCCTCAAACAACTCAAAGGGCACCAACAACCAGCCATTATTTGAAACCTGCTTAATGCGGTGCTGTTCCAAAAATTGAAGCACGGCAATGTCCGCGCGGCCTTCTTTGACCTGGTGCCATGGGGTGCCATCCGGGTATTGAGCCGTCAACGCGCGCTTGAGCAATTTGGAAGGATCCGCACACCAAGCGTCTCGTTCACGTTCAATTAAACGCACCCCCACGCCTTTACTTTTGTTGTAAGCCAAGTGCAGTTGTACCTTTAAAATACCCATGGGGTGAGTTATAGGCATCAGCTCAGCATCTTCTTCAGGCAGGTTCCAATACACTTCCCACAAACGTTGTTCGGCAATGCTCATGGCTACGGCCACCGCATGTTTACACCATTTTTCTTCAATAGCACAGTTACATCGTGGTTCAATGCCCGCTGTATTAAAGCGCATTTCGGTGGTGTAATGGGATTTATAATTGCCTTTGACTTGTGCCACAATGCCAAAGGGTTCTAAGTCCAAGTTCATAATTTTATGACCTGAAAGGTGCATTTCAAGCCCACGACGCCAATTGCCCGCTTTGGCTTGGTTTTTGATCCATACGGGGTAAATATGGGGGATCGGTTCTTTGGGCAGGTGTTGTGGCGGTTGTTGTTGAGCCGTCGTGGACTTCTTCTTTCCCTGGCTGTGGGAATGGGCTTGCGCCTTGCCATTTTGCTTAGACGCATTGTTTTTTTTACGTTGGTTTTGCTTAGGCGATTTTGCGGCTGTTTGTGGAACAGAAAGGGCTTGTTTATTCATACAGTAATAGTTTTAACCTTCAAGGGATTTAGTTCGGTATTTAAGTGGCCATGCGTCATACGTTACACGCCTTCAGAAAAGAAGGTCTTTTTTGACGGGCAAGAAAAAATGAGCAGAATGAAAATCATCTCTAAACGTTATAAGTCAACACTTACAACGTAAACACTTACAACATTTTACATAAACGCGCGAAGAAGCCTTCGCTGATAAAAGGGCTTGCGGGTGCAGGGTCTATTATTTAGACAAAAAGCAACACGAACCCTTCCGTAAAGCACCCTAAGTGTATTGTCTCAAAAGTGCATCTCTACTTATAGTCTAACACATCAACGCCATTTGCAAGTTTTTTTTAAGAAATTGGTGAAGAGATCCATCAGAAAATGGAGCATCGTGAAAAAAAATGAGAAGGGGAGACTTCACGAAAAAGTCCCCCCTTCAAAAACGATCAAACGCCTTATATAGAAACGGCACATGCCTTTAGGGCTTCAATACCAGGTAAGGCCTTGCCTTCAATAAACTCTAAGCTTGCCCCACCCCCCGTTGAAACATGGGTAAAGGCGGACTTGGGATACTTGAATTTTTCTACCGCAGAAACGGTGTCTCCGCCGCCTAAGACGGTTTTTGAACCGTTTTGGGTGGCTTGAGCTACCGCAACTGCAAGGGCTTTAGTCCCTTCAGCAAAAGCATCCCATTCAAAAACACCCACTGGGCCATTCCATAAAATAGACGCACTCTTTAAAATCACTTCCGCAAACGCTTGACGAGATTTGGGCCCAATGTCCATGCCTTCCCAACCATCAGGAATAGCAGTGGCATCCACAATTTGAGTATTCGCCGAAGCACTAAAGGCATCGGCCACCACAATGTCTTGAGACAAGTAAAGATTCACGCCATTGGCTTGGGCTTTGGCCATAATGTCTTTGGCAGTGTCCACAAAGGCCGGTTCACACAGGGACTTACCCACGCTGTAGCCTTGCGCCAGCAAGAAGGTGTAGGCCATTCCTCCACCAATGACGATGTTGTCCACTTTGTCGAGCAAGTTCATGAGCACCGCAATTTTAGTAGACACCTTGGAGCCTCCCACAATGGCGGTGAGCGGTTTGGGCGCATTGCTTAAAATACCGCCTAGGGCTTCAATTTCAGCGCTCATCAGCAATCCTGCAACCGCTAAAGGCACCAAATGAGCCACCCCTTCTGTAGACGCATGCGCGCGATGGGATGTTCCAAACGCGTCGTTGACGTAAACGTCCGCCAAACTGGCCAAGGCCTTGGCAAAAGTTGGATCGTTCTGCTCTTCACCGACTTCAAAACGCACATTTTCAAGCACCAACACGTGTCCATTTTCTAAGGCCTTTACTTTGGCTTGGGCATCTTCACCCACTACATCAGTGGCTTGAATAAAGGGGGTTCCCGCAAGCAACTGAGCCAAGTGACGCGAAATAGGGGTCATGCTTAATTGCTGACGATCGGTTTGATTTACTTGGCAAGACGCCCCTAAATCAGACGCGTTTACTTCATGCTTGGGTCGTCCGAAATGGCTGACCACAATCACTTTAGCCCCCGCTTGAATCAAGTACTTCAACGTAGGCAAGGCCGCGGCGATTCGGCTGTCGTCGTCAATGGTGCCGTTGCTCATGGGCACGTTCAAGTCTTCACGCACCAAAACACGCTTGCCTGCTAATTGATTGGGGGTTAAATCTTCTAAACGAATCAAACTCATGGAGATGCATCCTTATAAATGAGGTAAACAATCGCAAGCGCCGTCAAAGGTACACAGGAGGGAGATTCGTTGTAAGCGTTGGTTAATCCAACGTCAAAAACCATGCTTAAGGCAAGCGCTTATGCACACCAACAACCACCAAACCCGTGACACTTATGTCTCACTTTTAATCTCTTTTATTGTACCACAAAAGCCAACACGCACAAAAGTAATGCGTTTTTGTTTTTATTCCTATAGCGTTAAAAGACTTGGGTGTGATCCACCATTTTCTGCGACGTGGACACTGATAAGGAAGCCTGCATGATGTCGTCTTACTATCCATTACCGCCTGTTGGGGCCTTTACGGGTTACATCCCCGGTGCGTCGCCTTACGTGGCCGCAGGGGGCTATAGCACAGGCAAGCCCGCAGGTTATTCAATGCCGTTGCCTCCACGCTTTCATGAATCCCCTAATTCGGATTACCTCACCCCACCAGAAAGTCAGTTTGAACGCCGTCATTTGGATCATTCCATTAACTTAAGCCTTAACGAATGGTCGTCTATTATTACCACTTCTGCAATTGGTCTATTTGTGCTGTGGTTAATTGCCATGTAAGGTCTTGATCTTGTCTTATTAAAACACCCAATGAAAGAGTTTACACATGTCCGCTTACGGAAGCCCTTTTTATTACGGCAACCCGCCTATGCCTCTTCAGCAGGCCAGTTGGGACGCCAATGCCATGGTCAATCCGTACACCGGCATTGAAGATGCACGCTACATCAATACGCACCCTTCAGTGGTGGCGTCTGCTGGGGCGGTTCCTGTAGAACCGCATCAAGTAGGGCCGTTTCAATTGCCCCCTGGTTTTACGCAGGATCAAAACGCCCACGATGCCCTAAAAGCAGGCGTGGGCCTGAGCGGTTTGGTGCTGTTATGGGTGTTGTTGACGCGTCAACCCGCGAAAACCACCCCCAGCGCGTGGGACAGGGTTTGGCAATGGATTAAAAACCCACTGGCCAAACCGTTTAAGGACGATCAAAACGCCATTTCTATTCTTTGGGCGCAGGGGCTGGGGCATGCCACCAGTCGCAAAAAATATCGTCAATTGTCTCGAAAAATGACGGCGGAAGGGGGGACTGCATTTGTTCAGAACGCTATCAACTATTTGAAAGACGATTATGGCAAAAACGGGTGGCATCGCATGCGTAATGCCCATGCCTCAGAAAATAAACGCGAACAGGCCTTTGATGTCATGCGCCTGCTGCGCGAATTGATGCGAGACCCAACGAAAGACAAGCTATTTGAGCCAGATCTTCACTTGGAGTTTGGGTTTAAAACCCATGCCGAAGCCGTGCATCAAACCCAAAGCATCCTGCGGGCGTTGATTGAAAACTACCGTCGTTGTGGGTTAACGCATAACGAAAAAGTGCAAACCCTAACGAATATCAGCGAAGAGTTTTTGAAAACCTACATTGAACGCCACAAAGTTGACCCTACAAATTACCCCATGGGTGAAGGCACGGCGTTGTTGTCTCGATTGGTGCATTTGCCGAAAATAAAGTCGCTGATTTACCGAGGGTGGTTGGACAAGGACGCTCGAAAGCTTGAGGCGGAACGGGCGTTGCGCGAATTCTTGTACATCGCTTCTAATGTTGAAAAAGACTACGCTGGTGAAACCCACACCAGCCCCATACGGCTTTTTAAGCCCGATGAATGGAAGTCGTTCATTCAAGAATACAAGACGATTATGGCACACAAGTTGCAAAACAACCGCGAAAACAACAAACTATTCGAGGCCTTAGATACCTTGGCTAAGGACGGTTACCACGCCCTAAATCAACAAGGCACAGACGATAAGCAAGTTCGTATTCGCAAAAACCTCACCCAAGCAGTAACAGCACTGCTTCGGCAATCAAGAAACACCACTTCTTCCAATGTTGGCGGTATTGTAGATGAAATTGAAGGCAAGCATACGGATCAAGGGGGCCAGACCTTTGAGTTACTCTTAGCGCTACTCCAAGAACTGCACCCGCAGATGGATCACCTACACAGCATGGCGTAAAAGCATAGACACAAGACTTTTAGCAGGTGGAATCATCCATTTGAAGGGGCTGGTGCAAGTTCGACGCGGTCGTGCCGAAACCATAGTCAACAGTTCAACAGAACAAAGTTGTTTTTTCTCTCTCTCTCTTTCCCGATAGAAAGGTGGTGTTTATTCTTCTAGAATATACACCCTTTTTTTTGCATTTTTTTACGTTTTTTGTTCACAAAGTAGCTTTTTGAAGTAAAAACGGCCTAATTTTCGACACACAGAATAGCCTTTAAAACCCCGTTGTTCGAATACATTCTATAACGCTTTCATACTCTAGCATTAATCCTTCATTCAACATTTGGCATAGGCCCACCACACATTTACCTATCAAATACGCCGTTTGCTTACGGCTCATCATATTTTCTCTCTCATCGGGGGGTAACAATGCTTCAATACTCATAGGGCAATGACGTTCGTCCACAATTTTTAAATCAGGACTTTCATGTAAATTAATACCAACCCCGGTAACGACGGCTTTCAACACCCCTTCAGCAGACATCCGAGTCTCGACCAAAACCCCCCCCACCTTGGCGTGTTTCGCATACAGATCGTTCACCCCTCTAATCCGTAAAATAGGGCTTAGGCTCGGGTAAATAGACGTCAACACAATCCAAGTGGCAAGGCCCGCTATACTGGTATACATCGGCACAAAACCATGGGCTACACGACGTGTGGAAAATGATTTATGATGAACAGGAAACAAAATTGAACCGTAAATGCCACTGCCCGCTGGGGAATGCCATTTGCGGCCGAGTGTGCCGCGGCCGTTTTCTTGCGTTTCAGCCAAAAATAAGCTGGGTCGTACCACCTGATACTTTTGGGCCTGTTCATAATGTTCCCACGCCCAATCATTGGTTGAAGTAACCGAATACGCTTCATATAAGTCGAGTTCTGCATCCAGTATATAGGGCTTAATCCGTTCGATGAACGCTTCGGGCAAGACGGCTTGCATGCTTAAAGTTCCTTTGCGACTTCAATGGCCCCATAAGTCAAAATTCCATTACACCCCGCGCGCTTTAAGGCCAACAACGCTTCGAACAACACCCGTTTACCATCTAGGTAACCGAGTTGGTGGGCGGCTTGAATCATCGCATATTCACCACTGACGTGGTAAGCGAGCAAGGGCATTTGAGTCGTTTGCTTCAAGAGTTGAATCACATCCAAGTAAAAAGTACCCGGTTTCACCATCAGCATGTCTGCGCCTTCTTGAATATCTTGCTGAGCTTCGCGTAAGGCTTCTTGCAAATTGGCGGGATCCTGCTGGTAAGTGAGCTTAGAAGCCCCCCCCAAGTGACTCGAAGAGCCCACTGCCTCTCGAAACGGGCCATACAGGGCGGAGGCGTATTTCGCCGTATACGCAAAGAGTTTAGTGTCGTGAAAATGCGCGTGTTCAAGGGCTTCACGCAAGCCCCGAATGCGACCGTCCATCATATCAGAAGGGCCTAGGGCATCTGCCCCTGCGTGCGCGTAGTTCAGGCCTTGTTTAATCAGGGCTTGAATGGTTTTATCGTTATGAATGGTGTGATTCACCAGTAGGCCGTCGTGGCCATGGGTGGTGTAAAGATCCAGGGCGACATCCACCATAATGCCCAAGTTGGGGCAGGCTTGCTTAATGGCGTGAATAGCTCGGCAGGCAAGGCTGTTGGAGTTCCACGCTTCTTGGGCGTCTTCTGATTTAAGCGAATCTTCCACACAAGCAAACAAGGCCACACAGGGAATACCTAGGGCTTCGGCTTCTTTGGCCACTTCTACAGCGCAATCCACACTATAACGCTGTACTGTAGGCAAACTGGGTATATCAACGCGTTGTTGAAACCCTTCAATGATAAAGAGCGGTTGAATGAGGTTTTGGGGCAGGAGTTGCGTTTCTTGAATAAGCGCACGGCTCCACGCGTCTGACCGCATACGACGATTACGAGCAAGGGGGTACATACCAGTAAACATGGGCTTTCCTTTTTAAAGGGTTTTTAAAATAATATCTTGAAAAGCGTCTTGCACCAGCGGGTGCTCACCGATCGGAGGCAACACTTCCACGCTTAAGTGCGGAAAGCGTTGGGCAATCGAAAGCTTCATCTCTTCGATTTCGTGAGCCACATGGGCGCCTGCCGCCATAAAAATCGGTAAAATCTGAAGATGCGTCAAGTGTGAAACGTCGAGCGTGGCAAGGACCTCATCGGCGGTGGGGGTGGTCATTTCCATGTAGCACAGGTCAACCAACGCATGGGGAGACGTACGTTTAATCCGTTGGATGAGGGCTTGAAAGGGTTGCTTCCAGCGTTCGTCTCGACTGCCGTGAGCGACAAGCAGGGTAAAGGTGTTTGAACTCATTATTACACCACCTTCTTACTCAACAACAGCCAAAGCGTCCACAATAAAAGCCCACTGCGGATCGTCCAGGCCACGGTGCGAACCCAGTTGGTTTCGACCAATCGATGAATCACGCTTAAGTCGTAGCCTCGTGAAAGGGCGTCATGGCAGGGAACAGAAAGAAAGGCGGTGGCGGCCCAAATCACAAACAACAGGGCTAAACCCGCCCACAACACCCAGGCAGGCACACCGAGCGATTTCGCCCAATAAAGGCACGCCAAGGCCGTCATCACTTCAATCATCATTAAAGGGCCCACAATGTAGGTAATGTTTCGGGCATGCAAATGCACGTATTCTGTGAATTCGCTTGGCCCAATTTTCGCCAAAAGCGGGTAATGCACCCCTTGAATCAGCCAAATCAAACCCGTCATGGCAAAGGTGCAAAAGGTTTGAATCAACAAGGCGACAAACGTGACTTGTGTCGGAGGTAAGGGGGCTGTTAGTGAAGACCATAGACTATTCCATAGGGTCATGGGGAAGTTTCCTTAAGGGTTGTGGGGCAAAGGTTAAGTTGTTTTAAAACGTGTAAGGCGGCCAAACGACCTGAACGCAAAGCCCCGTTGATAGAGCCTGAATCGAGTGCATCGCTTGCGAGTTGAATGTTCCACTGGTGCTGTAAAGCGTGGATGGCGTCTTGCAAGGCGGGGGCTTCTGTACCGTAAAACACAGTCGAAGCGGGCAAGGCGTGTGGAATCACGTACTCGGCTTCTTTCTGCCAATAGGCCGTGCATGCCCCAAACCAGTCGTGAAGCTGACGGCGAACCTCCACTTCAAGGGAAGCGTTGCTTTGTTGAAGGGCGGTGTCTTTCAGCGTCACGCTCACCAACTGCTTGCCTGTTGGGGCGTATTCGGGCGAAACGGCTGAAATAAAGCAGAGGTGTTCAATGCATCCTGAAGCTTCGCCATTTAAATACAAGGCTGAACCCACCACATGCTGAGGCAATGGGCCTTCAAAGGAAAAATAGAGATTTTTGGTAGCGTGTTGCGGGACGTCAAAGGTTTCATTCAACAGGCGAAAGGTTTCGGCCAAGGGGGTCGCCAATACCACAAAGCTCCCCTGAACGTCGGTGCCATCGGCCAGTGTTAAGGTTCGCGGTGAAGGATTTTGAGGGTCATAGGGGCCCAGTGATTGCACCCGTTGGTTCAGCCAGACTTGTTCAGGGGAAAGCGATTCGAGCAATTGCTGAGGGATGGCTTGCATTCCCATACGCGGAACCACGACCTGCCCACGCGCGAAACACTTAAACGTGTACAAAAACTTACGCACACTGGTGCTTAGTGTACTTTCTAAAAAAACGCCACCGTAAAACGGCTTAAAAAACTGTTGAATATAGGTTTCGCTAAAGCCGTAATGTTGTAAAAAATCGAGCGTCGTTTGTTCGGGCGTTTGGAAAATAGCGGATTCGTCTAAGCCTTTGGCGTAAAGGGACAATTTCAAGGTAAGTAGCTTGTCCTTCACAGTGCCGATGGGTGAAAAAAGTCCTGTAAATAATTGGCGGAAGTCTCGAAAGGGGTCGCCAACTTGGTGAAAGGCTCCGTTGTGGCGGATGACGGCTCCTGCGTAGAAGGCTTGCAAGTTCAGTGCTTTGAAATCTAAAAAATGGCGAGCTTCTTCATAAGCGGTGTTAAACGCTTGAAAGCCGCGATCCAAAATAAACCCGTGATGCGTATCGCTATGCATGCGCCCGCCAACAGAAGAATCGGCTTCAATCAGTATAAAGGCAAGGCCGTGACGTTGTAAGGTATTGGCACAGGATAAGCCCGCAAGCCCTGCGCCAACAATAAGCACGGGGGCTGCCAGCGAAGTAAGGGAAGTCGTGTGTGTGTGTGAATCCATCATTTTTTTATTGTACCCTAAAGCCCATAAAAAAAACCAGCGACGGAAAAATCAAACAGAAAAAAAGGGGATGTTGTTTTAAGGCATCCCTCTCTCTGCAATCACACTAAAGCGTTCAACTTGGTTTGCTGTAATAAGGCATGAACGCGGGGCATCGCACTTACAAGGGGGTGTAAGTAAACGACGCTTTTTCCTTATAAGGGGCTACCTAAGTAGCACCTCCAACACTATTACTTTAACAAATAGAGCATCAGGTGCGCCTTATTTTGAACGAAATTCCCCCATGTAGAGGAGACGATTCAAGAACGCGTCGCACATCGTGAAACATTGAACGCCCACATAAAGTTTATGGAAGCTTCGTCAAGCAAGAAAAGCCTTTAAATCCCGCTGAAAGCCAGAAGAATCACGCGCCTTTAACTGCTCGGGGCTTGGCATCAGGCAAGTGCCCATTCCAACGGCCCACGCGCCAGCTTCCAAATAGCGGGTGACTTGGGAAGGATGCACCCCTCCAAAGGGCATTAGTTTGGCTTCAGGGAAGGGGGCTTTCATGGTTTTAAGGGTACTTGAACCCCCAAGCGGTTCGGCCGGGAACCATTTGACGGCTTCAACGCCTAAGGCCAAGGCGTGCATCAATTCAGAAGGTGTGGCAACACCCGCCATATATAAAATATCTCTCTCCTTAAAGCCTTTAATGGCTTGCCTTAAGGGGGCTTCTTCCAACAACCCAGGGCTGGCCACAAAATCCGGAGGAAACGGCATTTCAAGCACGGTTTCAACCTGCAAGGGGGTTGTTAAAGTGCCTAGCCCAATAAGGACATGGGGAGGAATCCAGTGGGGGCGAGGGGCGTTGAAGAAAGCGCTAATCTGTGGGGTGGTGAAGGTGAATTCAACGCACGTGAAGTGGGTTTCAAGCAGTTGTTCCGCCGTCCAAAGCGCGTCACTCAATGAAGAAGCGCGTATAACAGGGATTTGCTTTTGAAACAGGTGCTGAAGGGTCGTTTCAATAAACGTCATGCGCTGACTTAAAAACCTCCGCCTAGTTCTCGTTGAAGGTGGTTCCACGCCATCAGGGCATCCTGCCGAGCCGTAACGGTTGCCAGACGCTTTTGCAATAAGGCATCTTGCTGACTTAAGGTTAAAATATACGACGTCACCCCAGCCTTATATCGCACTTGACTCAGCACGTACTGTTCTTCAGCGATCTGCTCTTGAGATTCTGCCAGTGTCGCCGCTTCCAAACGCTGTTTTAAGTCAATGAACGCATTTTCAGCATTACGACCCGCCAAAAGCAGTTGATTTTGATACAAGCGCCCCAGCGATTCATAGATCGCTTTTTGCTGTTTAAGGTTGGCTTTAATGGCTCCCCCAGCAAATAATTGTTGCGCCAAAGACGCCCCAACGGACGCCAAGAGACTGTCCCAAGAAAACCAGTTGCTCAGTTTTGTTGAAGCCAAACCGGCTTGAGCGCTCAGCGTAAAACTAGGTAAAAATATTCGCCGAGCCACCTTAACATCCACCCCCGCAGCTTGGAGCTGTAGCTCACTCATGGCCACATCAGGGCGGTGTAAGAGACGATCCGACTCAATGGACGTCCACGCCAAAAAGGGCGCTAAATCCACGCGACGGAGGTATTCGGTAGAGGCAAGGCTTGGATCCTTCCACACAAAGGCATTCACCGGCTGGCCTGCCAAGTAAGACGCCTCATGTTCCAACACGCCCGCATCATTTTTTAAGGCCGTAATCGACGTTTTAAGCGTTTCAAGCGCTTGCTTACGAAGCAGTAAATTGTCTTTCGATTCAAGGCCTGCTTGGTAATTTTCCCGTTGAAGATGTTCCCATTCTTCAAGCACCGTCAAGCGTTGACGGCTTAATTCTAAACGACTTTCTGTTCCAATGGATTGAATCGCTGTATTAACGGCATGTTCAGCCAGTGCCAATTCCATGTCTCGTAACTTAAGGGCTTCAGCTTCATAACGCAAGCGCAGGGCCTGAGTTTGCAAGTGATTTTTACCCAGCCAGTCCACTTCATAGTTTAAGGTTAAAGGCAAATTGTAAATGTTAAACGTCGAACCGGGGGAAAAGACGTTGGCCCCGCCTGAACTAAATTGCGACGCACGCGGGGAAATCAGGTTTTTAGAATTTTTTTGCTTAATCCAGCTGGCGCCTAGGCTTAGGGTGGGCAGTTCTTGGGCAAATTGCTTGCGAAGGGCTTGCTGTTGGGCTTTTAAATCAAATTCTTTGGCTCGCAGTTCCAAATTATTCAGCAACGCGGTAATGACAAAGGCCCGTAAATCATCCCGACCGTAAGCGTCCCACCACGTGGTGGAAACCAAAAATTCGGGGGTCAAATACGTGGGCACCACTTTATTGAGAGGGTGCAACGGCTCCATCGCGTTTTCTTCTGGAACAGGGGGCGCGAGACTAGGGGAAGGGGCAGGTTTGATTAAAGGCGTCGGCTGAAGAGGGGGGTACTGTTCATTTAAATCGGGCTGAGCAAGCGCCATCGGTCCTAAAAGGACCCAAGCACTCAACACCACCCCGACGCTTCGCGTCAAGGACTGAAAGGGCGTGTGGGTCATGGGGTGGCTCCTGCGTGATTAGGGGTGGACGCTTCTTCTAGCGGGAAGTCCAAGTCGTCGTCTACGCCAGTGGTAGCGGTGTGTTGAGGCTTGAATGAATCGGCGTTTAAGTAGACGTCGACTTGTTGACCGGGGTAGACGCTAAAATCGGCGGGAGGCGTAAAACGATAAATCAGTTGCAAGACTCTAACATCATTACGTTCTGCGGTTCCACCAGTCAACGAAACCTTCGGCACCATAAACGGTTCAATGCGTTCAAATTGTAAGGGAAACGACAGTTTACTATTGCCCTTAATAAAGGCTTTGGCCTGCATAGCCGCTTGCACTTGAGGGGCCAACACTTCATCAATATCCACACGCACTTGTAAGGCCTTTACATTACCCATTAAAATAGCGGGTTCACTGCTTTTGCCCGACATTTGCATGAGCTGGAGGGTCTCGCCTACTCGCACGTTCAATTGAAGAATGGTGCCTTCTTTAGGGGCTTTAATCACGGCTTGCGCCAGTTGCACGTCGAGTTCCTTCACTTGAGCCAACACGCTTTGCATTGAAGCACTTGATTCATTGACCAAGGCCTTGGCTTCATCTAATTCCGGTTGCCAAGCGCCCGCTAAAGTCGCATTGAGATTGGCTTGGGCTTCTTCTAATTGAGCGGTTGTCACTTCCACGCTTAAGCGCTGTTGTGCCAAGTCTTGTTCACTAATGGCGCGAGAGTCGGCGATGCTTTCAAGCCGTTTGAGCTTGTCTTTTTCTTTATTTAAACTAGCGCGTAAGCTCGCAACTTTTGCCTTGAGCGGGGGCAGATTAACGTTTCGAGGTTCTGAACCCAAACGATGTAAGCGAGCTTGAGCGGCTGTTAATCGAGATTTAGACGCCGTTGCTTCGGCCAAAAGACGTTGATGCTGGGCGTCTAAAATGGAGGTATCTAGCTTGAAGAGGGCCTGCCCTTTTTTAACGACTTGATCTTCTTTCACATAAACCGCGACGACTTTTCCGCTATAAAACGGCGCGACCTTAACAGCTTCATCAACAGGTTCTACAATACCCACCCCTGTAACCGCATTTTCATAAGGGGAAGAAGCCGGCGTACGCGATGGTTCGCGTTCGGGTTCTGCTACCACTTGGGTATTGACGTAATACAACATAATCAACACGCCTAAAATCGCAATAGGAATCGTTCTTGAAAAGGGAATCAGTTTCCAGTTAAGGGACTTGAGGTTTTTTTTCTGAAAGGGATTAAGCATCGGAAGGCGTCCTTTTTTAAGCGGGGAAGTACAAGGGGGGCGTGACAAGGGAAGATTAGGCAAGTAAGGAGACGTCTAAGCCGTTGAAGGCAAGGTGTTTGAAGTGGCTTTGGCCCAAGCTTCGGCGTCTTGATGGGTGGCCAGAATGCGTCCGTCTTCCATTTCTACGAGGTAATCGGCATACTGGTAGATGCGGTTGTCATGGGTGACGATGATCACGGCGCGGTCTTCTTGTTGAGCGATCTTCTTTAAGAGTTCCATAATCAGACGGCCTGTTTTACCGTCTAGCGCGGAAGTGGGTTCATCGCAAATCAGTAGTTTAGGGTCATTAACCAGGGCACGGGCAATGGCCACGCGTTGTTGTTGACCCCCTGAAAAGTCTTTGGGTGTGGCGTAGGGTCTGTCTCCCAACCCGACTTTACCTAGCCATTCAATTGCCGTTTCAATGGCTTTGTCATGCGGAACACCTTGAATCAACAAGGGAATCGCCACATTTTCAGCAATACTAATGGTGTTGATTAAGTTAAACTGTTGAAAAATAAAGCCCACATTATTACGACGAAACTCGGCCTTTTGCTGTTGATTAAACGCGTGGATGGTGGTGTGTAAGACGTTAATCTCTCCAGAATCAGGGGTTAAAATGCCGGCAATAATACTAATTAACGTGGTTTTTCCGCACCCACTAGGGCCAACAACGTAGGTCATCGCCCCAGCGGGAAAGTCCAGAGTGATGTCATGCAAAACGCTTTGAGATTCACCTTCATTGTCAAAACTTTTATAGACATGTCGTAGGGCAATCGCCGGTTCTTTGGAAGGTTTTAAGGCAGGGGTGGCAAGCATGGGCAAGAATCCTTATTAACCTCTAAACACAATAGCAGGATCAATACGTAAAACACGGTACAGACTTAAGAATGACGCAATCACACAAAAGCCCATGACTAAGAATAGCACAATCCAAATCAATTGAGGCGGAGTGTAATAGGCCAAAGGAGCCGTATCGGGCAAGAACAATCCAAATAGTGACGCCATGCCCACCCCCAAACCATAGCCAATTAAGCCCACCGTAATACTTTGCACAAACACCATGCGCGCCAGCTCAGCGTTGGTAATGCCAATGGCTTTAAAGGTGCCGAATTGTCGAATGTTTTCAAGCATAAAGGCATATAAGGTTTGTGCTGAAATGACGGTTCCTATAATCAGCACCATCAGTACGTTGGTGCCAAAATTAATAGGAATCCCCGTATTGGCGGCCCAAAACCGCATGGTGCTAAACACAAAATCCCACAGTTGAATGGCCTTCATGCCCGTTTCTTCGTTAATTTTTTGGCATAACGCGGTAGGATCTACCCCGGCTTTAGGCTTGGCTAAAATAAAAGAAACAATGCGTTGTTTTTCTGGCATAAGGCTTTGCACGCGACTAATCGCCGTGTAAATAACAGGAAACGGGGCAAACGTTTTTTTAGAATCAATCACCCCCACGACTTTGACGCGATGATCGTTAATTTCAAATTCACCCCCCACTTGAGGCGCCCCGTAGCGTTCACTGCGGGTTTTAGAAATAATCACCGCATTGGGCTGGTTGAGATCTTCATAACGGGCATTTTTAAGCCCCGCAGGCAAGCCAATCAAGCTTTCATCGTCCACCCCCACAATTTGCACCGCAGCGGTTTTGCCTTCATCACTTTGCGCAATGGCCCCGTGCAAGCTCATGGGAACTGCCCACGCCACGCCTGAAACACTCCGCACCCGCGCCACTTCGCTTAATTTTAAATCCACCACGTCATTAAAGCTCGTGGCCGTTGAATCAACGACCCAAATCGGGGCCCCTGTTTCAAAAATGTTACTGGCCGTGCGCAACATCAATCCACAAAAAATAGACCCTTGTTGCGTCAATAAAAAACACGTAAAGGTCAAGCCCACCACCAAGGTCATAAACTTCATTTTGTCGCCAAACAGCATTTTTAACGCAATACGTAACATAACAATGAAGCGTCCTTTAATACGAGTCTCTCACCCTTTTAGCATAGCACAAGCCTTTGATTTTCGAACGTTTTTTGAAAAATTGTTGCATCCACCAAGCGGGACCTTTAGGTTTTATTAAGATTTGTAATGAAAACGCAATTAGGATTGAAGACTTTCTTTTATTATTGTAGTAATAGATGTATCACGCATGGCCTGCTTGACGTTTACGCAAGTCTGTTTGGATGTTTTACATACTCTACTAATTTCGTTGCTCGTTTATTCAATGCACACACGTTTTTAAACCACTTTTCACTGGCTTTCAGTGCCTTTGAGATTATTTTGTGTTCGCTTTGGCACACGATGCATGCGGATTCTTTTCTTTACTCTTTACTTTTTAGCAAGTTTATTACAATGCAGTCTCTCTATTCTTTATGTTTTTCTTCGTTGCGCTGCTTTTTGCACCTTATTTTTAAATTTCTGGCAACTTCACGTCACACATAAAGCCTTGGTGATTCTTGCATACCTAGAAAAAGGAATTTCTAAGTATGATGTCTCAATCTCCCCTTCGTTCTAAAAAACAGTCCGCTGAAAAAGGAACCGGCAAAAAAGTTCGTCACGGACTAAGTGCCAGTATTTCCCCTGAAAAACTCAAAAGCCGTGACATTAAAGATTACATGGAACTGGTTGAAACGGTGGCGCGTGTCGAACATAGTCGTTTGCCGAACCATTTGATTGACGCCAGTGAAATCGTCAACATCGGGGCCTTGACCCTGCACCTGTTGTTTGAAAAATACCCTGAACGTGATTTTAACGTCACCTATTTGTCTACCGCGATTAAATGGGCCGTGCGTAACGAATTGCGGTACCGTTACAAATGGTACAGCCTTCGCAACACCGATGCCGAAATCGCCGATGGCAACGAAGATCTCAATGGCTTTGACGATGAGCTTGCCCCTGAACGAGGTGCCGTTCGTGAAGCCATGTATGCCAACATACTCAGTGTAGACGGCCTTATGGAAGCGGACAATCCGCATGAATTGCGCGATGAAAGCCAAACCCCAGACGAAAAAACGGAATCCAACGAATTGGCTAAATTGGTGCGCCTGTGCTTAGACGGCCTGCCTGAGCGTGACCGCAAGCTCATAGAAGCCCGTTATTTTAAGAACAAGCGGATGCGTGAAATTGGCGATGAATTTGGTATTTCAGCCAGTCGTGCCAGTCGCGTGGTTCAGTCGGCGTTAACGCGTATGAAAGAAGAAATGGAATCCGCGCACTTTTTGTCTGAATACCGTTCGACGGTCTATTAGCCATCGTTTCTCTGCTTGCAGGGTTCATCATCTTCAACTGCCCTTAATCCAACGACGGCGTGAAGCTTTTCACACCGTCGTTTAAGGTCGTTTACAATTTTTTGTTCTGCTTTTTCTCACTACGCCATGAGCGAAAGCTTCTTCGGTTCGCTTGCCTCTTCTTCAACAGGTTCTAAAAAAACTTCTTTGGCTTCAGGCGTTTCGGCCACAGGGGGTTTTTCAGGCTTAAATGAAGGCGTTAAGGCCATCTTGGCCTTTTTGTCTGCACGTTCAAAGCGAATGTTGTCGTTTTTGTCTAAGTGAAAATCACCTGAAGGGGTAGTCACATCAATGTCTTCGGTTTGTTCATTAATGGTCACTGAATCGGGATCCGACATCGTAATGCCCCAAATTTCAGATTCCGCCAAATCATGCGTCAACTGTTTTTCAGTCACTTCGTTAATTTCAGCCTGCGGACTTTTTGAGTCAAGGGCATCGACTTTTTTGTCGATTTCGGCCAGCTGTTGTTCAACATCCGCCTTATTTAAAATGGCGGATTCAATCACCAATCCATTGGGAGAGCTCACGGTTACAGGGCCACCCGTTTTACTTTCTTTGACGATGGTACCCGTTTCAAAACGAGTTAAATGCCCTTCTTTGGTGGGGACTGTTTCGGCCTTTAAGTCAGAACCGGCTAAGGCATATTGCTTAAAGGCTTCTGGCTTAAGCTTCTTAGCCGTTTCAAAATCCTTAGTCGCTTGTTCATAAGTATACACGCTTACCACAGGTTTAGCCCCTGGTTTTTCAGCAGAAGTTTTAGATTCTATAGCCGTTGGTTGAGGTTCCGCTGTTTGCGGGGTGGGCGTGGTGGGTTCGACATCAGATGCCGTGGTTTTTTTTACAGGCAGGCCTGAAGCCGTTGGCGTGGTGGATGCCACTGAAATGTTGGAACTCATATCATCTGTCCTTTCTGAAGGGGAAGTTTTAGGGTCAGTACAAAATAAAAAGCCTTTGCATACTTCATACCACTTTTTGCATTAGGCGTGTTATTCACACAAAAACAAAAAAAGAAAAAGCTGTGCTATCATAACATAGACTTTTTTAAAAGAAAAGTCGTCACGGGGTGAGTCGAAATATGCGAAGACTTGTGTTATGCTTAGGTTAAGGCTTGCAACTCAAGCTTCCATTAAGCCCCTGTTCGTTTCGTGCTAAAATCACCCTAAATTCACCCTAGAAAGAGTTACTTCAATGACGACACCGACTTCTTCTGAAAGCCCCACCGTTCCTACTGAAGCCACCACCACCCAAGGCAAAATGATTCAGATGGCCAAACACGCGGGCTTTTGCCACGGGGTAAAAAAAGCCGTCGACAAAACCGTGGAAACCCACGACACTCACCAGCAAGAAGATCGCCCTACCTATGTGCTGGGGCAACTGATTCACAATCAGCAAGAAATTCAACGCCTCGCTGCCATGGGCATTCACACCGTGCAAGACTTGGCCGAAGTCCCCGATGGTGCCGTGTGCGTGATTCGTACGCATGGAGCGCCCCCTGAACTGATTCACCGTGCCCAAGCGCGCGGTATTCACGTTAGCGATGCCACTTGCCCTGACGTTCGCTTGGTGCAGAACAAGGCGGTAGAACTGGCTCAAGAAGGCTATACCGTGGTGATTGTGGGCAAAGCCAATCACCCTGAAGTCATTGGCATTACGGCCTATGCCCTTGAAGTCGAGGGGGCTAGAGTCGTGGCAATTTCACACCCGCGAGACATTCAAGACGCGTTGAAAGAGTTGCCCCGTCGTCGCATTGGGGTGGTGTCTCAAACCACTCAAATGGAAGACAGCTTCTTTGACATGGTGAAGCATTTAAGCATGGTGGCCAAAGAACTGAAGGTGCATAACACGATTTGCCCCGCCACGTTTTTCCGTCAACACGCCGCTGCTGAACTCGCTCACGACGTGGATGTGATGGTCGTGGTGGGGGGCAAAAACAGTTCCAACACCACGCACTTGGCTCAATTGTGTGTGGAAATCGGTACGCCTGCTTTTCACATTGAAACCCCGCAAGAGCTTGAGTCTTCTGAAATTAAGGACGCGCTGAATAAGGCGAATCGCATCGGGTTGACGGCAGGGGCTTCAACGCCAGACTGGGTGATTCATGAAGTGCATGAAGCGCTAAAGTCACAGTTTTAGAAGCGTCAAGTCAGCGGATACTATAGAAATATAGCAAGGTTTGTAAACGTAAACTCACGGCTTATTTAAAGCCCACGCACTGTTGTGGCCAAAAAAAAGCCCTCTGAAGTATTCAAAGGGACTTATTGTTCTAGATAGTGAGAGAGAAAAAAATAAAGAGAAAACCAAAAAAGAGTGTCAAGCATTTTACACCACGGCAAGCAGGAAAAAAAATCCGTGTCTATACAAAATCCATTGCAGAGGGAGTCGGCAAAAAGCATGTTAGACACGGTGTCGTGTGTGTGTGTTAAGGAAATTCTTTTGAAAAGCATAGAGGGAAATTCAACGAGAGACAGGTAGGCATCTTTGTGTAAGTGGCTACATATATATAAAAACAATCTTAATGCAATTCGTGCCTTTTGTTGCAAAGTTGTTACATCAAAGGCTTGTGATTAAAATGCTATACAAAGCATATGAATTGAATTATAATTCTATTACTTCTATTTGTGTTCTGATTCCATAAGTGGCTTTTTTTATCATGCAACGTGCCTTACCCCCCCCAACCCAAACACGACTGACCCCGCCCCCCCCCTTGCTTCATCGCCAAGGGGAAACGGCCACGTCTGCAGAAGCCCCCGCCGTCGATCCTGAATCCCTGCTCGTTGACAAAATTTTACTTCCCACGGCTCGACTTTCCAGAGACATCATCGCGGATTTAGAAACACGCCCCCCCCAAGACGCCCATAGCCAAGAAGAAGCCGTGGTGCTTTCTTATATTGAAAATCGTCAAAAACACCGTGCCCTTTCCATTTTAGATGGCGCCCTAATGGGCTTATTAACAGGTGTGGTAGCGGGTTTGGCTTCTATTCCAATCGCGCTAAGTTTAGCCAAAACAAACGTGTTAACGCAGTACCCCAACACCTTAGAAAAAGGAAAGGTGTTTAAATTTGTGATAAACCACGTCCTGTTTCAAGGGTTTGAAGAAATTGCCAAAGCCGAAAATACCTTAAAAAGTAAATTACTTTCCATTCTACCTAGTGTACTTAAAACCACGGCGTTTGGTGTTCTTTCGGGTGCTTTTCTTTCCATGCACCTCACCAAACATCAGGTAAAATCGGCTAAGCACATTGCTAATGAATGGCACAAAAATAGTGAATCAACCCAAGAAAGTCAAACCACGGCAAAGAACTCGCGCACGCCACACGCACCTTCAGGCGATTCTTCTGAACCAACAATGACCTATACGCAGTGGAAGCATTACGCCGAAGACTGGAAGCATCATGCCGTTGAAGCGTTTAAGTTTAACTTTTTGATTTCAACCGCCGTACTAGGGGTGCAAATTACCGCTTTAGCCGCCGCCTTATGGCTGGCCAAGCGTGAAGAACTGGTGATAAAAAAGTATTTTGATGCCCTTGCTAAGCACCTTGAAAACCCACAATCTCCCTTGCATTTCATCAACAGTTGGGAAGTCGGCGTGGTGGATTGGATTAAAGCCAAAAGTGCCTTGCGCAATAGCAAAGCCATTCACGAATCCTTTCAACGCGAATGGCCCACCCAAGCGTTGAGTTGGCTAACAGGGCGTTTTAGTGTGTTAAATGTCGCTCGATTGTCGATGCTTTCGGTATTGATGGCCAAACTATGGGCAGACAAAAACACCACCCATATTAAAGATCTTGAAACCGATGTTAGCAACAGCCAACGCCAAAAACCCAAAACAATCTAAAAACTAGCCCAAAGGTGAATGAAGACGGCTGGGGAACTTGTCATACTAAAAAAGCACCTGCTTTTAACTAACATGATTTTGAGACACAGAGAGAGAGACCACACCCGATGGATTTATTTCGTTCCCTGACAGGGGATGTTATTGCAAAAAGCTTAGACGGTCACTTGGCTCGGCAAAAAGCGATTGTCTCTAACATTTCAAATGCCGACACACCCAACTTTCGCCATCGCGAAGTTGACTTTCAAAGCGATTTACGCCACGCCATTGCTTCAACCCAAGAAACCGGCACGGCCTTTGAACGTCCAGCAAGCAATCAAACGCCTTTGGCCATGCACGGTAGTAATCCCTTGCATTTTAACTACAACGCGCATGAATCTCTTCAACAGCACTTGGCGCAAAATGCTTACCACGGTGCCGAAAAAATAGCGGCGACCGGTATTACGCCCACCCAAAACGAAACCTTTAAGTACCGTAATGACGGCAACGGCGTGGATTTAGAACGAGAAATGGTGGCTTTAACCAAAAACGCCAGTATGTTTCAAGCGTTGATTACCTTTCAAAGCCGGCAGAATCAACAGATTAAAGGCGTGCTTGCTGAACAATAAGCGTCTACAAGAAGCGCCTCACTTACCCAAACAACCCCACTAGAAACGAATAAAAGGTGAACAAGCTATGATGATGGACATTTACGACATTACCGCTTCTTCCATGACGGCCCAACGCCTGCGAATGGATACCATTGCCTCGAACTTGGCCAATGTCAACACCACGCGCCGTTCGGATGGAAAAATTGGGGCGTATCAGCGAAAAAATGTGGTGTTTGCCCCCATGTTACAATCGTCTCAAAATGCCAGTGCTTCTGCGTCCATGGGTAAAGAAAGCATCGCCCTTTCCAATGGTTCTAGTCCTCAAAATTCAAAAGAATTGCACGGAAGTCAAGGGCTGGGTGTACAAGTCTTACAAATTTCTACAGACACCACCACCCCCATGCGCATGGTGTACGACCCCACCCACCCTGATGCCAACCAAGACGGCTTTGTCGAATACCCCAACGTCAATGCCGTCACCGAAATGGTGGATATGATTTCAGCCAGTAAAGCCTATGAAGCGTCCGTTTCCGCGTTTAAATCCACTAAATCCATGAATGAAGCCACCCTTCAAATGTAGTCATGGCTCAGCGTATGGCGTCCCTTATTTAAACGATTTTAACGCCAAAATCCGTGATTTTTCCCCTAAAGAGGCCAAAAAAAATTAGAATAGAACACACACGCCCTAACCTCACATGGAATACCACACATGATTCAGTCCGTTTCCGCCCATTTAGACCCCTACGCCTTAGGTGACCTTTCCGCAGAGTTTAATAGCGCCAATCAAGCGTTTCAGGCTCACTACCGCACGGGCATTTCAAAAACCAGCCACGACGTCAAAGCCGAAGCCGGCCTGTCTTCTACAGAAGTGACGAATCAAAACCTCCTTTCTAGTGGAGCGGTTAGTGGCACGGTGGGAAGCTTTGGCACCCTGCTTAAAAATGAAATGACCCGTGTGAATCAAACGCAACTCGATGCCAATCACAACATTCAAGACTACGCCACCGGTGGAGAAATCCCCTTGCATCAAGTCATGATGTCCGTCAACAAAGCAGAAATGTCACTAAAGCTCGCCACCCAAGTGCGGAACAAAATCGTCAATGCGTATCAGGACATTGCCCGCATGCAGATTTGAAGCCTTCGTGCGCTAAAGGCGCGTAGATGGCTTAAAATAGCCCCCTTACAATATCTAGCTTAAATACCTGCTTCCACTTCTTCGTATTGCCTTAAAAAAACGCTTGTACAGAAAGACCCCACGCCTGTGAATGCTCAATTTAAATCCATTTTAGAAAAATTAAAAACCCTGAGTCTGGTTCAAAAAGTAACCTTAGGCACCCTACTTTTGGGGATGGGGATGGCTGGATTTTTTCTGTTTAATCGTGCCAATGATCATTATGATGTATTGTATTCCAACCTTTCTTTGCCAGATGCCGCCGCCACCGTCAACAAACTTAAAGAAGTAAAAGTCCCCTACCGCTTGGCTGACGGCGGAACCACTGTCTTGGTTCCCAAAGAACAAAAAAGCGAAATGATGCTTGAAACCGCTGATGAACTCACCAGTAGCCAAGGCGTGAGTTTGGCTAAAATCCCTCCCGTGCTTCAAGGCGATGTACAAAAAGAATGGCTCAAAAAATTTAATTCCGACGAAATTTCAACCACATTACAATCAATTCAAGGCATTCGAGACGCTAAAGTAATGATTTCCACCCCTGAAGAAAGCGTCTTTACTGAAAAAGAAGACCCCATTCGCGCCAGTGTCATGCTAGTAGTGGAACCCGGTTTTCGTTTAGAACAAAAGCAAGTCACCACGATTAAAAATTTGGTGTCTCACGCAGTACCCGGTTTAACCCCAGAACAAGTCGTGATTTCGGACAATTACGGCAATTCTCTTGACGATTCCCCCACCGCAAACGGCACCATGCAAACCCGTGAAACCCGCAAAACTCAAATGGAAAATGCCTTGCAAAAGAAGTTGACCGACTTAATTGAACCCATTGTGGGCGAAGGCAATGCCGTGCTTTCTGTTTCCATGGATTTAAACTTTGACCAAGCCCGCGCCAACATTAAAACCATTAAGCCCGAAGTGATTAAGGATGACAAAGCCACTGGGGTCATTGTGTCCCAACAAAGTGAATCTGAAGAATATGAAGGGGCTAAAAAAGACGAAAAAGGCGTGCCGGGTTCTGAAAGCAATACCGCCCCTAGCTATAAAAGTAAAGAAGAAAAAGACAAGAGCGACAAACGTTACACCAATAAGAAAGAAACCACCAACTACGCCCATTCTGAAGAAACCAAAGAAGTGGTTTACGCCAGTGGCGAAGTGCAACGCATTACGATTGCCGTAGCCATGAATAAAGTGTTGACTGAAGCCGAAAGTACAGAAATTAAAGAAATGCTGGCCAATGCCGCGGGTTTAAACCTAGAACGAGGCGACAGTGTAGATGTAAAAGGCTTTAAGTTTAGTGAATCGCCCAACAAAAAAAACGAGTTGATGAATCAAGCGTTTAAGGACGCTCAACGCAACGATCTTTTGCTTCAGTTGGGGTACATTGCCACACTACTTACCTTGGGTATTATGGCGTTAATGATTTTGAAAAACCTCTTTGAAAAAGGCATCCCTGTTTCAACGGCGCAATTGATTTTGGATGATGAAGGCCAATCCATTCCTGAAGTCGTGTACAGCGCAAAGGGCGAAGAAATCAGGGTAGAAGATCTTGCTGTTGACCAAAAAACGGGTAAAGTGCTATTGCCTGAAGGCCCGATTTATAACGCCGAAGGGAAAATGATTACCCTAAGTGGCCTAACCAAAGAAGAACTAAACCTACCAAAACCCAAATACACCAATGCCCCTGAAATTGAATACATGCGTCAAAACATTTATGGCTTTATTCAAAAAGACGCACCTTTGGCCGCAAAAATCTTGGTGGCTTATATGGGGCATGACCAAGAATAATCACCGTTAAACACTATAATAAAGTCACCAAACACCCTGACAGCGGTAAAGCAAATTTAAAAATGTGCCTGATGCGACTCGAACGCATGACCTTCGGCTTCGGAGGCCGACACTCTATCCAACTGAGCTACAGGCACAGATTGTGTGTTTCTTCTATTGTGTATACAATAGAATTGTAGACACTGTAATTCTACCTTTATAAGTTTACACCAGACACCACAAATTAAAAGACTTTATTGGACGTTTCATGCAAATCAAGCCCTCTCGTCAGCTGGTTACTCAACCCCACCGCAATGCGTGGCTAGAAATTAATCTAGCAGCGCTGGAACAAAACATTCGCTGGTGGCGAAAAAACACGCCTTCGCACCAAGCCTTAATGGCCGTGGTGAAAGCGGATGCTTACGGTCACGGATCCCTAATCGTTACCCCCATTTTAAAGGCCTGTGGCGTCACTTACCTGGGTGTTTCAAATGTGGATGAAGCCTTGCAACTGCGTCAAGGCGGGGTGGAAATGCCGATTTTGGTGCTAGGGGCAACGCCTGAATGGGCCTGGAACCTAGCCAGCCTTAACGATATTGAGCTTACCGTGTTTAGTCAACGAGATGTAGACTGCCTTGCACAAGTCCAGCACCCCACTGTTGTGCATTTAAAAGTCGACACAGGCATGCATCGCTTGGGTGCACGCCCTGAAATGGCCTTAAGCCTACTTCAACAACTGAGTGCCATGCCCCATGTAAGGGTAGAAGGCTTGTTTACCCACTTGTGGAAAGGGGAAGATCAAGATGCCACGCTTGAGCAATGGCAGATGTTTGACACACAAGTGCTTGAACACTTAGAAACGCGTCCGCCCTTGATTCATTTAGCCAATACGCCAGCAACGCTTACCTTACGAAACGCCACCGATCCTTTGGCTCAAGAATTACAAAAGACGTGTAATATGTTGCGTTTAGGCATTGGATTGTGGGGCTATGAAACCACTGAAGCGGAGCTATTGCCAGTAATGGGGCTAAAAGCACGCATTAGCCACTTGCAAACGCTTGAAGCAGGCGAAGGCGTGAGCTACGGCCATCGTTTTCACACCAGTGAAGAGGCTTCCGTCATTGCCACCATCCCCTTGGGCTATGCGGATGGCATTCCCCGTTGCTTGTCAAACCAACTGCAGGGGCGATACATGGGGCATTTGGTGCCACAAGTGGGTCACATTACCATGGATCAAATGATGTTTGACTTCACCCACGTGGTGAAAGCGGGGGGGGTAACGCGTGCGCCTAAGGTGGGAGACGTCATTACGCTGCTTGAACATGGTCAGGCGGGGCAACGTGAAAGAGATTCGACCCTACACGGATTAAGCCTCAATCACTGGGCCACCCTCACGGGGAGCATCCCCTATGAATTGATGTGTGGGTTAAGGGTGCGTTTACCACGAAGTGTTGTGCGCTAATACGCGATTCTCACAGATTCAATGGCAAAAAAAAGGACGTAAAAGTACACCTTTAGGTGATGTTAGGCCTGGGTTTAAGTGCGACATAATACAAAAGTAACACTAACACCACGCTCCTTGAACAAGCCAGCTCATAGTTCAAGACGATTGAGAGACAAAAAGAGAGAGAACACCCTAGATGATGACCCCTTCGCTCAGTGGCGTTGAACAACGGATGCGCACCATTGAAAGCAAGCTTGGCATTGCAAGCGATGAACGCCAACCAACGCCCACCACCCCTGGCGAATCCTCCCCCCCATCAGCAGAAGCGACCTCTTTTTCAAGCGTTTTGGGGGATGTAATGAATGACGACAAGCCCACCCCCGCCATTTCCGCAGGCATGAATGCCCTAAAAGGCCTACACCTTGAACCCATTGTGGAACAATATGCGCATAAATCAGGCGTGGCGTCTTCCTTAATTAAAGCCGTTATTAAAGCCGAAAGTGGGGGCAATCCTCACGCGGTTTCTTCCGCAGGGGCCAAAGGCTTAATGCAACTCATGCCCGCCACCGCCAGAAGCTTAGGCGTTCATAATCCCCTAAACCCTGCTGAAAATGTGGAAGGCGGTAGCAAATACTTGGGCCAACTGCTCAAGAAGTATCGTGGGAATAAGGAACTGGCGTTGGCGGCGTATAACGCGGGTTCAGGCGCGGTGGCCAAATACGGAGGCATCCCCCCCTACAAAGAAACCCAAAACTACGTCAAAAAAGTTTTGAAATACGAAGCGGATCTATAATAGAAAAAGGACCCCCCTCACTATGCTCAGAGGCATCTACACCGCCGCATCCGGCATGCTCAACACCCAACTGGCAGTCGACACCCTCGCCAACAACGTAGCAAACGTCAATACCACGGGCTTTAAGGCGCGTTACGTGCAGTACCAATCCTACCCTGAAATTCAAATGTCTCGGCTGGATGATGCCGGCCCCCAAGCCATCGGGAGCCTGACCAATGGCGTAGAAATCATCGGCACGCCTGTGCACTTTTCTCAAGGGCATTTGCAACCCACGGGCAACGCCTTAGATGTTGGCGTGGACGGCGATGGCTTTATGGTGGTGAAACTACCTAACGGTGAAACGGGCTATACACGAAATGGCAGTTTGAAGATGAATCAACAGCGGGAATTAACGTCTGAAGGGCAGTACCCTGTGCTGGATTCGGGGGGCAACCCCATTACGGTTCCTGAAGGGGCGGGTAAAATCGTGATTACGGAAGACGGCACGATTAGCACAGAAGCTGGGCAAGCCTTTGGCAAATTGCAGATGGTTCGCTTTAGCAACCCCAAGGGCTTGCATCAATTGGGCGATTCCATTTTTAAGGGAGAAAACCCCCAAGACGTTCAAGCTGGCAAAGGCAGTAGCTTTAAGCAAGGCTATGTGGAACGTTCCAACACCAACATTGTGCATGAAATGATTCAAAGTATTACGGGCATGCGTTTGTATGAAAGCTTGCAACGCACCATCAGCACGCAGAAAGAAACGCTCGATAAAGCCGTGAATGAGTTTAGATAAGCCCCTTATTGGTTGTTAAACTCAGCTATAGTGCTTTAAAGTGATTTTTTCACCCAAAGTGGGATGTTTGCACTACAATAAACAGTGCAAACACTTAACCTGCGTGAAAGAAAACGCCGATGCCTCTGTTCGCTGATGTGGTTCTACTCAAAGAAAGCAAAGCCCTCGGCGAACGACGCTTCACCTACGCCGTGCCCCCCCATTGGGCGTTGTCTGTCGGCCAGTTGGTAAGAGTCCCTTTCGCGCATCAAGGCGTCTTGCCTGCGTTAGTCATGCACCTGCATGATGATGCCCCCCAAGGCTTCACCCCCAAAACGATTTCGTCCCTTATTTCGCCCTCGTCATTTTTTACCCCCATGCAAGTGGCCATGTTAAGCCACATCGCCGAAGACACCATGACCCCCTTTGCCCAAGTGGTGTTGGCGGCGTTGCCCGCTTCGTTTCTCACATTGCAAAGCGCACAATTTGCCCCCCCACAAACGTTGCTCTTACGCCTGCTCGAAACCGTAGACACCTTCGCAAAGCCCCTGCCTAAGCCCATAGCCAAGCTAACGGCTCGCCAAAAAGAAGTGTTTGAAGCGTTGTTGGCGTTGCGTGAAGAAACAGGCGAAGTGGAATGGGCCGTTCGCGTTCTGCAAGCCCAACTGGGTTTTTCCAAAGGCGTGCTTGAAAAATTGGTTCAAGCGGGCTTGGCCCAATGGCACAGCGTGGTGGCGTACCGCACGCCCTTGAAGATTTTTGAGCGTAAACGATTGCATGCCCCTCCACTGAATACCAGTCAAGACGCCGTTTTTCAACAGATTCAAAAAACGCTTAAAACGCCGTTTCACCCGCATACGCATCGAATGCTGTTACATGGAGTAACAGGTTCAGGCAAAACAGAAGTGTACATGGCGTTGGCCGAACAACAGCTGGCTGAAGGCAAAAGCGTGTTGATTTTGGTGCCTGAAATTGCGCTGACCAGCGCGTTGACGGAACGGTTTTTGCATCGCTTTGGGGAAGAAACGCTTGCGATGTGGCATAGTCGACTTTCAATGGGTGAAAAACTCGACACCTGGCAACGCATCGCCCATGGGGAATTGCGCTTGGTCATTGGGGCGAGATCCGCCATTTTTACGCCGATGAAAGACTTGGGCCTGATTATTTTAGACGAGTTTCACGACGGTAGCTTTAAGCAAGAAACCCCTGCCCCGCGCTACCACGTGCGAAAAGTGGCAAATTGGTTGAGCGAAACCTATGAGATTCCGTTGCTCTTGGGCAGTGCGACGCCCGAAGTGGGGATTTATCATCAGGCGGTGGAAATGAAGACGCATCAGCTTTTGGAATTGCATGAGCGTCACGGGGGGGCCCAGCTCCCCAAGGTGCATTTGGTGGACATGAAGCTAGAACGGAGTCACGGGCATTTACACGCCATTAGCCGACCGCTTCAAAAAGCCTTAAAGGACACGCTCGAACGAGGTGAGCAGGCGATTATTTTGCTCAACCGAAGGGGCTTTCACACGTTTGTGGACTGCCACGCCTGTGGGCATGTCTTTGAATGCCCCGATTGTTCGGTGTCGATGACCTACCATAAAGACGCGAAGATTGTGAAATGCCACCACTGCGGGTTTACGGCGGAACGTCCGCAATACTGCCCCAAATGCGGGAGCCTTCATCTGCAATTTGTGGGCAGTGGCACTCAGAAAATCGAAGTGGAACTTTCTGAATTACTGGGTAATCAACCCATTTTGCGTTTAGATGGCGATGTCATGCAAAAAAAGGGCGCCTTCAAAGACGTACTAGACGCCTTTAAAAACCAGGAAAGCCCTGTTTTAGTGGGGACTCAAATGGTGGCCAAAGGCTTGGATGTGGAGAATGTAACGCTGGTGGGGGTGTTGGGGGCGGATGCCTCTTTTTACATGCCTGATTTCATGGCGCATGAACGGGGCTTTCAGTTGTTGACGCAGGTGGCGGGGCGAGCGGGACGGGGGAGTAAGGCGGGCCAAGTGTACTTACAAAGCTGGCAGGTGGAACATCCTGTTTTGGCGCTGGCGATGCGTCAAGATTTGCACGGCTTTTACCGCATGGAAATTGAAGAACGGCGGATGAATCGCTTTCCCCCCTTTACGCAGTTGATTCGTTTGCTGGTGAGTGGCGAAGAGCTAGAGCGGGTACGGTTTTTCGCCAAAGGCTTAAAACAAGCGTTGTTGCATCGATTTGAACAGCACGGCTTTCAAGGAGGCTTGGCCTTTCAGTTGCTGGGGCCTGCCCCGTGCTTGATTGAGCGTTTACAGGGCAAGTTTCGTTTTCATTTGTTGATTAAAAATCATGCGGGGGGGCAGTTGCATGGGGTATTGGCGGGGTTTTTAAAAGAATTACCGGTGCCTACAGGCTTGCATTGCTTGGTGGATGTTGACGTTCAGCAACTGTTATAGAAAGCCCCTCCCTCACCCTCTGGGAGAGGGTTGGGGTGAGGGTCCTGAGATGCCCAGTTGTCGCTGGTGCTTGGGTTTCTCGTTTGTTTTTATAGCTGGTCGGTCGTCAGAGACCTTTGCTCCGCCAAAGGTCTCCAACACCTCTAAAGGCGGCTTAAGGGAGGGAGGGTCTTGGTCGCCCCCCTTCCGTC
>JBIKNF010000009.1:0-82002 GCA_044358835.1 Vampirovibrionales bacterium | reverse complement strand
CGACCCTTCTCGTAACCTCCGCTCGCGGGGGGCGATTGATGCCGCAAAAGCAGGGGGCCTTTCTAAAGACAACATTGAAAATGCCATAGCCAAAGCTACTGGCGCCTTAAAAGGCGATGACTTAGAATCTCTGAGTTATGAAGGGTATGGTCCGGGGGGGGTGGCGATTTTTATTGAATGTGAAACCGACAACCGAAACCGTAGCGCAGGAGACATTCGGAGTTACTTCAATAAATACCAAGGCAATTTGGGGCAAGACGGTTGCGTTGCCTTTATGTTTGAACCCTTTGGACGCATCGTGATTGAAGCCAAACACGAAGAAGAGGCGAATCAATGGGTGGAATGGGCGATTGAAGCCGAGGCCCACGACGTATTCACCCACCCGCAAGACGGCACCTTTTTTGTAGAAGTCATTACGGAAGCCAAGGCCTTAAACGCGATTTGCCAAGCCTTAAGCGAAATAGCAAGCCTACCATTTACCCCAGAAACAGTCGAACTCACGCGCTTGTGTGCAACAGAAACCGTGGTGGACGATCCTAGTATCGCCAAGCCTTTGATTAAACTGCTCAGCATGATTGAAGAACATGATGATGTCAACAAGGTGTATCACAATGCAGATATCCCTGAATCGGTGTGGCATGCCTGTGCCGTCTAACGTGACTGAACCTTTGCTATGGCAAGCGTATTCAGTGAATACGCAGAAGCACTCGCTGGTGTTGATGCGTTTAACCCAAGCCCTCAGCGAATCGATGGCTTACGCCACGTTGTTGGATGCCCCTTTGTGTGAGCCTTCTGCTTTGCATCGATGGGGTTTGGCGGGTTACGGCAATTCAGACACCGTTCAACGTTTAGATGTGGTGCATCGGCACGTGTATGTTAATGCTCAACCCCAAGGCCAGCGTATTGCTCATGCCCATGAACTCAATGCCGTACTTGAAGAATGGTTGCAACGCCAATGCCCCGCCCATGAACTTCCCGAAGCTTTAGAAACGCTGCCTTCTACGTCAGGCATTTTTGCGCAAATGGCTTATGAAGCGTCGTGGTTGTGGAATGACAAGTTGGCGTCTTTGTCACCTCTGCCCCAATGTGAACCTGCGGTGGCTACTCATCGATTCATTCGCTATGCCCATCGTTTACTGATGGACTATCACCACGGGGTGCTTTATGCGCTCACCCCTTCACAAAATGAGCAAGATCGCATTGCTTCAACCCTCACAAAGATTCTTCAACAAGACGCCCTTGTTTCTGATAGGCACTTTCAGGAGTTTGATCCCGCGTGGCTAGAGGCGTACACGCCTTCTTTAACGCAAGCCGATTTTGAAGCGGGCGTCACGCAAATCAAAACATGGATTGAAGCAGGCGAACTGTACCAGGCCAATCTTTCTGTTCAGTGGCAACGAACCCTTTGCTTAAACGCGTGGCGTTTATTTGAAGCCCTCACGCATCGTAACCCTTCGCCTTTTGCGGGGCTATGGAAAAGTCCGCAGGGGTGGGTGTTGAGTAATTCGCCTGAACGACTTATTCAGCAAGACGCTCTAAGCCTTTCAACGCGCCCAATTGCAGGCACCCGAAGTCGAGGCCAAAGCGTTGAAGCGGAACGTCGGCTTGAACAGGAATTATTGAGCCTTGAAAAAGAACGTGCAGAACACCTTATGTTGGTGGATTTAGAACGCAACGACTTGGGTCAAGTTTGCCAAGCCGGCACCGTTGAAGTCGATGAACTGATGAGTGTAGAGCGTTATTCGCATGTCACCCATGTGGTTTCTAACGTCAAAGGCACAAAAGAGCCAGAGGTTTCACAAACCAAGATTTTACAAGCGCTGTTTCCAGGGGGAACCATTACAGGATGCCCCAAATTGCGGTGCATCCAACAACTGGCTAAACTAGAACATACTGCTCGTGGCGTGTATACGGGGAGCATGGGCTATATGGATCCGCACGCCCAACGTATGGATTTTAACATCCTGATTCGGACGATTCACCTGCTTCCCACTAAAGCGTTTCCATATCAACCTGGCGATGTGGACGTTCAGCCGTACCGGCTTTGTTTGCAAGCGGGGGCAGGCATTGTGTATGATTCTGAACCTCACGCAGAATGGAAAGAATCCCTTAAAAAGGCAAAGGCGTTACTAGAAGCGATTGAATCAGTGTTATAGTGTTCAAAAAATCGAGCAGAGCCACCTGTGTTAGCGGGTTTTGCCAGAACCTTTCTGTTTATGCTATGATTAAGGCTACATTTAAAAAGAGACTCCCAAACCTTGCCTATGCTATTAAAAGCCCCCTTTACGATTCAACATTTGCCTACACGAGAAAGCATTAAGGCTTACTTTGAACGTCGCCGTGTGCAACGAAATTTAGCCATTTGGTTGGCCGTGTTTTTGGGCATTTTTGTGACCGCAGAAATTTATGTGCCTCAAATTTCAGTCCCCCTAGGGCTGGTCAGTTTTTTGTTGATTTACGTGATTTTTTTAACGGGCATTTTGGTCATAAAACGCTTTAAAGCCAAAAAAGAAGGGTTGAATCTGATTGATATTGTGCCGCAACAGGTGCCTGTGGATACCCGTATCAGTGTGATTTTGCCCGCTCATAATGAAGTAGACGTCATAGCCGAAAGCGTGAGCCACTTTATGAAGAATACCCCAGAACATTACGATGTATGGGTCATGAACGATCGTTCAGTGGATGGAACCTACTTGGTTTTAGAAGCCTTGTTAGAAGCAAATCCGCAGTGGCAAGAACGTTTAAATGTGGTGCATCGTCCGCAGGAAGCCGTGGCGGGTAAATCGGCCGTGTTAAATGATGCCTTGGCTTTAAGCAGTAGCCCTATTTTGGCCGTTTTTGATGCCGATGCGCGTATTGAAGCCGATTTTTTCCCTCAAATGCTTGCGTACTTAGAACAAGACGATCGCATCGCCGCGGTTCAAGCCCGTAAAATGATTAGCAATGCCCAAACAAACCTCTTAACCCAGTGCCAACAGTGGGAATATACGCTGGATGCTCATATTCAATGGTGCAGGGATTTGGCGGGTTCTGCTGTAGAATTACGGGGTAACGGTTTTCTCATCAAACGTGAAGCCGTCGAAGATGTAGGCTTGTGGAATGAAAATAGTATTACAGATGATTTGGATCTTTCAACGCGTTTACACTTAAAAGGCTGGTTAATTCGATTCGCCCACCAAGCCAGCGTGTATGAAGAAGCCATTACTCAATTTCAGCCTTTGCTGAAGCAACGTGAACGGTGGGCCGAAGGTTCGTTGCGTCGGTACCTCGATTTTGGTGGAGCCATTTTATTTTCAAAAGAAGCGAGTTTACGCACCCGCACTGATATGTTTGCGTATTGGATCAACTTCCTTTTCCCGATTTTAATGGTTCTGGAAGTCTGTGTGGTGGGGGGAGCCACCGTGTTTGGTCAGGCCAGTCGCGTGCATCAGTTATTGGCGATGTCCTTACTCCCCATGTTTGGGGTGGCCTTTATTCCCACGCTGTACAATGCCATCCGTCGTTTTGAACACCCGCCTCGAGTAGAGGCCATGAAAGCCGCCGTGTTGACGGGGATGTACATGACGGCCGTGTGGTTCCCGATTGTGTTTTACAGTTTTGGGAAAGTTCTATTCAAGCCAAATGCCCCCTTTAAATGGGAAAAGACGCATCATCAAGGCTAATATAGTGTTCGAAAGATTCTCTCTCTTTCCACCTGTGCCTTAAATCTGAGTGGTCAGTACCAAGTAACGTAAAATGGCTTGGTGAAACTCTTGCTCCGATTCAATGACTTTACGGTACGCATCCGCCGTTTCTCGTTCACGAATGTTGACCACAAACAGGGTGCTATCCCCCATTTCAAATGAAGTGCGTTCGCCTTTTTCAAGGGCTTGAGCCGTCTTCCATTCTCCTAGGGCAGCGTTGTAAATCCCCCATTGCGCCTCTAGTTCCGCGAGCACTTGTTCTAAGCCTGCTGAAAGCTCTTGATACGCCCATAAGTACTGAAGATCCAAAGACTGTAAATCAAGTTCGGCGTAACGTAGTTTACCTGTAGCAGTGCGGTAGCGTAAAGGCACTTCATACTTAACACCTGCCTTAAGGGCAGCCCCAATGGCGTCTTGCCCCATTTGATAACTCGGGCTAAGCATGGCATCTAGCTTAGGTAAGAACGCTTGTTTTGCTAGGTCAACATCCAACTGCGCAATTTCTTTACTAATAGGGAAGTTCAACAAGCGAGGGTGCATTTTAAGCATCGCCAGCTTGCCTGATTCTTTCATGGTGGCTAAATCAAGCGCATCTGGCTTAGGTAAGTGCGCTTCTTGCGGTAACCACTGGGGTAAAACCTCCAAGCGACCGTCTTTAGGTTCTTGATTCCACAACAGTAAGCTGAACTTAAGGGTAGCTTTTTGCAAGTTTAAGGTATCTTTCGCGACTTGCCCTTGTCGTTTTTGCACTTCTTTTTGTACTTCAACAAACGCAATTTCTGGTAAATCCCCTGCATTAACGCGCTTGCGTACTTGCACAATGCGAGCTTTCCCTAAGTCTAAAAGCCCAAGACTGTTATCTAAAAGTCGTTTACAAGCCACCCATTCCCAATAGGTTTCACCCGTTTTTTGTTGAATTTGAAGTTCTTTTAATTGTAAATCTAACGCCGATTTTTTTAAATCTAGGGCCGCTTGTTTTTCAGCCACGCTAAAGGGGTTGACTCCTCGATACCGCAACAACGGTAAAATAAAGTTGGTATAGATTTCTCCCCCTTGCCCAACAGGCGACACACTTGAAGAAAGATCCCCACGGTTGTTGCGGTAGCCCGTTTCCACCATTAAGCCATAACGTGTAAGCAGGCTTACAGCGTTGTCAGTCAAGTAGGCGTCTTTTTGTTGACCTGGGGCGGAAGAATTATTGTACTGTCTGTATTCAAAGCCTCCATCCAGTTTGGGATCAAAAGCGCCTTGTGTGGCGAGAAATTTAGCTTGGCTTTGTTGTAATTTCAAACGCGCCAAGCGCAAATCAGGATGCGTCTGCTTCACCCATTGCAAGACGTCTTTAAGTTGTAAGCCCTTTTCTTGGTGAACGCTTAGGTGGGTGAGTTGAGCCAATGATTTGGGGGGTATTTTTTCAAGGTTCACAGGGGTCAAATCGACTGTAGCAACCCTATTTTTGTGAACGGGGGCAGGCGTTTTGGCTTGCACAAACAAGGGCGAAATGCTCAGCGTTAGGCCGGCACATAACAGTGAAAGCACAAGCAAGCAGGGGGGGTTATTTGGCTTTACCCACCTTGCTTTTGATGCCTCCAAACTTTTTTCCTTTGTCATAGCTGCCATTTTCCTTGCCTGCTTTGGCGTAATTGCCACCTGTTTCTTTTTTAACATTTTCTAAGGCGCTATTAACAGGGGGTGGCTTCTTTTTTAAGTTCAGTTCAAAGCCGTTAAAGCGTCGCCATAGTTCATAGCCCAAGGGTACTTCATCTAACATCACCCAGCCAATGGCTTGGGTGCCGTAGCGTAAATGTTGATCTTCAGGCCATTCTTCTTCCTTACGTGCTTGTATGGCCTTTAAATCTGGTTCCACCAACACACGAAAACGATTCTGCCCGTCATCCACCGCATCAATCACCACCACACGGCCTGCGTAAGTCCCCATGGCGACTTTCGGCCAGCCTGAAAATTGTACCGCTGGGTAGCCCGCAAACTGTAAACGCACTTGACGCCCCACAGAAACCAAGGGAGCATCGACATCGGTCAAATAAAGCATCACCATACGATCGCCTGCATCAGGCACGACGACCGCGAGTTCATCGCCTTCTTTAATGGTTTGCCCTGACCCATACACATTTGTACGAACCAAGCGCCCTTCTACAGGCGATTTAATGGTGCGTTGTGCTTGTCGTTCTTTTAAATTGACGATTTCGTTGTCTAACTTCACGAGTTCGGCGTTTGCTTTGGCATAGTCTTGACGCGCTTTGGCCAGTTTAGACGCCGTTTCGCTTTGCTTGGCATCGACATCCAAATTACTTTTGCCCACGCTATAGGTGGCCCCTTGAAAGGACTGTTCCGCACCTTTTAAATCCGCTTGAGAGGCCGCAAAATCACTTTGGGCTTTAACCAAACGATTTTCAGCCACTTCAAGGTCTCGTTTGCTTTTTAGGCCTTCTAAAAAGAGCTTGCGAATTCGCTTTTCGTAAAACTCGGCGGTTTGCAATTCTTTTTGATTGGCCCGCACTTTTTGTTGGGCAGAACGAATTTTAAATTGACTTTCCTGTTGCTTGGCTTGGGCTTCAGGCACGACGTAGGCACGACTGTTTAATATCGCGGATTGTTGCGCTTCTAGGGCGTCAATGGTGGCCAAGGCCGCAGAAACTTGAGCGTCTTGTGCGTCACGCATGGCCAGCATTTTTTCGAGCTGTTGATCGTCCAAATAATAAGATTTAATTTCTTCAAGTTCCAACAAGGGTTCCCCAACTTTCACCCACTTGCCTTCAGGCACAAGCCATTGTTTAATTTGAGCATCAATAGGGGCCATAACCGTTTGCGGACGGTGCATAGGGTTTCGCGTACTGACTTCACCCACACCTGAAACCGACTGCTGCCAAGGAGCAAACACGAGCAAGCACGCGCTCAGCACAACCAATAAAACAAGCCCAATAGAAACTTGACGCATCACTTTAGGGGTGCCTGTTAGCTTGGTAGATTGCACCTTGTGATCCGTTTCAAGGGCATTGAGATCGCGTTGAGTACTCATAATCGGCATGATTTACAAGCGCCCCCCTTGATTAAAATTGGGGAAAAGCTGTCTAAAGAGTAAATCCCCTTCATCAAAGAGTTCTTGAGGCTTACCTTTACCAACGATTTCTCCTTCAAAAAACATGTAAACATACGAACAAGCCGCCACAATATCGGCATCATGCGTCACAACGACAAGCGTCCACGGATATTTTGAAGACGTCAGCTTGGCGATGATTTTTCGGCGAGTGGGGGCATCAATGTGGTGGAAGGCTTCGTCTAACACCAAGAGTTCGGGGTTAGAAACCACCGCACGCGCCAGTAACACGATTTGGCGTTTGCCCGAAGAGATATTTAAGCCTTCACTTTCAAGGTGCATGTCTAAGCCCATGGGTAAGGTGTCTAAAATATCCGCCAGCCCTGAAACATCTAGGGCATTGGCGAGATCTGCTTCGCTAATGTTTTTGCGTCCCATTATAATGTTGTCTCGTAAAGAACCTGAAAAGAGACTATTGGGGCATTCCACCAAAGAACTGGCACGACGAAAGCTGTCCAAGTTTAAATCGGCCAACTGTTGTTGATTGATTTGAATGCGCCCTGAACTGGGTTGCAATAGCCCCAACAAGAGTTCCGTTAAGGTACTTTTACCAGAACCACTTTGCCCCACAATAGCAGTATGGGTTCCTTTACTAAAACGCATATTCAAGTCATGAAACAAGGGGGTGAGTTGTTGGGGGTATTTATACGCCACATTATGCATCACAATTTCTACGCCGTCTTTTTGGCTAATGTAGTCTACCCCATCGCTAGATTCGGCAGGTAAATCGGTAAGATACCCTAATTTGTCTAAGCCCGTTAATAAGTCGTACCAGCTTTCTAGGTTCAGTACAATTTTATTGACCGAAGCCAGTAGAAGTAGCATCATCAATTCCGCGGCCACCAACTGCCCGAGCGAAAGATCCCCTTGCATAACCAGCCATCCCCCAATGGCAAGCAACGAAGCAATGGCTGAAGCATTCACAAAAAAGCTCCAGGTGGCTTGGCGTATAATGACGCTAAAATGCTTACGACGAGCCGCCACATAATCTCCGCAAATGTCGTCCGCATTTGAAATGGCCAGTTCTTTGCCTGAATTGATTTTAAAGGCAATGTGGCACCGTGCAATGTCTTGCAAGGCATGAGCCATTTTGTATTTATAGGTGGATTCCACCAAAGCCGTTGTGACCCCATTCTTGCCAAGCATGACAAAGAAGACGAACGTCCCAAGTAAAAAAATGTTAAATACAAAGAAATAACTACTGTAAAAAGCCATAAAGATAAGGGAAACCAGAATCTGCACAATCGCTGCTGGAAATTCAAGCAGAATTTTGGACAACGTTTTTTGAATCGTCATGGTGTCAAAAAAGCGGTTCACTAGTTCAGGCGGATACCCCTGCACCCACTGGGTGGTGTCGATATTAGGCAAGTGACTACTTAAATAGAGTGAAATACGCACAAAAAGGCGTTGTTGCAAAATTTCCAGCAAGGTAATTTCTATAATACGAATGAAGCTGGTAAACAATAACCCCCCTAACACAATGGCAGAAAGCATGATCAAGGGTTGAAGAAACACCCCACTGGCGATGATGTTAATTAAGGCTTGAGAGGCCAACGGCAACATCAAACTCAACACCGCACTGACACTTGAATAGACCAGCAACAGCAGGAGATCTTTTTTATCTTCCCACAAAAGTTGTTGCAGGCGTTTAAAGGGCGAAGGCAGTTTGGCCTGATCCACGGTGTTAGAACGAGCTTGCAAGGTGTGAACATCCTTCTTAATCGTACAAGTGGTATTATACATGATTGTTAAATTAAAGTCAGCGAGTTCAATCAAATGTTGTGTTTCTTCCCTTGTTTAGAGTAGAATAAGAGAGCTTTCCCTACGTAAACGTCTTGCCCTTGTTGCCGTTTCTTTGCTATAAAGGTTGCGTATAAATAAGCAAAACCCCTTAAAGGACTCCCTCGCTCATGATTCACCCTACAACCCTTAACCAACACTTAAGTGATGCGTTTAGCGACGCCCATGTTGAATTGTTTGACAAGACGGGCGAGCAGGATCATTACCTCATTTATATTCGTTCCAGTGACTTTGCGGGCAAAGCTTCATTGGCGCAGCATCGCTTGGTGCAAAAGGTGTTGGCCCCCCTTATGGCGTCAGGGGAACTGCATGCCGCGGAAATTACCACGGCGGTGCCTGAAGGCGTTTAAATGATCGAACACTTTAATCGCTTGTTAGAACAAGTGGCCCAGCAATTAGGTTTAGACAAAAAAACCCAAGAATTTGGTGTGCTTTCGGTGTGGAAAGTCGTTGTGCCAGACGCGTACCGTACTTCCACCGAAGCGGATTCTATTTACTATAAGGGCAAAAAGGCGTATTTACGCATTCGGGTAAAGCACCCTACTGTCGCCACAGAACTGGGTTTTGAACTAGAAACATTGCTGGAAAAAATAAACGCGTATGCCGCGCAAACGGGCATTTATTTAGACGGGATTGAATTACGGGTGGGAAGGTAGTGTATTCGATAGATGAAGCAGGCTAGGAGACTATTCTAGGCGCCTAAACGGCAAGAGTGACTCAGTCCGCCGTGATGCCGAGGGGTTCGCCTGATTTAAAGTTCGCAATACTTAAGCCCGTTAATGTAATGACTCCAGCCACCCCCATAGAAAGGGTAAAGGATTCTTGCAACCACCACGCCCCTAAAATAGCGGCAATCACAGGCTGTAGCATACCATAAGCCGCCACATTGTTTGCACTGGTTTTACTTAAGCCTTTGTGATGCACCCAATACCCCAAGAACCCGGCAATAAGCACAATGTAAAGCCAATACCCCCACTGCGAAGGCGTTAAATGTTTAAAAAGTTCAAGCGTTTTGACAACCGAAGGAAAGTGAAGAAACGGAATCGGTGGCAACAACATCAACATCAAGGTCATCGTACCTGCTTGCAAAAAGTTCCAGGAAAGAACGTCTAAAGGCGTGTAATGCGTCATGAGTTTTTTGACCACGATGTTGTACCACGAAAAGAAAAACGCATTCAGTAAAATCAACCCATCGCCTAAAAGTAGGTTACTGCCTTTGATGACGACCCCTTTTGAAGCAGCATCCTGCATTTGGGCCACCACCAAGCCTATAATGCCCAACGTGCCAAGCGCCACCCCAAAGGTTTTTTGCGCATTTAAACGTTCCACACCCAGCACCGCATTGATCATCATGGTTTGTAAAGGCACACTGGCCATGCATAAAGTGGCGTGAAACGACGTGGTGTAGCCAATGGCGATTGCTGAAAAGGTTTGTAACCAAAACACCCCTAAAACCCCTGCCAGCACAAAGTAACCCCAGTCTTGTTTGAAACGGGCTTGCCAGCAGGGCAAGCGCGGCCAAGCATCCCAAAGCCAGCCGAACAAAATAACCACAAGGGCAAAGCCCAACTGGCGTAGCACGGCCACTTCAATGCCTTGAAGTTCGTTGCAAAAAAGCTTTAAAACAGGGAAGAAAATGCCGTAAATCACCGTCATGCTCAATAAAAGTCCGTGTATTTTGACTTGAGACGCATGATTGTTCCACCATTGTTTTAGACGCATCGTGTCCTGTGCTTTCTTTGTGTTCAGGCAACCTTTGTTACCTTTAGAATACACGGTTTCCCCCGTGATGGTTTCAGTGTATCGGAAATACAAAAACGCATCTAGTATACTTTTAAAAGTAGGTGTATTGAATAAAACGCTTAATTGAAACGTTATTGTAACCAAATGTAAATATTGGGCAAGAAAAGGTTTGGACATTACTTTATTAGAACACGGGACTTTGTATATTTTTTTAGAGAGCAGAGAGGCATATAGGATGATTTCAATAAACAGTAACAATAACGTTAATAGCTATTGGCAAACAATGGCAAGTTCTACCAAGCCCAAGGTTCCAGCCTATGGGACTTACCCACCAACTCAAACGTCAAAACCCCCAATATATATGCAAAGCATGTTCAAATTGATGTTTCAAATGATGAAAATGCTTCAAGGGGTGCAAGGGCAACGCTACGGACAAGCCCAAACTCAGTCGACTTTCAACAGTGCGGTAAGCCCCTATCCTCAAATGAATCCAGCGGATTATGGAAAAAGATTTTTGTCCCCTAGCCCTGTGGCGAAGGTTCCAACGCCCGCAACAGCAAGCACCAACAGCACCGCTTTCTTATTCGCAATGCTGTTAAGCCAAGGTGAAATGTCCTCTATTTTGCCGAGCCTCGTCTCGACCACACAGAGTTCGCCAGCACCAGCAACACCGACTACGCCTACCACAACGTCAAGCACGGATCTAGGTTTGCCTCTCTTGACGACAACGACGACCGCTCCTTCCACAACAACCACGCCTGCGAATACTGATATAAATGCTTTATTGGCGGCTTTGTTGGGAACATCTGGTCTTTCTTCAAGCACAGCGACAAGCACAAACGATGTGACTGGATTACCGATTGCTCCAGACCCCCCGCCACCACCACCTAGGGTGTACCTAATTTCTGGGAATCAACATGTTGTATCGACTTTAGAACAGTATATTAGTGGGACTTCTGAGACTACTGGTAAGCAGTTTTCAAGTACAGGTCTTAGCATACCAACTTCAGCGGCTAAAGCCAATCCACTAGCAAACAAAACATATATTATTCAGGAATCAGGTGATCAGGATATTATTTTAGGTAGTGTTGATTACCAAGCAACCATGGATACTTCTAAAACCATTGATTTTCAAGGAAAAACATACGATGTCATTTTTTCTGATACAGTCAAGCGATATCGAGGTCATCAGGGCTCTCCCCTCACCTTTGATCTAAACGGGGACGGCGTGAAAACTTCTGATAAAATGATCCAATATGACATCGACGGCGACGGCACGGTTGATAACATTAACGATGTCGCCGATGGCGTGCTAAGTATTCGTGGTGGCGCTTCTGGTCATGACGTATTTGGCAACAATACCGATCTTGACGGCGACGGTAAAGCCGATGGGTTTAAAGATGGTTTTGAGGCCCTAAAAGCTTTGAGTCTTCAAGAAGGACTCATCGATGGTAAAAAAGACATGGTGCTCGATGCCAGCGATTTAGTCCTTCTTCAAAAGAAGTACCAGCTCGCCATGAAAACCGCAGGCTACAATTCTAAGAATGAAAACCTCGCTGATTTAGGCATTAGCGAAATCAACTTGGGTAAAACGAACGCCACCCAAACCGCTCAAAACTTTGACGGTCAGGGTAATGACTTGATGACGCAAGAAGGTTCCACCTTCAAGCTAAACGGCAAAACCCAAGACTATGCTGATGTTTGGCACCAGCTGAAGTAGCTGTTCTAGGCGTGCGCATTGATGCCAGCGGGTTGTTCACCTTCATCTGTGTAGTTGTTAATATCCATACGGTTGGGAAGGCTTTGCCCTGTAACCTTGTGAGACAACCACCGCTGTACCCAAGGAGACAAACGCCCCATGACCAAGTAGCCCCCTACAAGGCTTGCCACAATGCCCACCGTATGCCCAAAATAAGACGCCATCACCTGATGCCCAATGCCGGTGGATTCCTTTTTCGCCAATTGAGACAAGCGGTAAATCACATTCGCCACGCCTTTTTCACCATGGGCTTCGTCAAAGGCAGGCATGGCTTGTGTTAAATCAATCCCGAATATGGTGGGCTTAAACAAACGACCATGCGTCAAGGCAGAGAAAAAGCCTTCTTGATGAACGGGCATAACCCCTTCACTCATAAGCAGATCCACAATCACGTTGTCATTTGGCTTATAAAGGGTGGTAGGGTTCTGCATGTGCGTTGAAATCGACTCTATAATCGGTTCCATGAGTACTTTCAACTTCTGTTGAGAGACTTCTTCTTTTTCTTTGGCCATCAGCGTATGGTGAGCAGTGTATTGTTCAAAGGCGGCTTCCATCTCTTTTAATTGATCAGCAGTAATCTCAAAGTCGGCAAGGGCTTTGTCAAGGGCTTGGTTCATCTTCGGCTGAGATTCCCCTTGTTGCGCACAACGCTGAAGCACGGCCAAACTGTTATAGTTTAAGTTCTTGAGCAGGGCGTGATCCTTAATTTTGGGCAGATCCATCACCCCTTGTTGAATCATTTCTCGCACTTGGGCGGAACCAAAATACATCATATACAAGAAAATGGCTTCAAAGGTGGCCCAGCGAATGCGATCGTTGTTGTCTTCTGCAGTTCCAATTCTACTCCCTGTAATGACGGAATCCACTAGTAGTAGGTTTGTGATATTGGGGTTTTTATTCAAATAATCCACCACACTCACCACAGCACTTCGAGGCATCACGGGTTCGTAAGTTTTACCCAGCCGTGCTTGAACCAACTGTTGTTTTAATCGCGTTTGACGGGCAGAAGTCACCGCATTTGTGTGAAGCAGTGCGTTGGCGTGTTGCCATTGTGCCGTCAACGATTTAGAGGGCGCGTCTTGAGCGAGGACGTCAGTGGCGTTCAACTGTTGTTGTTTAAAATCATCGGCACGCATTTCAGCGGCTTTTTGACGAAGCTTTTTCTTGGTGCGGTGATGTGCAACCTGCGGAATAACCCAGCCTGTTAAAAAGGCAGCAATGCCCCCCGGTAAAAGAATGCCTCCGATTTTCGCGAAATTCATTTGCTTTAAGAAGGTTTGGGCGTCTTTTGTGGTGATTTTTTCGTAGCCTTGGGCCAGCTTTTCCGCTTGCTGAATCACAGAAGCTTCCTTGTCTGTAAAACGAGTGCGAAGTGTTTGACTATAGGTCTTAGCTTTTTGATCCGTTAGTTGTTGGCAACCCTTATCACCTTCCATAATCCAGTTGTCGGCCTGTTTAGCAAAAGGCAAGAAGGTGTTTAGAGCATTAAAATACAGGCTTTTAAGTAGAAAAAACCCACTGCCCCACGTCACCCAAGCCCCCCATACGTTAAGGCTCACTTCATTTGCTAAATCTTCGTTTTCTTTCTTGGCTTCACTCACCTGACCATAATTCATCAGGGCATCTCGCACCAAGAGGCTCGCTGCCCTTTCTTTAGTCAGTTGATACAGGCCATTGACGACGGCGGGATTAAATAAAGCGGAAGAGAGCATTCCCATTCAATACGTTCCTTAACAATACGATGCGACATAAAACCATACGACGGGGGTCGTTGAGTCGTCCTGCACATCTATTGCGGTAAGTAAAAAGCCGTTAAATAAGGGTAAGTGACCTTAAGAAAGTGATTTAGCGACCCTAGCAATCGTGTGCAGGGGTACTTCGTCGTCGAAAAAGCGATGGGATTAAATCAACGTACATCAAGGCATTTCCTTAAAGGGGTGAATGTAAACATTTCACCAGTTTTAAATATAGCTTCATTCCAATACAATTAGTGTGACAGAAGCATAAAATAAAATCAACAAAAAAAACTGCGTTTTGAGACGTTATACGTCTTTTTTGAAACAAACGCAACGTTCATGGCAATTAAACAAAGGGTGAACTCATACCGCAAGTCCCTAAAAAGCCCTTTGTGAAGAAAGCATGTTTATGCTACTTTTTTAAAAGAAACAGGGCGATTGCTTTGCGAAAAAGACGCCCTAAAAACAGGTGAACCGTATGTTAGACGTTCTCATCATCGGGGCAGGGGCTTCAGGTTGCTTTACCGCCTTAAGACTTAAAGAAGAAGACCCCAGCTTAAGGGTCGCCATTCTTGAACGGCAAAGCAAACCCTTGCAAAAAGTCAAAATTTCTGGCGGGGGGCGTTGTAATGTCACCCATTATTCAGATGACCTGCCCTTTTTGCTTCAGCATTACCCGCGTCAGCATAAGCAAGTCAACGGCCAACTCAACGCCTTTCGTCCCAGTCACATGATGCAATGGCTCAAGGAACGTGGGGTTGAAACAGTGGTGGAAGCCGACGGGCGCGTTTTCCCCAAAAGCCATGATTCTCAAGAAATTATTGACGTGTTTTTAAGTGAACTCAAGCGGCATCGCGTAACGATTCACTTCAATCAAACCGCCGTTTCCGCCACGTGGAATGCCGCTGAAAATGCCTTTGAAGTGGAAACTCAACACCAGCAGTGCTTTCATGCCCAACGGGTCGTCTTGGCAAGCGGTTCTCAAGAACAGGGGTATCAGCTGGCTCAACGCTTAGGCTTACATTTAACGCCTTTGGTGCCTTCCTTGTTTACCTTTTGCGTCAAGGATTCTCGCCTTCACGCCTGTGCCGGCCTGAGTGTGGAAGAGGTTTCCCTCACCTTAAAAGTCCCTAATGCCCCAAAACCCTTTAAGCAACAGGGGGCTTTTTTATTCACGCATTGGGGGGTGAGTGGGCCTGCTGTGCTGAAGCTTTCTGCGCGTTCGGCAGTGGAATTAAAGGCTTCCAATTATCGAGCAACGCTTTTTGTCGATGCCCTTTCAACCCAACGGCAAGACGCCACCCGCTTGGCGTTAGAATCAATTCAAATGCAACACCCCAAGCGAGATGTCAAAAACATCAAACCCCATGACGCCTTACCTTGGCGGTATTGGCACCTGATTTTAGCGCAGTTCAACATTGATTTAGACAAAAAATGGGGCGAACTTTCTAAAAAAGAACTCAATCAAATGGTAGAAGCGATTCATCACCTGCCTTTGCAGGTAGAAGGCAAGGGAATCTTTAAAGAAGAGTTCGTAACAGCGGGAGGGGTCGAGGCGAACGACTTAGATTTGCGACACTTAGAAGCCAAGCACCAACGCCATTTGTATGTGGTGGGTGAACTATTAAATGTGGATGGCATGACAGGGGGCTTTAATTTTCAGCACTGTTGGGCGTCCGCCAATGCAGTGGCGTTGGGCATTACGGCTTCGTTTTAGGCGAATTTAATAGCTAAGCTTAATCGCTCTAAACTCAATGGCTAAAGTAACACGTGCACATTACAGGGGCGTGAAAACGTGCCAAAGGCCTTGGCTACAGAACAGGCGTGCTATCCAAAAAAGTCGAGGCGCTGGCCAGCATTCTTTTGGGCGACATTTTTGCCCTTGGCAGAAGGCTTTGCCATGGTGACAGAACCGCCACTGACCCACGCTTGAAGCATATCCATATTTTTTTCACCAATTTCAGAAGATCTCGGCATCACAGAAGAAGACTCGGCATCATTTTTTTTGACGTGAGAAGATGTTTTATGTTGGGCATGAGCCCCATTTGGAGGTATTTGACTGGGGTAAACCAGCGACTGTAAATAGTTCATAACATTAACTCTTTAACGATTTTATGGTAAATAAAAAAGAAAAGTACAACTTAAGTAGAAAACTTCAAAATGTGTGTACAGCTAATTATAGCATGTCGATTCAAGGGTTGTCTTCAATTTGTAACAAAAATGTAACAAATGAAGGACAAAAAATGACAATTGTATGACCAAGACGCTAAAAATTCGTTTTTTTGGTGCAATGCCTCATTCACAACGTGCGTTTTATGGTATGATACAGGATATTAGTTTGTTGAATCGATAGAGGATGCGCCCATGTCATGGATCAATATCGCCTTACTCATTGTTCAAGCCATGAGTGGGTGTTTGGTGGTGTTGTTGGTATTATTACATTCCCCTAAAAGCGATGGGGCCGGTGTGATGGGGGGAATGACCACTAGTTTCGCCACCCAACGCGGGACTGAAACCACCTTAAATACGCTGACGCGATACTCGGCCGGAGTGTTTTTTGTGGTGTCCTTCATTTTAGGCTACTATTTCTAAGAACATTCAACTAAGCCTACTGATGACGAAAAAGCCGTTGACTGGTTCAATAAACACTAGCTATAAAAAATCTCACTCGCCACAAACAACGAAGTGTCATAAACCGTCTGTTTATAACGATCAAACACATTAGTCACACCTGTTTTACGAGCCTGACTACTTAGGTTGTTTAGACTTTCAGGCACCGTGGGTTTTTCGCTCAAAGGGGCTGATTCAGTCACTGGGCTAAAGGTGTTATGAGGGTGGGATGAATAAGGAATAAGCAATGGATGCATGGCAGTGTTCTCCGAAGCTGGGGGGGGGGTAAACGTAGAAAGAGATTGTTTGGTGGGAAACTGTATTTCTTGAACTTTTAAACTAAATTGAGTATACCACGTTTTGCTAAAGGGAATGATTAATTTTTTCAGAAGCCCCCTGAATAGAGGGAAAAGTCTCTATCGGATACTATAGAAGGCTCTGCGAAAGTCTTTTTGCTTTGTTCCTCCTCCCTTAGGGAGGAGGTTAGGAGGAGGGACACCAGCTATAATTGGGCATCCCGAATCCCTCACCCCAACCCTCTCCCTAAGGGAGAGGGAGTAAAACGCCCTTTCGCAGAGCCTTCTATAACAAAAATCGCGGGGTTTACGCTCCAAAATGAGCAACTCTTTAAAACACTCTATTGAACTATCAACTGTCTCGAACGGCTCGAGGCATCTTGGCTAGGCAACGGGTCAACGCCTCTTCTAGGGCGTGGCCACGCTTTTTGGACTTGGTGTAATACCAGAGTTCTGTGGGGGGGGAGTTGCCTTCGCCTTCTTCAGAATATAAGGCAAACCACACCTGGTAATGTGGTATAAAACTCAATGCACAGCCCAAGGCCAATATAAAAAGACTCACATATAAAAAGGGGGTTTCCGGCGCGGATTTAATCTGCAAGCCTGTGGCCATAACCGCTTTTTTATATTGAAGAATTTGGCCCCCTAGCATCGTGGCAGCACCCCCTTCTGCAAGGGAAACCAGCGTGTTGTTGGCTTCACTAAAGCCTTTTTGATACCCCTGTAACACGCCGTTACGTTCAAGCAAAACATGCAAGCGATTACGCGGTAAGCCGTCGGTAAAACGCCCAAGCGGAAAGATAAACAAACGCGTGGTAGCGTCAACAGGGTGCACCGCATACGGACGCCCCGCCAGTGTTTGAGAGGCATCTAGTCGTAAAGGGACGTGATTGATGAGGACGTCATGCCACGTGGTGGGTGAAAATTGGGCCTGATAAAACGTCACGCCGTCATACACAAAAGGGTGATTGACAGATGTTTTTCCTTCGGCCAAGACTTCGCCCGTGAGGGGATCTAAAATTTGCAAGGTAGACGTAAACTGCTTGGGGATTAAAGGGGCTTTGGATTGAAACTCAATTTCAAAATCAATTACCTTGAACTTCCATTCAGGAATGCGCCCCACCCAATACGGTGGACTAATGGACGTTTGAAAGGAGTCTGCTTCACTTAAATACAAGGATTCATTCGGCTTGAGCGTGGCTTGGGCGGTAAATTGACTAAAGGCGCCGTACAACGCGGCCAAAAGCGTAAGGGCAATGCCTAAGTGGGTAATCATGGGGCCTACACGGCCAAGCCAGCCTCGTTGTGCGTACAGGCTCCATGGGTGTTTGGGGTTTGAAGGGGTCAGGCTAAAGCCTTCTTGTTTTAAAGCCAACGTTAAAGTGGCTAAGGTTTCAGGCGGAGCCACCGCAGGAGAAAGACGAAGCGAACGACCCGTTGAACAACTTTGAATATGTGTCGCATTCATGAGTGTTTTAAGCGTAATTGAACGCCACGCCGGACGCAACCAACGAAAAGACCCCAACACGATCGACAAAAAGAACAGGGCTTCTAAACTAAAAAACCACGGACTGTAAAACACATTAAAAAAGCCCATTGCTTTAAGGTATGGCGTGGCATCGCCAAATTGGCGTTGAATGTTCGCCAAACTCACGAGCGTTTCTTGAGGCATCAAACTCCCTATAATGCACGCAACGGCCAACGCAATCAATAACACAATCGCCAGTTCCATGGAAGCCAGTAGACGGTAGCCTTGCTTCAATAAACGCAACCAAGGCCACCAAAATGGGTGATGCACAGGTGTTTTAGAACCCTTTGGGGACTTGGGCATGGCTCAGCATCCTTTTCAATAGGGGGGGACGTTCTTTTATTTTAGCATAGGCATACGACAAAAGCCGTCCTTGAAAAGAACGGCTTTACTGGCTTTTTTACCTTTTCAATTAAAGCATCACGGCTTTCATGGTTGAAGCGGGGAGGAGAAGCGTATTCCACAACCCTTTCCAAAAAACGCGGGTACAGTCTTGAAACAGTTGACGCGCTTGGTGACGAATGCCTTCAGGTCTTGCGCATAGGTTCATTGCACATAGGGCTAAAAGGCTTGTGATCACCCCTGTTAAACCAATACCCATTTGCAAAGGGCCTTGCATGAAGACGTCTTTCAGGCGAGCTTGACGTACGAGAGGATCCATCGTCGGGGTGACTGTGTCGTGAAGGTTTAGAGGGTGCGCTGCTTTTTCAAGAGCGTCTCGATGAACTCGCGTGTAAGGCAAAAATTCACTTAAATCTTCACTGGCTAAATCACGTTCTAAGGCTGCATCCATATCATAGACGCTGTCTTCATTTAACAAGGACGTTCGCTTTAGTCGAACTGCTTTGGCACGCGCGATCACTTGCGTGGGGCTTAATAGGGCGTCATTGCCCAACTTTTTAAGCTGTTCTTCATTGAGGTGTTCTTGGGCCATTCCTTTTAAAGACGTTAAGTTGGGTTGTAAGCGTCTGCCAAAATAACGTTCCAAATCAATTTCAATACCGCCGTCGTAACGGGGTTTGTCACATTTTAAGACGAATGTTTTACGTTCTGCATCAGACATAGAGAGGTTCTTCCTTTACTGGGGTGGGAAATAAAAAAGCGGTGTGTACAATCTTCCATTAAGCTTAAGCTTATATAAGTATTAAAACAATCTTAAGAAGTTTCTGTGCTACGCTCAAGACTTCCGTTACATTTCTTATAAAAAGTTCTGCAAAAGTCCTTTTGCTTTGTCGCTTTTCCCTATGGAAGAAGGCTAGGGTGAGGGAAACACCCGCTCAAAACGAAGCTAGAAATCCCAAAAATAGTGGGGTTTAGCCACTGGGCAAAGGACTTAAAAATAGGTTGTACTAAAAAAGATTGGCTTTTTTCAACAGGTCTTCACAACCCAGCAAACTCCTTGAAAATCGAGTAAAAAATAGACTTTCGTGTGTCAAAAAAGGGTATTCTGTGTGTCGGAAATTAGGCCATTTTTACCTCTTTATCCCCTTTTATAGTGTTTGAAAGATGAAACAGACGATGAGGCTATTCTAAGCGCCTCGGTTTTTTGTGCGGGTGTGTACACAAACGACCATAAGCAAGCAAAAAAAAATCGTCGCGGCAACGAAAAGACCCTAGACCGTTTTATCTAGCAAACACTATAGAAAAACCAACAAAAAAATACCCCCCGTCTTAAAAAAGAAGGGGGAAGGTTTATTTTAGAGAGAGAGAGGGAAAGTAAAAAGAAAGAGGAAAAATAGGCAGAGAGAAAAAGACTTAAACAGGCTATTGCAACAACTTCAAGGCTAGCTGAGGCAATTGATTTGCTTGAGACAAGACTTGAGCCGCTGCCTGTTGCAAAATTTGATGTTTGGTCATTTCGGCCGATTCCTTGGCAATATCCGCATTGCGAATTCGAGATTCTGATGCAGAGAGATTTTCAACCGCGATATTTAAATTCTTACTGCTGGATTCTAAGCGATTAATCATCGCACCTAAAGTAGCTCTTCGATTACCAATGCGAGCAAGAGCGGTATCAATTTTACTTATGGTATTCAGTGCAGAACTGTTCGTGTTCACACGAAGTGATGACCCTGCGGGTAGATTAAACAAGGCTGAAGCAGCGATACTACTAAAGGGATTTATGCCACCCACATTAGCAATATCAATACGATCTAATTGAGAATTTGAATTGGCACCTACCTGAAGGTAATAATTGGTGATGGACCCATTAAGTAAGTTGCGTTTGTTGAATTGCGTGGCTGTGGCGATTCGGTTTAAATCTGCCGAAAGCTGAGAGATTTCAATATTGATCGCACTACGTTCTTGGGAAGAGTTAGAGTCGTTTGCACCTTGAACACTGAGTTCTCGCATACGTTGAAGGTTTTCTACGACTGTTTGGAAGGTGCCATCCACAACGCTTAAGACGTTGACACCGTCTTGGGTGTTGTCTAAAGCACGTTGGGAACCTCGGATTTGTGAACGTAAGCGTTCTGAAATTTGCAGTCCTGCCGCGTCATCGCTGGAACGATTAATTTTCAAGCCTGACGATAATTTCTCGTAGCTTCTGGCCAAGTGCATGGTGTTGACGTTTAATAAACGTTGTGAACTAATAGACTGCATGTTGGTGTTAATAATAATACCCATGGTGGGGTTCTCTCCTTTTCTCTCTTGGTTTGTTTTCACACAAAATCAATCAAATTTAAGCGCATAAAACAAAAGATTTGTTTTCTAAACTTAGATTTGAAATTAAGTATCTCTCTTCATCGTCGAATGTTTGTGAATAAGGTATCGGTTGTGCTACGTCAAACTTGCAGAAGCTCCATTAAGTGGAGGAGGAGGCATTAAAAAAGCGCGGAAGTATTGCACTTCCACGCTTTAAATTAAGTTTCAATTAAAGACTTACTTCTTTTTCTTCGCTTTTTTTGAACCTTCGGTTGCGCTGTTGGCATTGGCCACTAAAATGGATCCAAATTTGGTGGGAGCCGCATAGCCGGTGGTTTTTTCACGAATACGCGCAGCTTTACCCATGCGATCGCGCAAGTAGTAAAGCTTGGCTCGACGCACGCGTCCACGACGCAACACGGTAATACTTTCAACGCGTGGGGAATTAATGAGGAAGGTTCGTTCAACACTGACGCCTTGAAACACCTTACGCACACGGAAGGTGGCCCCAACGCCCGCGCCACGTTTAGCAATTATAATGCCTTCAAACGCCTGAATCCGTTCTTTACTGCCTTCAACGATTTTCACGTTGACTCGTACGGTATCCCCAGGGAATAAGACGGGGCGATCAGTACGGGTGTACTCTTTTTCGATTTCACGAATAAGTGGATGTTGCATCACTTATAGTCCTTATATCTTGAATGTCGTGAACTTTCCTACTTCTTTGCGCGCGGGCGTAGGGTTGTGAATGATTTGCCGTAGTGATTATACTCATTAAACATAACCACACGGGGCAAAAAACGTCAGACAGCCTTGTTTGGACATCTCACGGCACCATAAAACCTACTATAAGCAAAACAAACCCGTGCGTCAAACGTTTTTGACGAAAACGCTTAGGCTGAATGTCGACTCCACCTAGGTTCCCATATTCCAACTACTCATGTATTCCCGCATTGCGGGGGTCATGGTGTCAATCGCAATGCCCATCGCCGCCAACTTAAGTTTAGCAATGTGGTCGTCCACTTCCGCAGGCAACGTGATTAAGTGATTGCCCAAGTGACCTTTATGCTTCACCAAGTGTTCAACCGCCAAGGCTTGATTGGCGAAACTCATATCCATGACACTCGCAGGATGCCCTTCTGCGGCGGTCAGGTTCACCAAACGCCCTTGGCTTAAGGCGTAAAGGGTACGGCCGTCGGCTTGAAGGCAGGCTTCCACATAAGCACGCGGTTCGCTCACTTGAATAGAGCCTGCTTTAAGGGCGTCGTAATTGAACTCCCAATTCTGATGCCCCGCATTACACACAATGGCTTGATCTTTCATCACCGTAAAGTGAGCGGTGTCAATCACGTGCTTATTACTGGTAATGCAAATAAAAATATCGCCTAAGGCCGCTGCTTCCGCAATAGGCATCACGCGATACCCATCCATCACCGCTTCTAGGGCTTTCATGTGATCCACTTCACAGACGATGACATTCGCCCCTAAGCCTTTGGCTCGCAGGGCACAGCCCCTTCCGCACCAGCCGTAGCCCATAATCACCACGGTTTTACCCGCAATAAGGATGTTACAGGCACGCATAATGCTATCCATCGTGCTTTGGCCCGTGCCGTAACGGTTGTCAAACAAGTGCTTGGTTTTAGACTCGTTCACACCAATGGCAGGCCAAGGCAAGGCATTTTGAGCATCCAAGGCTTTTAGGCGAGTAATGCCTGCGGTGGTTTCTTCGGTACTTCCCCATACATGATCACACCAATCAGGACGGGTGTTTTTCATGGCTGCACAAACGTCTCCGCCATCATCCATAATAATGTGAGGTTCAAAATCAACGGCCAGTTGCACGTGACGACGATATGTTTCGACACTTTCGCCTCGTTGGGCGTAAATAGCCAAACCATAATCCTTGACAAGAGAGGCAGCCACATCGTCTTGCGTGGTAATGGGGTTAGAGGCGATCACCATGCTTTGCGCGCCACCGGCTTGAATGGTAATGGCTAACGCCGCCAGTTCTTTGGTCATATGCCCACAAGAAGAAATGCGTAAGCCTTTGAGCGGCTGTTCTTCTAAAAAGCGTTCACGAATGCTCCCAAGCACCGGCATGTCTTGCAAGGCCCAATCGATCTGCTTTTTGCCTTGGGGGGCAAGAGCAATATCATTAATTTCAGGAGGAGGCAAGGTTATCGGCATGGGGTGTTTCCTTTAATCTAAAGCGGTCTTTGATATGCTTTTTAAGTCTATCACTAAAAGGGGATTAGAGCAAAACACCAAGCAACGAAAAGGGGTACGCTTCCGTGACACGCACATCCACCAGCGTATTCACCAACGACGCTTGGTCGATGCCGTCGGGGATGTCAAAGTTAATCACCTTGTTTTGGCGGTTGCGTCCCATAAGGCGTTGAGGGTTACGCTTGCTTTGCCCTTCCACCAACACGTTTTGCACCTGCCCCACCATAGGGGTATTATGAGCCATCGCCTGCTTGCGAATGGCTTCATTCAAGACCTGTAAACGCTCTTCTTTCACACTTTGTGGGATGGCTTGATCGTCGTAGCGTTCTTCCCAAATGGCGGCGGGTGTTTGCAAACGAGCCGAATACGCTGCGGTATTGCCCAAATACAAGCCTGCTCGACTGACGCTATAGACGCTGTTTAAAAACGCCTCTTCGGATTCACCGGGGAAGCCCACGATGTAATCGCCCGTAATCGCCACATTCGGGATGCGTTCGTGGATTTTATCGGTGAGACGGTAGTAATCTTCCCCCGTATAGCCACGTCTCATGCGTTTAAGAACGGCGTCATCTCCACTTTGCATGGGAATGTGAATGTGTTCCATGAGCTTCGGCAATTCAGCAATGGCCTCAATCATACGATCGCTTAAATCCAGCGGATGCGACGTCATAAATCGGATGCGTTCAATGCCCTTAATTTCATGGACGGCGTAAAATAAATCGGCTAAATCATAGCGAAGGGCATTGAAGTCTTGGCCATAGGCATCCACCGTTTGGCCTAAGAGCGTTACTTCTTTTACACCTGTTTCGACCAGTCGTTTTACTTCGTCCAGAATGCTTTGCGGTTTACGACTGATTTGGCGACCTCTGGTGTAAGGCACGACGCAATAGGTGCAAAAGTAGTTACAGCCTTCAATAATGGTGACCCAAGCGGATGTACCACGATTTTGGCGAACTTGCGTGACGTCTTCAAAATAATCGAAGGTGGACGCTTCCTTTTGTTTGTCAAGGGCGATGACGTGGTGATCGTTTTCGTCAAATACTTGACGCACCAAGCGAGGTAAATCATGAATGTTCTGCGTCCCGTAGACGATGTCTACATAAGGCATGCGTTCAAAAACGGTATTCCCCACTTGTTGCGCCACACAGCCGGCCATGGCAATTTTGACTTCGGGGCGCTGCTTTTTGAGCTTGCCCCAACGCCCCAGTTGGCTAAAGGCCTTGTCACTCGCCATTTCTCGAATTTGGCAGGTGTTTAAAATCAGTAAATCCGCCACGTTAGGGTCAGGGGTGGGCACAAAGCCTTCACGCACCAACAGCCCCAGCATCAGTTCGCTGTCGGCTTCATTCATTTGGCAACCTTGTGTTTCAATAAAAACCGTGCGAGTCATAGAGGGGGGGCATCCAGCATGTTTTGTACAATGGCTTCAATGTATCACGAACAGGCTTTAGAATCAAAGTCTTTAAAGACTAAATTAAGGCGTATATAACCCCTTCACACAACTTCAACACGGTGCCAGTAAAGAAATGGCTAGCTCATGTGCGGTTTTAACCGTTCTTCAATGGCCTCGTACCACTCGGGTTCGGCGGGGAGTTTCGTCCACGTGCAGAAGGCTTCAATGGCTTGATGAATCAACATGCCTAAGCCATTTTGAACAACTGGGCAACCCTGTTCGCGAGCCAGCTTCATTAAAGCCGTTTCAGCAGGATTGTAAATCAAATCCACCACATGAGCCGTAGGGTTGAGAGCTTGCACTTGTAAAGCCGTTAAAGGTGTGGCATCAACGTTTGGGTGCATGCCCACAGGGGTGCAGTTTATCAGTACATCTACAGAAGCCAGTTTTGGGGCATCCAACGCTTTAGGGTGAATCACGTCTAGCGTGGTTGAAGCCTGAGCTTCGTTTACCCATTGAACAAAGGCGTGCTTTAAATCGTCGGCTTTTTCAGGGTGACGCATCACAAGCGTAATATGTTGAACAGGCGTCTTGGCTTCAAACACAAGCGCCACCAAAACCGCGCGTGCAGATCCTCCCCCACCGAGAATCATGGCCTGGCCTTCTGCTAGCTTTTCTTGGGTTTGGGTCGTTAGACTTTTGTAAAAGCCGGTGGTGTCGGTATTATGCCCAATAAGCGTGATTTCGTTATCAACATCCACCCTAAAAACCGTGTTGACGGCGCCAACGCGTTTGGCTGCGGGCGTCAACGCGGGCAGTTTGTCATGCAACAGAACTTTATAGGGAATGGTGACATTAAACCCATGCACCCCACTCATCAACATCGACGCAATAGCGCCTGCTTCAAGTTGGCCAAGCGTATAATCAAAAAGCTTGTATTCCCCTTTTAGCCCTACCTGTTCCAGCAACGTATGATGGATGAGTGGACTGTAACTATGTGAAAGTGGATGCCCTAACAAACCCAAGAAGTAGCGAGAGGTCACATCGTTTCCTTTATCAAAGGATTGTTCGGAAAACTCTTTCCAACACTATATAAGATAAAAGTGGTGGACAGTACTGGATTCGAACCAGCGACCACCACAATGTCAATGTGGTGCTCTACCAACTGAGCTAACTGTCCACAGTTCGCTTTTTCATCTTCTGTATTAAACGTCAAACATTTGAATAATGCAAGTGTCACTCACGCACGGTGTAAGCCGTTTTCTTCTTGGGTTGAAAAATCCCCCAAACGGGATGTTCTTGCACAGGGGCATTGGCTTCAGGCACCACGGATTCAACGTCCATCAATACAATACGGTACACGGCGTCTTTCGGGGTGATGCGCGGTAAAATCGACATACCGCTGAGCACGTGAGCAAAAATAGCGTACTTGGCATCCAGCGTGCGTTGGGCGTCTAAGGTAATGTAAAATTGACTCGACGCACTATTGAGATCGGCACTTCGAGCCATGGCCACAATGCCTGCATCACAATGAGAAAGCGTATTTTTAACTTCTAAATCAATGCGTTCGCTTGAACCGCCCGCCCCTGTGTTTGTGGGGTCTCCTGTTTGAATCACAAAGTCAGGCACCACTCGATGCCAGCGCATGCCTTGTTCGTTATAAAAGCCAGATTTAATCAAACGCGTTATATGAGCCGTGGTCTTGGGCGCTTCTTTTTCGTAAAAGGCAAACACAATATCACCTTTAGACGTTTCAATTCTTGCCCCCGCTTTGTAAGCGTCTGCCGTAAGATTCAATACCCCCAAGCTGCCAAAAGCCATTAACAACAATACACTTATTTCACGCGTAAACGGTTTAAATTTCATAGGTGTTTCTCCTTTTTTGGGGGGCAATAAAATTACTCTATTTGGTTGAAAACTTCACCAAAACAGACGATATGCACTATAATACAGGGGAATTCTTATTCACACAAGTGCAATCCACCTTAAAGGAAGACTTCAACGATGTCCAAACCTTCTCACTCTTCGGCACCCACCCCTTCAGCCTCTTCTGAAATTACAGCCTTATGTCACGCCAATGTCTTAACCCCCAACGGTCTATTAAAAGGCACCACGCTTCAAATGCACAACGGTCTGATTCAATCCATAGGCACAGAAGTCGCTGCCAATCATTTACTGCGAAGTGAAGACGTTCACACGGTGCATTTGGGAGAAGATTACCTCATTACCCCCGCCTTCATTGATTTGCAAATCAACGGGGCGTTTGGCGTAGATTTTTCAGCAGGCAACCTTTTGAATATGAAAAAGGTGTTGGATACCTTGCCTCAACACGGCGTTAGCGCTATTTTACCTACAGTAGTGACGGCATCGTTGATGGACATGATTAATGCAACCAACGCCATTGAAGAACTCATTCACTTTAATACACGGGTTAATAGCACTAAAGTGCTGGGCATCCATTTGGAAGGCCCTTTTCTGAACCCTGAAAAACGGGGGACGCACCCTAAGGAACACCTGTTGCCCATAGATATGGAGGCCTTAGAATTATTGCTTTCTCCCCATGTGAAAATGATGACCTACGCCCCAGAACTCGATGAAAACTTTGAACTACTTGATGCGCTCTGTGAAAAAGGGATCTTGACTTTTGCAGGGCATAGCAACGTGGAACGAGGACATTTAAGCGCTGCCAAAAATCGTGGCTTACAAGGGGTGACGCACCTGTATAATGCCTTTGGTGCTTACACGCATCGCCACGTGGGTTCAAGCTTGCATGCCTTGCTAGAAAAGGATTTATGGGCTTCGTTGATTACGGATGGTTACCATGTGCATCCCGAAGTGGTGGAACTCACTTTGAAAGTCAAAGGGGTAGACAAGCTCGTTTTGGTGTCCGATGCGATGAATCTTGCGGGTTTAAATGAAGGTGAAAAAGTCGCCTTTGCCGGCACCTTGGTGCAGAATAAGGAAGGACGAGCCATCAATGCCGAAGGCCATTTAGCAGGTTCCATCCAGTTATTGCCTGAAATGATTCGTAACCTGTTGAATTGGAACATTTGTAGCTTGGAACAAGCCTTTCAAATGGCCACGCATAATCCAGCCCAACTTTTGGGGTTGGATGATCATAGAGGCAGTTTAAAAGAAGGCTATGTGGCGGATGTGCTTTTATGGCATCAACCCACCATGAAGCTTCTCGCCACTTGGGTGGCGGGGGAACTACGTTGGTGTGATCAAGCCGTGTTTCAGCCAGATTCACGAGGCATCGTCTTAAATCAAGAAGACCCTGAGATTAAAGGGTCTACTTTTAAGGCGTCTTCGCAATACAAAGCGCATTTAACGCTGTAAAAGACTTTAGGCCAGAATATGATGCAGTAACTCAATCACCAGCCCCTGAAAGCGAAGACCCACCGTGCTGTTGGTGGCCATGGCCATGACTTCTTCATGGTTTAAATCCTTGCCTTGCATTCCGGCTGCTAAGTTTGAAATGCAAGAAATGGCGGCGATACGCATGCCTGCATGACGTGCTGCCAACACTTCTGAAACCGTAGACATACCCACCGCAGAAGCCCCCATCAGGCCCATCATCTTAATTTCAGCAGGCGTTTCATAGGCGGGGCCCGTCACCCCAGCATACACGCCTTCAAATAACTTAAAGCCTTGCGCTTGGGCGTAATTCATCGCCACGTGCCTAAGTTCTGAACAAAAGGGGGAGGTCATGTCAAAGAAACGAGGCCCTAAGAAATCAGGATTTGTCCCAATCAAGGGATTACTTCCTGTGAGGTTGATTTGATCGTTGATCCACATTAACGCACCGGGGTAAAACGCCTTTTGCAAGCCCCCAGCAGCGTTAGAAATAATCACGGTTTCAGCCCCGCAATAACTCAATGCCTGAAGAGGAAACACCACTTCTTGCATGCTATAGCCTTCGTGATAGTGAAAGCGCCCTTTCATTAAGGCAATGGTGGCAGGTTCTGGCACACCTTTTAAGGTGGCTAAAATCAATTCGCCCGCATGGCCTTCTACGGTGGAAATGGGGAAATGAGGAATCTGTTGATAGGCAATACGTTCTTGAACGTTAAAGGCGTCATTTTCAGCCAATGCCCCCAAACCCGAACCTAAAATAACCACCGCTTTTAAGGGACTTTTTAATTTGGGGTTCAAAAAGTGACGCACGTCTTTAATGCGACGGTGTAAAGCTTCTACGCTGTTTACGAAAGGACGATCAGAAGTCATTAGTGGTAACCTTACTTTAAGATGAAATAATGTAAATGATTTGTAACAAAGGATTAAAGATTATATCATCATAATACGAACATAAAAACGTACACGAATAAAACCGTGCACCCTCTTTTATTTAGTTTAGCGTAAGTATAATGGAAGTGATGATTGTTATGTCAAACAAACAGATTTGGTCCCGTTGGTATGAAAAAGACAAAGAAGTACTGGCCTTAGTGACGAACTTAAAGCGCATGAACCAATGGCAAGTGGAAGCGTATGCCAAAGTCATTATTCGCCAAGCCAGTGAAATGCAACTTAAAAACAGCGAAAGTTTTATGTTGCAACACGGCAGCGACAAGCACCTTTCCCTGTTAAAATCTATGGGTCGTAAACGTTGGTACGACAAAAACAAGTACGCCTACCGGAGCTTTAACGCTTTGTACTTAATGGATGATCATGCGCGTCGAGAAATTGCCCGCGTACTCAACGAAAGCACCGCCTTGTTACACACATACATGGGGCGTTGTGAATCTTATGGGTTAGAAGCCAATGGGGCTGTTTTTGAACAACTCTTATTGATGTGGGTCAGCGAAAGCGAGCAAGACGCTTACGATTACATTGACAAACTTGAACTAGAAGGTTGTTTAACCGTCTTGCCTAGTGCGTCTTAGGATTAATGACTAAATAAAGCATTCAGATTCCCAAATAATTCCCCTGGAACGATATCAGAATCGTTCCATTGCTTTATGTGGACTAGGTAAATGGTTCACCACACGGGCCTTTAGGCCGTGTTTAGTAAGCCCCCGTCCGTTAATCGATTGTTTTTATAATTGGATGTAAACATTTATTAAGAACCCTTTCCCTTTTTTAGAATTATGAGGTAGAATAATACTCATATGTTATGTGAAACATTTTTTAAATTTTTCAACATAAACTATTGCTTTTAGCACTTTCGTGTATAATAGTAAAACCTTCTGTTTTTCAAACCACTTAAAAGGAGATTTAATCTTAGGATTGATGCTCGATGTATAAAAATCCTCTAAACTGATGATATAGCAAAATGCAATCACTCCATCAGAATGAATTATGATAGCATTAAACTGCATTGTGATTTAACTTAGAGAGAGACCCTACATCTAACACACACCTAAAACACTGCGGAGACCTAAGATCATGGTAGATTCCATTCAATCTTCACGCTTGAGTTCAGCCACCAGTTCAACCGTTCGGTTGACACCAGTCCAAGCAGATTCATTAGTGAAATTGACCCCCGCTTCCCTTCAAGAAGAAAAAAGCACTGAAAACATCAGTATTTCTGAAGAAGCCAAAAGCAAAGTTTCTTCTGAAGCGGAAACCCTCAAGTTCCTTCGTAAGCTTCAAGCCCAAGCAGTCCTTCCCAACGAACGCCTTGCTGAATTAAAAACCCAATTCCAAAGCCCTGAAGGATTGAACGCTTACCTAGATTCCCTTGATTCCGAACGTCTTGCTCAAAGCCTTTTAGATCAAAAAATCATTTAAGTTTTATTTTTTTATTTTACCTTAGAGAGAAAAGCCAGAACCCTGTGATACTTCGGTAGCACGGGGGTTTTTTTATAGAAAGCTCCCTTTCGCAGCGCTTTCTATGGCCGTTTTGACGCTGAAGGCTTATAATAATGTAAAAAGGAAAGACTCCCCCTGTTATGCGAAACAACGTTCAGCATTTGTGTTTAGGGCATTCAGTGCAAGGCCTGCGTGTGGATTTTTACCATTTTGACGTACAAGCCTGCCCCCCCTTTTCTTCTTTAGAAAACACCCCCCCCCTAGATGCCTTATTTTTAGGGGCCTTTCACGGGGATGAGCCTGAATCGGCAGAACTTTGCTTTCGGCTCCTGCACGATTTGCATCATGATGCCACGCTAGGTGAAGGGTTGCGAGTGGGCGTTGTGCCCATCGTAAACCCTGACGGCTTATTGCGCAAGACCCGAAAAAACAAGCGTGACGTCGACCTAAACCGAAATTTTGAAACCCACAACTGGCAAGCCTCTTCGCCTGAAGATCCCTACCATGGAGGGACGCTCCCCTTTAGCGAACCTGAAAGCCGGCACATCGCTCAACTGGTAAACAACACCACCCCCACGTTGATTGTGAGCTACCACACGCCGTATCGCCTCATTAATTACGACGGGCCCTTGCCTCAAACCCAAGAACTGGCGACACTTTACGCCCACGCTTGTGACTACCCTGTTGAAGCCAGCATTGGCTACCCCACACCAGGATCGTTTGGCAACTGGGCGGGGGTAGAGCGAGGCATCCCTGTGTTGACGGTGGAACTGCCTGAAGGCGAGCGAATGAACGACTTGTGGCCGGTGCATCGCAGGGCGATTATTGAGGTATTTAATACATTAAAAGGGAGTATTACATGATAGTTCACGAACTCGAATTGGCGGTGGAATCGCTAGATGGCTGGCACTTGGTAAAGACGCCTGTCTCTTCTATTGAAAAGACTTTTCAATTCCCCGATTTTAAACACGCTTGGGCGTTTATGAGCTATGTCGCCTTGCACGCTGAAGCCATGGATCATCACCCGAATTGGTCGAACGTCTACAATCGTGTCCACATTCAACTCAGCACACACGATTCAGGCGGTCTTTCTGACAAAGACATCGCACTGGCACAAGCTATTGACGCTTACTTCAACGATGCCAACAAGTCCTGAACAGGGGTATATTCTGCATTGATTGAAAGGGCTTGCCGTAACATCAGCTTGGCCTTGTGACGCTGTTTCATTTCAAGGTACAACTGCCCCAAGTGAAAATAATTTTCAGGATCCAGCGGATTTTTTTCCAAACTACGTTGCAGTAAAAAATACGCCTGTTGCAATAAACCATTGGTCGTAAACACACGCCCCACCAGCTTAAAGACTTCAGGGTTTAGTAAGGCAAAACTATTGAGGTAAGCCATCACTTGTTCCATGCAGTCTAGCGCGTCAAAGCGAAACATCAGCATCAAGTCGCCTTCTAATCGGTTACGTAAGTGCAGGAAACTCGGCCATACATTCAACTGATTACTACACGCTCGAAACACCACTTCTGCCCAATATGCCTGTCGCTTAGGGGTTAAGGAAGCAATCATTTCTCGTGCGGGTTGATATTGTCGCATACAAATAAAGCCCAAACAGGCTTGTTCAAAACGTCCATATCGTTTCCATAGTAGGGTGGCTTCTTTGAGTTGCCCCGTTTGAAGATAAGCTTGACTGGCTACATCAATCAAAGCATTCTGAAAAGGGATACTTTGACTAGATACCCCCCCCCCCAAAGGATCAATCGGCAACAACTGGAGGGCCTTACGAGCATCCTTTTCAACAAAGAGGGCGTGGCGGGCAGGTAGCAGATCGTCCCAGTGGAGTAAGGCCACTTCTTTGGCTGACGTTCGTGTAAACATAAATCTCACCCCTTAAAAGACGATCACTGGCTATTTTGATTGATTTTAGGAGGAGCCCCTTTTTTAGAAAGGGTGGTCACTTTAGTTAGGGTGTCACTGACTGAAGGGTGAGTATTCGCCTTTTGTTGAGCCTGCTTATTGCTGACCACGATTTCTTTATAAATTTCTTCACGATGCACCATCACGTGTTTGGGGGCTTCCACACCAAGCTTCACGACATCCCCACGTACATCCAATATGGTGACAAAAACTTCATTGTCTATGACAATTTTTTCACCCAATTTACGGCTCAAAACAAGCATATCGACTTCCTTTTTAGAAAAGTGTTACATCAGCAAACAACGACTCGTTTAGGAGTTCACTTGCGTTTGCTTGCTTCGAATCACTTCAAGTTGAATGGAACCGTCCGCATCGATGGCTTCATCAGGAATGAGTCGTACTTTTGTCCCATACGTTTCAGGGTCTGCTAAAATAAGTTGCATCGCCTGACGGGTTTCACTATGAAAAACAAGGGGACCTAAAAAATTCGCCGTCATGTGTAAGGGATTTTCTTCAGGAACCGTCACCAAGGTAAGGACTTGAGCCTCTTCCGCACGTTGAATGTTTAGAATCGAACACGCTTCTTGAGGCAAGTTAAACTCATAATTATGCCCAAACAACGTGGGGTTCGTCACCACAAACGCCAACGTAGGGTCTTCTAAAGACTGTAACCATTTAAAGGGCGAATCCTCATCATGATCAAACAAAGCAAACTCTTTGAGCAAATCAAAGCCCAAAATGGGTTGTACAAACGTAATGATAGAGGCTTCATCCACGCTAACGGCACCAAATCGTTCCGTTTGGAATTGACGTAATGGGGGAGACATAGTCATACAAGGGGGCTCCTAAAAAAATGGATTCTCTCTATTATTTTACAAGTTTACATGATTTTTGGCTTGTTTTTCTTGTTTCGGATTTCAACGTCCTTTTTTTCATTTAAACAGGGGACGCCTCCTCTGAATCTTTCGAAGATCTCTTCCCCCATTTCTTATTTGTTCAACGCACGATACAAGGCCTGTTGCATGAGATTCAACTGTTGTTGCATGGACTGCAATTGTTGATGTAAATCATTCAAGTGCGTTTGAATTTCACTTCGTTTCAGGTAATGTTCAGCCACATAAGCTTTGAGTTCATTATGTTCCCCGTAAGACACAAAAACTTTCAGCGTTAGTAACCAAGAAAGTACGCCCACCCCACAGGCACTCATCCACAGGCCAAGCTGCCAAGGCGAAGAGGCCAATAAGGCGTTCATTAGGTTGGTATGTTCCATAAGTCTTCTTCTTCTTTCCTTTTTTACGCTTTGTTCAACTCCATTTAGTATAGCAAAGTAAGCCTTCTTAACCCAGTGCTTAAAACACACGATTTTTAAGCATGGTAGCCTTTTTGATGTTTTTCACCCAAAAAAGACCTACACCGTGCCAAAGCCTTGGCAGGTTTGATGCAACCATTCCAGCCCCACTTCGTCTTTACCTTGTAAGCGGGGGCTCATTTTTTCAAAACTGGTGATATGATACCACGCCAACCAACTTTTTTCTGCTGAAGTCAGCAAGGCTTCTTCAATTAAATGCGTGGCAAAGGGGATCCAATTCAACAGTTCAAAACCATACCACACCCCTTGAGGCGTACCTGCTTGCAAGGCTTGGTTGGATTGTACGACTATCGCGAGGTTTTCTAAACGAATGCCCCCCCAATCGGGCACATAGTAACCGGGTTCGATGCTATTAACCGTATGCAACGTCATGGGTTCGGTGTATACCTTTGAAATGCCGTTGGGTCCTTCATGCACGTTTAAAAAGCACCCCACCCCATGCCCTGTGCCATGCGCATAATCATAACCCGCTTGCCATAACGGGTAACGACACACGCCATCCAACTGAGCCCCTGTTGTGCCTTTGGGAAACACGGCGGAGGCTCCGGCAATATGAGACTTTAGCACATGGGTATACGCGTGCTTATGGACGGGGCTTAGCACGGTTTGATCAAACGTAGTGGTTCGTGTAATATCAGTCGTACCAAAGGGGTATTGCGCACCTGAATCGAGTAAAATCCAGTCTCCCCTAGACGCCTTTACTACTGAAGACGGTGTACCGTAATGAATCACCGCACTATGACGCCCTATCCCTGCAATGGTATTGAAGCTCAACTCCACGGCCCCTTCCGCCTTATAAAAGGCGTCAATGGTGTCGGCCAACTCCCTTTCAGAAACGAATTGACCCGCTTTTGCTTGCGCATCCAGCCACGCCAAGGTTCGAATCACCGCCACAGAAGAACGTACGTTGGCTTCTCGCATTCCCGCCAGTTCTTCGGCAGTTTTAACGAATTTTTTTCGTTGAAGTAGATTCGGCCCAATCTTAAGACGCGTGCCGTCTTGAGACAAAGCATTAGCAACCGCTTGGCTATGGGCTGCAGGCGTCCAGTAAACGGTTTTATGGTAAGCAAGCTTTGGCAATTCTTCCCAAATCGACGCATAGGGCCTTAGGGTAAGGCCATTTTCTTTTAGGTGATGAATCGCCTGTTGGGTGGAAGGACTCACATCAGGAGCATCCGCAAACAGGAGGGCTTGGGTGGAATCCACCCACAAAAAGGCGTGAAACACAGGGTTGTAAGGAATATCGCGCCCGCGGGTATTGGTGAACCACGCGATGTCATCTAGCTTACTAACAAGGATACCGTCACAAGACGCGTCTGCCAAAGCGCGTTGCAACCAGCTCAGCTTGTCTTGAGTGGGGCGTCCGTGGACGTGGGCATCCACCGTTTGCCAAGAAGGCGAGCAATTAGCGGGCATCCCCCCTTTTGATGTGCAAGATAAAAACAGCACTTGAACAGGGTTTTCTTCTACGGCTAAAAAACGTAGGGCCAAAGGTGCTGTAGTCTCTTCTAGCCCCGCCAATAAGGAGGCACTGACGGTTTTCGGATCATACGCCACAACCGCCCCCTGAGCCAGTGTTGCCAAGCATTCTTTTAAAGTAGGTTGGCCTTCCAGCCCGATTTTAGAGACCTTTACATGCGTTTGTGGGACTTCGGCTTCAGCCTGTTCGTAATAACGACCATCCGCAAAAAGCCATACGGTGTCTTGAAGCACCAGAGCATCACCCGCAGAGCCTGTAAAACCGATGAGAAAATCTCGCAACTTGGCATGTTCAGCCAAGTATTCGTTTAAATGCACGTCGTTATGGGGGATCAAGAAGGCATCCCACTGGTTTTGCTTTAAAACGGCTTGCAAGGCTTCGATTCGTTGGATATAGGGCATGACGTTATGTTCTCTATCTTAATAAATGGGATAGATTCATTTTAGCATAGCTTTCAGAAGCATACGCCTAGTCCATAAAAAATATCGGACCGACAGGATTTGAACCTGCGACCTCTCCCACCCCAAGGGAACGCTCTACCAAGCTGAGCCACGGCCCGATCTATAAACTCACGCACAACGGTGATAATCTTTATTCTAACCAATCAAGCACATAGGTCAAGGTTTCTATTTTAGAAAGTGTGTTCATACCGTTTAATGGGTATTAGTCTTGCGTGACGTCAAAGTAATAGGCTTCAGGGTGATGAAACACCAAGGCTGAAGTCGACTGTTCAGGAATCAACATAAAGCTTTCACTCAAACTCACCCCTATTTGTTCACCGTCAAGCAAGTCCATTAAAATCGCTTGATCCGCCAAATTAGGGCAAGCGGGGTACCCAAAACTGTATCGACACCCCTGATACGCCGAAGGTTTCAACAATTGCAAGCCCGATTTACCCGCTTCTTTTTGGTTAATTTGCAATTCGCAACGCACCTGCGCATGCCAGTATTCCGCCAAGGCTTCGGCCATTTCCACAGAAAAACCATGGTACAAGTAATACAACATGTAATTGCCTTCTGCAAAGAGAGTTTGATCAAAATCAGCGGCTCTTTGCCCAATACTCACTAATTGCAGAGCCAACACATCTTTTTGGTCACCTTGTGTTTCAATTAAATAGTCGCTCAAACACAGGTTTTTTTGGCCTCCCCGTGGGAACTTAAAGCGTCTAAGTTCTATGTGATGATGCTCAGGATCATAAATGACGATTTCATCCCCTTCCGCTGTAGCGGGGAAATACCCGTACACCACTTTAGGCGTAAAAATGGATTGTTCTTCAACCAGTGACTTTAACGCGTCAAACAAGGGTTGAATTTCAGACTGAATAAAGCCTTCTTGCTCTTCGGGGGTTTTGTCCCAACGGCGAAAGCCCCAATGCCCGCTCATCAAGACTTTGGCATTCAAAAACGCATAAATGGCTTCCAGTGGTATATGTTCAACCACCTTTACCCCCCAAAACGGAGGCGCGGGTATTTGAAGAGTGGGGTTCACCTGCGTACGAGGCTTTGGGCGTTCGCTGAGCGATTGAGCTTCATTGCCTTGGCTTTCGGCTTGGTTCATCATTTCATTTGGTGTGGGGGGCTGGGGTTCAGCGTTAGCAGGCGGATGCCAGCGTTTTTGGTGCGATTTCGCTTCACCAATACCTTGTAAATAGGCCAAGGTATCCATTGCCGTTCGGGCATGTAAAACAGGGCTTTTCGTTAAGGGGCGACATTCTTTCAATACAAAAGCAGGCGTTAAGGCAGGCCCCCCTAGAACAATAGGCAAATCAATGCCCGCTTCCACCAAGGCAGCGATATTTAGTTTCATTTGCTTGGCTGATTCAATCAACAAACCGCTCATCACCACGGCATCAGGTTGATGCGCGGTAATTGCTTCAAGCAGTTGAAAACAAGTGACTTGTGCACCCAAATTACGAACAGTGATTCCATGGGCTTGTAAAAGGGTATCCACAATGTTTTTACCGACTTCGTGCGTGTCGCCTTGAACGGTTAGCATCACACAAGAGACGGGCGATTTAAACTGCACGCACTGGGGAAGCACCGTTTCCCATGAATGACGCAAAATTGCCGCACTTTGCAGGACAAAAGGCAGGAGCATTTCCATATTATTGAATTTGTCCGTCAAGAGTTGCGCCGTAGGAAGCAAGCATTCGGTGGCCACAATATCTGCCTTCACCAAGCGAATGGCTTGTGCCAACAAGTCGGATGCCTGTGTGGCATGCCCGTCTAAAATCGTGTGCTGTAAACGTTCTAAAATCGTGGCTTCTTCGCTGAGGGTTTCCGGCACATCAAATTGAGTTTGCCAATAGGAAATGTAAGGCGTCGGTAAAGAAGTGCTAAAGTTTGTAGTTAGGGTCATAGAGGGGGGATCCTTTGGGTCTAAAAAGCGGGGTCACTTTTTCGTGTTTAGGCGAGTGCTTAAAGGAGTGTTTCATAGATTTGGGCAAGTTCAGGGGATTGAAGCGTCGTGCTTAGGCCTTGCCAGCGTTGGTAAAGCTGATGTTCTAAGCCCAATTGATCCAAAACTTTGCCCACTGTATATAAAATCTGACCTTCTAAACTCAAAAAGTCAGGGCTGTAAAAAGACAACATCGGCGGGATGATTCGCACATTGAGCTGTGCCAAAGTCAACATATTTTGAAGGTGAATCGCATTGAAAGGCGTTTCACGAGGCAGTAAAATCAAGGGGCGTCCTTCTTTTAAGGTGACATCCGCCGCACGAGTGAGTAAACTATCGCTCATGCCTTGGGCAATGTGGGCCAAGGTTCCCATCGAACAAGGGGCAATCACCATTCCCCTGTGAAGATGCGTGCCACTGGCGGGTTTGGCACCAATGTTTTTGTTGGAATACAGGGTCAATTGGACGCCGTAAGTAGACGCTTCAAGTTTCATTAGCCGTAGCAACGATGCCTTTTTTTCGTCTAAGGTATGGCCTTCAATGGCCACCCCTAGTTCTTGTTGCATGACAAGGCTGGCGTGTTCAGAAAAAATAACATCCACTGGCACCTTCAGCAGGAGCAGTTCTTTGAGTAAGCGTAAGCCCAAAATACTACCCGAAGCACCCGTTAAGCCTAAAACGACTGGTTTTGAAGCGGACATACGAGAAGATTCCTTAATAGACAATGCGTTTGGCGACTTTACTAGAAAGCGGAAACTCTTGCTGACGACCCATCAGTGTCAAGACGATATTATACAAAGCAAATCCAGCCAACGCGAGTAACCACAGGCTAGCAAAGCCGAGCGTTAGTTGCACCGTCCATTCTCGCACGGGTAAAAAACTAAAGAAGGGCAGAGCCGCGAGAAAAACATCTAAAATGGCATTCATCAGCATACGCAATACATCGACAATCACGGCGATCGCAAAGGCTTGGGCGACATGATACTTCACAAAAACAGGGGTCTTCAACTTACCGCTTCGGCAAATCAGCCACATCACGAGAAACATCATCAAAAAGGGGAGCAAATTCAGCCCACCCAATTTCAAGCTGTAATAAAAGAAAACAGGGTAAGCCAATGCTCCGAAAACGCGTTGCCAAATAGCCACTTTTCGGTACTGGTGCATATTGATGACTTGTTGTGGACTGCGGAATGACATAGACGTAAGACTTTCTTTTAAATACCGCACGTTTACAAACGAAACGTGCGGTATTTAGGCTTATTTAATGCCAATTTTATGTAAAAGCATCGTAATTGGGTCGTAGTAACGATCCACCACACGTTCTTTTAGGGGAATAATGGCATTGTCCGTAATACGAATATCTTCAGGGCAACGTTCCGTGCAACACTTGGTAATGTTGCAAAGCCCAATGCCCGCTTCTTCCTTGATAAAAGGAATGCGATCCGCGACATCAAGGGGGTGCATTTCAAGGGACGCCAAACGCACCAAGAAGCGCGGGCCCGCAAAGTGGTTAAACTTACGGTGGTGCCGAATGACGTGACACGAGTTTTGACACAAGAAACATTCAATACACTTACGAAACTCTTGCACGCGATCGGCATCTTCTTGAAAGTAACGCCACGTGGATTGATCTTCATTATAAGGGGTAAAAGGCGTGATGCGTTTGTTGATTTCATAGTTCCAGCTCACATCTGTTACCAAATCCTTAATCAGGGGGAAGGTACGCATAGGCCGAACCAACACGGGTTTGTCTTGAGGCATGTGATCCAAACGAGTTTTACACATTAAACTAGGTAAACCGTTTATTTCAGCCGCACAAGAACCACATTTAGCCGCCTTACAATTCCAGCGAATGGCTAAATCAGGGGCGTGATGCGCTTGCAACCACATTAACGCATCCAACACCACCCACCCCGGTTGAACAGGGACGGTAAAGGCTTTGACTTCGCCCACGTGTTCACCATCAGCATCCGGCAAACCACGAAACACGTGAAACTCACGATCCACAACGCCTTGATTCATCATCATAAGAGCGTTCCTTTCCTATATTTTCTGCTTGCTTTGTGTAATGGCAAGTTCTTCAGGCTTTTGAAATAAGTCACGAAGCTCAGCATCCATTTGAGACTTTTCATAGGTAGCCACGTCTAGTTCACCCGAAGAATTCAAACGAATGGTACTGTTACGGAAGCGCCAGTGTTCATTATCCGATTCCAAGTGATCTAAACGGGTATGGCCCCCACGGCTTTCGGTACGCTGAAGCGCAGCACGCGCCACTACTTCACCCACTAAAATCATGTTGTGAATGTCATGCGACAAATGCCAGCCGGGGTTGTAAGCGCGGCTGCCATCCACACGCGCTACTTTAGCCCGAGCCTTAAGCACTTGAAGTTCTTCAATAGCTTCTTTAAGGCCTTGTTCTTCACGTACAATCCCGACTTTAGTACCCATCAATTCTTGCAAGTCTGCTTGAATCTGATAAGGTGTTTCCGCCTTAGAATCACGTTCAAAGGGAGCCACCAATTCTTCGGCGTACGCTTTGATTTCTTCATCATTAATTTTGGGCAAGACGGTTTGTTGCTTAGCAAATTCGGCGGCGTATTTGCCCGCGCGTTGACCAAAAACGATTAAATCGCTCAATGAGTTTCCACCCAAGCGGTTACCACCATGCAAGCCTCCGGAAACTTCACCTGCGGCAAAGAGACCTGTAACATTCAACGCTTCCTGTGTTTCAGGATGCACACGAACACCGCCCATGGTGTAGTGCATGGTGGGGCCCACTTCCATCGGCCCTTTGGTAATATCTATATCACCGAGTTCTAAAAACTGGTGGTACATGGAAGGTAATTTCCGCTTAATATAGTCCGCTCCACGGTGCGAAATATCCAAGAACACCCCACCATTGGGTGAGCCACGACCTTCTTTAACTTCCGTGTAAATGGCTTTGGAAACAATGTCCCTCGTGGAAAGTTCCATGCGTTCAGGGTCGTAATTCTTCATAAAACGTTCCCCTAGAGCATTGGTCAATTTACCGCCTTCACCACGAACGGCTTCAGTCACCAAAATACCTTTTACAGAAGGGGGACAGACCATCCCTGTGGGGTGAAACTGTAAGAACTCCATATCAATGAGTTCAGCACCTAGCTTCAAAGCCATGGCTTGACCATCAGCCGTATATTCCCAACTATTGGAAGTGACTTTGTAGGCCTTACCAATGCCCCCTGTACACAAAATCACGGCTTTGGCGTTAATCAAAATAAAACGACCGCTTTCTCGCCAGTAGCCAAAGGCGCCTGAAACTTGTTCGCCGTCTTTCAACAGGTGTGTCATCGTACATTCCATGTGTACATCAATGCCACAATGAATGCCTTTGTCTTGTAAGGTACGAATGAGTTCTAAACCAGTACGGTCTCCCACGTGAGCCAACCTGCGGTAGGTGTGCCCTCCAAAAGGACGCTGTAAAATACGCCCATCGGGTGTTCGATCAAAAACAGCCCCCCATTTTTCGAGTTCTTTGACTCGTTCAGGCGCTTCTTTGGCGTGCAATTCAGCCATACGGTAATTGCTCAAGTATTTGCCACCACGAATGGTGTCTTTATAATGGGCTTGCCAGCAGTCATCGGCATCCACATAGGAAAGCGCGGCAGCCATTCCGCCTTCAGCCATAACAGTATGGGCTTTACCCAGTAACGACTTGGTGACTAAAGCCACCGAAACGCCTTGGGCGGACGCTTCAATAGCAGCCCTTAAGCCTGCCCCACCTGCCCCGATTACCAGTACGTCATAGGTTTTTGTTTCGTAATGAACAGACATCATAGAAGTCCTAACTCTTTCATTTCAATCGTCTAATAACGAAGTGGAATTAACCTGAACAACCCGTGTTCAACCAGTTAATACCCCAAGTGTTCCAATCGATCAACGTTCCGTTGGCCACCAAGCGAATGTATAAATCACATAAGCCAACAGTAAATAACGAAACCCACGCATAGAGCCAATGTTCTTGGTTCAACTTGGTTTGATTAAACCACTTTAAGTACGCAATGCGATTAAAAATACCGCCTGTAAAGCTATTAAGCTTTCCACCAATGAGGTGACGCAAACTATGGCAAGAAAAGACATACAGCGTCAGCATGATTGTGTCCAGCCACACGATTAACGAACCCACACCAAAGCCCATTTGACCGTTGTAAAAAATGGATTCAAAGGCATGCACCCAGTGAAACACCACCAACACAAGTGCTACGTACAAAAAGTAACGGTGGAAGTTTTGCAAAATAAAGGGAAAAAGCGTTTCTCCCGTGTAATCTGCCAAAGGACGCAAAATCCCTTGCTTGGGTTTGTCTACCGCACAAGCAGGAGGGTCGTTAAAAATCGCCCGATAGTAAGTACGACGATAAAAATAGCACGTTCCACGGAAGCCCAAAGGCGCCCATAAAATCAAAAAGGCTGGGGAAAGCTTGAGCCATTCAAAGGCTTGTGGAAACATCGCCTTTAAGTTCGGCGAATAAAAAGGGGACAAATACGGCCCCACTTCGTAAAATCCATTTTCAAACGCACGGTAAACACCGTACAAACCAAACACCGTTAAGGTCACAACAGTGAATACCTGTTCCCACCACCAGGCGTCTTTACGATCGGTTTTGCCAAACCCTTGGGTGACGAGGTTCTTGGACAAAAAGGCTTCTAGCATTTTGCAGAGGCTCCTTTTTACATAATTCAGACATCACAACAGCCAGACATACATCATAGATGTGCGCCAGACTCCACAATCTTATTTCATTATAATGCAGTCACAAAAAAAGACAAGGCAAGAAATAAAAGCTCCTCCAAAATTTGTAAAAACCCCGAACGGGATTATTTTCCGTTTTTCTATTGAAGAATGTCCTAAATCATCCCTTTCGGGATTTTTTTAACACAAACGGGGTCGATTATGTTATAATCACCCCGAAAGGGATTATTTATGTTTCTGATTGAAGATAGTATTAAACTCGGGTTTCACGTTAAAACCGAACGAAAAGCTCAAGGCCTAACTCAAGAAGAACTTGCGGCGTCCAGTGGCGTGGGGATTCGCTTTGTACGAGAGCTCGAACACGGCAAAGCCTCGTGCCATTTGGGCAAGACCTTAAGCGTCTTAAAAGCGGTGGGTGTAGAGATTTTTATTAAGGGAATCGAGTCGTGAAGCCCATTGAACGACGCTTGAACGTCTTTTTTTATGACGATTATGTGGGTCAGCTCCTGCAAGTGCAAGGAGGCGACCTAGGCTTTGAATATGATGAAGCCTATATCGAACGTGAAGGGCTTGCGATTTCTTTTGCCTTGCCTGTGCAAAAAAAACGACTAGAAGGCAAGGCAGTCAAAGCCTTTTTTTCAGGCATACTGCCCGATGAAGGCGAGCGTGAACGTTTGGCAAGGCAAGTCGGTGTTTCGCAGAAAAACCCCTTTGCCTTATTGAACGCCATTGGCGGTGAATGTGCAGGAGCGATCTCGATCCATCCGATTGAAGAAACCGCCTGTGTGGACAAGTCGAAATCGCCTTTAGACGCCCTCCCCCTCGATGAAAAGGCGGTGCTTTATTTGCTCAAACGCTTAGAGCAACGTCCTTTACTAGCAGGAGAAAATGGCTTACGGTTGTCGCTTGCAGGCGCCCAACAAAAATTGGCGATTGTGTATAAAAATGGACAAATTCATTTGTCCCAAGGCGATGCACCCACCACGCATATTTTGAAGCCCCCGCTTCAAAGGCTTGAAGACAGTTGCTTAAATGAACTGTTTTGCATGCGACTAGCTCATGCCATGGGTTTTGAAACGCCTCACACCTTTTTGTATTGGGCAGAAGAAACACCCTGTTACTTGGTGGAACGTTATGACCGCATTCATCGTAAGGACGGCTCTATTCAACGTTTGCATCAAGAAGATTTTTGCCAAGCTTTAGCCATTGTGCCTGAACAAAAATATGAAAGCGAAGGAGGACCCAGCATTCACGCCTGCCTAACGCTTTTAGACAACGCTTCTATGCACCCCGCGAAAGACAAAATGAGTTTTACAGATCGCCTTATTTTTAACTATTTAATTGGTAATACGGACGCCCACGGCAAAAATTTTTCATTGCTGTATGACAAAGAAAAAGCTCGCCTTGCACCGATGTATGATCTACTCAGCTTGGCGATTTATCCTGCGTTTGATGCTCACATGGCGATGCACATTGGGGGGCGGAAAAATCCTGATGAACTACTGCTTAGGCATTGGCATACCTTGGTGCCTAACACGAAAGTGGCTCAACGCCATTTAGAAAAAAGACTGCTAAAGCTTGCAAAAGAAACCCCTGAAAAAGCAGAAGCCTTGAAAGAACGCTTAAAGCAAGAAGGCGTTCAATCGAACATTTTCGAGCGAATTATCGCCTTAATTCAAGAACGATCTCAACGTTTACGGGGACTTTGTGAGGCTTAAGGCGTTTGAGCATCCTGCAAGTGTGCCAAACCCACTTGATCCGCCAAGTACAACCAGCACGGCACACGCCCTTCATGCGATTCGGCCGAAAAGGCAATGATGGGCAATTGAGCGAGGCCTGCTTTGTCCAGCAATTTTTTGGCCGTTTGAATACTTTCAGCCCGCTGCCGATTGGTACATTTGTCTACTTTGGTAATCACAATCATCACAGGCAAGTCATGAAAGAGCAACCAATCCAACATGTCAATGTCAGAATCCATAAAGCCATGACGCGCGTCAATCAACTGGATGACCATGTCAATGTTCGTGCGGTTTTTTAAGTAATATTGAAAGTTCTTATTCCATTCGGCCATTTCTTTTTTAGAAACTTTGGCATACCCGTAACCCGGCAAATCGACAATTGACCAGCGCCGCGGCACAGCCATGGTTTCACTACTACAGGTGGCTTCGTAAAAGTTCATTAGGCGGGTTTTACCTGGCGTGTTTGACGTTCTGGCCAAATTCTTTCGCCCAAGCATTGAATTAATCCACGACGATTTCCCCACATTGGAACGTCCCACCATCACGATTTCAGGCACCCCTACTTCGGCTTCAGGGGCCAAGGCTTTACTAGGAACGGAAATCACAATTTTACTGTCATGGATTTTAATTGGGCAGACTTTCGAAAAGATGTTTGCCATCATAAGGGACGAACTTTCTATTATATAAGACTACGTTTAATGAGAGAGAAAGGCATTTAATTGCAGACTGCTAGAATGTTCAACCACCCAAGCCACAAACAAGAAAAGAAGATTCATGGCCAACACCATGGCAAAGAACTTCCAAAAAACGCCCTGCTGTTTACTTTCTGGTTGAAATCGCGCATACAAGGAAGGAACAGCAATAAAAGGGACTAAAAAAGTCGACGCCATCCACGGAACGCTTGGCAAATGCTGACGTTTGCAAAAACGAAGCGTGGCAAGCAGAAAGGAAACATTCGGAATTAAAGCAATCGCAAAAAAGAGAAGAGGGGTTTGCAGTTTAAACATTATCGGCTCCTTTTTGTTTTTAAAGAAATTTAAGAACCTAAGTCAGAAATGAATCTGCCTGAAGTGTACAACAAAGTCGAAAAAAATGGTACTATATTCTTATTCCTTATTTTAATGTTTACAAAAGTGAGATTTTTATGCGTCTTTCTTCTTTCATACGAAACGCCTTTACCGTTGGACTGCTGGTGCTGTGTGCTGTACTACAGGTGATGCCTCAGCCACTTATTGCTCAGGCCCACGCGCGGATGCCTCAATGGGGAGCTTCAAAAACAAATCCAGCCTTAAAAAACGTCACCGTAACGGGGGCTTCTACTTCTGATGAACGCGTCCTTGAAGTCTTAGCCGTGGTGGAAGGTTTGCTAGATGCCGCCAAGCGCCGAGACATCGACGGTTTTATGAAGTATTACGCCAACGCCTACATTAGCGGAGACAACCTCACACGTTCTGAATTGCGGAAGCTGGTTTTAGAAACATGGGAACAATACCCTAATATGCAGTACAATTCAAGCATCCTAGAAATTCGCGTCAACGGCAACTGGATTACCGTAGAAACAGAAGACGTGAGCTTAGCCACAGGCTTACCCACCCCCATGGATATTTTGGCCACAGGCGTTCCTGCGGAATCGTCACTCTTTTTGAAAAAAAACGAAACCGGCACGCTAGCCACTCGTTCGCGTAACTTAATGTACCTTCGCAAAATCGGAGACGTATGGCGTATTGACAGTGATCAATCCCTTTATGAAGACGCCGTGTTGCGTTACGGCAATACAAACGGTTTAGGAATAGAGTTTTCTGTGCCAGACAAAGTCTTTGCTGGGCAAAGCTATACCGCCGCCGTTGAAGCGGGCTTTCCCCCCAATAGCGTTGCCATGACTTCAGTCAATCGTTCTGAAATGGTGTACCCTCACCCCCATATTGTAAATGCCATGCGTGTACTGGCCCCTGCCCAAAACACCTTAGAACGCGTGTTTACAGCCAATACCCATAGTCGTAATGAAATGGTGAGTGCTAGTTTAGGCCTGTTGCAAGGCAAACGCGTGCTAGGCCCCAATGGCGAACCGGCCGTTAGCCTAACATTGAGTGGAGTCGTCACCTTAGTGAAGCGGGTCAATGTGGCTTCAAAAGCAGAAGACAGTGCTTCAGTTGCTTTACAAGGGTTGGTCCTGCATTCTGCCAACGGAAAAATAGATTTCAGTCAAGAAAAAGCCAAGCCTGAGGAAGAAAATCATGAGTAAACGCTTTTTGTTAATTATTGCCCCTGAACAATTTAACGACACGGAACTAGTCGAAACCCGAAAGGCCGTTGAATCGGCGGGGCATTTGGTGCATATTGCTTCTACCCAAACAGGCGAAGCCGAAGGCATGCACGGGATGTTTGAAAATGTTGAAGTGCCTTTGGATCACTGTAGTTCGCATGATTATGATGCCTTGGTGATTATTGGAGGCTACGGAAGTGTGACCCATTTATGGGATTCAAGCGTTTTGCATGATTTGGTGAACGCTTTTTATGACGAAGGCAAGCTGGTTTCAGCGATTTGTGTGTCTCCTGCTGTTCTAGCCAAAGCGGGTATCTTAATAGGTAAGCAAGCCACCGTATGGTCGATGCCTGAAACACACGACGCTTTGAAATCAGGCGGAGCAACCCTTTCTGAACAACCTGTGGTTGTAGATGGTTCGATCATCACGGCCAATAGCCCTGAATCCGCCCCCGCCTTTGGTCAAGCGTTGGTGAATTACTTTGTGGAAGTGGTGATCTAATACAAGTAAATCGGCAGGGCAAAGAGATCGGCATACAATTTTAACGTAAGGTTTTGAGCATCCACCAGCGTGTTGTGTTGAAAGAGTTGGAGTTGCACAATCACTCGATTGGGGAAACGATCGGGGTAGGGTTTTAGCAACGGCATCAACGCCAGCGGAGGCAAGCTCACCAGCATTCGGTCTCCTGTGGCGAGGGCTTCTAGGGGACGCTCATAAGCCGTCAAGCTCTGTCGTTGATTATTGAGCATCAGGCGTTTGACGTGGGTAATGGCTCCTTTGACTTCAGGGTACCACACGCCATAATCGGCGAAAATCTGCACCTTGAGCTTGGATTCCAGCACGGCAGGACTCCCCTTCGGATTAACCACCTGCACACGAGGCACCACCCCCCACGGATGCGATCCACCCACCATTCGCCAATGCACAATCGGCTTCCACACAGGCGTTTCGGTGGCTTGCAAGTAAAAGGCTTGAGACGCTAGCCTTTCAAGGTCTTCAGGCGTAGGCGTGCTGTTAGGGTGCTGATAAAACCAGTTTTGCTTGAGTTCGTCATACCGCATGGGGGCGAGGGCATCATACACAAAGCCTGATGCTTGCGTATCGAGCTTGGGCGTCACGGGGGCGGCGAAGGCAGGGGCAAGCGTCGTACAGAAAAACATGAAAAGAAGCAGGCTTAGACGTTTGAACATGGGGATCTTTCTTTAAAAAAGTGTGTCGTATTTTCTCTATTCTAACATATACATTGACAAAGCTATAAGGTGGCTTTTGATGTATACTAAAGGATATGCACCCCCCACAAAATGAAAGACCCGCCCATGAACGCCATTGATCTTTTGCACCTGTCGAAACAATACGATCCGAAAAGCCCGCTGGTTTTAAATGATCTTAGTTTGCATATTCCACAAGGGCAGTTTGTCGCCATTATGGGATCTAGTGGGTGCGGTAAATCAACGCTACTCAACCTCATCGGCGCGATGGATACCCCAACAACAGGCGAAGTTCTGGTGGAAGGCCACGCCTTGGCTTTTTTAAGCGAAGCTGAAAAGGCAGCGTTCCGCAGAAAAACGGTGGGTTATGTGTTTCAATTTTTTAATTTATTACCCACGCTCTCGGTGGCTGAAAATGTTCAACTTCCGCTGGATTTAAACGGCATTCCCCCCAAACAAGCCAAAGAACGGGTCATGAATGCCCTCAAAAGCGTCGGGATTGAAGCCTTGGCGTCACAATTTCCCTCACAACTTTCAGGTGGGCAAATGCAACGCGTCGCCATTGCCAGAGCCACCGTACATCACCCCCCCCTCATTCTGGCAGATGAACCCACTGGCAACCTCGACAGTCAAAACGGCGCGCAAGTCTTGGGCGTGCTCATGCAAAGATGCCGTGAATTGGGGGCCACCGTGGTCATGGTGACCCACAGCGAAGACGCGGCTCGCCTAGCGGATCGCATCATTCGCATGAAAGACGGCGCAATTGTTGAAGATCTTGTGTTACGTCCACTTGAAGCAAAGGTTCCCGTGCAATGAGTGAAGCGTTTTCATCACGTGTCCCCCCCAAAAAAACGACCAAGCGTCCCATTTCCTTTCGCATGCTAGGCTTGGGCGTGACGAGCTTCTTCCGCTTGCTGGGTCTCTTTTCATGGCATTACTATAAAAAAAGTATATGGAAAGGCGGACTGGCCGTTTTAGGCATTGCCTTAGGCGTTGCCGTATTATTTAGTATGAATGCCGCGACTTTTTCGGCGTTTGAACAATTTAAACAAGGGGTGAATAAAATTGCGGGAACCACCACCTTTGAAGTCAAAAGCGAAAACGCCCCCTTGATGAAAGAAGAGGTGTTGCGGCCAATTTACGACACGCTTGAAAAGGCCCCCCAAACCCATTACACGCAAGTTCACCCTGTCTTAGAACTTCCGGCGTTGCTACTGAGACGAAACGAAAAGGGGGTGCTGGCTTCTACAGGGCAAGTCTTAAACATGCTGGGGGTAGATACCTTTAATGATGCTTCTCATCGTGAAATTGACTGGGTAGAAGAGCCTATTTTTACAGGGCTCAATAGCCCGTTGCAAGAAGGCAGTATCGCGATTTCAGATGCCTTGGCGCAACAGTATGCGTTGCATCGGGGTAGTGGCTTTCCCGTACTGTTGCAAGAACGCATCGTTACGCTAAAGGTGATCGGGATCTTTAAGGTATCCGGACGCAACCAAGCCCTACGAAATGTAGGCTTTAGCGATATTAGCGTCCTACAAGATCTCAGTCATACCACAGGCTTGCTCAGTCGAATTGAGCTGGATTTTAGCACCTTGAAAAACGACGAACAAAACCGCTTGAAATCGTCCCTAGAAGCCGTCATTCCAAACGATCTCAACATTCGTACGCCTCAAGAACGCAGTGCCAACTTGGGGGAAATGGTCAAAGCCTATCAAGTTAATTTGATGGCATTAAGCTTTATTACCTTGATTGTGGCGGCGTTTCTGATTTACAACACCTTGAGCATGGCCGTTTTGCAGCGTCGGCAGGAAATAGGGACCTATCGTTTGCTCGGCTTAAGTGCTAAGACGTTGTCTATTTTTATTCAGCTAGAAGCCTTATGCTTGGGGGGCGTGGGTAGTCTAATCGGGCTTTTATTGGGCAGTCAAGTGTTGCCCCTGGTGGGCCAAGCGGTGTCTCAAACCCTTCAAAATGTGTACACGGGCCAAGCCACCGCCACCTTTACCCCGCCGGACTGGTTGCCTTGGGTATGTTTATTTGTGGGGTTATTTACCTCGTTTATTGGGGCGTATTTCCCTGTGCAAGAAGCTTTGCAAATTCAGCCCGTCGATTGCATTCGCCCGCTGAGCGAATCGGCCAATCAGGCAGGGAGACGAAACAAGCTAGCTAAAATAGGCGTCCTTTTACTGATTCTGGCCTTGGGCTTTTCGTTATTACCGCCTTTGTATCACTTACCACTGGGGGGATACCTCGCCGCGTTTTGCATTTTGGCGGGGGGAACCTTACTGACCCCGATTTTATTAAGCTACGTGTTATGGGCACTGCAACAGTTGTCTTCCAGCATTCACCTGCCGATTTGGGCAAGGTTGGGTATTTCTCTATTGCAAGGGGGCATGCACCGATCCGCCGTTGCGGTGGCCAGCCTTTTGGTGGCGCTGGCCTTAAGTATTAGCCTTACCACGCTAATTGGGAGCTTTCGTCATAGTGTGGAAGACTGGATTCATCAAAGCTTGCGGGCCGATATTTTTATTCAGCCCCAAAGTGCCACCAGTAATCGCAGTGTCGGGTTGCTTTCTTTCCACACGGTGCAAGCCCTTCGTCAAGATCCCGCCATTGAAGCGGGAGACCCCTTCTTAGAACAGGCCTTTACCTACCAAGGCCAACCCTTTTACTTGGGTGCTGCAAACCTTGACACCTTTGCGCGTTATGCGACCTTAACCTTCACCCATGGCCAAGCCTCTTCAGAAGTGCTTCAACAAACGTGGCGGGAAAGTCGTCCGCTTAACGTGCACAGAAAAGAGCCATTTCCCACCATTATTAGTGAACCCTTTTCCACCAAACATCAGCTAAAAAAAGGCGATACCTTTACGCTTAACATGCCCAAAGGGCCCCTGCATTTGAAGGTACAAGGGGTGTATTATGATTATGCGTCGAGTTTAGGTTATGCCATTATTCATCGAGGCGTCTACCAAGCCTTTGGGGGCACGCAAGCAGACGCTTCAACAAGCTTAGCGCTTTATTTAAAACCCAATGAAGACCCTGAACGTGTGATTCAACGCCTTGAAAAAAAAGTCCCCCCAGGTATTATTTTGGCGATGCGTTCTAATAAAGCCTTACGCGAAGAAGTGTTAGGCATTTTTGACAAAACATTTGCCATTACCTATTTAATGCAAGGGGTGGCTCTGTTAATTTCCATTTTAACGGTGTTACATGCGCTAACGGCCTTAATTTTAGATGGAAAACGTATTTACGCCACGCTGGATTACTTGGGCATGAACCAAGCCTTGCGCTTGCGTTTAGTGATGAACCAAGGGGTTTTACTTTCCCTGCTGGGGTATGGCATGGCCTTTGTGTTTGGCATGATGCTGGCAAGCGTCTTGATTTATGTATTAAACGCACAATCCTTCGGCTGGAGCGTTCCGATGCAAACACCGTGGGCGTTTTTAGGGACTAACATTCTATGGGTACTCGGGGCGGGGGTTTTTGCGAGTCTTGTACCGATGTGGTTTTTACGTCAGCAGGTGTCTACCTCTACCTTACGCTACGAATAAATAGAAAAAACGATACATCAAAACGAAACGCTAAGACACCCGCTGGTTTAAAACAAGGGGGCGACTACCTGCCACACAAAAATACCGTAAGCGATTCCACCCAACATTAACACAAAGGGTGAACCCTGCTTACCCAAACGAAACAACAAGGCCGTCACCACCGCAGAAGAAAGCAAGCACAATAAAATACTTAATTTGGCTTCTGGGTTAAATACCCACGGCGTAAAGGCCACGCCTACTGCTACAGGAATACAGCTTTGAAAGACCATGGCTCCCGTTAGGTTGCCAATGGCCAGGGTGTCTTTATTATTGCCCAACCACATAACGCTGTTGAACTTTTCAGGCAATTCGGTTGCAATGGGAATAATAATCAAACTTAAAATCATGGCATTAAGGTGCAACTTTTCAGAAACGTGCTGAATTTCATGCACAAATAAATGGGCCAAGCCTATAATACTGAACACCCCTAAAAAGGTTTGCGTCAAAATCCTCCCCATGCTAGGTTCTTCGGCGTTGGGCTCAAAAAATAAGGGATCCAGCGTGTGCCCTTCGGAATCTTTGTGATCGTGAGTGTCTTGCGGGGTATGAGGAGCCGAAAGAGTTTGCTTTAAATACAAGGCATACAGCCCCACCAAGGCAATGGCCACGATCCATTTAAAGGGGAGTAACGCAGGCGGTAAAAAAGCAGCAGCAATGGCCAAACCATACGCCACAAAAAAATAGCCTTTGTCTCGAAAGAACTGCGAACGGTCAATCACCAATTCTAAAGAACGCTTGCCCATGAAGTAATACACCACAATCGCCAGCCCACTGACGAACATGGCCAAAGTCGCCAGCATAAAGGGGGCGCCTAAAATAGCCCCTAAACCGATGTCTTCGCCCGCTTTGAGCGTCATGCTTCCGTTTTGCCCAGTAGAAAGCACCCCCGTAACGATGGCCACAATCGGCACAATGGTTTCAGGCAGGGCGGTTCCCACCGCGGCAAGCACGGAACCGACGGCTCCCGCACTGAGGTTGAGCTTTTCACCCAGCCATTCAATGGCATTGGTAAACACATTACAGGCCAACACAATGGAAACAAGCAAACCAAGAATCATCAACGCATCTAATAGCATGGGGGAAGTTCCTTTAAACGTATTTGGCAGCAGGCGAAGACCGCATCTTTCACAACTTTTTTATTAAAGCACAAATACGCGACTTGGGGAGCCTTTTTACCCAAACGTCCCCCCTTGCCTTGGGCAAGAAGGGACGTCATACTTTAACTTAGCTCAACATTAAGCTTTTGTGACGCCTGCTTTTCCAGGGGCCTTGGCCACAGGTGTTGTGGCGGTTATGGGTGCTTTTTTCAAAGTGGCTATTTGGGTTTCTAGTTCTTTGAGCCGTGCTTGGAGGGTTGCTTGCGGTGGTGTGGTTTTCGCTTGAACGGTATTGGCTTTAATTTGGGCCAATTGTGTTTTAAGTACTTCAAGCTGTTGGGCGATTGTCGTTGAAGACGCCCCGTTGGCAAACTTTATTTGATCTTCCAACTTTTCTATTTTTGCTTCCAACGCCTGAGTGACTGAGGTGTCCTCAGTGTTAGAATTGTTGTTCGCAACACGTGACCCTAATAATTGTGCAAGCAAGTCAGGGGGAATGACGACACCCGATTGTTGCGCAACAGGAGCGACGGCTGTTTGTGCAGCAGGTGCAACGGCTGGAAGGTTTGCTAAAGCACCCATGGCCGTGGTGGGTGAACCCATGGCGCCTGTCCTGTTCTGTGCAAAGAAATTGACTTGGGGGCCTATTGAAGCAAGAAATTGATCGAGTCCTGCGAGTAAAGAAGAACTGCTTCCACCCTGTGATGCTAAAGTGCTAGCAGATACATTGGTTGAAGGGTTCGCAAAGGCAAGCGCCCCATTCCCTGGGAGATTGGCAAAAATACTGCCCGTTGTATTATTAGGCAAGGCGTTATTCGCAGACAATCCACTCAGTAGGCTACTTACAGAAGGCGAGGTTGCCTGAGTCGCACCTAAATTAAAAAGGGAGTTGCCTGCGTTGGGTGTTGGAAGAGCCAAGGCATTTGTGTTTAAGCCTAATGCATTAAGCGCAGGATTAGGGCTACTTGCATTAGAAGCACTTAGATTAGGCGTGCCCAAATTAAGCCCCGCCATCGGGGAACTAAGCGTATTAAATATCATAAAATCGTCCTTTTTTAGGGTTACATAGGGTAGGGATAGGTGGAAAGATACTCGAAAAAGTCGAGGCCACCTCCTGAACAAGAGGCTTATTTATATAAAAACAATCTTTTCAGACTTTTGTGCTAGCAGACGTTTTCTTTGCGTTCCCCACCCCCACGCCAATTAAAGCGTTAAGTCCAAAACGACTAGTCGTGCTTGAGTTCGAGCTTGGCGTAGCGAGGATCCAACAACTTCTTGCCACTCAAGCGATCAAAGGCCACGTTGTAAAGCACCTTTTGACCAGACCCTAAGACTTGAGCAATGTGGCCTTCCCCAAACTTGGCATGCACCACACGATCCCCCACCTTGTAAGTCGGTAGATGCGAAAGATCCACCGTTGACGGCTTTTCCGCACGAGACGCAGACGGCAAACTAGGGGGCATAAGACGACCTTCATCCCGACGGGCATAACGATTAGCAGATGACGACGCTATGTTCCCACGGTTTTCACCTTTCGCATCCCCACCACGGCCCGCACCATCCACACGGCTTGAACCATAACGACGTTCTTCATAACTGCTATAAGGCGAGGCTTGGGCATCCAAACTAAAGCTCCCGCTCATCAATTCACGAGGCACTTCGCTTAAAAAACGACTGGGCACGCTGTATCTCAATTCACCAAACACCATGCGGCGGCGGGCATAACTTAACATTAAAAACATTTCCGCACGCGTAATGCCCACATACATTAAACGACGCTCTTCTTCCATTTCATCTGTACTCGTCAACGCACGATTGTGCGGGAACAAACCTTCTTCCATGCCCACAATGGCCACAATGGGAAACTCCAAGCCTTTGGCGGCGTGTAAGGTCATCAGCGTTAGGCGTTCTTGGGGGGCGGTACCTGCTTCAGCCGTCTGGCCCAAACTGTCTAAATCACTCATCAACGCCAGTTGCGCCAAAAATTCACCGAGCTTTTCTTGCGTTTCGCCTTCGGGGTGATCCGCATGAAATTGGCGTGCCACAGACATCAATTCATCCAAGTTCGCCAAACGCCCCTCTTCATCTTTGGGATCTTCTGCTTCAAGGGCTTTGTCGTAACCTGAAAGTTGACGAATCGTGATCATGACTTCATCAATATACACGCCTTGGCTCTGCTGTTCGCTGATGCGTTGCATCACCGTAACAAAACCCGTAATGCCTTGACGCGCCTTGCCTTTGACTTCAGGGATTTGATCCACTTCAAACAAAGCGTTATAGAACGAAAGCCCTCTGTTTTTTGCATGCGTTTCGATATATTCGATTGTTTTGGCGCCAATGCCTCGACGAGGCACATTCAACACCCGTTTCACACTGTAGCTGTCATCGGGGTTAAACAACACCGTCAGGTAAGCCAATACATCTTTCACTTCACGACGCTCATAAAACTTAATGCCGCCGACCATGGTGTAGGGAATGCCTCGAGAAATTAGCAAATCTTCAATCACACGACTTTGCACGTTGGTGCGGTACAAAATAGCACATTCATTAAGCGTTTGATTCGAACGTGTGGCATAATTTTGCAATTTTTCAAGCACAAAATGGGCTTCATCTCGATCATCAGTCGCTTCATAGCAATAGATTTTTTCACCATCGCCTTTCACCGCTCGCAGTTCTTTGGGCAGTCGTTCGCTATTGCGTTCAATGACGGCATTGGCGGCTTGTAAAATTTTAGCGGTGGAACGGTAGTTGTCCTCTAGCGTAATGAGCTGGGCTTCTTTGAAATCTTTTTGAAAGCCTAAGCAAATGCGGAAGTTTGCCCCCCGCCATGAATAGATGGATTGATCCACATCGCCCACCACTGTTAAACTGCGGTTATGCCAGTGTCCCCGTTCATGGCTACGGCTGGTTTGCCCTGTGGCAAGCATACGAATGAGATCATACTGCACTTCATTGGTGTCTTGAAATTCGTCCACCAAAATATGACGAAAATGCTGGTGATAGTTGGCCAGCAAAGCCGGGTGCTGGCGAAGCAATTTTACCGTCAACAACAATAAATCGTCAAAGTCTAAGGCATTATTTTCCGCCATTTGTTGTTCGTACAGCGTAAATAATTCAGAAAGTCGCTCGGCTTTATAGTCTTTGGCATTGGTGGCATGGTCAAAGGCATCGAACCCTTGGTTTTTAACCGCCGAAATTTGATACTTAATCCCGCGTGCGGGGTAGAGTTTTTCATCCAAATTCTTGGCTTTTAAAATATCTTTAATCACCGCAAGCGTTTCGGCTTCGTCATAAATCACAAAGTTGGTCTTCCACTTTGCCCCTGAAGGGGCGGTGTAATGCACAATATCTCGACGTAACAAACGCACACACACACTGTGGAAGGTTCCCATCCAAACATCTTGCACAATGGCAGGATCAATCAACGTGGCGAGTCGGGCCTTCATTTCTTTGGCGGCTTTATTGGTAAAGGTGACTGAAAGCACTTGGCTTGCCCACACGGGCTCAAGTCCTTCCCCTTGCCCTTCTAAAAGATGGGCAATACGATGCGTGAGCACCTTGGTTTTACCACTGCCTGCCCCTGCCAGCACAAGTAAGGGGCCTGCTCCAAAAGCAGTGGCTTGCGCTTGAGCCGAATTCATTCCCACCAACAAGGGGAACACAGCATCTAAGGGAGCAGTCATAAAAGCAATATCCTCATATATCTAGGCTAATTAGGCCATTTTAGCACGAACAAACGGAGGAGGTTTTGATTTTTTTAAAAAATAACGCCCGTAAAATCGTTATATTTAAGAATAAGTATATTTTGTTTAGTTTTTCGATTACTTGTATTTTTTCTAAAGATAAGGAGTTATTAAGCCCATGAGTTTTTTCAATAGTACGTTGACTAAAGAGGTGAAAGATACCTCAAACGCCTCAGCGTCTACCTCACAATCACACCACAACCAAGAAGAAAAAGAAAATTACCATGTCTTAGTCAGTAGCTTAAAAAAGATTCAAACCTTGGGTGATTTACAAAGTACTGCAGACAAGAAAAAAGCCGTTCAAGGCCTGTTAGAAACCATTCGTAGCACATTTGGTTGGGACTATGGCGCCTACTGGGAAGTCAACAACAAGGGCAATGCGCTGTTATTTAGTGTTAAATCAGGGCAGTTAAGTAGTGAATTTGACACCGTAACAGAAAATGTTACTTTTGAAAAAGGCCAAGGCCTTAATGGCCGTGCTTGGCAGGACGGACGATTGATTTACGTTCGCCACTTAAATGAACTTAACGAATCTTCTCGTCGCGATGCGTGTCAACGTTCTGGGGTTCAATGGGCTGTTGCTTTCCCAATTCGCGTGAACAACCGTATCATCGGGACGATTGAGTTCTTTTCAAAAGAAAATGCTGAAGTGTCCGATCAACGCTTGGCGACCATTGAAGCGCTTTCAACCGCCATTTCATTTGTATTTGAACGCATTGAAAGTTCGTTGCAAGAATTGCACGGTGCGGAATGCCTAAATGCCGTACAACGTTTGTTTAGCCTCATTGCAGGTGTTCATAATAAAGAAGAAGTCATTACCACTGCCTTAAATGGAATTAAGGAAGCCTTTGGTTGGGATTACGCCAGTTTTTGGCGATATGATGGTTCGCAAAATGCCTTGATTTTTGAAAAAGAATCTGGATCGATCAATCCTCAATTTTCACAAATCACGCATTCCACCACGTTTAGTCGTGGGGTGGGGGTCAACGGACGTGCTTGGGCGTCAGATGATGTCTTATTCATTCCCGATTTGGCGGATGTGAATGACTGCGCCAGAGCACCAGCGGCTCGTCAAGCAGGCGTCAAGTCAGGTAACGTCTTCCCCATTGTGGTGCAAGGGCATATTGTAGGCGCCTTTGACTTTTTTAGCACGCATTATTTGCTAGACACTGAAAAGCGTCGTAATGCGATGAAAAACATTCGGTTCTTGTTAGAACAAACCCTTGAAAAGTTTGGGAAAACGGATCTTCAACAAGAAGCGGCTTTAGCTAGTCGTGAAATTGCTGAAAATATGAATCGTGCCGCCCACATGGCTGAAAATACGCGTTCGCAAGGTTTTCATACTCAAGAAGTCATGGAAGCGTTGATTCATTCTGCTGTAGAAATCAATAGCATTGTGAGCTTGATTCAAAGCATTGCCAGTCAAACCAACTTATTGGCCTTGAACGCCACCATTGAAGCGGCACGAGCAGGCGATGCGGGTAAGGGCTTTGCCGTTGTGGCGGACGAAGTCAAGGCACTGGCTGGAAAATCAGCAGAAGCCACCCAAAACATTCAAACGCAAGTGCTGGCTATTCAAGAAAAAACCACGCAAGCGTCTAAGGCCATTGAAGAAATCATCACCATGGTCGGAGACATCAGCGCGGCCAACTCTTCAGTGGCAGCGGCTGTTGAAGAACAAAACGTCATTATTAACAACCTCGCAAATTAAGATGCAACTACGGGGTCGACTCCCCTTATTTGAACATCACCTTTTGGAGGTCAGGGACTCTGCGATCATCGTCGAGTCCCTTTTTTGTGGAAGTTTTAGTGTTCGCTATACTACTAAAGGTCAGGACCCAATACGTCATGCGTTTATTTCCGTGTTAAACTACAGGTACCAATAAAATTGACTTACAGGAACACACCCCCATGCCTTACGATGTACCTGAATACATTGACGCTTACTTTAACCAGCAACACAATCCCCTGAACCCCTACTTAGAAAAAGTGCTCACGGGCGAACGCTTTACGGCTGAAGAAGCCCTTCATCTCTACAACAGCCCCGATCTTCTAGGCGTGGGTATGCTGGCGGATTTGGCGCGTAAAATCCGCACGCCCCAAGCAGAACAAGCCTATGTGTGGTGGGTGCATAATTACCACATTAACCCCACCAACATTTGCGAAGACACCTGCCATTTCTGCTCCTTTAAAAAAGGCCCCGCCTCGCCTCACGCCTATTTTTGGGCGATCGACAAAGTCATCGCCGATATTCACGCCTACCCCGAAAAAAATACCTTACGAGAGTTCCACATTGTTGCAGGGCATTATAAGGGGGCCGATTTAGCCTATTACGCCGATCTCTTTAAAGCCTTGCGCAAGGAGTTCCCGCACGTGAATGTCAAAGGGCTCACCGCGGCGGAACTGCATTACATTGCTAAAATTGAAGCTTTGCCGATTGAACACGTGATTCAAACCCTCATCGATGCTGGCTTACAAGCCTTACCTGGTGGAGGGGCCGAAGTCTTTGCTGAACGCATTCGTCAAGAAGTGTGCCCCGGTAAAATCACGGGGCAACAATGGCTTGATATTCACGGTTTGGCGCATCAAATGGGGTTAAAATCCAACGCCACCATGCTTGCTGGCCTAGGAGAAACCCCTGAAGAGCGCGTGGCGCACATGATTTCCCTGCGTGAACAGCAAGACAAAACAGGCGGATTCTTGAGCTTTATTCCGCTGAATTGTTATTATGAAGGCAACCGCATTGATCCTAAGTACGCCCTAACAGGCTTTGAAAATCTTAAAAACTTTGCGGTTTCTCGACTGGTGTTAGACAATTTCCCTCATATCAAAGCGTTTTGGATTCACATTGGCGAAAAAATTTCTCAAGTCGGGTTGAACTTTGGGGTCGACGACATTGACGGCACCGTCATTCAAGAAAAGATCGCCCATGCCGCGGGCACCCAAAGTTCGCAAGGCTTAACCATGCGTCAGCTCACGCATTTAATTCGTCAGTCGGGGCGCTTGCCCGTTGAACGAGACGCGTTTTACAACGTCGTTAAAGTATGGGACGACTCCGCCATGCAAGCCCTCGTGCCTGCCCAAGTGTTGAAAAAAGCCTACCACAAAAGCACGGCTCATTAAGCCATTTGCCTGCGTGATTTAACCTTAAAACCCAAGGCCCCCGTTGTTGTTTTGATCGTCTGGCGTGGTGTTGAACATGCCGTTCATGTTGTTCAATAAACTGTTTTGCATCAGTTGGTTCATCACTTGGGGGGTCATCGCTGGGGTGGCGTTGGGATTATTCAACATCGTGTTGTTCAACATAGTGCCGTTAAACATATTGAGACCATTCATCCCTTGGCCGTTCATCATCATGTTCATGGGGTTATTGGGATTAAAACTGTTTGAAGAATTGTTCATCAGTTGCATCATCATTAACTGTTGAAGCATTTGAAAGTTTTGCGCAATTTGTTCTTGGGTGAGCGGTGCAGGGCTTGCGGATGCTTGTAAGGACGCGGCCGCCCCTACTGTTGGGTTATTCCCAAGATTAGGCGAAACAGGGGTTTTAGGCGGGTTAGGCGCTGATTCTTGGGGAGCTGGTTGAGCTTGGGTGCTTTGATCCACCGCGCCTTCTTTAACCATGGGCAAAGGGGTGGGGGAAGCGGGCGTTTTAAGTGCTTCGGTAGACGGCAAACGGGGTGCTGCCGTCGCCTCTTCAAGCGTCGCGGGGGGGGCGGACGTCTTGGGGGCAGGTGAACGAAACGGCATCGGGGTGGGTTGATTGTTAGCCACTGAACGGGCGAGGTTTAAAAGGGCCGTATTCTTTTCATCTTCCACCGTAGGGGGCTTGGCTTCAGGCAGTGGGTTAGCCCAAGCAAGCGCCTGCTGAGTGATGGCATCCTGCGGGGCGAGGGTGTTTAGCGTGGCCAAATAGCGACGCATGGCCGGAAAGTCGCCCAGTGCATAGCTGGCTTTCGCCAAGTGAAAAAAGGCCTCTAAATCTTCGGGGTGTTCTTCCACCCACGATTCTAACAACACCAGCGCTTGGCGCGTTTGCCCCTGTTTCAGGGCTTCAAGCGCAATGCGAAGGGTGTTCAAGGGAGCCGTTGCGGTGGCGGTTTCCTGCGGGAAAGGCGAACGCACGTTGGGGGCGCTGGGGCTTAGAAACAGGCCTTCAGCGTGTAAGGCCGGCGCCGTGCCAAGGCTTAGGCTTAAGGCAAGCGTGGCGCAAGTGTAGAACATGGGCGTGCGGGTGGGCATGGTGAAGGCTCCTTGCTCGTTTTATTATGACAAATAAATGCGCCCAGCATCCCCTTCATTTGGAGGGGACTTGAGGAGTGGAAGGCTTTCGCCGAAGTGCGCTGTTCTGGCAAAGAAGGTTGAAAACACAACAGCCCCTGTCTGTTGACGGGGGCTGTTGTGGTGGGCGCTCACGGGCTCGAACCGTGGACCACCTGCGTGTAAAGCAGACGCTCTACCAACTGAGCTAAACGCCCTTAGCTGTGTTTATATTACATCGTCCAGCCAGGAATGCAAGCCCCTTTTTTGAGAAATTGAGGCAAAAGCTTGAAAAGGCGCACTTAAATGTTCATGAAAGTAAGGGGTAAAAAACAGGGGGCACAAAAAAATTTTGATACTGTTTTATACAAGCAAGCCTATTACAGTAAACTATTTAGGGTTTATCTGATGAAGCTATAATGTCGTTAATGAGTTATAAAGGAACTTTTTTATGTTAAGCCCACTAACCCCCCCCCATAACAAAAGTATAGCTTTAAGAAGCACCCCTGCCACTTCCCACACGGCACATGCCCCAGTGCCTTGCCCACACGCGAATCAACGTTCCGGCCGTTTGACTGGTGCATTTATGCGCGAAGTAATAAAGGCACACCCTCCAGAAATCATTCCTGATGAAATAATAAATCTATTGGAGGGACTAGAAAAGTCTCCTTTTGTATTTGATATTCTAGAAGTTGAAGGACAGAGGAGATGTATAGAAGCATGTTTTAATGTACTAAAGGATATTAGTGAAATGGGGGGAAGTCTCCAAAATGCATCTTCGACTGTAATCTATTTCCCAGAAAATACAGATGATCCAAATAAATTAACAACTTTTTTACAAAATAATAATTTACTAGATAGCTTAAGCAATTTAGGAAAATCTGTGCAAGCTAATGTAACGGCTCTAAGAGAATCATTGTCAAATGAAGAAGTAGAACAGATAAACCTAAGTGAACTGGAACAACTGATACAAAGTCCTTATAAAGGCATCAAAGGAAGTGCTGAGGAAAGAATGAACCACCTTGTTGATTTTGTAATGGGAAGAGAAACATTAGAAAGTAGCTTCGAATCAGATAAAAAGGGTAATGGCATGGAAAGTAAAATATGCAACTGGCTAAAACAATGGCTTAATCGGTTTGGTGTATAATGGAAGGGTACTCTCCCCACAAACGCAAGAGACCCCCCATGCCTGCCCTGCACGATGCCCCCCCCACCACCCAGCGATACATCTGCCTTGAAGACGTGCAAACGCACAATTTAAAAGGCTTTTCGCTAAACATACCCAAGCACCAGCTCGTGGTGTTTACGGGCATTTCAGGCAGCGGTAAAAGTAGCCTCGTCTTTGACACGCTTTACAGCGAAGCCCAACGTCGCTACATGAACACCCTAAGCGATTACGCCCAGCAGTTCATGGGCAAGCAAGAAAAGGCACCCGTTCGCACACTTACAGGCCTTTCGCCTGCCATTGCTATTGAACAAAAAACCACGCTCTACTCGCCTCGTTCCACCGTCGGCACGGTCACCAACATTATGGATTACTTGCGTGTGCTATTTGCCAAAGCCGGCCGTGCCTACTGCCCCCAATGTGGTTGCAACGTGCAACCACAACGACTCGCCCAAATGCTAGAACGCATCAAAAAACTGCCCGAAGCCACGCGCATTCAAATTTTAAGCCCGCTGATTCGAGGACGCAAAGGAGATTACGGCGCGTTGTTTGAACAGTTGCGTAAAGAAGGCTTTGCCCGTGCCTATGTGGACGGTGAAATGTTGGATTTAGATGAGTTGCCCGACGATTTCAAGCTCGAACGCTATAAGGTGCATCACATTGATGCCGTGGTGGATCGCATTGTCCTGCGTCACCAAAAGGATGCCACTTCCCTGCGCTTGGAACAAGCCGTCAGTAAAGCCGTTCAACGTTCAGGGGGCTACTTGCGCGTTTTGAGTCAAGAACCGCATCACGACAAAGAAAAAGAAGCGCTGATGTCCACCTTTATGGCGTGTCATGCATGTGATTTGGACTTTGGCGAAATGGCGCCTCGGTTGTTTAGCTTTAATTCGCCGTACGGGGCGTGTGTCACCTGTAAAGGCACGGGGCATCAGTTACACATTGACGAAAGCACCCTCATTAAAGAACCGTCTTTAAGTCTGAAAGACGGGGCCATGCCCGCTTTGGCCTACTTGTTATGGGGCAAGCACAAGCGGGTGTTGACGGCCTTTGAAAAGTACTTGCACTTGCCTGTTTCAAAACCGTGGAAGGCGTGGAACAAGGCTGAAAAGCATCTGTTTTTTTACGGCAAAGAAAAGGCGACTTCGGCTTTCGTCCCGATTGCAGAAATCAACTATGAAGACAGCCCCGATGACTGGGAAAACTTCTTTGAAAACTTTGAAGGCATTTTGCCGTTATTGCGTTTAAAAGCCAATACCGGCGGTTTAACCAGTCAAGCCTACTTTCGCCAATTTACCTTAGAAGACGATTGCCCCGATTGCGATGGGCTTCGCTTAAAGCCGTTTTCTCTTGCCGTGCGATTAGGCGACACGCTTACGTGGAAGGCGCTTAGTGCGATGAGTTTAAGTCAAGCGTATGACGCCCTAAGTGCGCTTGATCCTGAACTAACCGCAACTGAAGCGTTAATCGCCCAAACCCCCTTAAAAGAAGTATTGGTGCGCTTGCAGTTTTTGAAGAATGTGGGCGTGCCGTATTTAACGCTTGGGCGTCGTGCTTCAACCCTTTCAGGGGGTGAAGCCCAGCGGATTCGTTTAGCCAGCCAACTCGGTAGTGGACTTTCAGGCGTCATGTATGTGTTGGATGAACCTTCCATTGGCTTGCATGCGCATAACAATCAACAGCTCATTCACACACTAAAAGAACTACGAGACAAGGGCAATACCGTGCTTGTGGTAGAACATGACGAAGAGCTTATTCGTCAAGCCGATTATGTGGTGGATATTGGCCCTAGAGCGGGGATTCACGGGGGGGAACTCGTTTTTGCGGGTCTTGCAAGTGAACTTGAACAGCAGGCGAATTCCGTTACTGGGGATTACTTGGCGGGGCGTCGGCGCATTGAAATGAACACCACTAAAAAGCTTCCCAAGCCTGAAAAAACCGTCCGCCTAAAGGGATGCACCCACCATAATTTGAAAAATCTGAACATTACCTTGCCCTTAGGTAAAATGGTGACGATTACGGGCATGAGTGGTTCAGGCAAAAGCACCTTGTTGTTTGATTGTTTACTGCCCTATGTGGAACAGTACATTCAAGCCACAATGGGTTCTTACGGGCGAAAAAAGGATATTCCCCTTAAAGACTTAAACCTCACGATGCCCAAAGGCGTCAAAGCCATTGAAGGCATTGAACAGATTGACAAACTCGTGGTGGTGGATCAATCACCCATTGGTCGTACCAGTCGGAGCAACCCCGCCACCTATACAGGAATGTTTGATGCCATTCGCAATTTGTATGCCAACACGCTTGAAGCCAAGGCCCAAGGCTTAAGCGCGTCTCACTTTAGTTTTAATGTCAAAGGCGGCCGTTGTGAAACGTGTAAAGGGGCGGGGAAAACCACGCTTTCTGTGGGGATGTTGCCCGATGCTGAACTGCTTTGCCAAACGTGTGACGGCAAGCGTTTTAAGCCTGAAATTTTACGCGTGCGGTATAAAGGCAAGAACATTTACGAATTGCTAGAAACACCGATTGAAGCCGCCATTGAGATCTTTGATAGTCACCCCACCTTGGGGCAACAGTTGCAATTGTTGTGCGATGTAGGCTTGGGGTACTTGGCGCTTGGGCAGGGGGCTCCGCTGCTTTCAGGGGGGGAAGCCCAGCGCTTAAAACTGGCCACCGACTTGATGCGAAAGCCTTCTGGGCATACGCTGTACTTGTTTGATGAACCTTCGATTGGGTTGCATTGGCATGATTTACACTTGTTTATTGATGTGGTAAAACGCTTGGTGGAAAAGGGGCATACGGTGTTGACCATTGAGCACCAGTTGGATTATATTGCGGCCAGTGATTGGGTGATTGACTTAGGCCCTGAAGGGGGTGAAAAGGGCGGTCGCGTATTGGCGGAAGGCACGCCTGTGCAAGTGGCTTCGGTGGCGGAAAGTTTGACAGGGCATTACTTGCATGAACATTTGCATCGCACTGTAATTCATTAAGAATTGTAAAAAAACACCAACGTATTCTATACACTATGCTTCACAAGCTAAATAGTTTGCTCTAGCCTGATTTCAACACATAGAAATAGCTTGCAAACGATTTAAATAGCCTTAGACGCTTAGGTGTTTAAGGACTATAAAGGTGAACATAAATACATCGAACATCATAGCGAAAAATATAACACTGTTAAGGATTGGAATTTTTATGATCTCTAGGCGTACCTTTATTCGAGGGTGCTTTGCTTTTGGTGCAGTTGCAGTATCTCCAGTTATAAAAAAAGTGCCTATGCCATTAGAAACAATAGAAATGGTGGTGGAAAAGACTCCATTGGTCGCTGTTGAAGGAGGCTTTGCCATAAGCAAACATCTATTAGCACTACAACAAAGTGTCTCAAAATACGGCAACGAAGCCAAGTTGAGTGAAGACGAATTTAAAAAATTAACAAGCGTTGAATTTGCTGAACGTGCAGCAGCAGTTCTGACATGGGCGGCTTCTTTTGGTTTAGATCAACTGATTCAACGTTTAGAAATACCAGAAAAAGTACGTTACAATCTATGGATGACGGCAAATACAGGCCTCATTGCCCACTTAAATACACATTTTTACAAAATACTTCTTAAGGCAATGAAAAAGGATTTAAAGATTCAAGAAACGCAAAACTATTCGATTGGCCAATGGGTCAAAAAAATAGGTGCTGTAAGTTTTGCTGAACGAAAGAAACTAAGTGATGTAATGCCTCTTTTTGGAGCGTGTCTAACTGATTTGAAGAATATGCCTGAAATGTATAAAACCACACGAGGCAAAATCTCAAATAGTGCTTTGTTGAGTCAACACGCATTGGGTTTTTTACCAAACATAGATCTAGGCGTACTTCGATTTTTCAAAACTTTTCATGCCCAACAATATATTGGTAGCAAACAAATTAAAATGGCAACAGGCTTAAGTGTAGAAGAACAGGTAAAACGAAAAGCTGGCGTCAATGCGGGTACTTACCCCATGGAAGGTATTATAAATAGTGTGTGTGCTTATTTGTTAAAACAACCGACCTTGGGATTTAAAGACCCTACAAACGAAAAGAAAGCTAAAGAATTCAGTAGTTTATTAGTGAGCCTATTCCTTTTTAATACCTTAAAAACGCCTATTGATGCTCATTTAATGAGTAATGAAGATACTTTACCTTCTGTGGTGAAACAATTGATTGCTTATTGCCAACCGCTGAAGTAAAGCCAATTCACAGAACCTTTAACCCAAAGAGTTGACCCCATGTTTTTTGGGGGGACATTTAATCGTTTAATTGGTATTAAGACCAAAACGGAAGAAACTCTAACACCCGAGTCACCACCGCCCCAGTGGCAAACGCCAACACCCACGAAAATACAAAGACGCCCACCCCTTCTTGCCAACCCCGTTCTTTGAGCATCACGGTGGCAGTCGCTAAACAAGGCACAAACAAGGTAATCACCACCAAACTGGTTAGCATTTGAAGCGGACTCAGCACGCTTTTTAACTGATAAAAACCCGCCAAGCCAAAATCCCGACGCACCATGCCCATAATAAACGCCGAAGCCGCTTCTTTCGGCAAATGCAACAAGGTTTCGGTGACGCCACCCAAGGCGTTTTGAATCCACGCTAAGGCGCCTGTAATTTCCGCCAAAGAAACCAGCAAAGCCCCTAGCATGAACAACGGGGTCGCCTCTACCAAAAAGCTCCATGAACGCGTCCAGGTTTTTTTGGCGATGTTTTTAAGTCGTGGCAAACGCATGGGCGGCAGATCAATCACTAAACCTGTTGAAGTCCCCGGCATAATTTTATTCAGCACAGAGCCAATGGCAATAAATAGGCCCGTTAAAATAATAATGTAAAGCAACCACCCTTTTAATCCCCCCGCCAAAGCCATCATACCCATAATTAAGCCCAGTTGAGCCGAGCAGGGAATGGTAATGGCAAGCAACGTGGTGGCAATGGTCCGTTCGCGTTGAGAACTCAAGACGCGTGTGGAAATGGCCGCCATGGTCACGCAACCCAAGCCCAAAATCATGGGAATAATGGCGCGTCCGTTAAGGCCCACTTGACGCATGGCACTGTCACTCAAGGCTGCCAAGCGCGGTAAATAGCCCGTGTCTTCTAGTAAAGACAAATACAAGTTAAAGCCAATCACCAAGGGAGCCAACACCCCAATCAGGTAACGGGGCGTCATCGTCAGCAAACCGAATTCACCGGCCAGTATGGTATGAATGGGCGTGCCAAGGGCAAAAAACTTCGACACCAAGGAATCGACAAACGGCACAAAGATCCCGAGCATGAGCTTGCCTTCTAGCAAGGCCACGGCATCGCCCGCAATCCACACACCGATGATTTGATACAAGGCCATGAGCACCACAACCAAGCTCACCCCACCGACAACAGGGTGCAATAAAGCATTCCCCAAGGCTTTTGAAAAGGCTTGAAAATTAAGCGTTTTGGGGGTGTCGCAACAACCTGCGGCACAGGTGACTTGCGACACATAGCTTTTTAAGTACAAACGCCGATGCCCGTAAATCCGCAGTTGTTCGACTTTGTTATGTTCAATTTTAAGTAAATCTGAAGGCAAGGGCAGTTCAGGGGTACGACGCCCATAGCTCGCGTAAGGCAAGGCTTCCACAATCTCTAAAATCCCTTCCCCACGAACCGCCACACAAGTGACCACAGGCACTTGCAACTGTTGTTCAAGGGCCAACACATCAATTTTTCTTCCACGGGCTTGGGCTTCATCCATTTGATTTAAGACCACAATCAAAGGGCAACCATAATCAATCAACTGTTGGGTTAAAAATAAATCGCGTTCTAACGTCACGGCATTGACGATGTTGACAATCACATCCACCGAAAGTAACGCTTGTTCTGCCACGCATTCTTCTTCACTCAAGCGAGACAACCCATACACCCCTGGGGTGTCTTGCACTTCAATATGAGGGTGGGCCTTTAAGGCGCCTTTGGCAATGCCTACGGTGGTACCGGGGAAGTTGGAGACATCCACATAAATGCCCGTTAAGGCATTAAACACCACGGATTTGCCCACGTTGGGATTGCCCGCCAGAGCAACAGTCTTCAGTTCCAAGAGGCTTTGCCCAGCTTGAAGATACAACTGACGCAAGGCATCGCTGGTGGCATGCCGACACGACGCTTCTACAGGAGCGGGGGCATTACAGCAGGCATCCTCTTCGGTATGAGTCAGAGATTCGCTTGATTTATTCACGGATTGCATCCACAAGAATAGAGGAGGCATAGTCATAGCCCAAGGCAAACTCCATGTCATGGGCTTCTAAAATCAGCGGGCCTTTGTTGGGGACTTTTGAAAGCACGCAAACGGTGTCTCCCACGCCTAAACCAAAACGCAACAAGGTCAATTCCGCTTCAGGATTTAGCAATTGCACAATGCTACAGCGGCTGCCTTTCGTTTGTGCAGCTAGGGTAGAAGCCCCATTAGGCAAGGAGTGATTTTTTTTTGAAGGAACAGGCATTGTAAAAACCATCAGTTGTTTTCTCCGAAAGACGAGTGAAAAGAACGCCTTTAATGGAAATCATGACTTAATAGGTTCATCTTAATGCAAACGCGTGTCATTTGCAACGTAAAAACGCAGAAGCTTTTGAATCTGCGTCTCTGTATTTTTTTGATGGATGGTCAACAATTTTATTCACTCAGGATGATTTTCTTAATCATTTCTTTATTATAGAAGATGTGCTGAAAAGGTCAACATTTTTTTATAATGGTTGAAATGTTCTTTAAAATAGGCCATTTGCGTGAAGGCTTCGGTGTGTTTCTGTATTTGTGCTACAATAACCTACATATTCATACCCTTTGACTGCTGGAGCACGATTGACCATGATGCTAGGACTACTGGAAAAACTATTTGGATCCGCCAACGAACGTAAAATTCGTAAAATTGAACACATCGTGGATGAAGTCGGTTCTTTTGAAGCGACGTTGAGTCGCTTAAGTGATGATGAATTACGCGCCAAAACCGCTTTCTTTCAAGAAGAACTCCGCAACCGCCCCAAAGAAGCCGACCTTAAAGAAGATTACAAAGCGGAACAAGAATTGCTCGATACCATGTTGCCTGAAGCGTTTGCGGTGTGTCGTGAAGCGAGTAAGCGTGTGTTGGGCATGCGTCATTATGACGTTCAAATTATTGGCGGTTATGTGCTTCACAAAGGCAACATTGCTGAAATGCGCACAGGAGAAGGAAAAACGCTTGTGGCTACTTTGCCCGTGTACCTCAATGCCCTTACGGGAAAAGGCGTCCATGTGGTGACTGTGAATGATTACTTGGCTAAACGAGACAGCGAATGGATGGGGCAACTCTACCGGTTTTTAGGCTTAAGCGTCGATTGTGTACTTTCAAGCAATACGGGCTTTCAACCCCCTTTTGTCAAAAAACAAGCGTATGCCGCGGATATTACGTATGGCACCAATAATGAGTTTGGCTTTGATTACTTAAAAGACAACATGGCCAACACCCTAGATGCCATGACCCAGCGTCCCTTTCACTATGCGGTGATTGACGAAGTCGACAGTATTTTGATTGATGAAGCCCGCACGCCGTTGATTATTAGCGGCAAGCTCGAACAGTCGGCTGAAACCTACTTTACCATGGCCAAACTAGCCCCCTTGTTTGAAGTAGACAAACACTTTACTTCAGACGCCAAAACCAAGAACGTGGTGTTGACCGATGAAGGCTTGGATCAAGCCGCTAACTTATTGGGTTTAGATGACTTATTCACCGAAAACTTGAGCTTGGCGCATCACTTAATTTCAGCCTTAAAAGCCAAGCACCTCTACAAGCGAGATGTAGACTACGTTGTTCAAAATGACCAAGTCGTGATTGTGGATGAGTTTACGGGTCGCCTGATGGAAGGGCGTCGCTGGAGCGATGGGTTGCATCAAGCCGTTGAAGCCAAAGAAAAGGTGGATATTCAAGACGAAACCCAAACGCTTGCCAGTATTACCTTTCAAAACCTCTTTCGTTTGTACCCCAAACTTTCAGGAATGACGGGAACAGCCATGACCGAAGAAAGTGAGTTTTCCAAAATTTATAACTTGGAAGTCACTGCCATTCCCACCAACCGTAAAGATGTACGTGAAGATTTACCTGATCAAATTTTTAAAGGCGAAGCCATAAAATACCTCAAAGTCGCCGAATCTATTGCCATGCGTCACCATGAAGGGCGCCCCGTGTTGGTGGGAACCACCACTATTGAACAATCTGAATATGTGTCGCAACTCATTCGCGAAACCACGCCTCATATCAACTACTTTAAAGGCAAATCCGCGCGCTTTTTAGAAGTGCTTAGCCAGCATAAGCTTCAGGACGCCATTACCGCCTTCACCCCGCTTTTCGCTGAAATTGAAACCCTTACCTATGAAGCGTGGCAAACGACTGTTGAGCCTTTTAAAGCCAGCTTGCAGGCGTCTTATGAAACGGCCAAATGGCTTGAAAATATGGAAGGTAGCATTGTAGCGATTGACCAAATTCGAAAGGGTATACCGCATCACGTGTTAAATGCCAAAGCCCACGCCCAAGAAGCGTCCATTGTCGCCCAAGCCGGGCGTTTAGGCGCTGTGACCATTGCCACCAATATGGCCGGTCGTGGTACGGATATTCTACTAGGCGGAAACCCCGAAGCCATGGTCAAAGACGAACTCCACGCCCAAGGCATCGATTGGCAAAGCCTTAGCGAAGCGGAATTCAAGGCCAAAGTCGCTGAACGCCAACCGATAACGGATGCGGAGCGTCAAGCCGTGCTGGATTTAGGGGGCTTGTACATTATTGGCAGTGAACGCCATGAAAGTCGCCGTATTGACAACCAGTTACGCGGGCGCGCCGGTCGTCAGGGAGACCCTGGCACCACGCAGTTTTTCTTGTCCCTAGAAGATAGTTTATTGCGTTTGTTTCCGTCTCAAATGGTGATGAATGCGATGACGGCCATGAACTTTGAAGAAAGTATTCCGTTGTCGGACAAATTACTGAGCTCTTCGCTTGAAGTGGCTCAAAAAAAGGTGGAAGCCTATCACTTTGACATCCGCAAAAACGTGTTACAGTATGACGACGTGTTGACCGAACAGCGCAAGTTGATTTATCGTCAGCGTAAAAGCGTGCTAGAACTGGATGGGTTGCGAGAGTCGATGCTTCACATGCTCAACAAAGTCATGGAACGATGCGTCAGTAGCACCCTGACCCTTGAATTCGTCGCTGGCGGGCAAGACGCCGACACCCAACGCGCCTTGCAAGACGTGTACCAATCCGCCGTTGAAATGATTCCCAATTTACAAGCCGTCCTTCGTGTGGAAGATCTGCACAACAAGGAGTTTCGTGAGTTGATTGCCCTGTTGCAAGCCAAAGCCCAGGAACTTTACGTGGATTTAGAAACACAAATCGGGCAATTGATGCAACAACTTCAGCAAGAACACGGTGTTCAGCTCAGCGGGCAAGACGCCCTTCAACGCGCTGAATGGGAAGCCCAAGGCTTGAGCGAAGCCACCATTGCTGAGCGTTTGCACCCCTTGCGTCAAATGGAACGAGACATCACGCTTCAGGTGGTTGACAACCGATGGGTCGACTACCTCCATAATTTAGATATGTTACGCGACGGCATTGGCTTGCGAGCCTACGGGCAGAAGGATCCCTTGGTGGAATACAAGCGTGAAGCCTTTGAATTGTTCCAGCGTTTGATGTGGCAGATTCAAAACGATGTGGTCAGCCTATTTTTCCGCAGTAAGATTCAAATCGATGTGCCAGTGTCTGAAAATTTTGACGCCGAAGCCTTTGCCCGCAGTCACGGCATGGAAAAGCAGTATGTGGAAGGTGCTGAAGACGCGGGGGAGTCTCAACCGATTGCTCCACTTGAAGCCCTCTCTACAGCGGAATCCACAGGCGACTTAGCTTAAGTCGAAGCCTATTAAAAGGATTTTGTGCGTACGATATTGACATATCGTACGCATTATATTATACTAAAAGTGTTGAACGACAGGTTGAAAAATGTGATGAGTCCACTCAATGAAAAAGCCTTTGAAAAACTGGTACGCTCCTATGGTTGTTCCATTACACACAGCACCAAGCACCATAAGGTCATTGATATTGACGGACTTTTGCTGATGCCCTTTGCCATACATCACAGTAAAGGCTTCCAAACGTCAAGTTATATAGTATCCGTTATATAAAACGGTCTATGGTCTCTTCGTTGTCGCTACGATTTTTTTGTTTAGTTATGTAGGTCTCACTACACGCCCTCACAAAAAAATCTAGGCTCCTAGAATAGCCTCATAGCCTGTTTCATCTAACGAACACTATGGATGTTTATGTGAGACAGTTTTTAAGAAAAATGAAAGATGCCAATCGTGAACCTAAGTAAAAAACAACTCATGGAAGACGCTCGTGTTGAATGGAGCGAAGAAGACAATTGCTTTACCGCATACTGCCCCACTTGGGACATCGCCATTGGCACAGGCATGAGCAAAGATTCCGCCATGGAAATGCTGTCTGAAATGTTGGATGACTGCTTAGAAGATTTAGCTCAAAACAAAGTCGCCGAACTTTCAACACCCAAACCTGTGGGACGCCCCGCTTTAGGACGTGAAACCTTCAACACCAAGCTAAGACCTGAGGTAAAAGACTTTTTGAAAAAAGCAGCCAAAGCCCAGAAAATCAGTGCAGGGGAGTTTATTGAACGGTTGATCGCCCTACAATTTGAGACTGTACCGAATCCGCAACGTCGTAAAGGGGATGCCCTTTTTCTCAACAACACGAAAGATGTGTGGATCTAATGGCTTCATATAGCCGTTTTTTAGAGCTTTCTGTACAGGTGGCTAGACGAGGAGCCTAGATTATTTTGTGAGGGCGTGTACATAGACGTACATAACGGAACAAAATAATCGTAGCGACAAAGTATAGACCCTGAACAGGAAGCTCTAAAGGCGGCTATAGTCGACCCCGCACCTCATCGACGCCATAACCCAAAAATGCAAAGTCGTAACGACACGGATCCCCCTGGTTAAAGCGAGCCAGTCGTGCCGTGAGTTCTTCCGCAGCCTTCCAATCCGTACTGTTTCGCTTGAGCAACCCCCACTGCCGAGACAACCGCCCCACATGGGTATCCATGGGCATGAGCAAGGCATGGGGTGGAATCACGTGCGTCCACAAGCCAAAGTCAACCGCGTTTTCGCCTAAAAACGCATCATCTCGGCACAGCCAGCGTAACGCCATGTGCAGACGTTTGCAGGCTCCGCCTGTAGCTGGATGAGGCACCAAGTATCGTGTGCCATAACTATAGCCCCCTGCTAAAAAATCAGGAGGCAACCACGCATCGAGCCAAGCGGTCATCACGGGTTTGAGGGTGTCACGGGTCACGCCGTGTTGCGTTTGGGGCAAACTTTCTAAACACGCCAAGTGCGACGGATGCCTTTCATAAAAGGCGTGCCACCACCGCAGTAAATGAACAATATCCGCCCCCGTATTAAAGCGGTAGATGAAGCCTGCCAAGCGTTTTTCCACAGGCACGAGACTTTCCGCCTGAAGCACGTCGTAGACGGGGGCTTCTAGGCGTTCGAATAATTCGGTGAGCTTGCGGATGATGACTTCTCGCCTGCCGTAGCTCAATAAGGCAGACAACAAGGCGTTGGCTTCACATCGAGCAAGATCATGCTTAAACGGCGCCGCAAACTGCATGGGGTCGTCTCGCACAAAATCAGGGTGATGATAGGTCGCCACCAAGGCATCGAGCTGGGCTTTACGTTGTTTTAAGTTCATGGTTTTGAAGGCCTCGGACGAATTTCAGGACCTTTTAACTTCATGTATATCCACTTTAACCGAAACGATTCAAACACATGCATTACTTTCTTATAAAACGGATAAGCCTCAGTGGGTTTAGAAGAAGACTGTGACATGGCTTCTTGAAAATACACCGCCACAAACTCCATTACATTTACACACCCATAAGGTGTTAACCTTCTTGCAATAAGTTTCTTGGGGAGTTTCGTTGGAACACCATTATCAAGAAAACCTAATGCCGCATACAGCTTTTTAAACGCTTCATAGTTCACCCATTTTATAAGCTCGAATTTGCTTTTCCCTTTACCTTTGATGTTGTTCATGTTCATAGGAGCCTTGTCAATATATGGAGCCAAGCGCTTATAGTGTAAAGCATGCCCTAGTTCATGATATATTATCTCATGTATTTGCTCTGAAGAATAGTTATGGAGTGGATCAAGTGTGATTGAAGGCCTCTGTTTAGAACCTTTTCTAGTATAGTCAGTCCATCCCTCTATAGAAGGATTTTCCAGTATTTTTCTTTGCTTGATTGGATCTGTAATAGATTGCTCATGAGGGGGAAGTGTATACTTAAATGCTTGAAAACGTTCGTTAATCCATTCATCAGGCGCAGTATGTGGTATATTATATGCCCAGCGATTTTTTGCTTTAAGTGCCTTTTCAGAAACCACAATAGAAATACCCGAAAGATCATAGCGACGTTCTTTTAAATCTCTTAACACCGTGATGACTTCTTGAGCGGTTTGCAGGTTATCTCTAAAAATAACGCTTTGCAAACCAAACTCTTCTCTAGCTATTTTTTGTAATGCTTCGAAATGGGATAAGTTAGATAGAGAACTACCAGAACGTAACGACGTAGAAGGGTTAAAACTGACCATGATGAAATCCTATATGAAAACACAAGTTAAGAATATCAGCATTAAATAGCCTCAAAAAATAATGATGCCTCATTAAGCAATGGCATCCAGCGTCGAGGCTTTTTTAAGGATGCTTTCTCGAAGAGCGGGCGGTAAAAACGGAGGTTTTACGACACTATACACATAAATAAAGGCCAAGTGCGTGGAAAATAAAAAGCCAAAAAACAAGCCCACATTCAACAGCATATTCACCCACACGTTGCCTGAATGCGCCAAGGGATACATCACAAAAAAGCCCAAAATCCCGACTTGAGCGGCGGCGATGAAGACGGCTCGCAGGTAATCGTGCTTAAAAAATCGCCATTGTAACATCAACGCTCGACCAATCGACGCATCACACACCAGCATGGTAACCCACCACAAAGCGGTGGCGAGAAAGACCAACAAGGCGCAAATCATGGAAATAAACAGGCCCATCATCCACTGGCTAATCAACGTAATTTGGGCGGCAGGCAATTTTAAAAGCATCGCTTGCATTTGAGCCGAACTGAGATTGGCCAACCGTTCAAGCGATTCAGGCGTGGCTTGCGCGAACAAATCAGGCACGCCATAGGTTTTGTAAATCAAGACAAAAGGCAGAATCACCGCCAACGCAAAGGCGATGCCTTGAAGGGCGTTAATGGCGAAACTGCGTCCCCAAAAACGGCCAATGCCTTGAAATAGGGGCGTTAGGGTCGGGCGGGTCACACTTGGGCGCTCAAGCTTACTGGCGTCTTGCGCGGCGCTTTGATCCCCTTCTGTGCGTTGCAGCGGGTTCATCCATCCTGGGGGGGCTTCTAACGACGCTTGGCTAAAATCAGCAAACGGCACGCGGGCAGGGTCTAATAACAGTTCTTTGGGGTGCTTTTGGGCTTCTTCTAACATCAGCAACCACGTGCGCGCGTGAAGCACTTGCATCCAGCCACTCATCAGCGTTAGGGTCGTCAGCATACATAAGCCTTGCCACAGCAAAATCACGCCTTCGCCTGAAGCGAGTTGAGCAGGCGAGGGACTCAGCAGGCCACTTAAAAGCAGAATTAAAAACAGCGGGTACATTACATCCGCATGACGCCCCGTTTGTAACCACGCCGATTTCAGCATCCAGCCCAGTCGTAAAGGAGTATTCCACGTTTTGTTCCAAAATGAAGTCACAGGGCTTTCCTTTTTCATCATGTATTCAAGAATGTGCCGAGATTACTCCCTTTCCCTATGGAAAAGGGTTGGGGTGAGGGTTCTTGGATGTCCAGTCATAGCTGGTGTTTCCCCCCTTCTAGCCTTCTTCCATAAGCAAAAGGGATAAGGCAAAAAAGACTTTTTCTACGCATTCTTAAAATTAAGTCTAGCATAAAATCCTATTTCTGTTATGATAAAAATTAAGGTTATGAGTCTATAACACCCTGTGTTTAATTTATATGGAGACCCTAAAAATGATGTTTGATATGGCCAAAATGATGAGTCAAGCCAAAAAAATGCAAGACCAAATGATGAAAATTCAAGAAGAATTGGCGTCAACACGCTTTGAAGGGAAGTCCAAGAACGGACAAGTAAGTGTTTCTTGTACAGGGAAATTTGAAGACTGGAAAGTCGACATCGCCAAAGAAGCCCAAGGGGATCAAACGGGTGCTTTAGTGGTAGAAGCCCTTGAAGCCTTAACACAATCGATTATGACGCAAACCCAAGACAAAATGGGCGTTTTGACCAAAGGCCTCAACATTCCAGGGTTCAAACTACCGGGTATGTAACGGGCCACTGGTGATTTTGTTTGCTTGTCTTAAACTAAAAGCGGTTATTTGTTTAACTTAACCCACCCAACAAGGAGTTCCCCCATCGTGAAATGGTTTAACTGGTTTAATTGGTTTGGCAACCGCCTCGAAACCCAAGATTTAGGCATTGACTTAGGTACCGCCAACACCTTGATTTGTTCCACCAAAAAAGGCGTCGTGTTGCGTGAACCTTCGGTTGTTGCCGTTGATTCTAGCCAGTTGCCCCCCCAAGTCTTGGCAGTTGGCCTTGAAGCCCGTGCCATGATGGGTCGCACCCCCACCAACATTCGGGCCGTGCGCCCCCTGCGTGAAGGCGTGATCACTGATTTTGAGTGGGCTGAAGCCATGTTGCGAGAGTTCATTACCAAAGTCACCGAAGGCAACAACAACGTGTTTACAGGCGCTTTAGGGCGTGTGGTGGTGTGTGTGCCAAGCCAAGCCACGGAAGTGGAGCGTCGTGCGGTTGGGGATGCCGCCTTTTCAGCCGATGCGCGTTACGTCTACATTGTGGATGAACCCATGGCCGCAGCCATTGGGGCGGGCATGCCTGTAGACAAACCCACCGGTTCGATGATTGTGGATATTGGCGGAGGCACCACTGAAATCGCGGTATTGAGCTTAAATGGCATCGTCGTTCGAGACAGCCTGCGCATTGCGGGCGATCAAATGAATGAAGAACTGCAAGAATATCTTCGCAGCGAACATAATCTCGCCATTGGCGAACGCACGGCGGAAGACATTAAGCACACCTTGGGCAGTGCGTCTGAAAGTACGGTAGAAGCTGAAATGGATGTGCGTGGCATTGATTTAACCTCAGGTTTACCGGCCACCGTAACGCTTACGACGACTGAAATTCGTGAAACCCTCTTGCCCACCGTCAATAAAATCATTGACGCCATTAAAAGAACCCTTGCCGTCACACCTCCTGAAATGGCGGCCGATATTATGGATCGCGGGATTATGTTGGCTGGCGGTGGCGCCTTACTCACGGGGCTAGATGAACTCATTCAAGAAGAAGTACAAGTGCCTGTTTACGTCGCAGAAGACCCCCTTTCCTGTGTGGTGATTGGGGCTGAGCGTATTTTGACGGATCCTGTCTATAAAAAAGTGCTGGAACTCACCGAATACGACGGCCGCGTTTCGGTAATGCGATAGAATCACCTTGCCATGATGCCTGAACAGGATTCGACCCCACCGACTTATATGTCTATGACGCCTGAAGAAAAGGGCTTATACCCTAGTATAGAGCGTTCTTCGGCTTTTTTGCCTCAATCTAGTGGCGCGAGCATTGTGCTGGTGGAACCTCAAATTCCGCAGAATACGGGCAACATCATGCGACTGGCCGCATGTACGGGCGCACAGCTTTTTTTAGTGGGGCATTTGGGTTTTCGCTTGCAGGACAAGGGCTTACGCCGTTCTGCGATGGATTATGAAGATGTGGTCACCCCCGTGCATCACTATGAATTTCAGGCGGTTTTGGACGCTCACCCCCCTGAAACACCGGTGTTTTACCTCAGTGCCAAAGCCGAAAAAAGCTTGTGGGACGTCACATTCCCCCCAAAAGCCTTGCTTGTTTTTGGCAGTGAAACCAAGGGGTTGCCTGCATCGTTTGTGAAAAACCAGCAGGCCCATGCCATTCGCATCCCGATGGTGGAAGGGGTACGGAGTCATAATTTGTCGAATTCGGTGGCGGTGGTGATGTATGAATTTTTGCGTCAATGTAAAAAAAGGGTGTAATTTTCGACACTCAACACGATTTTTTTGACAAGCATTTTCACCGTTTTCAACTAGGGCGTTTTACTCCCTCCCCTTTAAGGGAGAGGGTTGGGGTGGGAAGTAGATGTATAGTATTTTTTATTTAAGGAGTGGCAGTCTTCATAATCTTTGTATTTTAGTATTTTGGGTGTTCTAGCTCCGTTTGACGCTGGTGCTTGACTTTCAGCGTGGGAAAGAGAATCACATCTCGAATAGAAGGGGAGTTGGTCAACAGCATCACCAAGCGATCCACCCCAATGCCCAAGCCTCCTGTTGGGGGCATCCCGTAGCCCAAGGCGTTGACGTAGTCTTCATCCATGGCGTGGGCTTCTGAATCGCCAGACGCCCGCTCTTTCATCTGATCTTCAAAACGCGCTTTTTGATCCAAGGGATCGCTCAACTCACTAAAGGCGTTGGCAATTTCCCAGCCGTTAATATACGTTTCAAAACGTTCACTCAAACGCGGGTGACTGCGGTGCACCTTGGACAAGGGCGAAATATCCCGCGGGAAATCCGTCACATGGGTGGGTTGAATCAACTGGGCTTCGACTTTTTCGGCAAAAACGGCTTCCACCACTTTCCCCCACGAATCGGTGGGTTCTACATAAACGCCCAAGGCGTCGGCTTGCAGGCGAGCGTCTTCTAGGCTCAAGGGCAAGAAGTCCACGCCCGTGTGTTCTTTAACTAAATCAATCATGGAAGCACGCTTCCACGGCCCACTAAAATCGAGGGTGTTGTTCCCATAAGGGATCTTGAAATCGTCGTGAATGGCTTGGCAAGCCACTTGCACCAAGGTTTCGGTCAGCGCCATCATATCGTGATAGTCGCTATAGGCTTCATACAGTTCAATGGAGGTGAATTCAGGGTTGTGGCGTGTGCTGATGCCTTCATTACGGAAGCATCGGTTAATTTCGTAGACTTTGTCGCTTAAGCCGCCTACAATTAAGCGTTTTAAGAACAGTTCAGGAGCGATACGCAGGTACATGTCTTGGTCCAAACTATGGTGATGCGTGATAAATGGGTTGGCGGAAGCCCCCCCCGCAATGGAATGCAACATGGGCGTTTCCACTTCCATATAGTTCCGGTCGTCGAGATAACGGCGAATGGCAGACACGATTTTGGAGCGTTGGCGCAGGGTTTTTCGGCTGTCTTCATTGACGATGAGATCCAAGTAACGCTGGCGGTAGCGCACTTCTACATCGCTTAAGCCGTGGTACTTTTCAGGCAATTGCAACAGGGCTTTGCACAAGACTTCTAAGCGCTTGACCCGCACCGAAAGTTCGCCGCGGGGCGTCCGGCGGATACTGCCTTCTACGCCCACCATGTCGCCAACATCCAGCAATTTTAGAAGGGGGTTCATGTCTTCATCGAGGCTTTCTTTATGGCAAAAGGCCTGTATTTTGCCAGACGTATCATGTAAATCCAGAAACATGCCGTTGTTGCGAATGGCCATAATTCGCCCGGCCAAGCGCACGAAATCTTGAGTTTCAACGCCTGATTCAAGGGCTTCATACTGCGTGTGTAAGTCTTGATTGTAATGGGTGCGTTCAAAGCGATAGGGGTAAGGTTCATGCCCTGCGTGAATGAGTGCATCACGTTTTTCAAGACGCGTGGCAATGGTGTAGTGGAGCTCATCTTCAAATAGGGACATCAGCAAAACCTTTTTCTTACAGAATATATCCTTTCATTTTCGCTAAAGCATGCGAAAGGGTCAACGATTTATTTCTTGGTGGACGGTTGACATGTAAAGAAACGCCCTAATTTCGTGTGTCGGAAAGTCGATTTTCGACACACGAAAGTCTGTTTTTTGGCCACACGAGATCCGTTTTTTACTCGATTTTCAAGGAGTTTTTTGAGTGTGTGAAGGCCTGTTGGAAAAAGCCACTCTTTTTCAGTATACCCTATTTTTTAGCCCGTTGCTCAGTGGTTAAAGTGCACGATTTTAAAACTCTGTTTTGGTTTAACTCACACGGGGAAAAGCCAGTGAAGTCAAACATTGCTTTAAGGTGCGGTAAAAATTTTCATGCGGGCCAATCAGCACCACATAAATCACTTGGGCGTCTTCATTGAACTGGTAGGCAATTCGCCATTCTAGGCCTTTGTAGCGCACATGGTGAGATCTTAACATCGTCAACGGTTGCTTAAGCTGTTCGCCCAAGCCTTTGGGGTTGGTGGCCAACAGTTCCAAGGCCTGCTTCAACAACAACCGTAAGGGTTTGTCGAGCTTCTTTTGAGCCGCCACCGCTGAACGGCTTAACATTACTTCGTACACTGAAGAAGTAGTCGTCATAAACCCTTAATCCACCAAATCCGCAAAGACATCTGCTGAACGCATGACATCGCCTTGCTTGACTTCTTTAAGGCTTTGCATCACCAGTTCAAACTGATCGTCTGACAACAGAATAGACATCGTCTCCTGAGTGGGGGCATCCCACAGGGGCAGGGCTTGCTGCAACACGTGGGCCAACCACTGCGGAATCGTTTGGGTGGAGGACGAATTAAAAAAGCGACTCAAAAACATGGGGCATCCTTTACGGGTAGCACTTGCGGTGGGCTGTATTTGCATTAAAACAAAATACTTTCCTCTTTGTGCTTTTCTCGGTATGATAAGAGTAGAGTCACGTCGTTTAGGCACGTACGAAAATACGCGTCGTACACCAAGCATAGGATTCACATCTTTAAACGTGGCATATGCTCTCCTAAAATGTGTATGATAAGAACTATCATGCCGTTAATAAAGAATTATATTTCCAAAAAGGGTCGCCCTATTATGACGAGTCAAACCATTCAAGACACACTCACTAAGTACGATATTCACCTCCAACAATTGCTTGATTGGGAAGAATCGCTAGATATTCGAATCCCCACAGACCTTCAAGGCAATAAATTGTACACGCGTCAACACTTAAACCTTTTTAAAAACATTAAAAAACATATGGCCTTAGGGCGAAGCCTCGCACACATTAAGCAAATTATTACCCTACCCCCCGCTCAAGACGCTCAACCCGTTGAACGCAACGTCAATCAGGCATGGGGGCATATACCTAGCTTGCAAAAAATTAAAACACCCCCGACTCCCCTGTCGGTTCCAACGGCGACTGAAACCCTTGAACCGTCCGTGCCAAACACAGTGACCAACCCCTTGCCTCAAGCGACTGAAAACAAAGTGACTTCATTAAGCTTAGAAAGTGAAGCGTTGTTGCAAAGCTTTAAAGAAAGTGCGGACGCCGTCATTCAACCCCATGAAGCAACAGCGCTTGTTTCGCCAAATACCGATGAAGCGGACATCCCATTTGAAATAGACGCTTTGCATGAAACCGACTCAAGCGTTGCAGGGTCTGATTCAGTGCCTGATGTTATCAATACCCCAAGTGAAACATCGTTTAACGAAGTCCAAGCCACCGAAAAACCTCTGATTGAAACAATCACAATCAGCCCCCTCCCCGAAATCGACCCCGTAGAAGATCTGCCAAAAGAAAGCTTTTCGCAAGAGGTTTCTTCAACCACCCAAGCACCTGAAGAAGCAACTCTTCAAACGCCTTCAAAATGGTCCTATACGCCTGCTATTATGTCCCCTCAAGCCTTGGTGGACTCCTTCAAAGATCATCCCACCCTTGACACAGTGCAATCCGATTTCACGGTTCCACGTAGTAGTATTGTAGAAAAGCGTTCCACCGAATTTAGCCCCACGCAGTATTTGTCAGCACCTTTGGCCGTGTTACAAGAAAAGCAAGAACATTCATTACAAATTGTAGACAGACTACTTACAGAAAAAGATGCACTTCAGAACCGTTTAATTGAAGCCGAAAAATTGAACTCTCATCTGTATAATGTAAACAGCTTGTTCAATAAAAAAGTCACGGAACTGACCACGCTCATCAAAAAAATGAAGCATACGAATAATGAAAATGAGTTGATGAAGCTCATGGATGACAAAGCAAAATTGCAACGTCAATTGCTGGATGCTGACAAAGACAAGCTAGACGCCCAGCGTCAAGCAGAAAAAGCAAAAGATGCGGAAGTCTCTGCGCGTGCGGATCAACAACACTTGGCCGAAGAATTAAAGGCACAGCGTCAAGGCTTTGCGGGCAGTCGCTTTTTAGGCAACTGGCGTGAATCGTTAAAACTGCGTGAAATTCAGTACGATACCTTTGGCTTAAATGTCGAAGAGCAACGGAGTCAGCATCGCTTAATTGATGTGTTACCCGCGCGTGTGGTAGGCAATGTAGCCTTTGTCACCACGCGCTACGCCTACCCAGACAACTCCCTATGGCAGCGTTTAGAAACCTTAACCTTGGTTTACCTGGAAGACAACCACGCCCAAGGCGAGTTACAAGTAGACTATATTTTAGACGGCATCCCTGTGTGTCGAGCCATATACTTGGCCCAGCTTGAACGAATTAGCTAGGGTGTTGTATATTTAGAGAAAAGCCCCCCGAGGCACTGCGGCATCGGGGGGGGCTTTGTCTATAAAAGAAGGTTAGGCGAAGGGCTATCTTTCCGGGGCGTCACCGCCCGAGTATTGTCGCTGCCTGCAGTCTTTACGGCCGTG
>JBIKNF010000028.1:0-8432 GCA_044358835.1 Vampirovibrionales bacterium | reverse complement strand
CCCATCCCGAACACGGCCGTAAAGACTGCAGGCAGCGACAATACTCGGGCGGTGACGCCCCGGAAAGATAGCCCTTCGCCTAACCTTCTTTTATAGACAAAGCCCCCCCCGATGCCGCAGTGCCTCGCGGGGCTTTTCGTTGGGGGGGGGCTTGAAACATTATAAAAAGATCTGCAAAAAGACTTTTATAGTTCTTTCAGGTCTTTAAATGGCGACTTTAACGGCAAAATAAAGCCAAAGGTTGAACCTTTGCCTTCTTGACTGTTGGCAAATACTTGACCCCCATGATGCTTTTCAATCGTAATTTTTACCAAGTGCAAGCCCAAACCCGTTCCTTTTACCGTGTGCACCTTATTTTCAACGCGATAGAAACGATCAAATACGTGATTTAAATCTTGCGGTGAAATGCCTATGCCCGTGTCCTGAATACTCACTTTTACCCCTGTTCGATCTTCAGTAAGTTCAGCGGTTACCTTTACACGGCCAGATTCTGGGGTGTACTTAATCGCATTTGAAAGCAGATTCAACATCACGCGTTCCATGCTGTCGTTGTGAATATAGACAGGCGGTAAGTCACTTTCAATGGCGGTGCTTAAACTAATTTGCTTGTGTTGCGCTAACACCTTCACAGATTGCAAGGTGAGGCTAATCAATGGAGCCAACGGTTCCCAAGAACACTCTAGTTCTACTTGGCCTTCATCCAAACGTGAAAAGTCTAAGATGTCATTCACGAGTTTTTTCAGACGTTCGGTTTCAATATGCAACGTTTCAAAAAATTCGTCTTGCGTAGAAGCATCCAAATCTTTACGATGGTGAAACAACGTGTCTACATAGCTTTTAATGGTGGTGACAGGGGTTCTAAGTTCATGTGAAACATTTGAGATAAACCCTGTTTTTAGTTTGTCTACTTCGCGTTCGCGCGTGATATTGTGCATAATCAACACATACCCACCCGTATTCACATCTTCCTTAAAGCTACGAGTGGCTTGGCGCAAAGGGGCCACAATAATCTGCAACGCCAACTGCGGCCGCAATTCCAACACTTGGCTAAAGGGTTTCATAAACCAAGTATCATCACTTTCTTTGGGCGTAGGCGGAAGTTTTGTTAGCGATTCTTTAAAGGCGTCTACGATGGGGGAAAAGGGAATGCCTCCATGATCGTCTTGATAGTGAACAATAGAACGCCCGAGTGATTCTTGAGGCGAGTGAAGATCTAACAAACGAAGAGCGGCATCGTTAATGAACACCACTTCATCGTTATGGCCACAGACAATCACGCCATCTACAATGGATTGCAAACTGGCTTCAAGCTTACGGCGTTCAAATAAAATGGTTTCGATGTTATGATCTTCATAAATTTTTAGGCGACGAGACATTTCGTTAATATCTTCAGCCAATTGACGTTGCAAACCCGTAAAATGCAGAGCGGGCAAACGAACGCCGAACTCTCCTTTAGAAAGTCGCTGAACCGCATTTACAATGAGTTCTAGTTGCTTCATCCATACATAGGTCATCACCATAATAACCAAAACCGTCAACAACCAGGCAGATGCAAAGGGGACGATTAAAATAGGTTGACTCATTTCGAGCAAGTCTTGTAGGCGACGGCCCGTTAGGGTTAAAACAACCTGCCCAATGACTTTGCCCCCTGTCGCTTGACGCAACGGAACCGAATACTGTGTGCCTTCTTTTAAGTCCTTTGAAGAAAGATCTGCACGCTTTAACCCATACAGCAAGTGATGAGACGCATCATAAAACTGCAAGCTGGCAATATCTCGGTTGTGTTGAATCATGCCATTGGCTAGACGTTTTAATCGGCTTGTATTAACCGGTTTATTTAACAAGGTTTCAACACCTTCAAGGGCGACCATCTGGGTGATGCTTTTACCGTAGGTTTCATAATCGTCATTCAGGGCTTTTTTGTAATAAACATTTAGCGTACCACTGAGTGTTGCCAATATAGAACTTAAGACCACCAAGACGCCAAAAACGAGTAATTTTTCGCTTTGTATACCCTTGTAAGTGAGCTTGTTGTTGGTTGAAGAAGAGGAGGGTTTGTATTCGGCGTCATTGGAACGAGCAGAAGAGGGCAGAGGAGTATTCAGTGTTTCGCTTAAGTTTTCAGCACTCAATAAGCCTTCAGGGGCAGTGAAGGTAGGCGTGGGGATTTCACTTGTTTTGGTGCGCCAACGCATAATGGTCATCTCATTCACACAGGGCTTTATTATTAGTGTACCTGTTTACGTGCTTTTTGGTAAGTCCTTTTGTGTTGTAAACGTGTTATTTGGGCAGTTGGGCAAGAAAATAGAGCAACTTATGACAATAATCCATTACTATTTTGGAAAGTATTTTCTATGAACATGATTAATAGGACTAAAAGACTTGCGTTTTAACATTGAAGCGTTATGATTTAATTGAAAGTCCTAAGTGGGGGTTTGGCGCAGTTGGTAGCGCGTCTCAATGGCATTGAGAAGGCCAGCGGTTCGAATCCGCTAACCTCCACCATTTTTCTTTAAGTTCGCCTTCGGTGTCGCCGTAATTACGAAACTCAAGGGTGCGTTTTAAGTCTCGCCCGCTTTGCATTTCATCGTACAATTTAGCAAAAATAAGTTTGAACAATTCCTCAAAAACATCTACGCCTGCATTCGCTAGCACTTCGTCTTCCATTTCTAAAATTTTGTCTTTAAGGGACTTTCCTTTGGTGAAGAGTTCGTCATGCTTGATGAGATCTTCAATCGTCCAGCGTTGGGTGAGTACATCTGACAATTTTTCGTGAGACGTTGGTACACGAGGGATTTCTTCAAAATAGTTGGGGTCTTTGCGGTGATAGTACGAGATTTTTTCGCAATTGCTCCACACGCCCATGGTGGCTCCTGTGGCGTTACAATAGCTTTTTAGTTGTTCTTTACCGTCTTTGAGCTTGGGTTTTTTGACTTCTACCATAATATAGGGGATGGTGGGGCGGTCTTTGTCCATAATGACAATATCGGCACGTTTTACTTCACGTCCGAAATGGACGCCATGCTCAATCTGCAAGCGTTCGGTGGGGTATTGGTAATCTTGGGTGAGTTTCAAAATAAAGAGTTGGCGTATAATTTCTTCAGGCGTCATTTTGATCTGCTTTTTACGAACCAAGCATTCGGCGTAAATACCCTTGCTTTCTTTTTCGGAGCATCGGCTTTCAAGTTCGTCGATTTGATCGGGGGTAAATTGGGTGAGTTTGTAGTCGGAATCTCTTAGGATCTGTTCCAAGTGTGGCATGGGGGCTTGTCCTTCTTCATTTGACGCATGAAAGCCAGTTTAGCATCAACAAAACGAGAAGGCATCAACGGCTTTCATTTCTTCTGAGTTTAAAGCCGATGCAATTTTCTGAACAAAGGCGAGTAGGCTCATTTCATGCTCTCCTAACATTGTATGGGGTTCTTCTTATACTATTCTAGCAATGGCCTCTCCCTCTGTAAAGTAGATCTTTCTTGAACCCTCTCTTCATCTATCATGAATCGTTCGCAACGAGTATCAAGAAAAAATTTGGCGTTGCACATTTGACAGATATTTGTGTTAAATGTGGAATGAATTATCCAAAATGAGGATATGCCGACGCTATTAAAAATGGTACCGTGAAACAATAAGTGTACTCTTAAGTAAACGTATTGAAGCCATTAAACTCTAAATTCAGCTATAACAGGTGTTCACCATACCCAAACAAGAAAAGGCTCACACTTGAGGAGATTTTAAACAGTAGGGTACGTCATTATTTAGCCCGTTTTATGCGAACAACCTTTTGTTATTCTAAGTCTGAAGCGATGGTAAAAGACACCCTCACCATCTTTTTCACCCCTGATTGGCAACGCTATCTATGTTAAATGTGCAACGCCTAAATTTCAATCGTTAAAAGACTCCCCCAGTGCATCGTAAAATCAGAGGATCGCTTGTTTTGCTTCATCCACCATGGCTTTTGAATGCCTGCCGAAGCATATTGCAAACTGGACCGTCCAAATCGGTTTTGAACACGGTCTAAAGTCTTCATCAAGGCGTCTTCCCTCTCTCTTGAAGGCTTTTCAAACAAACTTCTTTGATGCAAGTGGGCGGGTTGTAATCCTAACGCAATCAACCCTGCTTTTTTATATTGCACGCCTTCACGATACATCTTTTCAAGCATGGCATGAGACGCCTTCATTAAATCAGGGGTACTATTCGTGGCTTCTATAAAACTAATGTTTTGACTGTGGTACACATAAGGGCGATAGTCATCAAACGGATTACTACGAATAAACGCATAAAGCCCCACCGCTTCGAGTCGATGCTTCCTCAATTTATGCCCGAGCCGTCCTGCATATTCACTGAAGACTTGGTGTAAATCTTCTTTACTTTCAACAGGGGTTCCGAAAGAACGGGTAAACGCCATGTTTTTCCGATCATCGGGGGCGTCTTCCAATAAAAAACACAATACCCCGTGTAGTTCCTGATGCGTTCGAGCAAGGACGCTAGATCCTAATTTTAATACGTCAGACGTCTGTAAGCCTTTAAAATCATACGCATTTTGAATGGCTTTACTTCGATATTTTTGAGCGGTTTTTCTTCCCACCCCCCATATCTCTTCAATGGGTAAACGTTTTAAAGCCTCATTCTGAAAATCTGAGTGCGTCAAATCTAAAACGCCTTTCGTTTTGGGAGACTTCTTCGCATAATGCACCGCTACTTTTGCCAGTGTCTTTGTTTCGGCACACCCAATGGAAACGGGAACGCCTACCCATTGATAAATCTTCGCCTTTAAATCAAGCATCCATTGGGTACGATGTTCACTAGGAATATGGGAAAGATCTAAAAAAGCCTCATCAATCGAATAGATTTCAATAGAAGGCACGTCTTCCTGAAGAATAGACATAATCCGTTGGCTTAAATCACTATAGAGTGGGAAATTTGAAGAGAATACTGCTACATTATGAGCTTTGACAAGGTGTTGAAACTTAAAAAAGGGTTCACCCATTTTAATGCCGAGGGCTTTGGCTTCGTTGGAACGTGAAATGGCACAACCGTCATTGTTAGAAAGCACAACGACAGGACGCTTATTGAGATGAGGCTGGAAGACTCGTTCACAACTCACGAAAAAATTATTACAGTCGACCACGGCAAAAACTTGTGAGCTTTTAGAGGGTTTCATCATCAAACCGCATGAATGACATTGGTCACGACGCCCCACACCTCAAAGTCAATATCGGAGGTGACGGTAATGGTTTGGTACTCTTTATTTTCAGGGTGAAGATAAATGGTATTTTCTGATTGCTCAAAGCGTTTAATCGTTAGTTCACCGTCTAAAATAGCCACGATGATTTTATGGGTTGAGGCTTTAAGGGAACGATCTACCACAAGAATATCGCCGTCGTGAATGCCTGCATCAAGCATGGAATAACCACTCACCCGAATAAAGAAAGTGGAAGCAGGGCGTTTAACCAAAAGTTCTTGAACATTGAGCTTTTGTTCGATGTAGTCTTCAGCAGGTGAAGGAAAGCCAGCAGGCACCTTGTTTAAAAACAGGGGCAGGGGAATCAGTTCTTCTAAATCTTCTTGACGAAAAATATCTAATTTCATTTTATGGGTATCATTTAAGGCTTGGCTTACAGAGTACGAGTTCATTTTACCATGCTAAAAGAAAAAAACTGTAGAGTAACTTGTTCTATACGGATAAAAAAAGCAAGTCTCGCGTCATATTCGTAAGCGAAAGGGGCTTGACTTTCGCGCTTATAGCAGCGTTTTAGCGACATGGCGTACTTATTCAATGGCATACGAGCCTGATTATACGAGTCTATAGGGGTATTAAAAGTTGTTTTTGGAGAAAAATTCCTGATACGTCTAAAATATTCCCTGTTCTTTTTTGGAAAATTCAGGGTAATTTTAGAAGCGTGCTTTTTAAAATCCTTCTCTACACCCTATTTCAAGTATTCTGAATCAAGTGTTCTGACGAATAATCGCTATTTTTTTGAGTATTTTCCCTGTAAATTCCCTGTTATTCTTGTATGGCTAGAATACTATCGGTTTTATCCTCCACCATTTTTTATGAAGAACCAGTCATATCAAGGCTTTTTAGGATTTACACTCAAGGACTCGGCGGGTCTAAGGCGATGGTGATCCGCCTCTCATTCAGGCAAGCCTTTTAAATGGCGCGCATCCACACGCTAAGTGGAGCCGACTGGTCAAGACGCCAAAATGCCACCAGCTCGCCTTGGGGATGAACCTTACCGCATTGATTGGCCATCCACTGGTGGGTAGATCTTTTAACCACAAACAATAACGTTGAATGCCGCTAATAAACGCTTCACCTCAAATAAAAGGGCGGATCCAATAAGGTGGGACGTCAAATTTTAAAATCAATGCTTCTTTTTGATGTTCATCAAATAACAAATGCCCTGTGACGTTATGCTACATTATCTGAGATTAGTCAAGAGGGGCGAACATGATCTCAATGGTAGATAGAAATAGCTCAAGTATTTATAAAAAGAACACACCAAACCTAGCCTAGAGAAAGGCTTTTCCCGTAGGTGCGGTTAAATAAATTCCCCTAAATAGAGCATCAAGTTTTGGGGTGGAATGACGAATAATAGGTAATGATGACGAATTAAAAAAAATCGAGTTGAGAGAAACACATGATGAAAGGCAGGATAATCCTTCTTTTAATCGGGTTGCTTTGTGGGCTACATAGCCCGCAGGCACTGGCTGTGATCAATGTTTCTAACGATGCACAACTCCGCGCTGCCATGTTGCAAAGTGCTGATTTAAACATTAACATCACCAGCAGTTTTACACTTTCTAGCCCCTTGACCATCCCTTCCAATGCGTATATTTTCACAGGCAACGGCTTTAACATTACATCATCTGGAGGAGGCTTAAGCTTCCCTGCGGTCACAAAAGTCCAAAACTTGCGAGTCGATGGCGGACTGGCCCAATACTTACAAAACAGTGCCACCACAGGCGCCGCCTTAAACATAAGTTCTGGTACGACAAATTTTAACAACGGGCTTGCCCTCACGAGCAACACCGCCACCGCAGGCAGTGGGGGCGCCGTCAATAAATCGAGTGCAGCTATTTTGAATGTGACAGGAGCCACCACCGCGACAAGTAATATCGCTACATCAGGTAGCGGAGGCGCCATTCGTTCACTAGGCACGGGTACCACGACTTTAAACGGTGCCGCCACGTTTAGGAGCAATACGAGTACAGCAGCGGTTAGTACCACCGCTGGCGGTGGGGCTATTCAGAATATCGGCGCCGGCTTATTCCGCGTCGACGGACTTGCGACGTTTGGTAGTAGTAGCAACACCGCGCTTGGCAACGTGGCCACGAGTCATGGCGGGGCGATTTTCAACAGTGGTTCAGGGGTCGTCATGAACCTCAACCAAGGCGCGGCGTTTTACAACAACCGCACGACAGGGGCATTCACCAACGGTGGCGCGGTTAATAACACGGTTGGAGCAACTTTTACGGTCGGAGCGACCAGCGGTTCGATTTTCACCGGTAATGGAGCCATCGGTGGGGGGGGGGGTATTTACAACTTTGGTACGACGACCCTCAACGGCTTGGCCGCGTTTAATACTAACAGTGCCATCGGTGGTGGGGGGATTTATAACGCATCAGGTACAACGACGATTAACGGTTTGGCGACGTTCACCACCAACACCGCCTCAGTCGCAGGGGGTGGGGCTTATTTAGAAGGTGGCACACTGGCGTTGGCAGGGGGTGCCACCTTCACCAGTAACGCCGCCACCACTGCAGGCGGGGGAGCCTATCTCTATTCTGGTACGCTTGCGCTTGCAGGGGGAGCTACTTTCACCTCCAACACCGCAGGCGGCACAGGCGGGGGCGCTATTTATAAAGAAAACGCAGGTATTTTAAACATCACAGGGGCGTCGACGTTTACGAGTAACAGTGTGGCTAGTGGGGCTGGTAGTTCAGGTGGAGCCATTTCTTCGACAGGCACAGGTACGACGACCTTAAACGGAGCCAGCACGTTTACTTTAAACACAACTACTTCCACGAACGGCTTAGGTGGAGGGGGAGCCATTAACAACACCAGTACAGGTTTGTTTAGAATCGACGGCTTGGCGACCTTTGATCGAAACTCTTCTGTTTTGGCTTCGGAGTCGACTGCCGTAGGAGGGGGAGCGATTTCTAATGGAGGCACTGGCGTGCGTTTAGATTTGAATCAAGGAGCCGTGTTTACAGGAAACTTTGTTAATTATGTTAATAGTGACGGGGGAGCTATTAATAACACAACTAATGCCATACTCACCATCAGTAATGGAGCGACCTTTACAGGTAATGGAAAAAACTTAGCTGGTACTACCGTGACGGCGTACGGCGGAGCCATCATGAACTACGGAAATGCCAGTTTGACCATTTCAGGGGGATCCACGTTTACAAATAATGCGTCGACAAAA